>JABBZI010000001.1 GCA_012955965.1 Clostridioides difficile
TTAGGGTTTAACCTTATACCATCTAACCAATTTTTTCTACTTTCGTAACTTTCACACTTAGGTTTATTTCATCCTTATGTTTTAGTTTGGTTAGCTTTAGGGGTTTCCAGCAATTCAAGTAGTATTGGATAGGCTTTATACTATCTCTACATATAAGTTTCCCTATATGCTGACTAATTTAGCTACTAACTCACGACTAAAGTCACGAGTATGCGTAGCTATTTTTTAATCAATTAAATGTCTTACTCGATTTTTATATTTCAAATCTTCCATAATAGATTTAATATCAATCTCATCTTCACTATATACATTTTCTTTCACTACTTTTAACTTAGATGATACTACACTT
This sequence comes from Clostridioides difficile, assembly GCA_012955965.1. Lineage (GTDB taxonomy): Bacteria > Bacillota > Clostridia > Peptostreptococcales > Peptostreptococcaceae > Clostridioides > Clostridioides difficile_G. The sequence goes on from JABBZI010000001.1 coordinate 350, forward strand.
GGGTCTATTTCCAGTCTATCCAATATTTCTAAATATCCATTATATACGATTTCTCTCCAACCAATATCAATAAAATTTGTAATAAAATCTGGTTTATAAAAAATTTCTCCCAAATAAACTGCTGTATCTACATTTTCTATATTCACACCAAATAATTCTTTGTTATATGGTATAAATTCAATATGATTTATGCCTAACTTTTTTAGTATCGCTATACATTCCAATGTATATATCCATTCAGGAGTTATAATGAGAACTCTTTTTCCTTTTGGAATTTTACTCAACTTTTCCACTACATCTTTAGTATACATAGTTTTTACTAAAACTAATTTTTCTTTATTTCTCTTTATCCATTTGTCTACTATCTGTTCATCTAAATAATTCATCGCTACTATAACATCACAATTTGACAAGTTTGAGTCTTCTATATCATAAGTTTCTATTTTTGCAACATCTCCCAATACCTTTTCAAGTTGCAATTTATATGCTACTTTTAACTTATCATTTATACCAGCTAAAATAATTTTTTTCATTTAGACCCCCACTATAAATGACTATCCTATTTTTATGACCTCTTTTATCTTATCTACAACACCATTCTCAGTATTTCTCTTTGCTCTGAATCTAGCAATTTCTTTCAAATACTCATTTGCATTTTCCATGGCATAACTATGATAAGCACTCTTCATCATTTCCACATCATTCAATTGGTCGCCAAATACCATAGTTTCTTCATATTTTATATCTAACATTCTTTGTACTTTTTTTATAGCGCTTCCTTTATTTGCACCTTTTGCAGTTAAATCAAGCCACTCTACTCCAGAAATACATACTTGAGCTCTATCAGAAAACTTTTCAAAGTAGATGCTATTATTATGTTCTGCACCTTTGAAGTCAAATATGGCTATCTTTAATATATCTCCTTCTACTTTAGTCAAGTCATCTACTACTTTAAACTTTGCATAGTAAGTACTAACTTCTTCTATAAACGCTTCATCTTTACTTTCTATATAAGCGTATTTTTTACCACTCATTACAATTTTCTTCCCTTTTACACTTCTTGTTGTTTCTATAATTTCATTTACTAATTCTTTATCCAAAGGATTTGATAATATTTCTTTTCCTTTATATACTACCAATGTTCCATTTTCTGAGATAAACATCATATCATCTTTTATATCTTCAAATTTCTTTATAAGATTCTGATACTGTCTACCACTTGCAGCTGAAAACATTATCCCTCTCTCTCTTAATTTTTTAAATACTTTATAAAACTCTGGATTTATTTCGCTCTTCTCATCTAACAAAGTTCCATCTAAGTCTGTTGCTATTAATTTTATCATACATTTCCTCCCCCAAATTATATAATTTATGATTATTTTTTATTATTTTTTATCAGTTTAAATTTTCAATTCCTATTATACACTAAAAATTCTAAATTACAATTTGCTCATTTTGTAAGATGATATAAGTATATCTAGGAAAATATTTTTTTCAATATATACATCAATTTATAAAAATTTAAGTCTTCATATAATCATATTCCAAGGAAATTAATAATAACTACACACTTTCTTCTATAAAATATTATAAAAATAATTATATTATGACAAACTTATGCTAATTTATTGTGTTTTTTATTGCTTATGTAACAAATTTTTAATATAATTAACTGTGTGTAATTAATAAATTTAGAAAGTAGGGGATATTATTGTCAGGACTCAAAAAGTTCGTTATATTTCTAGCCCTTTTAGTTATAGCATTTCCTGTTAGCATATATGGATATGTTTTTACTAAATTAAAAACTATCCAAGATGATAGTATAAATACAGAGGCGCTTAGTAGTAATGACTATAAAAATGAAGAAAGTATCACAAATATATTATTGTTAGGTACAGATGCAAGACCAGGAGAAGAAGTTTCTCGTTCAGATGCCATGATGATACTGACTATTGATAATAAAAATAAAAGCCTTAAATTAACTTCATTAAATAGAGATACTTATGTTAATATACCAGGACATGGTGAACAAAAGCTAACACATGCTTATGTATATGGACAAGCTAACTTATTGATAGAAACTATAGAAGAAAACTTCGAAATTGACATACAAAACTATGCTGTAGTTGACTTTTTCTCTTTTATGGATATAGTTGATGCTCTAGGTGGAGTCACTGTTACTGTTGATAAGAGTGAAATAAGAGAATTAAATAAATTTATACCTGAAACTTATAAGTGGAATAAAAGTGATGACAAGGGTTCTCTTAAATATATAAGAAACTCAGGTGAGCAAGAATTAAATGGATACCAGACACTTGCATTTTCTCGTATAAGAAAAAATGATAGTACAGACCAAAGAGATAGAAGACAAAGAAGTGTTATACAAAGCTTGATAAATGGTGTTAAGGATTTACCAGTTACTAAATATCCTAATCTAGTTAATACAATACTTCCATATGTAAAAACTAATATGAATCCTAACGAAATAATATCTTTAGGAAAAGATTTATTAAGCATAGGAAATTTAAATCTTAAATCTATGGAATTCCCTCTTTCTACTGACAATGGTAGAAAAATAGGTGAAGCAGGCTATGTAATTCCTTTTGAAGAATATGAATTAGATGCAATGCATGATTTTATATTTGAAGATATTATGTTGGAAGAATAAGTATTTACAAAACAAATCAATAATTTTATAGTAAGTACATACCTCTCAAATGCAAGTTTCTTTGTAATTGTGAGGTGTGTTTTTATTTTAAATTTTAAATTAAATTTTTTTAATATATTACATATACTTTTAATTATATATATAAATTGACAAATTTTCTTATAATTTATATCTTTGTCTTTTTTTTGTAACTGAAACAAGTATTGAATATATCTCAATACTTTAATATAATTAAGTGTATGCTATTAAAAAATATACAGGAAAAAGAAGAAAGAAGGGGTACTTTTGTCAAAATTAAAGAAATTTGTTATACTACTGGCTTTCTTGGTAGTAATATTCCCTATAAGCGTCTATGGATACTTTTATTATAAATTATCTGCTATTCATGACTCAAGCATAAATAGTGATTTGTTAAATAATAATGACCATAAAAATGAAAATGGAATAACTAACATACTACTTATGGGAACAGATGCTAGACCAAATGAAGATTCTTCAAGGTCAGATGCTATGATGATACTTACTATTGATAACAAACACAATGATATCAAACTTACATCATTAGCTCGTGATAGTTATGTAGACATCCCTGGTCATGGTAAACAAAAACTTACTCATGCTTATGCTTATGGACAAGCTGATTTATTAATACAAACAATTGAAGAGAATTTTAATATTGATATTCAGAATTATGCTTGTGTTAATTTCGAATCATTTATGTATATAATTGATGCTATTGGTGGCGTTGAAGTTACCATTGAAAAAGGTGAAATAAAAGAATTAAATAAATTTATTCCTGAGACTTATGGTTGGAATAAGAGTGATGATAAAGGTAGCATACAATACATTAAAAAATCAGGAGAACAAACTTTAAATGGATATCAAGCACTATCTTTTGCACGTATCAGACACAATGATACAGCTTTTGCTAGAGATGGCAGACAGAGACAGATTATACAAGCTATAATCAAGAAAACAGAAACTTTACCTGTCACTAAATATCCAGGTTTATTAGATGCTGTTCTTCCATATGTTAAAACTAACATGAAACCTAATGCAATACTTTCTTTAGGAGCACAAGTTTTAAAAATGGGTGACTTGAATGTCAAGCAATTTGAATTCCCTATTGATGATGAAATTCACAGTACAGGTGGTATATATGGAAAAGCTGGATGGGTTCTTAGATTTGACCCAGATACATTAGACATATTACATGATTTTATATTTAATGACATAGAATTTAAACAATAAGAAACTTAATGTAAAGTTTATTGTAAATATAAGATTAAACATTAAAAAAGAACTATATCGCATAATTATCTTCAAGTTATTATGATACTTGATTATAAAATGTGTATAGTTCTTTTTTATTTTCTAATTTATATTTATAATTTTCATTTTATTCTTATAAAACAAACTGTATATCAAACAAATTTTTCTATTACTTAACTAAGTTTAAGAAAGTATTTAATGAAGTTTGATTTATGCCATCACCAGCTTCATATACTAGAGTCGTTTTCTTAGGCTCTAAGGCAGTTTTCTGAGCAGATGTAACACTATTTCCAAGCATAACTACTGGTGATTTTAATTTAGCTGCTAAAGGACCTGATGTTAATGCATCTACTAACTGATTACTTTTACTTACAAACATTGATGGATATTCAGCATTTGGATAGAATTTTTGTATTACTTTTCCATTCGTTTCTTCTCTATTTTCTCCAGCTATTCTATTTTTAGATACATCATTTGTAATAACCTTATCTAATTTGTTTATTACTGAATCAGATATACTTAGATTACCACCTATAAAATAGGCATCCTTTACTTTTAAATCTGATATCCAATTGTAAACATCGTCACTTACATTGTCTTTTGATACTAATACTATTGGTTGCTTTTCCTCTCCTGCTTTTGAAGCTATAGAAAGAGAATCTGCTTCACCTGTACCACTTGTTATATATAGTTTTTCTACTGGATTAGTTTTTACTAATTCCTTTGCTATTAATAAAGATGTACTATATCTATCTGAACCACCAACTCTATTTATTGATACGTTTGATAGTGTATCTTTTATCTCATTCTCAACTTTATCTCCAATAGAGTTATTTCCTCCTATTAGAACAACTTTACTTGGATTAAGTCTTTTTATCTCATTTTTAGTAGATGTTGGTATATTATCCTTATTTACCAATAATATAGGAGCATCATTTGCTGTAGCAAGTGGTGTTGATGTTATACCATCAACTATAGAATATCCATTTACTAACACTACTGTATCTGAGTTTGTAGCCCAACCTTTTTTACTTATTTCTACTGCTGTATCATATCTTTCATTACCTCTTAATTTTTCCACTTTAACATTTGATGGTGGGGTAACTGGCTCTTCATTACTACTAGAATATAGACTCTTTAAATCATTTTGTATAGAAGTACTATTTGCTATATCTTTAGCTGAAAAATACATACTACCTTTTATTTCACTATATTTTCTATTTAATGTTACTTGTTGTACTATTTCTTTTGCTATATTTTGTCCATTATAACTTGATTGACCTTGCTTATATATACCTTGTCCTATGTATAAGTCTACATTTGTTCCTTTTACTTCATTAGCCCACCATGCTACTAATTTAGAGTAATCTGCAGCTTTAAGACCAATTGGCCAATAAAGTTGTGGAACTACATAATCAACTAATCCTTGTTTTATCCATGCTCTTGTATCTGCATATGTACCTACATAACTTTCATTACCTGATGTATCTGAGCCTGTTGGGTCACTACTCTTATTTCTCCATATTCCAGCTGGACTTACACCAAATACAACATTAGACTTTATACTCTTTATAGATGCTTTTACATCTCTAAGTAGAGTATTTACATTTTCTCTTCTCCAATTGTCTTTATTCTGTCCATTTCCATATTTTTGATATGTCGAATTATCATTGAAACTTACTCCTGGATAGAAGTAATCATCAAAATGAACACCATCTATGTCATAATTTTGAACAACTTCTGCTATACTATCAACTATGTACTTTCTAACTTCTGGTAGACCTGGGTCATAGTAATACTTATTTCCATGTTTAATTACCCAACTTGGATTTTTCTTTGCTGGATGGTTAGCTGGTAATTTATCAATACTCTCATCTGCCATAGTTATTCTATATGGGTTAAACCATGCATGGAATTCCATACCTCTTTTATGTGCTTCTTCTATTAAAAATGGTAATGGGTCATATCCAGGGTCTTTACCTTGTGTACCTGTAAGATATTCAGACCATGGATTTATATTTGATTTATATAAAGCATCTGATTTTGGTCTTACTTGAACCACTGCTGTATTTATACCTGCACTTTTTAATTTGTCTAATAAATCTGTGTATTCCTTTTTTTGCTTGGCTTCATTATTTTTAGTCTTAGGCCAGTCTAAATTATAAACTGTAGATATCCAAGCAGCTCTCATTTCCTTATCATTTGATGAATCAGCAAATGAACTTACGCTGCACATTGTAAGTGTCATTATAAGCGATAATACTAATATACTTATTTTTTTCATTTCATCCCCCTTAATTTCTAAAATTTATTTTTTTTTACAATATACTCCTTACTAAGTATATCTAAAATTCATATTATCTGTCAAATATTGAATAATATAGTTAAAATTTATATTTGATATTTGATTATAATATGAAATAATTTATTATAAAAAAAACAGCAAAGAAATTTATCTTCTTTGCTGTTTTTATAACGTTCATTACTATTTTAATATTACTAATCATTTCAATATTTATGTAAAACATTAAATGTAACTCTACATACTTAATGTTAATATTCAATCCTATGTAAATCTATCTTATTATTGTAAAACACGTGTAGCAGTTATAAGTCTTTTTGCATAATTAGTTCCTGGAGCCATGCTAGTAACTTTTACTACATCTCCTGTTTGTGGTGAATGTATGAATTTAGAATCTCCTACATATAGTCCAACATGATTAATTGAACCACCTGAACCAAAGAAAACTAAATCTCCTGGTTTTAATTCTGCTCTTGATACTTTCTTTCCTACTGTTGATTGTGATCTTGATACTCTTGGTAAATTAACTCCTGCTCCATTTTTATAGACATAAGAAGTGAACCCAGAACAATCAAAAGAGTTTGGTCCAGTTGCTCCCCATCTATATGGTTTACCTTGTTGCTTAAATGCTAAGTTTAAAACATTTTGTACCTTTGCATCTACATTTCCACCTTCAATAGTTAAATAGTCTCCATTTACCCATCCTGTAACATTGTCAACTGATTTTATTTTAATCCATCCATTTGAATGTAATTCTAAAACTTCAACTTTGTCTCCTGTGTTTATCTTTCCTACTACTGAGTCATTTGCACTAGCTCCACTTCTCATGTTTAAGAAATCACATTGGTCTACTGTTGCAGTCATAGGTGAATTAGTTAGCTCTGCTGCACTAGCTGTTATTGCTCCTGCTTCTACTGTGACAACTCCTGCTATTAACACCATAGCTATAAATTTTTTTAATATATGTTTTTTATTTTTAATATTCATCATAATCTTAAATACCTAATCCTTTCGAAAATTTAACATTTTTTTCATTTGTTTCCAATTCCTAATTAACATTCTAACTTACATCAAAATAAATTGCAACCTTTTTTGTAATCTTTTTGTAATCTTTTTGTAATCTTTTGTTTCTTTTTCACATATATTTGTTTCTTTTTGCTCCCTCTGGTTACAAATTAGAAATATATTCTACTTCTCACGAGTTGTTGCAATTTCCTTGATATTAGCATCTTCTGGTTTAATGTAAGTTGGCACTAATTTTCTCATAACACTATCTATTTTTTCAATTTCTTCATTGTTAGTAATTTCTCTTAAAAGTTTTAAGTATTTTGTTATTTTTTCTCTATCAACATCTATTGGTCTACCAATAAAAATCTTTTTATGCTCTGTATCCAATAGACCTTCTTCTGACATAAGTAGTTCTTCATATAATTTTTCTCCTGGTCTAAGACCAGAAAATTCAATTTTTATATCAACATCTGGCTCAAATCCACTGAATTTAATCAAATTTTTTGCTAAATCTAAGATTTTTACAGGCTCTCCCATATCAAGCACAAATATTTCTCCACCTTTAGCCATAGCTCCAGCTTGTATAACCAATCCTACTGCTTCTGGTATTGTCATAAAATATCTAATGATATCTGGATGTGTAACTGTAACTGGTCCACCATCTTCTATTTGCTTTTTAAAAAGTGGAATTACACTTCCATTACTGCCAAGTACATTTCCAAATCTAACAGCAACAAATTCAGTCTCACTTTCAGCATTAATAGTCTGTATAATCATTTCAGCTGCTCTTTTAGTAGCTCCCATTATATTAGTAGGATTTACAGCCTTATCTGTAGATATAAGGACAAATTTCTTAGCTCTATATTTTGAAGACAAGCCAGCTATGTTTAAAGTCCCAAATATGTTATTTTTTATAGCTTCACCAGGACTTGATTCCATAAGAGGAACATGTTTATGTGCTGCTGCATGAAATACTACTTCCGGTTTATATTTATTAAATATCTCATCCATTCTTTTTTCTTCTCTTATTGATGCTATTATAGTCTTTAAATCTAATTTATTTCTATATTTTCTAACCAATTCTTGTTGTATTGCATAAGCATTATTTTCATAATTATCAACTATAATAAGTTCTTTAGGATTAAATCCTGCAATCTGTCTGCAAAGCTCTGAACCAATTGAGCCTCCGCCTCCAGTTATTAGAATTACTTTTCCTTCAATATAATTACTTATCTCTCTTAAATTTGTTTTTATTGGCTCTCTCCCCAATAAATCTTCTATATCTACTTCTCTAATCTGTTTTATATCGACTTTTCCATCTATAATTTCGTAAATTCCTGGTATTGTCTTTATTTTACAGTTAGTATTTTTACACATATCAATAATTTCTTTTTTTCTATGTTTTTCTATATTTGCAATTGAAAAGATTATTTCATCTATATTGTATTTTTCGACTACATCTTTTACATTTGAAGTTGTCCCTACAATCTTGACATTATGAATTATTCTTCCAACTTTATTTTCGTCATCATCAATTATAGCCACTGCTACCTTTTTAAGTTCTGGATTCCTTTTTAGCTCCTGTATAACCATTTCGCCAGCATCTCCTGCTCCAATTATAAGGATATTTGAAACCTTTCCTCTGGAATATGTCTTATTCAGGACTATTCTTATAGCTCTGTATGCTATTCTCGCACCACTTGTAAACATTATAATAAATATTGTATTTAATACATAAAACATTATGGGATAATCAAAGCCTAATAATTTATTGATTATATAAGCTGGTATTAAATAAGCTAAAGTTGCAATAAAAATAGAGATAATTTCTTCTTCTCCTGCATATCTCCATAATGTGTTGTAACACTTAAATAATCTAAATGATACTATATGAAGTACAATATATATACAAACTGAAATTATTACATCATTAATAGTGAATACATTTAAATTACCTGTCAAACTCAAAGACATTCGAAATGCTACTAGCACGCTACAAATATCTAGAATTAATAATGTTAATTGTCTAAATTTATATTTCTTAAAAAGCTTATCAAAAAAGCTTTCTTTCTCTAAATCTATACCTTCTCGCATAACTAGAAGCCCTCCATTAAACAGCAAAAGCTACGCACCTAAGCATAGCCAACAACATCTATCTTTTGCTGTATTTTTTAATTTTATTTTTTATGTTTATCCAATATAGAGTCATAAATTTTTTCTATATCATTAAAGTTTAGATTAACTTCATAATTTTCTTTAACAAACTGACGTCCTTTTGTACCCATACTAAGTCTAAGTTCATCATCTTCCATTAATTTTACTATCGCATTTTTTATTTCTTCTGGTTGTTTTGGTTCTACAATTAAACCAGTTTCATTTTCCCATACAGACTCTGGATGTCCACCTACATTTGTAACTATGACAGGTACTTGACAGGCTTCTGATTCTATAGCTGCCACACCAAATCCCTCTCTTAAAGAAGGAAATACAGTTACATCAAAAGAATTAAAGGTCTTACTGACATTCTCAGGAGATATTCTTCCTAAAAACTGAACATCGTCTTCTATACCTAACTCCTTAGTTAAATTCATTAGATTGTCCATTTGGCTACCAGAGCCACCTATTTTAAGAATTATTTTCTTCTCTTTATATTCATCTTTCAACATCTTAAATGCCTGTATTAAATATTCTATTCCGTATTTTTTTTCTAAGCTCTTTATAATTCCTATTACAAAAGCATCTTCTTTTTCTACTTCCATAGGTTTAAATCTATCCATATCTACTCCGAAAAAGGTTACATCTACATGTTTTGCTGTATATTTATTAGCCTCTTTAGCCATATCCCTACTATTTGAAAAAATATAGTCTGCTTTTCTAAAGTTATGCTTTATAATTTGTTTTTGTATAAAACCATTGTTGGGGAAATCATAAATATCAGTACCCCAAACAGAAATAATATATGGATGATACCCAAGTAAACTTCCTATAAATCCATAACTACTTGCATACTGTGCATGTAATATATCTGGCTTTATTTCATTCACTAGCTTCTTTATTTTTTTTATTGAGCCTAGGTATCCTGTTTTTTTAGAAATATTTTCATTTTTTAGCTCTTCTACATTAGAACCAAAGTCATAAATTTGTATACCTTCCATGTGACCTCCATTTAGAGAGATTACATGAATGTCATATCCTTTATTCTTAAAAAAACTACACCATTTTAAAGTATGAGGATTTGACCCATCAGCTAAATAACAAACAGTCTTCATAATATTTACCTTCCTATCGAATAATACTCAATCCCAAGTTCTTCCATATCTTTAATCTTGTAACAGTTTCTTCCGTCAAGAACTAGAGGATTTTTCATCTTTTCCTTATACTTATGTATATCATAATTTAGGACATCTTTCCATTCTGTCATTATAAAACATATCTCTGCATCTTCTATTGTATCATCTATAGAATTGGCATAAAGTATAGAATCGCCAAATATTTTCTTAGTATTGTTGACACCAATTGGGTCATATACTGTTACTCTTGCTCCTCTTTCAAGCAAATATTTTATATTCGGTATAGATGGTGCTTCCCTTATATCATCAGTATCTGGTTTAAAAGTCAGACCTAATACAGCAACCTTCATATCTTGAAAACTCTCAACTAATTTTGATGCTTTTCTAACTAATTTAAGCTTTTGACTTTCATTAACTTCTATTGCAGCCTTTACTGTTTTTAGTTCATAGCCATTATGTTCAGATAACCAATGAAGTGCTTTTGTATCTTTTGGGAAACAAGAACCTCCATACCCTATACCTGCCTTTAAAAACTTACTTCCAATTCTATCATCATAACTCATTCCTAAAGCCACATCTTCTACATTAGCTCCAGCTATTTCACAAAGATTTGCAATATCATTCATAAATGATATTTTAAGTGCCAAGAAATTATTTGATGCGTACTTTATCATTTCAGCACTATTTCTATTTGTAACTATTATAGGTTGATTAAAAGGCTCATAAATTTTCTGTAATATGTCTCTAGCCCATTCACTTTCTACACCTATAACAATTCTTGAAGCATGTAAAGTATCTCTTACTGCTGTCCCTTGTGACAAAAACTCTGGATTAGATGCCAATTCTATTTTCACATCATTTTTTAAATTTCTACTTATATAATCTTCTATTTCTTCATTTGTACCAATTGGTACTGTAGATTTTATTACCACTAGAGTATCTTTCGTTACAGTTTCAGCTATTTGCTTTGCAACTGCCTTTATATAATCTAAATTAGCTGAACCATCACTTCTCTCTGGCGTGCCTACAGCTATTAATATTACATCTACATCTTCATAAGCTTTTTTATAGTCAGTAGTGTAGTCTATTCTTCCTCTATTGTAATTTTTAACCATAAGTTCTTCTAGGCCTTCTTCATATATAGGAGCTATTCCTAGCTTCATTGATTTAACCTTTTGCTCGTCTACATCAACACAAATTATATTCTTATTACCTACTTCTGCTAGACAAACACCTGTAACCAATCCTACATATCCAGTCCCAGCTATAGCTATTTTCATTATTTTTACCTCCAAGTATATAAAACTTATACTCTCTTCTTGATAGCATTGAAAACATAAAAACAAAATACATATAGACTTTTTGGTAAACTTAAATTTTCAACATTTCTATAAGTATTCCAAGTTCTCTTTAATGCTTTTATTTTATTACTAGATATAGAATTTCCAACTAATCTGTAATTTACTAAATCTTCATAAATACCATACGCATACTCTTCTTTTTTAAGTAATTGTAACCAAGTTGCAGTATCTTGTCCTCTTCTTACCAAAGGCATATTAAATTCGCCTACGATATTCTTATCAATGACTACAGTAGAGCACCCTATTATAGTATTTCTAAGTAACCCTTCATAATCAATCTTTTTAGGAGCTCTTGCAACTTTACTTGTTTTTGTTCCATCTTCTCTCATATATCTATAAGATGTAAAAGAAAATCCGATATTTTCTTTTAACATATATCCTATCTGAATTTCTAACTTTTTACTATCCCATAAATCATCACTATCTATAAATGCAATAAATCGACCTTCCGCATTTTTAATTCCTACATTCCTAGATACTGCAGCTCCAGAATTTTTTTCAAGCTTTATATATTTTATTCTAGCATCTTCTTTTTGAAAACTTTTTATAATTTCACTTGAATTGTCCTTAGAACAATCATCCACTAATAAAAGCTGCCAATTTTTATAAGTTTGATTTTGGATTGACTTTATTGTCTCTGATAAAAACTCTTCTGAATTATATACAGGAGTAATTATCGATACTAAAGGCTCATTCATATTTTTACTCTCCTTATATAGCAACTAGCAGTACTATACCAACAAGTTTACTTAGATACTAATTTTCTTTGTCCAATATATTTGTAATATCCTAATGGGAATAATACTAAATACAACAATTTATCAGATATTTTATTGATTTCTCCAAAATAATGGCTATCGGACAACAATGAATATCTAGCTAAATTTATGTAATTTTTTATCCACATATATGGATATTTACCTAAAGGATATGTATTTTGATTTATCAAATATAAAAATTCTAACGCTCTACCTCTTAACGAATTTTTACTTAAGATATTTTTTGTTAAACCATCATCCAAATAATCTCTTATTATCATAGGCTTGTTTACACATTTAACTTTATAGTATTTAGACATTTCATTCCATACTACACTTTCTGGTAAAAATCTCACTTCTTTTCTTTCTGGAAAAGGAAATTTTATAAGTTCATCAGTTACAAATACTATACTTTTATCTCCCTTAACACCGTACTTAAAATATAGGTCTGCAAAGTGACATATTTTCTTATCTTCAGGCATTTCTGTCCCTATTAAATCTCCACTTGGGTATACACAAAGTCCAACAACTCCACTAAATCCTTCTTTATTCTCTACAGAATTCCATTCATTATTAGCAATTTCAAGAGAATCTTTAATTAAACCATCATCACTATCTACAATGAAAAATAGCTCTCCATCTGCATTTTTTACACCTAGATTTATTGCAGTATGTTTTCCTCCATTTTCTTTGTATATATATCTTATATTTAATTTATTTTCTGATATAAATTTTTCAACTAATTCTTTAGTACCATCTTCACTTCCATCATCAACAATCAGCCATTCAAAATCATTGAAATCATAAGTTTGAGCTTTTAAATCATTGTACAAATTTTCAAGTAAATGAGCTCTATTATATGTTGGAGTAAATACAGTAAATTTATATTTATACATTAATTAAATCTTCCTCTCTATCTAACTTTTTTTGATTCCATTTATTCCATAATTAATAAAGTAGTATACAGCTTTGTATAGAGGTATTTTTTCTATATTTCTATATATATTCCAAGTCCACATGGCAGCTTTTATTTTATTACCACTTAGTGAATTACTAGACTTTCTATATAATGCTAAAACTTCGTTTATTCCGTGGGCAATATGCCCTCTTTTCAATATAGATAACCATAAAACATAATCTTCATGTCTTACACCACTCATTTTTATTTCAAAATCTAGCTTAGACTTATCTATTACAACAGTAAGACATCCTAAGATATTTCCTTTTAATAATCTTCTATAATCTACATTAGGTGGTACTTTTATTACCTTGTTTAATTTTTTGTCATTTTCATCCATCAGTTCATATGAAGTAAATGATATTACATAATCATTTTCTAACATAAAGTTTACTTGTTTTTCTAATTTACTACTATTCCACTGGTCATCACTATCTAAAAAAGCTATAAATTGTCCTGTTGCCTTGCTTAGTGCTAAATTTCTAGCATTAGAGACACCCTTATTAGTCTCAGTCTTTATACATTTTATTCTGCTATCCTGTTGCATATAAGATTTGACTATATTAGGACTATTATCTGTTGAGCAATCATCAATAATTAACATTTCCCATTCTTGATAAGTTTGGTTTAATACTGATTTTATGGTTGCTTCAATAAATTTTTCAGAATTATACATGGGAGTAATTATAGATACTAAATTCTTCTTCATATTACCTTCCTCATCATTTATAAAATATTTATTTAATTTTACTTATTACACAATCATATATCCTCTTGCAGTTCTTATTGTCATTATATCTGAAAAACTTATTTCTCTCATTTTTTTGGTTATCCATAACCTCAAAATTATTTTCAATAATATCAATAAGTTTATTCACAGCTTCATCATTATTATAAGCTAAAGACCCAAACATTTCGCCTTTCAAATCTATATATGAATCAACTTTTTCCATATATTCCTCCAAATCAAATTGGTAAAACAGTATAGGTCTATTCATATATAAAAAGTCTATAGCTACACTTGAATAATCAGTTATATTTGCAGCTGATTTTCTAATTTCATTTGCTAGAGTTACTCCTTTGTCTAAAAACACAATTCGTTTTCCCGTTATATTCTCTTTTATGTCATCTATAAACTCATGCATAAGATGATGCATATAAATTTTTACATTTATATCTTTCTCATCTAGTATTTTATTTAACTTACCATCATTCAAGAAATTCATTATATTTTTAAAATAATCTGTGTCTGTAAATTTTCCTGAACTAAATTTTATCCAATCTCTCCATGTAGGAGTATATAATATATCTCGTGTTTGTGCAACTTCATTTGTTGGTAAATTGTCATATCTTGCATTTCCAATTATATAAACTGAGTCATCTAACATTCCCCAATCATTTACCATAACATTTCTTTCAAACTCAGAACTTGCTGTAACTATATTATAGCTTTTATATAGGTCATCTATAATATTTTTAAATTTTTTATTCATTGGTTTTCTCTTTTTGAAACTTATAGTCCCATGATTTAAGAACACTTTTACCGTCTTTTTATGAAAATAATTAAGAACAGGTACAGCAAAATTATATGGTGCTATATCTGCTGATGGCGCATGTGAAAATACTATAGCTTTTGAATTGTAATAATATAGATAGTTTTCTACACTTCCTCTTATTAATTTTTTGCCTGGAATTTTATCAAATACTTTACTGTCTTTATTTACTACCCAATAAGTTTCTACATCATTGTGTTCTTTCAACATATACTCATAAAAAAACTTTGCATTATCATTGTATATATCTCCTGAATGTCCACCTACAAGCCAGATATTTCTACCATTAAATTTATGCTTACTAAATGGATACATAAAAAAAGCCAAAAGCATATTTATTAAAAATTTAACCTTGTCCATAAACACCATCCTCATTATAACTTATACTGTCTAAATCCATTAATTCTTCCTTTTATAGTGGCACTATGATAATCTCTGTTGGAACTCAATATAAGACCGCCTATATTTCTTATAAGTTTTGATGCCATAACCTTTACAAACTTATAATTCTTTCTATAGACTATTTCTTTTTTACAAAGTGCTCCAAAACCTCTTCCATAGTTATAATCTTTTTGATACTTTTCTTTAGATTTAGAATGTTTTTTGGCAGGATGGTAAATTATATCATCTCCAAAGTATTTTCCTTTAAAGCCTAAACTCAATAAATTTAAAACATAATCTATCTCTTCCCCAGCACCAAATTCTCCACCAACACCTAATTTTTCATCAAATCTTGTATATTCTTTATCTTCAAAATCAATAAAAAAAGTTATAGATGTTATAGTATTTAAAACGTTGGAACTTGTAATATCACAAGTTCCATCCGCCATTTTTTTAAATGCATCAACCTTATTTGCATCCATAGTCTTGCAACTGTATATTTTATATTCTTTATTTTGATTAAAGAAATTTATAACTTTTTCTAACGTATCATTTTCGTAAACACAGTCATCATCAGGGAAACCTATAATTTGACCTTTAGCGTTATTTATTCCTACATTTCTGTTATAACTTAACCCCAGCTTATCGCTTTTTATATACTTTATATCTAACTTATCAATGTATTTGTCAACTATTTCCTTAACTTTGTTATTATCATTTTGATCTACTACTATAAGTTCAAAGTTTTTGTAAGTTTGACTTTCTAAACTGTCCATAAGTAAGTATATATCATCATATCTATTTAATGTTGGCATTATTAATGATATTAACATTACTACCTCCTACTTTTCATTTTCCACAGTTCTACATTTCTTTTATCATTTAATATTACTTCTTTTATTAGTAATACTATTGCAAAACTAAATGAAGCCTCTAATAGTAAGTTTTCTGCAAAAGAGTATAGTAAAAATATAAATAAAGCTACTAAATACTCTTTCTTATCTTTTTCTATAAAACTTCCTATGCCTTTATACATCAAATACATAAATAATATACAAGCAATTACTCCTAATACACTAATTATATATATATAAGAACTGTCTAATGGATTAGTTGCTTTTATAGCTGCGCTATATGAATTTCCAAAAGGTTTCATAAAATTTCCTGCTTCAGCTAAGTATACATGCCAATACTTAGGTCTACTTGCTAATAATCTATTTAATATACTACTTTTAGAAAACATCATACCAATAGCTACACTGGATAAAGTAAGTATTATTGGCAACATCTTTACAAGTGTTGGTAGACCTTTTATTTTTTTTATGTTTATCAATCTTATTATTTCTACAAATATTAATCCTGCTAATATAGTAAAAAATCCAGTTCTACTATATGTCGTTTGATAAACAAAAAATGCAGAACCAAATAAAATTATTCTATCCCATTTATTATAGTTTTTATATCTTAAGAATATATATGCTGCATATATAGTAACCATATGATAAAACACACTATTTGGATTACCAAGCCCAAAATCCATTCTTGTAACAAGCATATCTATATTTTCTATATATCTATAGTGGACTTCTTGATTAAATACTAATGAAGGAAATAAATTAAATAATAATATAGCTGCTATTAAAAAACATGCAGATATTATTAAGTAACTTTTAACTATATATTTATCATCTATTTTTTTAGCTGATACAGCTAGTAAGACAATCAATAATATAGCTCCTTCTCTATTTAATACATAAAGTAAGACACAAGCTCCAACTAGAAACATTTCTGTTATACTTTTTCTCTTATCAAATAAAAAAAGTAGCATTAGTATTCCTATTGAAGAATAAAATAACGCTGATTTAATCATCCCTAGATTTATATTTGGGTCAATAAATGATATCATATACTTTCTAAGTACTATGATAAACAAAACAAATATATAAAGATATTTTTTCATCATAATATTTCTATCATCGTTTAAAGTCTTCATTTTACTTTCTCCCTTTTAGTTTCGTAAAGTATTACTTGCAAATATTTTACAACACTTCCATATCTTATTTGCACCTGTTAAGTGTTTGCTTTCTAAGAAATAATTTCTCTTTTTAGCCCAACTTTTTCCCCACCAATGTATACCAAAAGTGTTTTCTGTTATACATTCTGGTGTAAAGTCTTCTTTAAATCCAAAAGGATAAAAATATTCTTTATCATAGACACGAATGCCTTCTTCATAATTATTTGGGTCAATCTTCTTATAATTTTTTTCCATAAGATGAGTCATTATCTTTGGTATTGTAAACAATGAAGAAGTAAGTACTTCTTTTTCATAATACTCCAATAAGTCTTTTAAAAAAGGATGTCCTTTTTCTACACCTATTATAGCACCATTTATATATTCTCTATCATCTTCATATCCACATATCAACCTATTATTTTCTAAAAGAGGAGTTATATCCTTTAAGATTTGCATATCTGTATCCATATAAACTCCACCTTGTTCATAGAGTACTTTTATTCTTGTATAATCAGATATGAATGCCCAAAGCTTTCTTTTATAACATTCTTCCAAAAACTTATTTCCTTTTATTTCCTTCTCTATATCAAAGTTTTTTTCATTCCACTCTACTATCTCATATTCTGGAAGTTTTTCTTTCCAAGAATTTATACATATATTTTCTATATTTCCTTTTGGACCACCAAACCATACATAATGTATTTTTTTAGGAATCAAATGAACACCTCCTACATATATTCTTGTCTATCTTCTTCTTTTAATTGCTCTACTATCTTTTTGACATCTTGAGCTTTATCTTTTCTGCAAACCATAACTGCATCATTCGTAGATACTACTATCAAATCACTAATACCTATTGTCGATATTAATTTGTCATCTGAATATATAATTGAGTTTTTAGTGTCTATAGTAATATTTTCACCCCTTTTGATGTTACCTTCATCATCAGTTGGATATATTGCACCTAGAGAATCCCAAGAACCAACATCATTCCATCCAAAATCACCAGGAACTACTATAACATCATTACTTCTTTCCATAATACCATAATCTATGGAAATTGATTGTATTGTTGGATATATTTCTTTTATTTTTTCTATTTCTTCTTCTGTACCTAAGTAATTACTGATTTCCTCTAATTTCTCATATACTTTAGGTAAGTATCTCTTAAAATCTTCTAATATTTTAGATACCTTCCATACGAACATTCCACTATTCCATACATATTTTTTAGAGATTACATATCCTTTAGCATTTTCATAGTTTGGCTTTTCTACAAACTCCACTACTTCATATGCAACATTTTCTATTGTGTTTTCTCTATTAAAATTTATGTATCCATATCCTGTTGATGGAAATGTAGGAGTTATCCCAATAGTTACTAGTTTATCATTATTTTCTGCTATATAGATAGCCTTTTCTAATATAGAATTAAATTCTTTTTCATCTTTTATATAATGGTCAGCTGGATATACACACATAACACCATCACCATATTTTTTCATTATGTTAAAAGCTGCAAAGCCTATAGCTGCTGCTGTATTTCTAGCACATGGTTCTGGCAATATATTGCTATCTAAACATTTATCTTTTACTGTATCCTTTAGAGCTTCTAATTGCTTCTCATTAGTTACTATAAATAAATCATCTTTTTTTGCTAGAGAATCTATTCTGTTTATAGTTTCATTTATTAAAGCATCTTCTCCACTTAAATTTATAAGCTGTTTAGGTACTTCTTGTCTACTAAGTGGCCAGAAACGAGTTCCGCCTCCTCCAGCCATTATGACATTGTATACTTTCATTGTTTATCTCCCCTTAGCTTTTTATATAGAATCCACTACATTTAATATATAAGATATTAAATTTTTCAATTTTAATTCTACATCTTCTTGGTTGTCTGAGTTTGCTCCAAAGTAAAATTTAATTTTAGGTTCTGTACCTGAAGGTCTTATAGCTATCCAAGAACCATCTTCAAGTAAAAATTTAAGTACATCTGATTTAGGTAAATCGTCAACTCCATCTTTATAATCCAAAATCTTATCTACTTTTACATCAGCCACATTATCTATTTTAACACTTCTAAAGTAAAGCATCATCTCTTTTATTTTTTTTATTCCATCTATACCTTTTAAAGTCACTGACTTTAATTCTTCCTTATAATATCCAAATTTATTATATGTATCTATCAAAGCTTCATACAAGTTCATACCTTTTGAAGAATAATATGCTGCCATTTCACATATCATAAGTGAAGATACAACACCATCTTTATCTCTAGCATGAGTTCCAATTAGGTAACCATAGCTTTCCTCATATCCCATTATAAAACTTCTATTATTACTTTCTTCAAATTCTTTTATTTTTTCTCCTATAAATTTGAATCCTGTTAAAGTATTTAAACAATCTACATTATAATCTCTCGCTATTTTTGCACCTAATTCTGATGTAACTATAGTTTTTATTATTGTAGGATTGTTTTTAGGGAGTTTATTTTCTTCAACTAAACTCTCTATTATATACCTAACTAAAAGTGAGCCAACTTGGTTTCCATTTAGGACTATATATTCACCACTTGAATCTTTTACAACAACCCCTACTCTATCACAATCAGGGTCTGTTCCTATTATCAAATCAGTATCATTACTCTTTGCCATTTCAATAGCTATATTAAATACTGACTTTTCCTCAGGATTAGGGTACTTAACTGTTGAAAAATTAGAATCTGGCAATTCTTGTTCTTTAACCACCATCACATTTTCAAATCCACATTCATTTAAGACTCTTCTTACTGGCTTATTACCAGTCCCATGAATAGGTGTATATATTATTTTTAATTTTTTACCATATTCATTTATTATATTTTGTCTTAACACTTGTTTCCTAACAGCCTTTATAAACTCATCATCTACTTCATTATCTAATATAGTTATTAAATTTTTAGATAAAGCTTCTTCAAAATCTAGACTCTTAATAATACTATAATCATCAATCTTATTAACTTCTGCTATTATATCATTTGCCATATCTATACAGATTTGACCCCCATCTGAGTCATATACCTTGTATCCATTGTACTCTTTAGGATTGTGACTTGCTGTTATTACTACTCCCATAGCACACTTTAAATATCTAACAGCAAAAGAAAGTTCTGGTGTAGGCTTTAATTCTTCAAAAATATAAGCCTTTACACCATAAGCACTTAGAGTCTTTGCTACTTCTATACAAAACTCTCTTGACATATATCTACTATCATGTGCTATAACTACTCCCTTTTGTTTTCCTTCTTCTCCTTGAGTCTTTATGATATAATTTAAAACTCCAAGTGTAGCTCGTCTAACAGT
Organism: Clostridioides difficile; assembly: GCA_012955965.1. GTDB lineage: Bacteria > Bacillota > Clostridia > Peptostreptococcales > Peptostreptococcaceae > Clostridioides > Clostridioides difficile_G. The sequence goes on from JABBZI010000001.1 coordinate 21,256, forward strand.
ATAAATATTGATTCTATTAGTTCCCGCTCCTATTATACCTCTTAAACCACCTGTTCCAAACTCTAAATTTTTGTAGAATCTATCTTGTATTTCTTTTTCATCATCTTTTATGCTTAATAGCTCATTTTTCGTTTGTTCATCAAAATAAGGAGAATTCAACCACATTTCATAATTATTCTTATAATCCATATTTTCATCCTTTCTGACTTTATTTTAATTTTCTAATATAAGTGTCTATCTTTTAAGTAGTTTTTGTTTTCCTTTTCTTAAAAATTCAAAAGCTAAATCCATCTCTTCTACTTTAAATAAAACTATCAATATCGTATATACAGAAGCTCCACCTAATACCCCTACTCCAACTGATATGATTTCTTTAATTGTTCCTGCACCCATAAATGCATATAGGTTATTATATATTAATAAAGTGACTACTGCCATTACGCCTGATGCTACCAAACTTTTTAGACCAGTCTTTATAATTTTATCTCCTCCAAAATATCCATTCTTCTTTTTAAGAGATATAAACAATAATATAACTGTAATTATATTTGAAGTACTAGTTGATATAGCAATACCTGCATGACCCAGTGGTCTTATCAATATTAAATTAAGAACTATATTTATTATTAAAGCTATACTTCCATTTATCATTGGCGTCTTTGTATCTGCAAGAGAGTAAAATGCCCTATATAAAACATCTCTTACTCCACAGGCTAATAAACCTAGTGAATACAATCTAAGTGCTATAGATGTAAGGTCTGTTGATAATGCGTCGAATTTACCCCTTTGGAATAAGATTCTAACTAAAGGTTCTGCTAGTATGATAGCTCCAATAGATATAGGAAGCACTACCAATATGATACAGTTAGATGATTTTACAATAGTACTTATAAATCCTTCTTTATTATCTTTACCTGACATCTTTGCTAGCTTAGGATATATAACTGTTATTATTGATGTTACAAATAATGCCATAACAAACTCATTTAATCTATTTGCATAGTTAAGAGCTGACAGCTTTCCATCCCCTAAAGTCGTTGCCAATAACCTGTCAACAAATATATTTAACTGTCCAACAGCTACCCCTATTAACATAGGTAATACTAGGTTAACTAATTCTTTTATGGACTCATCCTTAAAATTTATATATGGCTTATACTTGTAGGACTTCTTAAACGCAAATGGCAATTGAAATAATAGTTGACTTGCCATAGCAAGCAGTGCTCCAGCTGGTAGTATCCATACATTTTTACCTGCACTTAATGCTATTGCTGCTATTATTATAATGTTATATGGAATTCCTATAAGTCCAGGAATTACAAAACTGTCATTTACTTGTAAAAATGAACTAAATATTTTACTTCCACTCAGGAACAAAACTCCTGAAATCATTATTTTAGTAAATAGTATTGCTGCTTGGAACTTAGCAGGGTCATTTCTAAACCCAGCTGCAAATACTGTAACAAATTGCTCTGTAAATAAAAGCCCAAGAATAGCTATTATTATAGCCATTATATAGCATATATTTAAAACATTATTAGTAAATTTTAAAGCACCTTCATCTCCAAGTCTTTTCTTTGTCTCAAAGTACATAGGTATATAAGTTGTAGCAATTGCAGAGCCTATGACTGCTATGATTAAACCAGGTATATTTAATGTTAATACAAATACGTCTGCATACATACCTGTCCCATAGAAATTTGCAAGTACAAGTTCTCTAAGGAAACCTAATACTTTTGAAAACATAGTGGCTGCCATAATCCACAATGCTGCTTTAGCTGTTTTTGACATTTTCTTTCTCCTTATCTATTTAAACTCTAAAAGTAGAACTTTTAAAACTGCTTATAAACATTATTCTGATTAAATAAATCTAACCTATGAAAAGCTTCCTTATAAATTAAAGACTATATTGAATCATATCTAAGTGCCCTAAATGTAATCAATAACAATAATAGTATTAATATTATACAAGATAAGGATGTTAGATTAAATATACTCTTTAATAGACTATAATCCCCTACTGCATATCCAACTTCAACTACCTCATTTATATTATTACTTTTCAAGAATTTATCTTGTGTACTACTTAAGTTATCACTACAAATCAGTATTGGCATATTTTCTTTAGCTGATACTACTCCCAAAGAAATATATTCATTTACATCAGACCTACTACCAAAGTCTAAACTAGCAGTATATATTTTCTTTATATCTTTTTCATTATAAAACTTCTTTATTAAATCTATATTCGTACTTGACTTATTTATTTGCTTTATACCTTCTATATTCTTTAAGCTAGAATCAACTTCTGCAATAAACTCTTTTGAATCACCTAGTGCATATATTGTTTCAAGGTCTTTACCTTTTAGGAAATCAATTTGTTCTTCAAACCCTTCATCTTTAGCCCATATTATTGGCATTCCATTTTTAGCGGCATAAGAATATACAGATATGGCATTCTCTAATCCTACAGTTGAGCTAAGTAAAAATGCTTTATCAAATCCTACAGTTCTATACATTTCTCTAGCTATCTTTAAGGATGTATCATATCTGTCTTTTCCCCTTATTCTTTCAACTTTCATTCCCATTCTTTCTATAGTACGCTCGGCGTCTTTAGATACTGCCTTTAAACCACCTATTATTGTAACTTTCTCTGTACCTAGTTCTTTTAGATAATTTCTTGTTACTCTCCCAAGATTTTTACTCTTAGTTACAACTATTGGGGCATTTTTTACATAGGCTAAAGGTGTTGCACTTATACTATCTACAATTGAATCTTCATTTACAAGAATTACTTCCTTAGAACTCTTAAATACTCTTTTATTTAACTCTGTAGAAATCTCTGGTATACTTCCTTCTATTAACTCTTCCTTAGGATTTGCATCTGCAAATACTCCTATCGTACTAGAAATAGAGATTAATAAAACTAACGATAATATAGTAGAAATTTTTTTAATCATAAGTTCTCATTCCTTTTCTTTTTTTGTATTTTTTGACAATAAAAAAGCCCTTTTTTAAAGAGCTTTTTCATTGATTAGTAATCTAATATTTTAAAATTATCTAGCTCCATCTCCTGTCAATACTACTTTAACAGTTTTAAAGAGTATCTTAAAGTCAAGTAATATACTCCTATTTTTTATATAGTAAATATCTTCTTTAAGTTTTTCTTCAGGAGTGATTTCGTATCCACCATTTACTTGTGCCCAACCCGTAAGTCCAGGTTTTATAGCAAGCCTGTTGATAAATCCAGGTATTTCCTCATTAAATTGAACAGTAAAGTTTGGTCTCTCTGGTCTAGGGCCTATTAAGCCCATGTCCCCCTTTAATATATTAAACAGCTGTGGAATCTCATCAATTCTAGTTTTCCTAATAAACTTTCCAACCTTAGTTATTCTAGGATCATCTTTTTCAGCCCATTGTGCGCCAAATTTTTCTGCGTCTGTTCTCATAGATCTTAATTTATATATATAGAATCTTCTCCCGCATTTTCCTAGTCTTTCTTGCTTATAAGTTATTGGTCCTTTGTCCTCTATTTTAATAAGAATTCCAAATATTGCTATTAAAGGTAAACCTATCACAAGTCCTATTATAGATAAAACTAAGTCCATAATTCTTTGGTACAAGTCAAATAAAACTGTTCCTTTTACTATGCTATAGTCAATCTCGCTTGCAATTTCTTTATCTGCCCCTGGATAGCTTTTAACTTTAGGTATTTCACATTCATCATTAGTATATCCAGACATAGTTACCTCCATATTGGAATAAAAATTTTTTTAATTCTTAATTTCAACTTATTTCTATCTTATTTTTGACTTATTTCTATATTATACTCAATAATGAGCAGATTATCAATACAATAAACGTCATTGTAAACAATTTGATTCTTTACAAAAATATATCATCCCTTGCTATATTTTACATTATAACAGGAGATGATATATTTTGCTTTAATATTTTTTGTTTTATTTTACAGATTCTTCAATTCCTATTCCAATTTGAGTTCCCATTGTTTTTACTTTTTCAGCAGTATTTAACTTATCCATATCGCTCTTATTGTCTATAAATGCACATTCGACAAGTATTGCTGGATAATTATTAGTTCTTAAAACATATAGGTAATCATTTCCATTTGCAAGTGTCTTTGTTTTTATTCCTCTGTTTTTCATGTCAAATTTTTCTAATATTCTTTTTAATATATTTGATGCAGCAGTCTTAGTTTTTCCACCATTCTTATCTTTTACTTTATAATAGATTTCTACACCATTACCTGCTCCATTAGATGCATTGTAATGTATACTTGTAAATAAATCTGGTTTTATAGTATTTGATAATGCTGTTCTTTCTCCTAAAGCCATTGTTTTATCTGTATCTCTAGTCATAATAACATTTACACCTTTTGAACGTAAATATTCAGTAGTTGCTAATGCTGTATTAAGAGTATATTTCTTTTCTTGTGAACCACCATTTAATCCACTTGTTGCTCCTGAATCAGAACCCCCATGACCTGGGTCTATCACTACAGTTTTTCCTGCAGCATCTCCTGGATTTTCTGGTTCTGTAGGTGAATTATGTTTTGATAAACTAGATGCTATAGAGCTTATAACACTATCTTTCATTCCATCACCAATTTGATATACTGTTCCTGCTGTTTTTTCTGATAAATTTGTAGTGTGATATGCAGAAACATAAGTTTTTGGAGTTATAAGTATTGGAGCTTTTAATTTAGCAGCTAAAGGTCCTGCTGTTATTGAGTCAACTATTATGTCAGATTTTGCAACTAACATTGCACTTAACTCTTGGTCTGGATAGAAAGTCTTAATTACATTTGCATTTGTTTCATGTCTATCTGCACCAGAAACTCTATTTTTTGAAGCTCCATTTTTTGCTATTTTAGATATTTGGTCTATAAGTTTTGATGACAAACTTTGACTACCACCGATGTAATAAGCTTCCTCTAATCCTTGTGAAGATAACCAATCATATGTACCTTGAGGTACAGAATCTTTATTAGATAATATTATAGGTTGTTGGTCTTCACCTGCTTTTGGTGAAATATTAAGAGCATCATATTCACCAGCATAACCATTTGCTATGTATATTTTATTAACATCATGATACTTATCTATTTCTTTTGCTATAAGTAAAGATGTTTCGTGTCTATCAACACCACCAATACGAGTTACATTCACATCCACAGCAGATTTGATTTGAGATACTGCCTTTTGTGAAACTGAACCATCATCACCAATGATTATTACATCACTTGGATTTAGACGTTTTAATTCTGCCTTTGTACTTTCTGGTATATCATCTTTATTTGCAAGTAATATTGGGGCATCATAAGTAGAAGCAAGTGGAGTAGCCGTTATCCCATCTGCTGCCAATTCTCCATTAACTATTACAACCTTCTTAGCTCCATCTTTCCAACCTTGTTTACTTATCTCAACAGCAGTTTCAAATCTAGTAGCTCCTGCAAGTTTTTTTACTGGTGCAGAAGTTTTTCTCATATATTCATTTACTGCTTTTGTTGAATTTGCGTCACTTATTATAAACTCTTGTGTAACATCATAGTCTTTAAGATTTAATCCCATAGACTCTAAGTCTTCTTTGTTTAAAACTTTTTGTTCATCTTTACCATTTACTTTTATGCTTTGAAGTTCCCATACATTTAAGTATTCTGGGTCTTTATTATAATTTATTACACCTTCATATGTATCTGTCTTTTCATTGTAATTTAAAGTAGCTTCAAGTGGCATATCATAACACATAAAATTTAATGTTATCGAATCAGCATTTAATTTTTCTTTAAATTTCACACTTGCATTCGATTTACTTCCTAACACTACACTTTTTCTTTGTAAATTTATATTAATATCTGAATTAGATTCTGTATTTGCAGTAGTATTTTCCGCTGCTAAAGCCACGTTTGGTGCCACCATTGCTATAGACAACATTCCTGTTGCTAATAATTTTGTACTCTTTTTCATTATATCCCCCCTAGATTTTTAAACCTTTAAATCTTTTTAAAATTCGTCTTGAACTTGTTTTATATTACATAAATTCAATATTATGTAAATCTTTTTTCATTATAGCACAAAAGATTACAAATTGTAATCTTTTTGTAATCTTTTATGGCATGATTTTTAAATTTTATCTAGAGGAAACTTATATTATGTCCAATACTTTCTGTATATTTAAACAAAAACAAAGGAGTTCTTGTCTAAAAAAACATCACACTAAATTTTTATAAATATTTTTTTCTTATACATAATGGACATTACTATAACCCAGAATAAGACATACAATAAAGAAAATACTAGAGAATCCCAAGTTGTACCTGCCCAAGGTGTTATAAGTTCATATGTAACCCACTCTACCAAAGTAGTTGGATAATCGACTTTATCTGTAAGTTTTGGAAGATTCCAAAAAACATGGCTTAATATCTCAAGACACATATATGTAAAAATAGGGCTACTACCAAGTGCTATTATTGGTGTGAATATTTTGCTTTTATTTTTGATGTCGCATATAAAATAAAATATTGCCAGTAATATACCATAACTTCCAGCCATTAACAGTACAAATGAGCTAGACCATAATCTTTTATTAAATGGAAAATATTGATTAAAGATAAAAGCACATATTAGTAAAATAATACTCATAACTAATATTTTAAAGAATTTTTTGTATTCTCCTATATTTTCTTTTAAAAGTACACATCCCATAGTACAACCCAACATACCTGAAGAAATTGCTACTATACTAGTTAGGAATCCATCTGGTTCAAACTCTGGTTTGTATAAATGACCTTTAAAAAAACGAAAATCCACTAATTGTGCAAGAGAACCTTCTAACTCAAATCCATATGGTTTTGCCACTATATAATAACCTATTATTATAAATGCAGATATACATAATAACGTAATTATAGTCATAGTACTTCCTACATTTAATTTTTTTAGTAGTAAGTATACTAAACTAGTTACAAAATAAACTAGTCCCATACGTTGAAGTACTCCAAGTATTCTCACAGTACTTAAGTCGTGATTTCCTAGGTAATTTAAGAAAAATCCAAATAATATAAGTAAAATACTTCTCTTAAATATGCTGAGTATTATGCTTAATGTAGACTTATTGTTTTTTAGTTTACTATTTATTGATATTGGAATTGTAACACCTAAAGATATAACAAAAAAAGGAAATGCAAAATCTGCAAGTGTTACGCCATGCCATATAGCATGTCTTAGCTGAGGATACATTCTCATCCAAGTTCCAGGATTATTACAAACTATCATGAGGGCTATTGATAGCCCTCTTATTATATCTATTGATTTAACTCTATTTTTCATGATTTTTGTATCTAATTTACCTTCAAATCCACTCTCCATATTACCTCCCCCAAGATTTAACTGTATATTTAGATTTAGCTATGAATCTATCTAACTATATATCTTCAGATATAGGTCTAAAATATAGCTTTCTTAAATATACATCTTTTTAATTAAGAAACTTCTTTAGAAATCCAAGTTTATCTAATATATCTTGTATCTTATTAATTTTCTGGCTTATAGAATCTATAGTTTTTTCTATTGAATCAACCTTAGCCTCTAAATCCTCAACCTGATTTACTTTTTTATCTATAGTTCCATGATTAGTGATGTCACTATTAGATGAGTTATCTATAAGCTTTCCTATATAACCATCATTAATTAATTTTGTATCATTAGCAGATGCCAATATCATCATTGTTTCTATATCTGAATTTCTAGTATTTTCTATAACTCTACCATTTTTGTTACGAACTGACAATATAGTTATTGTATCATGATTGTTAAATCCACCTTCTCCAATATTTCTAACTATAACATTTACTAAAGTAGCATAGTTATTTACTTCACCATTAGGCATATCTACTGTAACAGTTTTTGAGCAATCTCCTTTTATATTAATAGTTATTGGCTTATTTGTTACCATTCTAAAAGCCTCATTTACAGTATCCTCTTTTGGATTAAAGTTTATAATATCGTTAGGACTTGCAATATTTATCATATCAGTTAATTCTTCAACAGTTTTCGCCTCAAATACAGTCTTATCTTGTAGGCTTTTAATCTCATCAAAAGCTTCTTCATTTCCATTTCCGCCAACTTGTGTTACAGTACTTAATTTTTTCGTACTAAGTACATCTCTCTGCTTTGTGTTTAGTTTATCTCCAACTAAAACAACTGGTGACTCATTTCTAGCTGCTAATACTCCAACTGCTAATGAATCTATAAGCTGATTTTCATTTTTACTTCCATCCTTAGTAACATATAGATTACTTAAACTTGTATCAGTATAAAACTTTTCTACAACTTTGGCATTAGTTTCATTCCTATCTTTTCCACTCAATCTTTCTGCATTAGGAAGACTCTTTTCTACTGCTCTTGAGACAGAATTTGTACCTCCTATTACATATGCCTTTATAACTTTTTCATCTTTTATAAATTTTTCAAATGGTTCTACTCCATCTTTGGGACTAGATAATATTATAGGCATGTTGTTTTGAGCAGCTGGTGCTCCAACACTAACAGCATCACTTAGACCTTTTTCTCCATTTACTACAGCCACTTCTTTAACATCTTTTATGTCTTTCAATTTATTAGCCAAAATCAATGAAGTTTCATATCTATCATTACCACTAATTCTTTCTACATTGAATCCTTCACTTTTCAATTGATTTTCTATATCTTTACTTAAAACAATAGTGCCACCTATCAAATAAATGTCCTTAGCTCCTAGACGTTTTATTTCTGCTTTAGTTCTATCATCCAACTTATTATTTTCTGTTAAAAGTATTGGTGCCCCTTTAACTTTTGCAAATGGTGTAGCCGAAAGAGCATCTGCTAATGACTTATCATTAACCAGTACTACATTAGTGCTAGAGCTGTAAGCCTTTTGACTTATCTTTACAGCAGTTTCATATCTTCCATTACCTATTATTTTTTCCTCTGTAAGTGCATATGATGAAGTTATAGAAATGCTACTTAAAGTAAGCGCTATTGTCAATGTTGTTAAAATAGTTTTTGGTGCTTTCATTATTATTACCCCCTTATTTTGTTTAAAATCTTACTATATTTATATTATAAAATATCTTTACACTATTTTACAGTTTAAATTTATTACATTTTCATAAATAAAAGCCTTGACCATATTTAGGTCAAGGCTTTCTAATATTTCATATTTATAAAGTTCTATTAAATATTTTTTAATAATAAAATATATAGCTTTACTATTTTTCTATTTACTATTTTCCTAAAAGACTATTTAATTCATTAAAAGCATTTTCATTTCCATTTCCACCAACTCTAATAGGAGTTTCTATTTTCTTAGATTTAAGAATACTTTTTTGACTTTCATCTAATTTGTTTCCAACTAGAACTACTGGTGAATCAGTTTTAGCACCTAATGCTCCTACTGCTAGTCCATCTATTAAGTCACCTTGATTTTTTGAACCATCTTTAACAACAAAAGCATATTTTAAATCTGAATTAGTATAGAATTTGTCTATTATCTTAGCATTAGTTTCATTTCTATTACTTCCTGCAAGTCTTGTTGGATTTGAAAGCTTGCTTTCTAAGTTTGACGATAAAGTAGCTGTACCACCAATTATATAAGACTTAGTTATTTTTGATGAATTTAAAAACTCATCAGCACCTTGTAACTCACTCTTTTCATTAGTAAGTATTATTGGCATATTGTTATCAGCTGCTGCTGCACCAACACTTATTGCATCTGCAAGACCATTGACACCATTTGCCACTGCAACTTGTGAAACAGATTTTATACTGTTTAGTCTTTGAGCTAAAGATATACTAGTCTTGTATCTATCACTACCTGAAATTCTTTCTACTGTTATACCCATATTACTAAGTTGAGTTTGTACATTCTTACTTAAAGAATTCTCTCCACCTATTAGATAAACTTTTTTAGTTCCTAATCTTTGTAATTCTGCTTTAGTTTTTGAGTCTAAGTTATCTTTTCCTGTTAAAAGGATTGGAGAATCAATTGCTGCTGTAAATGGTGTAGCTGTTAAAGCATCCACTATTGCATTTCCATTTACTAGTACTGCATTTTGTGAAGAAGTCCACCCTTTTTGACTAACTTTAACTGCTGTTTCATATCTGTCTGCTCCAGTTAAAGATTCTCCTGAAGTAGCTTGTCCAGAAGATGTTTTTGTTATAGCTTTTATAACAAAGTTACAAGGAGAGAATTCACTATATGTATTTATATCTTCAAATTTATTGTTTTGAAGTATGTAACTTTCACCTAAGTTTGCTTTAGCTTCATATAGATAGTATCCATCTATGTTAGTTTCATATGCTAAAGTTGATTTTTCTCTATTAGGATTTGCAGTGTTGTCTATAACTACTACTATTGCTCCTTTACCTTTTGGAAGGTTATAAGAGTTAGTAGATACGTTTATGTATCCAGAGTATGATACTGTTCCATTTGCAAGTTTTGTCATTGAATTGTTTTGAGGAACTCCATTTACTACTGGTGCATAGTATACTTCGTATTTTGCTCCGACAGAGTCTGTTTCAAACATAACTGAGTCAAGCTTTTCAGAGTCTCTGCTGAAGTCAAATACATTTGCTGCTGTTATTTTATTTGACATTATTTTGCTAAGACCAGCATATTCAAGTTGGTACATTTTTTTGTCACTGTCTGGTTTTGATACTGATTTCATTGCATAGTTATCTGTATCTGTTAAAATAGTTTTGTCTTCATAAGAAATCCAGAAGAATCCTTTCATAGAATTGAATTCTCCCCAGCTACTTTTTACTAACCAGGCTCCATTTGATTCTGGCTTAACATCAGAAGCAAAGTTGTCCTTTGAATAATTGTCATCCCATCCTACTATAGCTACAGCATGATTTAAAGGTGCTCTCTTATTTGTACAATTATATGCTGTTTCATCATCATTAAAATAATTTGAATAATGAGCATATCCTGATGTCACTGAACCATATTGCATTATAGCATTTTTTACAGTTTCTTTATCTTTACCAAGACGAATAACATCTGTTACATTAAATTGAGTTGGTGCAGTATCCATATTTGAAGGTCTAGTTGCACCTTGTTCTTCAGATTTAAGATTATATGGTATGTCCTTTTCTAATTTAGGCCCTGCCCATGCAGTCAAATATCCTATAGCTGTTACATTTGAGCTACCTGACATATCATCTAAATTCCATCCATATGTTCCACCAGTTGACCACCATCTAAAGTGTTCTTCTGAAAGGTCATAAGTTCCATAACCTTTTAACTTTAAGTATGATTCTAAAGTTGACATACTAGAAAATGCCCAGCATGTATTAAGATTTCCTTGATTTTTTGCTGGTGTAGTCAATCCTAAGTTTATTGGATTGTATGATGCACTCGCTTTGTATGATGATGGAAGAGTGCTTCTTCCCTTATTTTGAAGTATTGTACCTTCCATTTCATGTGGAACTGGTATTACTCCATTATATTTTGCTATGTCTCCGTTTTTGACATCTTCTAGATATTGAAGATACGCTTCAGAGTATTCTGCAGTTTCTACTCCATCTAGTGTTTTATTGTTTTCTGCTGATACAGGTACTGTTGACACTATTAAAAAGCAAACTGTCAACAATGCCAGTAGCTTTGACAATTTTTTTGATTTGTACTTTCTCATATTTACCCCCTTGTATGTATTTAATTTTTATTATATCAGATTTCTAAATCGAGGTCATATTTTATTTTGATAAAATATGGATTATAAGTGTATATTAATTGTATAGTGCTATAATTATATTTTTTATGATATTTTATAATGTGTTGATTTATTAATTAATGGATATGTTATACTAAAATATGTTAGAATCTTCAAGAATAGTTATATTTGATTAGTTTGGGAGGGTTATATTTGATTTTTAAAAAACATAAAGAGACAATATTATATTTATTTTTTGGAGCATTTACTACCCTTGTAAATATAATTTCTTATTTATTTTTTACTAGAGTTATTTCATTTAATTTTATGGTTGCAAATGCTTTGGCATGGATTCTTGCTGTTTTATTTGCTTATGTTACTAACAAGTTTTTTGTGTTTGAAAGTAGAAGAGTTAAGTTAAAGTTTTTATTTAAGGAGTTTTTGTCTTTTGTTAGTTTTAGGTTGCTTTCTGGTATTATAGAAATGGTTATTATGTATATAATGATTGATTTACTTTTTGTAAATGATGTTATTGTAAAAGTATTTACTAATATAGTTGTTATTGTTTTAAATTATTTATTTAGTAAGATGATAATTTTTAGAAATTAATTAAGCAGATAACTAAACAATTGTTATCTGCTTATTAATTACATTATCTAACACCATCATTAGTTACATTAGATTTTCCCCATCTTGAGACTTTATTCGTTAAAGAATTTACTTCAACAACTTCTATATATGAACCGTCTTTAGCTTTTTCAATAAATCCTTTATTATACTTTGTAACAATTTCCCAATCTGCAGGATTAATCTTGTTTCCTACATACATAGCAGATGGTTTATTTTCTACTACTCTATAATAAATACTATAATCTGAACTTTTAGGCTCACTTAAAATTGTTACCATTACATAATCTTTTTCAGGATTGTAGCATGAATCAGCTTTAGCATAAAGCCCTCTTGCAAGTGTATCATCAACTTCAGTATCATTTATTCTTGGTTTTCTCCCACTTATCGCAGGCTCTTTACTACCAGTTATTGTATCTATTTCTCCAGAATTCTTTATTGTAACATCAGAAGAATTATTTGATATTTTTGTTATTTCTCCATCATTTACAATATAAACGCCTTTTACATTTTGAAATATCGTTATAAGCCATATTTCACCAGAACTTTCATTCTCTATTCTACATCCATTTTCAGCAGAAATATCTAAATCAAATATACTTCCCTTATTTATAAATGAGTTATTTTTTATATTTTTTATTTCTGTAGTACCATTGATTTCTCCCAAGTTGCTAACCTTACCATTTGGCATGTTTATAGTAACTGATTGCTTATAAATGCCTTCTAATTCAACTTCTATAGCTTTATCTGTTTCTATTTTAAATGAACTACTTATACTTCTATCTTTTTCTGGTATAAATTTTATAACATCATTTGCATCTGATTTTTTTATAGCAACATTAAGTTCATCAATAGTTTCAACAGTATACTTAGTCTCTTCTTGGACATCTAGTATGTCTTCTACAACATTTTCATTCCCTAGACCTCCAATTTGAGTAACTTTATCTATAATCTTAGTATTTAATATATCTTTTTGATTAGTATCTAATTTATTACCTGCTAGAAGTATTGGGGAATCATTTTTAGCAGCTAATACTCCTACTGCCAAAGAATCTATCAAATCATTCTTATTCTTTGTGCCATCTTTTGTAACATAAATATTTTTTATATCAGTATCTTTATAGAATTCTTCTATAATCTTTGCATTTGTCTCACTTCTACTCTCTCCTGCTATTCTTGTAGCATTTGGTAGATTTCTTTCTACAGAATTAGAAATAGAATATGTTCCACCTATTACATATGACTTTTCTATATCTTTACTATCTATAAAATTATCAGCTACTTCAGTTCCATCATTCGAACTGGAAAGTATTATTGGCATATTTTCTTGAGCTGCTATAGCTCCAACACTTACAGCATCAGCAAGTCCTTTTTCTCCATTTACCACAACTATTTTAGATATAGAATTTTCCTTATCTAATTTCTCAGCTAATTTTAAAGAAGTTTCATATCTACTACTCCCAGATATTCTTTCAAAGTTTATATTATCTGCATCTAATTGCTTTTCAACATTTGAACCTATAGCAATTGAACCACCTATCAAATATACATTTTTTACACCAAGTCTTTTTAATTCTGCTTTTGTTCTACTATCCAGTTTATTACTTTGAGTTAATAGTATTGGTGCATTTTTTGCTTTTGCAAATGGTGTAGCTGATAAAGCATCTGCTATTGAATTATCATTTACTAATACAGCATTATCAGATTTTGTCCATCCAGCTTGACTTATTTTTATAGCAGTTTCCCATCTACCAGAACCTGTTAGTGTATCTTTGGTGGACGCATTAGATGTATTTCCGTACAATGTAACAGATAAAAATGTTATAGTTAATAATGGCACTATCTTTTTTGATATTTTCATTAATTCTTACCTCCTAATTCTTTAATAATATTTTATGGAGCATGTACATACTGTATTTTACTTGTAGCTAGTTCATCAAAGTGAGATTTTACTGAATGATACCCAATAGCATAATGCCCACTTTCCGGATTCCATTTCTTATATGAATTCATTGCACTTAATAACTTCTCTTCTTGGCTAGGTAATACCTCCCATACTTCTACATTTGGATTAACTTTTTTAAAATCGTTGTAGTCATATGGCTCTACATAAAATCTTAAGTCTTTTATTTTACCTTCTTCATATAATTCTAAAGCTGCTTCACCTAATGCTCTATGGTCTTCATGTATTCCACTAGCTTTAAATGGAGTAACTGTTTTTACTTTCGCATCTGGATATTCTTTTAGATACTTAAGAATTATTTCTCTTGCTTTTTCTTTATTTAGCTCACCATCATGAGCTCTATTATCTTCTATATGTATATTGCTTTCTTTTACACCCATTGCTTCACAACTATCTTTGAATTCTTCATCTCTATTTTTTGAAAATTCACTTTCTGATAGAGAATACTTATGCACATCTTTAATATGATAGGAACATGTACCTCCATCATCTAGAACTTTTCTTATTATTGATTTACTACCATCTGTACACAATATTACATGTGTATCAGTTTTTTCAACGTGCTCAATTATGGCACTACCCATACTTAAAGTTTCATCATCTTGATGTGGTGTAAAAAATAAAGTCGCATCTACCACTACTATATCCTCCTATTTCATAAAATCTTATAATCTACAATAAAATAACTAAACTGTAGAAAAAGATTCCTATATATTAAGGAATCTTCTCCACAGTATAGATTATTACCAACCTAGTATTTTAGCTATCTTTTGTATTACTGTCAATTCAACCCCGTTACCTATTTGAGTTACTTCTGCACCAAGATTTAATTTTTTATCAAGAGCACTTTTTTGTGAATCTGTTATGTCATTTTTAGCTAGAAGTATTGGTCCTTTTCCTGCTGCTAAAGGACCTGCTGCTAATGCATCTACTAGCATACCATTATTTCCATATCCATCTTTTGCTATATATAGTTTATCTAATTTATCATAATATGTTTCTATGACTTTGGCATTAGTATCGTGTCTTGTTTCTCCTTCAACTCTTTGAACCTTTCTATCTTTATCAATATCAATAAGTTGATTTTCAATTTGGCTAGACACATTGTTAGAACCACCAACTATACCAATCTCTTTTCCATCCATCAATTTAATAGCTTCTGCTGAGAGATCATTCCAGCCATTTACTATTATAGGAGCTTTAAGTTCAGCAGCTTTTGCAGCTATACTCATAGCATCAGCTTCACCTTTCGCACCTACTACAAATGCATCTTTAAAAGAACCCATAGCTTTTGCTACTGCTACAGAAGTTGTATGTCTATCATCTCCAGCTAGTCTTTCAACATTTTTAGTTACTGATTCTAATTGCTTTTTAGCTATATTTGATACTGCTGATTCTCCTCCAACTATATATATTTTAGCTGATGGACTTTTCTTAATTATATCTTTTATATAGTCTAAAGTTACTTTTGGTATTTCATTATCAGATGCTAATAATATAGGTGCCTTTTTAGATTGAGCTAGTGGTGTAGCTGCTAATCCATCAACTAATTTATTTGAATTAACTATAACTACATTGTCAGTATATTTTGTTTGTTTTGCTATAGCTACAGCAGTTGCATATCTATCATCTCCAGCTATCAATTTAACTTTTGAATTTCCTTCTAATGCAGATTTAGCATCTTTTAAATCCTTCTCATTAGTACTTTCTACAGTAAGCTCTATAGCTTTTCCAGATGCATCAGTATACTTAACAGTAAATTTATATTTTCCTGTTTCTGAATCTTTTGCTGAAATATCACTAATTGATTTTGATGTGCCATTTACTACCATATTACCTTTAACAGTTAATCTATATCCATCATATAAATCTTGTGGTGAAACTGTATTTAGGTCACTATTTTTTATAGTTATTTCAGCTAATTTAACATCAGCTATGTCTTTAGTTCCTGCTAAACCTAACTTATTTATTTTATTTACTTTAAATCCTTCTACAGATGGGTCTAAGTTTGTTCCAGTTGAATCAACTGGATTTGCTACTAAATCAATTTTTTCATCGCCAATACTTACCTCTATAGTTTTAGAAGTTATTGTTTCTTTTTTATCCCTTAAAGTTATAACTAGTTTGTCTTTAGCACTATCATATGAAGCCTTTACATCTGCAACTCCATAAATTCCATTAGTTTCAGTTTTAGCTTTTTCTGTTATAGAATTAGCTTCAGCTGAAAGGTCTGCTGAGTTTTCATATTTTTCAATTGCTTCAGCAACTACTTCATTAGCACTGTTTGTTGTATGCCCTTTATCTGTTATAGTTACTAGAAGTTCTTTATTTTCTCCCAGGGCATTTACTAATTTTTCTAATTCATCTATGTTAGTTATTATTTTTAACTGTGATGAAGTTTCACCAACTTTTATTTCATATATTGGTTGTCCAACTTGAGAACCTCCAGTGTACTTTTGAGACATTAAGTCTCTAACTTTTGAAACTAATTCTGTAGCTTCTTTTTTAGTTATTGTTTCTTTTTTTACCTGTTTAGTTTCTGCAGCAAAAATTGGAGCTACTGATGTACTTATCATTGCAGCTGCCATAACTATAGAAAGATTTTTTCTATTCATAGTATTTTCCTCCTAAAAAATTCAATTTTTCATCATTTTTTCCTTATTTACCAATTATAATATATATTTGATATTATTTCAATAAATAGGCTATATTGTAATAATTAACCATTTAGTATGAAATTCTTTTTTATACTTTATTTTTTAAACATTTATGTATACAAAAAAGTAACAAAATTGTAATTTTTTTTTATAATCCAGTTTATAACTAATAGACTTTTCATCTTCTTTATAGTATAATATTAAATGGAAGAAAGAAATTTCAAGCATCTCTTTTTTCCGTATTTCTCACACAGAAAAAGAAGCTGATTTTCAGCTTCTTTTTCATTTATATGTATTTTTATTTAATTGTAATTATAATACAAATAATCAAAATACTTTATTTCTAATTTAATAAAAATTACATCAACATCTTTAGTTAAATTTATATAAGTATTGCACAGTCGTCTCCCTTATATTTTTATTTAAAACTTCAAACATATCATATCCTTCTAATGCATATTCTTTAAATGGGTCTTTCTGAGCATAAGATTTAAAACCTACATATTGTCTTAATTGTTCCATAGCATCTATATGTTCTATCCAGTATTGATCAACTACCTTTAAAAGTACTGTTTTTTCTAACTCTGCAACCTTATCAATACCAATCATCATCTTTTTCAGATCATAGACTCTTTTTGAAATTTCATAAGTACTATCAACTATTTCTTGAACACTTTTTTTATCTACGCCAGGTATTAATAGTGTATCTGATGGCATGAATGTATTATATAGATATTTGAAATATCCATAATAATCTCTTTTTCTTCCAACCAAATAAGTTTCTCCAGCTTCTTGTATAATATCTTTTACCATTTTTTGAATATCTTCTTGAATATCTTCATTATTTAAAACTTTATTTCTTTCATTATATATAACTTTTCTTTGCTCATTGATAGTATCATCATATTTAAGAACATTTTTTCTTATTTCAAAATTTTTACCTTCTACACCTTTTTGTGCTCTTTCAATAGCTCTTGTAAGTGCTTTACTCTCAATTGCTGTATTTTCATTAGAGTTAGTTCTTTTCATTAATTTCTCTATAGTTTTTCCGCCATAAAGTTTTATTACATCATCTTCAAGGCTTACAAAAAACCTTGATGTCCCAGGATCTCCTTGACGACCAGAACGTCCTCTAAGCTGATTATCAATCCTTCTTGATTCATGTCTTTCTGTTCCTATAACATAAAGACCACCTAATTCTTTAACTTCTTCTTCCTCTTCTTTATCCCCTGCACCAAGAGAAATATCTGTACCTCTTCCTGCCATATTTGTAGCAATTGTTATAGCATCCAATTTACCAGCTTTAGAAATTATCTCTGCTTCTTTATCATTTTGTTTTGCATTTAAGACCTGATGATTTATACCTTGTTTTTTAAGCATTTTAGATAACTTCTCAGACTTCTCAACAGAAACAGTTCCTACAAGTATTGGCTGTCTAGTCTTATGTATCCTTATTATTTCTTCTACAACAGCATTGTATTTTTCTTCTTCTGTTTTAAATACTTTGTCATGTAAGTCACCTCTAATAACTGGTTTGTTAGTTGGTATTTGAACAACATTTAATTTATATATTGATTCAAATTCCCCCTCTTCTGTCTTTGCAGTACCAGTCATTCCAGAAAGTTTTTCATATAGCCTAAAGAAATTTTGGTAAGTTACAGTTGCCATAGTCTTAGACTCATTATTTATCTCAACACCTTCTTTAGCTTCTATAGCTTGATGAAGTCCATCTGTATATCTTCTTCCATCCATTACCCTTCCTGTAAATTCATCAACTATCATTATTTCTCCCTCTGAAATAACATAGTCAACATCTTTTTCCATAAGTTTATGACCTCTCAAAGCTTGATTTATATGATGGTATAATTCTATATTCTTTATATCAGTAAGGTTTTCTATTCCAAAAAATGATTCTGCCTTACTTATACCATTTAATGTTAATGCTATAGTTTTATCTTTTCTATCCATTTCAAAGTCTTCTTCTTTAATAGTTTTTATAAAGCTATTTGCTAACTCATAAAGTTTTAAATCTTCATCACCATCTCCTGCAATAATAAGAGGAGTTCTAGCCTCATCTATTAGTATTGAGTCAACCTCATCCACTATAGCAAAATTTAGTTCTCTCTGTACTTTATGAGACAAATTTGGAACCATATTATCTCTTAAATAGTCAAATCCAAATTCACTATTTGTTCCATAAGTTATGTCACACTTATACTGTTCTTTTCTTATACTTGGATTCTGGTTAGCTACAATTACACCTACTGTCATACCAAGAGATTCATAAACTGGTCGCATAAGTTCTTTATCACGTTCTGCCAAATAGTCATTTACTGTAATTACATGTACACCCTTACCTGTAAGGGCATTTAAATATACTGGCGCTACTTCAACTAGTGTTTTTCCTTCACCTGTTTTCATCTCAGCAATTTTCCCTTGATGTATTACTATGCCACCAATTAATTGTACTCTATATTGACGCATTCCCAATTTTCTTTTTGATACCTCTCTTACAACTGCAAAAACTTCAATTAATATATCATCTAAAGTTTCTCCATTATTTAATCTATTCCTAAATATATTAGTCATTTCTTTCAGTTCACCATCAGATAAATTTTGTATTTTTTCTTCCAAAGCTTCTATTTTATCTACTATTAAATTCAACTTCTTAATTTCTTGTTCATCTGCTTTATCAAGTATTGTATCTAAAACTGACATGTATTTCTTACCTCCTTTTTTATCATACAACTATTATTATACCTTAAAAAAGTAGAATAGTAGACAACTTTTTTTATTTATAGTATAATAATCATACTTGAATGAATTACATCTTTCAATCATTTAAGTATTTCTCACAAAAAAGAGAGACTAATTATTTAGTCTCTCTTTTATTTTTATTATAATTAAAAAAATAAAAAAGACTCCTAAAATAGGAATCTTTTTTATTTTATATTTAAAACTTATATTACATATCTAATAAATCTTTTATCTTAGTTATTACCGAACTTGCTATACCTTTACCAACTTGTATTAAATTATCTCCTGATTTTCCAGAAGGTAATGCTTTACTTATTGCAACATTTTGATCTGAAGATAATGAATCAGTTGCTAATATAATTGGAGCTGGAGAAACTGTTCCAGAAGAAGTATTATCTTTTATATTATAAGTTTTTCCAAAGTTAGCTGCTACTGGTGCTGCTGCTAATGCATCAACTAATTGATCTTCTTTTGTAGATCCATCTTTAGCAACAAAGTAATTTACTGCACCATCTTCGAAATAATCAGATTCTTTTAATACTTCTGCATTAGTTTCTTGTCTGTCATCTCCACTAACTCTATTCGGAGATTTTCCTGTAGCATCATCTATAGCATCTTCCATTTCTTTAGAAACACTATTTTTACCACCTATTATATCAACTTGCGAATCATCTAAGAAATCTTCAGTTGCTGAGCTTAATTCTTTAGCTTTTCCATCAACTACAACTATTGGTGTAGCATCACCTTTAGCATTTAATTGAGAAGCAACTGGAGCTATACTCATGGCATCTGCAAGTCCTGTTCCGCCTACTACGAATGCTTTATCATCATCTAAGCCTATTTCATCAGCTATTTCCAATGAAGTAGCATATCTATCATCACCTGATAATCTTGTTACTTTAAGTCCCATATCTTTTAATTCATTTTCAACTTCTTTAGATATAGAATTAACTCCACCTGCTAAGTAAACTTTTTTAGAATTGTTTATTCCTGTTGTAGTTTTTAAATTCATAACTCTTTTAATTTCAGATTTTACATTTGAATCTAATTTATCTTTTGATGTTAATAATAAAGGAGCTTTCTTCTCTGAAGCTAAAGGTGATGCAACAAGTCCATCAACTATTGCTTGAGATCCAACTAATACAACATTATTAACAGCATCTTCTGTTATAGCATTATCTTCATCTGAATTATTATAGTATTTACTACTTAATTCTATTGCAGTTTCTATTCTGTCATCACCTGCTACAGTAACAGTATTTGAGTAACCATTATTAGCATTTCTTAAATCTTCAACATAATCTTTTAAGTCTTTTAATTTATCTGCTTTTATAACTAACTTAAGTGGTGAGTTTTCATCTGCCAATTTAGAAGCTTGATTTGCTGATTTAGTAGTTAATCTCTTTCCTTCAGCATAAAGTATTGTTTGATATTTACCATCAACTATTTGAACTTTATCAGTTTTATCATTACTATCTTTTTGATATGCTTCTATTTCAGTATAAAGAACCTTAAGTTCATCAGCTTTAAAAGCATATGATTTAGCTAAGTCTTCAGCTGATTTATATGAGTTAGCATCTAAGTCTATTGTTTGCTCTTTAGCATTTATTACTCTTACATATACATGTGAAGTTGCATCATTTGCTGCTTCTACTATTCCACCTAATTTACCAGTTGTATCATCAAAAACAAATGATTCATCTAAATCTATTTTTGGATCTCCAACTGATACAGTTAATTTTGCATCATCTACAAACTTAACAGCTGCAAGTGTATCATTATCAGCACCTACTAAACCAACTTTAGCTGGAGTAGTCTTAAAGCTTATTGTAAGATCATTTCCAGAAACTTTACCTTCTATTGAAGCAGATAAAAGTGCCTCTGCACCTGCAACAAGTTTTCCAGAACCAGCATCTTCAGCAGCAACTCCATACTTAGCATTTGTAGCAACAGGAATTTTCTTTGAAGTACTATCTGCTAAACCTTTTGCAAATGCATTAAGATCTCCTGCAGTAAGTGTGTCAGCAGCACCAACATAAGTTATATCAAAGT
Source organism: Clostridioides difficile (assembly GCA_012955965.1). Lineage (GTDB taxonomy): Bacteria > Bacillota > Clostridia > Peptostreptococcales > Peptostreptococcaceae > Clostridioides > Clostridioides difficile_G. The sequence continues at coordinate 43,025 of JABBZI010000001.1, forward strand.
CTACATAATCTCCATCACCTAAATTATCTAACTTATCATTAACAGTAGTCTTTAATAAATCACTTGCTGCCTGTTCTTTTGTTGTACTTCCACTTACTACCATCTTATCAACAGTAATAGTAGTAACTGGCTTACCTTCATAAGATATTGCTATTTCTTTTATCTTTTTATCTGTAATTCCCTTTTGCATGTCTTTTAAAGCTTTTTCATATTTACTTTGCACTACAGTATATGCGTCTTTATAATTAGTTTCTGCTGCAAATACTGGTGCAGCCGAACCTACTACTGTAACAGCAGCCATAGCCATTGCTAAATTTTTCTTATTCATTTCTTAAATTCCTCCCAACATTATATTAAAATTACATCTCTTTATTATGTACATAGAATAATCATCCATATATTCCTAATATTTCTCACATCTCTATAATAATCCATTTTAATTCTTTTTGCAAGGCATTTTTTTGAAATTATTATTTTATCCAAAGATATGAGTTTTTATACCCCTAAATTGCAATATTTAATAACTTTAAAAATTTAATTTTACTTATTTATAAATTCTTGAGTAGCATACACTTCTCCATTAGACAATATATATAACCCAAACCCAGTATATATATAATCACTATTTAACATATTTTCATTATATTTATCTGACTTCTTCCAAACTGTAAATATTACATTTGCTACTTCTCTAGCATCCTTTGTTGTATAAGTACTCTTAGTAACAAGAGGTACAAAAGCTATATTTTCTTCACTTCTCATTCCATAGCCAGTAAACACTTCAACAGATTTTTTACCATCTATTACATGTGAAAACTGACCTTTATCTGCCATATACTTAGACCAAGAATTAGAAAGTCCCTCTAAATTTTTAGAAACTTGTAATGCTTCTTTTCCTTTTTCTTTTCTATAAGAATTTACCAAATTATACATTTCACTAGAAACCATTCTTTTAAATTCAGTACTATTCATATCATTAGTCTTGTATTCAAGTACATTTACTTCTACATTTATTGATGTAGTCTTTCCACCAATATCAGTAGCTTTTATAGTCACTTTATATTTACCAACTTTATCAGTATTAATATTCCCTATAAGCTCTGGTGTTAAATCGTTATCGTTACTATCTTTTGCAACTATATTCAATTTACTTATATCAAGCTTATCTCCTTGATATACATTTAAATTACCAACTGTTATTGTTGGTGCACTTGCATCCAATGCTGAAGCACTTAAACATCGTTCTAGTGTCTTTTCATCTATTCCTCCTAGTGCTGTGATTTTATCAGCACTTCTAAGTACAGACTTATCACTACTTCCATCAACCAATACTATTGGGGCATTTTTAGCTATAGAAGAACCAGCAACTGCATCCACTAATTGGAATCCTTTAGAAAGATAGAATTCTTTTGCTGAACTATAAAAATGTTTTATAACTTTTTTATTAGTTTCAAACCTGTCCTCTCCTGCTAACCTAATCGCATTAGTTTTTTTAACCAAATCATTGCTTATTATTTCTTCTGAGCCAAGAGCATAACATCTTACACCTTCTTTTGTATCAAATGGTACATCTTTTCCATTGGTTAAGATAATAGGCACTCCATCTCTTGATGCTACGGATGATGCACTCATAGCATCTGCCTCACCTGTATAAGCATTAGTTATAAAAACCTTATCTATAGTCTTTATTGAAGCGATTTCTTTTGCTATAAGATAACTTGTTTCTATTCTATCATTACCACCTATTCTTTTAACTTCTATCCCTTTTTGCTTTAATTTATTTTCAACTGACTTCCCTATTGAATCTTCAGTTCCTATTATGTAGACCTTCTTTACATCTTTTAACATACTTTCTGTATCTGATGGTATGTTATTTTTTTGTGCTAATAATATTGGAGCTTTCACTGCTCCTGCTAATCCACTTGCACTAAGTCCATCTGCTAGAGTATTGTCTGTGTTTACTAATACTACATTTTCATATGTTTGCTTCTGCGCAATTTTTGCAGCTGTTTCATATCTATCTTTCCCTTGTATCTTTTCTATACTTGAAAGTGCATTAATGTTTAGTGTCCCTGCCATTATTAATGATACTGCCAATCCTATTGATAATATTTTCCTATTTGCTTTCATCGAACCCCTCCTACTAATTTTTTATATAATTCAGCTAATCATAAATTACATCCTCAGTAGTGATTCCCTCAAAATTTATAAATTACTAAAATAAAAAACATCTAAGATACCATAATCTGTAAGATAATAACAAAGCAGATTATAAAAAGTACATTAGATGTGATTTTCATTTTATGATATCAGTAAATTAATAAAAAAACAAGATTTATGGAAATTTCTACAAGCTACCCTCATTGCCATTTAAAAATTCTTGAGTAGCATGTACTTGACCATCAGACAATATATAAATTCCAAACCCAGTACTGTAAAACTCATTACTAAGCATATTTGCATTGTACTCAGGAGACTTCTTCCACACTTCAAAGATAGTCTTTGCTACACTCTTAGCATCTTGAGTTGTCTGAATATCCTTAGAGTTGATATAAATATATGCTATATTCTCTTCACTTCTCATTCCAAATTCAGAAAATACTTGTGGAGCATTTTTACCATCTATATAATGTGCAAAAACTTTTTTATCCATCATATACTTAGACCATGCGTTTGCCATACCTTCTAGCTTACTAGACACTACCAAAGGCTCTTTTCCTTTTTCTTTTCTATAAGAATTGCTTAAGTTATACATTTCAGTAGATACCATTTTTTTGAATTCTGGGCTATTGTAATCATGAGATTTATCATCTAAAACTTCTATCTCAACTCTTTTTTCTGTACTTTTCCCCCATTCATCTGTAGCTTTTAATGTCAGTATATATATACCTACTCTATTTGTATCTATAAACCCATCAATTTTTATTGGCAATACCTTCCCAGTATTATCTTTAGCAACTATGTTTAACTTACCACTGTCAAACTTTTCACCTTTATATAGCTCTGTTGTCCCTATTGTAATTGTTGGAGATTGTCCATTTGACTTTGAAGCGCTTATACATTGTTCTATCACCTTGTCACTCAATTCTCCTACAGAAGTTATATGATTTGCTCCTTCCAACACAGATTTATTACTACCATCATTTACTAATACTACTGGATACTCTTTAGTCAATGGCGCTGCTGCTATAGCATCTACTAACTGATAGCCATCTGATACATAGAATCCATCTACATTTTTATAAAAGTAGTTTATTACTTCTTTGTTAGTTGCAAATCTATCAGTTCCTTCTATTCTAACTGAATTTGTGTTTTTTACTAAAGAACTGCTCATTATCTCCTCTGACCCTATACAATAAGACTGAACATTTTTGACATCAAAAGGCACACTTTTTCCATCTGTAAGTATAATTGGAGCTCCATCCCTAGTAGCTACTGATGATACACTCATTGCATCTGCTTCTCCACTATAGGCATTAGTTAATAGTACTTTGTCCACTTTTTTTATACTTGCTATTTCTTTAGCTATTAGATAACTTGTTTTTAGCCTATCTTCTCCACCAATTCTTTTTACTTCTATATGTTTAGAATCTAGTTCTTTTTCTACTGATTTACTTATAGTATCTTCTGTACCTATTATGTATGCTTTTTTGATATTTTTTAGACATCTATTTGTCTCTGTTGGTATCTTATTTTTTTGTGTAAATAATATTGGTGCTTTTGTTGCACCTGACAACCCACTTGCACTTAATCCATCTGCAAGCGATTTTTCTGTATTTACTAAAATAACTGTTTCATAAGTTTGTTTATCAGCTATCTTTGCCGCTGTTTCATATCTATCTTTACCATATATTTTTTCTACTACTGATGATGCATTTACACTTTTGAAGTTTACCAAGATTAATGATACTGCTAGACCTAATGATAATATTTTTTTATTCATTTTCATATCCCCCTGATGATTTTTATGTTTTATATTTATATTGTTTTTACTTTATTTTATTATTTTGTTATTTTTTGTATATTATAAAGTATATCTTATGTAAATATATCCCGTCTATATATTAATATTTTATTTAATTAAAAATTTAAAAACTATCTCTAGTTATATTTTTAATATTTATAAAATATTTTTCATTAATAAATATAATCTGCACTATTTTATAAGTTAAATTTAATTCTACTTAAATTATGATACATATCCCACTATAATATTATTAAGGTAATATAAATAAAAATAAGAATGTACTTAGACATATGATTTATATCTAAATACATTCTTATTTTAAACTTACTTATTTATATTTACTTTGATATTTATTTTGATTCAATTAAACTCTTAATCTTATCTACTACAGATGAAGCTATTCCTCCACCTATCTCAAATAACTTAGATGAATTTTTATTTTTCAATGAAATTTCTTGTGATTTATCTAACGTATTTGTAGCAAGTACAACTGGCGAATTATTTTTAGCTGCTAATGGTCCAACTGCTAAAGCATCTATAAGCTTATCTTGATTAGCAACTACAACCCCATCGAGTTTAGATTGAGAATAGAATTTATCTATTACCTTAGCATTTGTCTCTTGTCTATTTTGACCTGCTATTCTATTTTTTGATACATCTTTATTCGTTATTTTTCCAACTTGCTCAATAGCCTTGTTAGATATCTTTTCTACTCCACCAACAAAGTATACATTCGATACTTTATTAGATTTGATAAATTGTTGAGCTTCATTGTCTACACCATCTTTTTGTGTGAGTACTATTGGAGTTTTTTCCTTTCCAGCTAATGATGCTATTGATAATGAATCAGCTTCTCCATTTCCTGACCCTATATACAACTTGCTTACATTATTTGTCTTATCAATTTCTTTTGCTATATTAATAGAAGTCTGATATCTTGTATCTCCACCTATTCTTTGTACTGATATCTTTGAATTTACAGATTTAATTGCTTCAACTACTGCATTTGGCATAGAATTATTCCCACCTATTGTAATCACTTTTGATGGATTTAATCTTTTTATTTCTTCTACTGTTTTTTGAGGAAGCTTATCATTTGAAGATAAAAGAATAGGTGAGTTTTTTACACTAGCAAGTGGTGTAGCAGTAAGACCATCCACCATACTTCTGTCTTCTCCATTTACTATCACAACTGTATCTGATTTTGTCCAACCACTTTGAGATATTTTAACAGCAGTTTCAAATCTATCTGCACCTTTTAATTTTTTTACTGTAACATTAGAAGTTGAATCACTTGAACTTCCCCCACTAGAACTACCACCTCCAGATGAGCCACCTGAATTATTATTTCCACCATTATTATTGTCATCTGAATTATCTGGTGGTAACTCATCTGGTTTAGCTAACTCATTATCAACTACATACTCTAAACTTTTTGGAAGTGTAACTTCAACATACTTACTTATTGTAGCCTTTCTTCCTTTACTTGATTTTTGTGATAATCCAAGCTTTAATACTATATTTGAACCACTTTCCTCTGTTTCTTTACTAACAACAGAATAGTTTATTCTAATATTATTTAATAAATATTCTAGTGCTTCACTCTTTTCAACCTTATATTTTTCAGGGTCAGTTTTACTAGTACCACTTCCACCAATTGGTTTTACTTCATTTTCATTAACAAGAGTAAATACTAATCCTTCATTAGAACTTATACTTTCAAAATCAACGGACTTATTATTATATGTAACAATTTTTAAAGCAGGTTTAACATCTGTCCCATTTCCTAATACTTTATACTCAGCATTTGAGTTACTACCAGATTTCTTTACAGAAAGCCTTCCTATGCTTAATGTGTCTCCATCTAGTAAATCTTCACTTGATGTAACATATATATCTAATGTAGTTGTATTATTTCCTTTATTATAATCTGCTCTGCAAGTTGCATTAGCATTTCCATTTTTTATCTGCTTTGATATATTATCAGACCACTTAATCTTTTGACCTGGTTCATTATCTATTAATTGAACCTCACCTTGCACCTTTATACTAGCTTGAAACGAATACACTATATTCTCTACTGACTCCACAGAAATATCTATAGTATTCACCTTTTCATATGTCTTTGTTCCTTGCAACACTGGAGCAGCATATGCACATGTCGCACTTCCAGTTATAGCTACTGCCATACTCGACACTGCAATAGTTCTTATAAAATATTTTCCTTTACTCATTAACACCCGTCCTTATCTATCATCAGCTAGATGAATAAAATCCTTTATCCATCTAGCTTCTTATATTTAATTTATAAATTATCCTAAATTTATAGCTACATTATATATACTTTATTTTTGACAAATTGCTTTTTTAAAACTTTTTTAGCCACTACTCACATAAAATGCCCTATATCATACTGCTATCTTAGTCTTTTCAGATTTTCACATACTATTTATCTCTGACAATATTGCTTTTTACTTTATTATTTACAGTAATTACCTTCTTATCACTTACATCAATAGTACTTCTTGTAGCCTTTCTAGCTTTACTATTACTATCAGTAAGACTTATCGTCTTTAACTCATCATAAGTTTTAGCTCCCACAGGTACATACATTGTATCACTTACAAATCTTTGACCTACTGGAGTATCTCCTTGAAGGTCATTGTATCTATAAAGTTCTGCTTTAATCTTATCACTTAAAGAATTGAAGTCTTCTTTTGGCATATAATAAACCCATGTCCCTTTACTTATCTCACCTAATTGACCATTTTCTGGTATATCTGCAAATAAAAGAGCTTCTCCAGAGATAGTTTTATTATTTTTATCTATAAGTAATGGTAAGTTAAATGCTGGATTTCCACTATATTCCCCTGTAATTACTATTGAGCCTGCTGGAATTTTAGCTGTTTCATCTTCATTTGTATTAGGGTCATCGCTTTGATATATATAATCCTCTGCTAACTTTCCAATTCCATTAGTACGAGTTTGGTCTACACTATTCACTGTTCCAATCTCTATATTATCACCTGGAGGCCCTATTACATCAATCTCTGCAACTTCTATATTAGGCTTATTGTTAGATATTAATTTTACATATCTAGCTTGATAAGTCCAAAGATTACCATCTTTATTAAATGTAACTCTAGCTTCATTATCTTGGTCTTTTCCTCCACCAACTAAGTCTTGTCCATATTCAAAAGTTCCTTGACTCACGTCTTCCCAAGTTTTTTTATCATTACTTACTTGTATCTTGTAATTAGTCAATGGACTGTATGTTGTGCTAGTATCCTTTCTAAGGTTAAACAATCCTTTTAGTGAAAACTTTCTAGCTTCCGTATTTGGCTTTGTATACTTTAATCCAACTATAGGTAATGTTTCTTTCATATCTACTATTATATATGGATTTTCTTCTACATTTATATCTGGGTCTTTTTGTGGGTCTTTGTTCCATTCAGCTTTACTAATTCTCTTTCCTTTATAAGTAGTGCTTGCATCATTATCCTTTATATTATCAATTTCAGGATTTTGTAGTGGTCCATGTGGGTCATTTTCAGTTCTAACATCACCATCAGAAACAGTGTTTGTTATAAATGACCATGCTGACTTATTAATTTTTCCTTCATCTGATAATTTTACAGTACCAACTTCAAACTCGTCTGTTGGATTTAAGTGATAGTCATATGCAACTACTTTATATGTAAATGCTCTGTTATTAAGAGGAGATATATTGTCAATAAATTGAGCTTTACTATTTCCTTTTGCATCCACAAAACCTACTGTTCTATATTTTACTTGAGTTCCATTTTCTCCATCTAAGTAGTTTCCATCACTTCTTATTATTTCATATCCTAATATTTTATCTTTATCTTTATCAACATCTAAATCTATAGATATCTTATTAGATTTAACTAAAGAGCCACTTTGCACTCCATCAGCAAAACTAGCATTTACCTTAGTATCTTCTGCCATGTTAGATATGTTTTCGTTTAAAATCTTTCTTCTAGCCTCATCATTTACATACTGTATCTTTCTAGTCTCTTTTTCGAACTTCTTACCATCCATTATACTGTTTAGCTCTGGTGTAATCTCTACTCCCCATGCCTTAAAGTAATCTCTTAAATCTTTTTCAACAACACTTGATGCCATAGCAACTAGCATTTGGTCTTTTGGCAAGTTATTTATTGGGTCATCACTTGAAAGTGCTCTGTATTTTCTAGAAATTTTAGCATAGAATGAATCATTACCTAAATCAGCATCTGAATTATTCTTTAACATTGAACCAGTGAAATCATCATCATATGCTAAATGTAATTGCCATAACATTCCAAGTCTTTCAAATACGTTACTTGGTATTCCCAAACTATTTGAAGTAACATGTTCATATATCTTATCCATTGTAGAACCTTCAAGTCTTGAATGTGTCTCATCATCAAATGTCTGAGCAAGTAATGCAAGTACATTGTTACTAGTCTCACTATATGTCATCTTACCTATATCTGTAACATGCCCTATCTCATGACCTATTCCCCATCCAAATAAACTTCCGCCACTAGCTTTTCCATTAGCATCTATTTGGAAAGGCACTCCATTCATAAGCCCTGGAACTGAACCGTATTCCACTCCTACATGTAGACCAGAAGCATACATAAATGCTCCAATAAACACTCTTTGATATTTTATGTTCATACGAGACTTTGGAGCCATATCATTTTTAGTTATATTAAACTCATTATCGTCTATAGTTCCATTACCATCTAAATCTTGTGTCTTAAATATGCCTCTTTCAGAGTATATTAAATCCATAATTTGTTCCCATGCAAGCATGCTATTATATAGTCTATCTACTTGTGTGTTTAAATCAGAATTTCCTTTTGATATTCCTTGATATACAGCTGTTGCTGGAACATTTAATGTCACTTTGTCACTTTCAATATCAGTAGTGTTTAATACACCTGTTGTTTCTGAATATCCATATGAATTACCAATATTCGTTCCTGGATAGTATGGTTCTCCTTTTATATCATTCTTATATTTAGATAATTCTTCTATATAAGTTTTTATTTTTTCCTTAGACTTAGAAACTCCCTCAGGACTATTGTCATTTATCATTCCATTCAAGTTAAGGTGTGGTATCTTAGTAGCTCCTGCTACACGCACTTTTATATCTCCACCACTTGGAGTATCATAAGGGTATCTTATATATAAGCTTCCTCCACGTTCTGCATCTAAGCTATGAAGCTTACTCAACTGAATTACATTTTTACCAGTGTTAAGGTTTATTTCTCCACTCTTATATGCTCCAGACTCTCCATAGTATTGTGTATAGATTAACTTAGGAGTCTTACCACTTTTACTTCCAACATATATCGTAATTTCATCTCCAGCTCTAGCAGCTACTCCCAGTGCCTGCCAGTCATTTCCCATACCTAAGTTATTCGACTTAACAGTATAGTTTCCACTCTTATCTTTATATTTTCCTGATACATTTATATCTTGATTGACAGTAGTAACATCAGTAAGTGTCGCTCTATCATTATATAAGTCTTGAGCTAATTTTAATTCTCTTTCTATAACAGTCTTATATGGATGATATTCTCCACTTGCTGTATCTGGAGTATTAAGTCTATCTTTTAGTTCTGTTATTTTTTCTTGAATTATGCCTTCTTTTAATTCAACTTGTAAATCGTCTGTAAATAAGTCTCTTACCTCTTTTTCTATACTGTCATACTCATAGAATTTAAGCTCTGATATATTAGCTTTATATGAATAAGATGAGCAAACACTTACTTGTATCTTAGTCGCATTTATTGGTTCTTTTAATCTAACCATCACGTATTTATTATTATTTACAGGGTCTGTCTTTGTTTCAAAAGGTACATCGCCTAAATTATGTAATTGACCATTTTCATCCCAATACTGTATCTCAAAGTCATTTATTGTCTTATCAGAAACATCAAATCTAGGTGTAGCCATAAAAGTATCCATAGTATAAGCTTTATCGAAAGTTATGATTGGTCCTCTATTCGTTCCTTCAGCTGCATTATATTTTGGGAATGTCCAATGTGTTGTGAAGTCTCCATCTACTACATTAAATTTATCAAATGGATTTTTATCACTATATTCACTTGTATCATATCCAGCTGGATAAGTAACATCAACTATATGATTAGTTGGTATTCCAAAACCAGCATTTTCTTTAGGAGTATTAATCAATCTGTAGTTAGGCGTCGTTGGTGCATCTACACTTTCAGTTGTGTCTAGATATATCTTAGACATTCCACTAGTACCTAAGTGATTAGTAGCTGTCATTCTAACTTCATATGTTGTATTATCTTTAAGTCCCTCTATTTTTGAACTTGTTCCACAAATAAGTTTATCATTATATTTTATCCAAGAGCCATTAGAACCTTTTTCTCTGTAATATAAGTCAAAATCTTTAGCTTGTTTATGATTTTTCCAACTTACATCAAGAGCTTTAAATCTTCCTTTAATGCTTATGCCTTCTGGTGGCTCTGGTTTTGTATCTGGAACAACTTGAAACTCTAATATACTATCTGGGCTAAATTGTATTGGCTTATAGTTTGAGTCTACATTTTCTGGTACTCCATCTAAATTGCTTGGTGAAGCTTCTTTATATCCACTAGACCAATCGCCATTTAAAGACTGTATGCTAACTCTATATAGACCATACGCATCTATATCTCTAACCTCTATAGAATTTTTGCTAGTTTGTAATTTTTTAGTTGATAATACTTTTCCTTTACTATCAATTGTATCTAATATAAGTTCATATGCAGATACATTCACTTCGTTGTTCCAATAAAAAGATACCTTTTCATTTCCAACAGCAGTACTAGTTGCTATTCTATTAATTTTAGGTATATTCATATCTGGCTTTGGTATTTCTTTATAAACATTATTTAAAAACTCCACTTTAGATATTTCTGCAAGACTTCTATCATTAGCAGTTGTAGCTGTTATTTTTATAGTTATCTTTTTCACTGCTACTTGTTTACCAAGATTTATCACTATATCGCTATTTTGAACATCTGCATATGTTTCTAAAGCTGACCTACTATATGTAGATGTCGTAGAGTTGTCATCTTTACTAATGTTATTATCTTCTTTTGGTGTATCTTTGTCTAAATCAGATTTATCTGCTGATGAACTTTCTTTATCATTACTTTCCTTATTATTGTTTTCTTGTTCATTTGTATTAGAATTTGATTCTTCTTTATCATTTTTTTCTTCTTGAGTATTATCTAAGTTATTATCAGATTGCTCTGTATTTTCTTCTTTATTATTTACTTCTTCTTGTTGTTCCTCTTTTAAAGTTTTTACATACTCTTTATTTTCATAAGGAATCTCTTGAACATTACCATCTTTATCTGTAACCTCAACTATTCCTTTTGCTGGAGCACTCCCTTCAGGAGCTTTAATATTTATAACTTCCATATCAAGTGCTTCTGATAACGCTATATCCATTACTGCTGGTTTTTCTTCTGATATTTTATCCCCTTTATTTGCTGGAGATATTGTAACTCCACTACTTTCTCCACTAAACAAGTCTTCTACAGTACCTTGAATATTTGTATCACTATTTTCTTCTAATGTTACTTTACTTATATCTACTATAGGATTGGTAGGTACTATACTTTCCAGACTATTTGCATTTTCATTTTGTCCTAGATTTTTATGTACATAGTCTAGGTCAGCAATATCTACCTTCCCATCTCTATTTAAATCATATTCTTTTTTATTTGAATCTATATGTTCTAAAACTTCATTATAATCATTTTTATCTACTTTTCCGTCTCCATTTACATCTCCCATTAAGAATAGTTCATAGTTTAAAGGTTTATTTTTATTATCTACACTTGCTCTATTACTTAATAAAACCCTTTGAGAATAACTTGATATATCAATATCTTTAACTTCTTTACTCTTAAATCCACTTCCAGAGACTTCTACCTTGTATTTTCCAACAGGTAAATTACTGAACATAATATTATAATATGATATATTTTCATCTTTATCTTTTACTTCACTTCTATTGGCAGATAATTTTTTGATAGTATATTCTATAGTATCTGTTCCTATATTTATACTTCCTGAATTTTTAACTCCAAGTTTTATTATCCCACTATTGTTACTACTATCTTTTAGTTGTAGTTGTATATCAGTTATACTTTCTGATTCATTATTTTTGATTGGAAGTGAAAAATTTAAATCCACTTCTAAATTCCCCTTTAGTTTTTCTGTAACTGATTTTTCAACTGCCCTTAGTTTCCCCTCTAATATAGGCTCTGCAAAAACATTCAATGGTGCACTACACATAGATACTGCTAGTACACAAGATATTGCCTTTTTCATGAAATAACAATCCTCCCTCAATAAATCTTTAATTTTCCATGAATTTAAATGCTATAGTTTCAGACAATAAAAAAAGACACTCAAAGAGAATCTTTATTATAAATAAAAAGAACTTGCTCTTTTTAGCAACTGGCTGATATGGCTTTGTAAGCTTTAATCCCTATAGTTTTGCGTCATTAGATTTCCCTAATTTTGCCATTTAATTTTCAATGCTTTTATACCCATTTTATACTATATTTAAACTTTTTAGTACAAATTTTTTATATTAAAATACAAAAAAAGAATATTTATATTATTATGTTAATATAAATATTCTTTATCATTATAAATACATTACTTATATGTTATTTTCTAATTATTATCTTATTACATATTTCCAGCACTTATATATACTATCATTATCAAAATATCTAACTCTCGATAAATACTTATTCTTTATATCTTCCATAAAACTCATGTGTTGCATATATAGTCTTATCACCTGTCATAGTTAACCCAAATCCCATTATCTCATATCCTTTATGTAACATATTTGTACCTTCCTCAGGATTTGTCTTCCACTCATTAAAAATAAAGTTTCCTATATCATCTGCATCCCTATTTGTATATACAGGTTTGTCTGGGATTTTATACTTAATTATATTTTCCCCTTGAACAGAAATATACCCAGACTTAATCTCACTCCAATCTAAGTATTTCAAAAAAGTAGAATACGAATTTTTACCATTTATAGTATGAGATAAAGTCTTTTTATTTGCCATTAAATTAGACCAGTCATTTGCTAGACCTTCTAATCTACTTGCTACAGATAACTCTCTTACTCCATTTTCTTTTCTGTATTGTTTTGTAAGAGCATATATTTTTCCCTTTATTCTATCCTTAAATACTTTATCATTTGGATTATAGTACAATCCTTGTTGATTTGGTGAGGCTTGATTTATACATTGCTTGATGACATTTTGATTTATTCCTCCTAGTACAGTCAATTTATCTGCACCACTTAAAATACTCTTGTTGCTACCATTTTCAACTAAAACCACAGGTGCATTTTTTGCTATTGTAGAAGCTACCAATGCATCAGTTAGTTGCATACCTTTACTTAAATAAAATTCTTTACTGTCTTTATAAAATTCTTGTATAACTCTTTTATTTGTGTCAAATCTATCTGTTCCACCCAATCTAACAGAATTTGTACTCTTAACCAGTTCATCACTTATTATCTCGCTAGAACCAAGTGCATAACTCTTTAATCCTGTTGTATCAAATCCTACACTGCTTCCATCTGTAAGTATTATAGGTACTCCATCTCTTGCTGCTACTGGCGATGCACTTATTGCATCTGCTTCTCCTGTGATTCCATTAGCTATAATTACCTTATCGATTGGTTTAATTTCTTTGATTTTCTCAGCTATCTTCACACTCGTATCAAATCTATTTTCACCAAATATTCTCTCTACAACCTTATTTTTAGATATCAATTGATTTTCTATACCTTTACTGATAGTTGATTCTGAACCTATTATATATACATTCTTTGCTTTATTTAATCTTTCCATTGTAGTATTTGGGATTTGATTTTGTTTTGTCATTAAAATAGGCGCGTTTAATGCTCCTGCTAAACCACTTGCACTCAAGCCATCTGCCAGGCTATTATCTGAATTAATTAGTATTGCTGTATTATAGTTTTGTTTGTCTGCTATTTTTGCTGCTGTCTCATATCTGTCAGTTCCTTTTATTTGTTCAACTGATGTGAGCGCATTTACTCTAGGAGTATTTACCATTACTAAAAATAGTGTAAGTCCTATAGCAAATATCTTTCTACTATTCTTCATATTTTTACCCCCAATATTAATTTTTATAATTTTGTTATATTGATTTTACCTAGACTTAATAAAAAGTTACAATTTTGTTACCATATTTTATATATGATACCATAGTTATCCATTTAACTCAAACAATATAGTTAAAGTTTTTATTATTCATAAATTCAAAACATTATAACTTATTTTCTTTAATTAAGTGATAGTCTCAAAAGTTTTATTAAGTTATACACTCAAAATAATACAGTTTAATAAGTATTTATTTTCTATAAACTGTCTTCTATATAAAGTTTTTAAAATCGATATTTTAAGATACAGTGACTACAAGATATAATAATCAAAAAACAATAAAAAGATGGTATCCTAACTTATTTTAAGATACCATCTTTTCATTGTTTCTATTTTAATTGTTTATACTTATTTATTATCTATATTATATCTTACTTAGCTAAACATTATCTAAATAAACTTACAAATTTAAATTTTATATACTATTAGTTTCTAGTAAATAAGTTTATCTTTTCTGCTATTTTCTCAATAGCATTTTTAGCTATTCCTTCACCTATTTGTACTAACTTAGTAGTATTCTTAAGTCTTAATTCAACCACTTCTTCTTGTGACTTAGAAAGTTCTTCTGTAGTTAATATTATTGGTGCTTTTGCACTAGCTGCAAGTGGTGCTGCTGTAAGTGCATCAACTAATTGTCCATTTCCACCTACATAACCATCTTTTGCAACATATGCTTTAGTTGCTCCTGCATAATACTTGTTGATTACTTTAGCATTAGTGTCTTTTCTGTTTTCTCCTGCTAATCTTTCAACTTTATTATTTAAATCTATCTCAACTAATTTGTTTTCAACGTCTTTTGATACAGAGTTCTCTCCACCAACTATTTCTAATTCTTTTCCATTTAATAACTTCTCAGCTTTAGCATCCAATTCGTTACCTGTAACTATTATCGGAGCACCAAATTGAGCAGCTCTAGCAGATATACTCATAGCATCTGCTTCTCCATTTCCACCTACTACGAAAGCAGTTTTAAATGTATCTTTTAATTGTTTTGCTATTTCTAAAGAAGTCTCAAATCTATCTTCCCCAGAAACTCTTTCAACTTTACTTACACCTAACTTAGCAAGTTTTTCTTCAGTTTCTTTTGATATTTTAGATTCTCCACCTACTATATATATTTTCTTAGAAGATAAGTTGCTTCCAAGTACTCTTAATATCTCAGCTTCTATTTCTGATGGTAATGAATCTTTCTTTGATAATAGTATTGGTGCATTTTTTTGAGATGCAAGTGGTGCTGATGCCAATCCATCAACTATAGCATCTTCTCCAACTAAGATTATTGATTCTGCTGCTCCATCATTGAATCTCTCTTTGCTAACCTCTACTGCTGTTGTAAATCTTGAATCTCCAGATAAAACTTCTACTTTTAATTCTTTTCCATCTTTAACATCAGTTAATACTTTGTGTAAATCTCTTACTAACTTATGGTTTTTACTTGATATGCTTATCGTTTCTGGTTTTTCATTTGTCTTACTTAAAACCATATCAAAGCTTGATTTTTCTGGCTTATCTTTATCATCACTATCTTCTTGCTCTTGAGTAAGTATAGCTACATTTTCAAATGTTAAAGAATATCCATTTTTAACTTTATTAACTATTTGTCTTCCTGATGTAGTTAATCTAACTCCATCAAATAAATCTTCTGCTGATACATCTTGTAAATCTGCATTTTTAACTGTTATTGTATGTAATTCTTTTGATTCTATATCACTATATTTCTTTTCATAGCCTTCAAAAGTACTTTCTTCTGATATTATTTGTTTTGAGAAATCTAAATGTTGGTCTCCTACATTTATAGTAATAACATTTTTTGAATCTTTTGCTCTTTTTACTTCAACTGAGCTTGTAGATTTTATTGTTGCTGTTAATTTGCTATCAGAATCTTCTGCTAATGTTGCATTGAAAGCATTAACTGCATCTACTATTTCTTGAGCTGTTTTGTAGTTTTCGATTTTATAATCAACTACTTTTCCACCTAAAGTTTGATGACCTTTGTCTTGTACAGTAACTTTTAAACTTTGGCCTTCTGCTAATGTGTTTATTTTGTTTTGTAATTGAGTTGCATTAGTTAAATTTACATTGTCTACTTTTATATCGTAAACTCTATCATTTACATTTGCTCCTGCTTTTGTCTCTTCAAACTTAATTTCTAATGCTTTTCTAACTTCTTCAATTAGTTTAGTAGAATCTTTTGCACTTACTGTGTAACTTTTATCAACATTTTCTGACACAGTGTTATCTGCGAATATTGGTGCTGCTGCACTCATAACTGTAGCTCCTGCCATTACTATTGCCATACTTCTCTTCTTGTTGCTTAACATATTTATGTCCTCCGAATATTATTTTTTGATTTTTTTATATTCGTATTTCCCACATATAAATAATATTATATATAATATTATTTTTCAATATATTTTATGTGTTTACATAATTTACTAACTTAATTTTTAAAAATCGACGTATAAAAATTTATATTTTGAGCACACTATCATACTAATTTTTGCTAATTAATCCTTTACATTTAAATTAAATATACACACTAATTTAATACTATTTTACAAAGTTTAATGCTACTATTTATCACAAGAAGCATTGTAAAACAAAAGAGGATACCTCATAATGATAATAGAATCATTTTAAAGTACCCTCTTAAAAATAACTAAGTCAATAATTTTCTATCTTTCACACTCTTGATTTGCAACTGTACAAGAAGTTTTACAAGCTGATTGACAAGAAGTTTGACACTCTCCACATCCACCTTTTGCAGCACTTTGCTTTAAAGTAGCTTGAGATAAAGTTTTTACATGTTTATTTTCCATTTTCAACGCCTCCATTTCTAATTGTTTCCTATTGATTATATCATAAAACTACTCTAATATAAACTCTATTTAAAGTTGACACCCAGTACGCCTCCAATGCCTCCTGCTGCTGATATTAACAGTAACTTATAAATCATTCCTACTTCAAACACAAACTTTTCTTGTGCTAAAAACACAGTTAAAAAAATACATACTATGTACAAAAGTCCAACTAAAAGTCCATATATAAGACCTTTTTCTTTCATGTGTTTTGAAGTATAAAAACCACCTATAGCTGCAGAAATGGTAGTTATAAATGATGAAACCATGGTTATATTATCCCCACCAATATCTGTAAATGTCAAAAATAAGTTATACACTAATAAAACAGCCAAAGTTATTATATACGCATACCCTAGACCTTTAAAAATATAATTAGATTTTCCCATAAAAAAAACCTCCTCTCAAATTAATATATATTCGAGAAAAGGCTTTTAAATTACTAATTTACTCTTCTTCTATTTCTTCTTTTTTAGATTTAACTGTACCTATAGCCCATTTTTCAAATGGAACTTTAGTTCTATTTGGTCCTAACTCTAGTATTACAACATCATCTTCAACTTTAGCTACACTAGCTACTATTCCACCTATTGTAACAACTTTGTCTCCTACACTTAGGCTACCTCTCATATCTTTTAATTGCTTGTCTTTTTTCTTTTGAGGTCTAATCATTAGGAAATAAAAGATTGCTATTACTACTACCCATAGACCTACACTCATCATTATTTGTTGCTGTGGCATTAATTTTTCACTCCTTCATAAATTATACTCTTTTGTAAAATATAGTAAATATCTATGTAAGAATTTACTTTTCTAGTTTTGAGTACTATTGAATATTATATATTAAAATGATTATAATTAATAGTCCAAACTCTATATTTCATAGCCATATTTTGCAAAAAATTCATTTCTAAAATCCAATAATCTATCTTCCATTATCGCTTGTCTTATTTGCTTCATTAAATTTAGTAAAAAATGAAGGTTATGAGTAGTTATCAATCTAGCACCTAATATTTCATTTGCTTTTATAAGATGTCTTATATAAGCTCTTGAATAGTTTTTACAAGCGTAACAATCACATTCAGGGTCAAGTGGAGTAAAGTCTTCAGCATAAGTTGCATTTCTAACTACTACTTTACCTTGACTAGTCATTGCAGTCCCATTTCTAGCTATACGAGTAGGTAAAACACAATCAAACATATCTATACCCCTTATAACACCTTCCACTAAATCATCTGGGCTACCAACTCCCATCAAATATCTTGGTTTGTCTTTTGGCATAAATGGAGTTGTATGTTCTAGTACATCATACATAAGTGGCTTTGGCTCTCCAACACTAAGTCCACCAACAGCATATCCTGGTAAATCAATACTAGTTATTTCTTTTGCTGATTGCTCTCTTAAATCTTTATACATCCCACCTTGTATTATACCAAATAAAGCTTGCTTGTCTGTATTATTATGGGCATCTTTACATCTTTTTAACCATCTTGTTGTTCTTTCTAACGAATTCTTTACATATTCTCTATCTGCTGGGTATGGAGCACACTCATCAAAGGCCATCATTATATCTGACCCCAACGCATTTTGTATTTCCATAGCTTTTTCTGGAGTTAGAAAATGTTTTGACCCATCTAAATGTGACCTAAATTCTACACCTTCTTCTTTTATCTTTCTTAAAGGCCCTAAGCTAAACACTTGGAACCCCCCACTATCTGTAAGTATTGGCTTATCCCAGTTCATAAACTTATGAAGTCCACCTGCTCTTTTTATAAGCTCATGACCTGGTCTCATATATAAATGGTATGTGTTGCTAAGTATTATTTGTGAGCCAATCTCCTTTAGTTCTTCTGGTGTCATAGATTTTACGGTTGCTTGAGTTCCAACTGGCATAAATATTGGCGTTTCTATTATCCCATGTGGAGTGTGTAATCTTCCTAACCTTGCACCACTCTGTTTGCAAGTTTTTATCAATTCGTATCTTACTGCGTACATAAAGTTCTCCTTAGTAATATTTATTTCTCATTATTTTTTAATATATTCTTGTAATAATCTATTTATCTAGTACATTTTCTAAATAGATTTATCTTTATCATCTTTTTCCTGTTGTTCTTTAATTGCTTCTTCATCATGTATACTCGTTATATTAAGAGCACTCTTGTCTTTTGTTACTAAAAACTTTTTTATAGCAAAAAGTCCTGCAATAGCTATAACACCTATTAAAACATCTATCATTCCTTCATTTTTAGGAAGTAACAACATTTTTCTAGCTATAGCATAAAGTAGTGCCTCAATAAATGCTCCTGGTATATGAAGTGATAGCATTACTACAAGTTCAACACCTATCACT
This sequence comes from Clostridioides difficile, assembly GCA_012955965.1. Taxonomy (GTDB): domain Bacteria; phylum Bacillota; class Clostridia; order Peptostreptococcales; family Peptostreptococcaceae; genus Clostridioides; species Clostridioides difficile_G. The sequence continues at coordinate 62,462 of JABBZI010000001.1, forward strand.
AGAAGTAATATTTGTGCTAAGAAGTCGTTAAGCTGACTATATTGTACTGGATTTTGAAAGTCAACTATATATGCTCCCCACATAAGTCTTAACACATCTATAGTCCCTAGAAATACAGCTATCAGAACTACCACTGCTAACACACGTTCAAATATAAAAGCAATCTTTAATATAGGGTTATTCTTTTTTTGTTTTTGTAAACTATGCATCAATTACCTCCCTACTTTATAATCATAGCATCTCCAAAACTGAAGAATCTATATCTTTCTTTTACTGCCTCATTATATGCATTTAAAACATTATCTTTTCCACAAATAGCACTTACTAGCATTATTAATGTAGATTCTGGCAAATGAAAATTAGTAATAAGCTTATCTAGAACTTTAAACTTATAACCTGGATATATAAATATCTCTGTCCATCCACTAGTTTCTTCCATCTTTCCATCTTCATTACAGGCTGACTCTATAGTTCTACAACTAGTAGTTCCAACACATATTACATTATTTCCATTCTCTTTTGCTCTATTTATTTTGTCAGCTGCTTCCTGACTAACCATATAATATTCTGAATGCATCTTATGATTTAAAACATCATCTACTTTTACTGGTCTAAAAGTACCTAAACCAACATGTAAAGTTACAAAGGCTATATCCACACCTTTTTCTTTTATTTTGTTTAATAATTCTTCTGTAAAGTGTAATCCTGCTGTAGGTGCTGCTGCTGAACCATTATGTTTTGAATAAACAGTTTGATATCTCTCTTTTTCATCCAATCTAGCAGTGATATATGGAGGTAGTGGCATGTTTCCAAGTTCATCCAAGATTTCTTCAAAAATCCCATCATAATGGAACTTTATAATTCTTGAGCCTTCATCTGATAAATCCACAACTTCTCCAATTAACTTTCCATTTCCAAAAGAAAACTTAGTACCTACTTTTGCTCTTTTCCCTGGTTTTACTAGAGCTTGCCAAGTATCTTCCTCAGTTCTTTTTAATAATAGAAACTCAATTTTTCCTCCAGTTTCAAGCTTCTCACCTATCAATCTAGCTGGTATAACTCTAGTATTATTTAAGACTAAACAATCCCCTGGATTTAAATATTCTATTACATCTCTAAAGACTTTATGCTCAATATCTCCTGTCTCTTTATCTAGTACCATCAATCTTGAACTAGCTCTATCTTCTATAGGAACTTGAGCTATAAGTTCCTGTGGTAAGTCAAATTTAAAATCACTTGTTTTCAATGTTAAACTTCCTCTCTTAAAATTTCTCTAGCTACAATAATATCAAAAAAACAACTTATTTTCCACAATATTACCATAATCTATCAAGAAATTACTCTTTTTAGCATACATTATATCCACAATATATAGATATTTTTCCACGATATACACGTCTTATCCACAATATATAGATGCAGTACACACAATTTTCAGTGTATTTATCCACAGTATCTACAGGTGTAATTACCATTTTGTGGATATGTTTGAATTTTTAGCCATTTTAGAAATATTTCAATTTAATGACTATTCTATTTTATAAGTATTTATATAATCTACTTTTATTTTTCATTAGGATATGGAATTTTTAAGTGTTCATATGCTAATGGCATAGCTACTCTCCCTCTAGGTCCTCTATTTATAAAGCCCAGCTGAAGCAAATATGGCTCATATACATCTTCTATCGTATTTCTATCTTCACCAATAGAAGCTGCTAATGTATCAAGACCTACTGGTCCTCCTCTAAACTTTTCTATTATAGTCATAAGAAGCTTCTCATCTACAAAATCAAGCCCTAAATTATCAACACCCAAAAGTTCTAGTGCATCTTTTGCTACCTTATCAGTTATTTTTCCATCAGCTCTAACTTGTGCAAAATCTCTAACTCTTTTTAATAATCTATTTGCTATTCTTGGAGTCCCTCTTGAACGTTTTGCAAGCTCTAAAGCACCATTAGATTGTATTTCTGCATCTAAAATATTTGATGACCTAAGGACTATTTTTGAAAGTTCATCAACTGTATAGTAATCCAATTTACAAATAACACCAAATCTATCTCTCAGTGGATTTGTAAGCATACCAGCTCTTGTTGTAGCCCCAATAAGCGTGAATTTAGGAAGGTCAAGCCTTATACTCCTTGCAGATGGCCCTTTTCCTATTATTATATCTAAACAAAAGTCTTCCATCGCTGGATACAAAACTTCTTCAACACTTCTGTTGATTCTGTGTATCTCATCTATAAATAAAACATCATTTTCATTTAAGTTTGTAAGTATAGCTGCTAAATCCCCAGCTCTTTCTATTGCAGGACCTGATGTAATCCTTAAATTTACCCCCAACTCATTAGCTATTATACTAGCTAGTGTAGTTTTTCCAAGACCTGGTGGTCCATATAAAAGCACATGGTCTAATTGCTCATTTCTTGATTTAGCTGCCTCTATAAATATGCTAAGTTGCTCTTTTGATTTTTCTTGACCTAAATAATCTTCTAGAGTTTTTGGTCTTAGACTGTTTTCTATATCTATATCTTCTGTCTTCATTGTAGAAGTTATTATTCTATTTTCATCTTCAAAACCTTGCATTTATACCCCTCCTCTCGTACTTTTGGAAATCTACTTTGATATTTTGGAATATACATTCATACTTTAAATATTATTTTAAAGTCTAAATGCTATTTCAAAGATTTACTCATTATATATGTAAGTGCTTTCTTTATAATGGCTTCTGTATCCATACCATCCTTTTTACACTTTTGAACTGCATCTTTTGACTCTGATAATGTATAACCTAAGGCTACAAGTGCATCCACAGACTCATCTTGAGATATTAAGGTAGGTTTTTGTGATAATAATGTTGGTTCAAATTCTATGTTATTTTTATCTACCTTGTCTTTAAGTTCTAAGACAATTCTTTCTGCTGTCTTTTTTCCAACACCAGGAGCTTTGGATAGTTTTCCAATATCTTCACTTAAAATATACGCTCCTAACTGTGCTGGTGATGCAAATGATAGTATTGAAAGTGCCACTTTAGGCCCTATCTTAGATACAGATGTAAGTAACTCAAACATCTTAAGTTCCTCCCTACTTACAAAGCCACAAAGGCTCATATCATCTTCTCTCACAATTAGTTTAGTATATATTTTTGTAGCCTCTCCCACTTGTAAATTCATGATTGTGTTGGATGATACATTTACCTTATATCCTATACCATTATTTTCAATAACTATATTATCTATATAAATCTCTTCTATTGTACCTTTTATATAACTATACATACTTACCACCTATATTCTTTAGAGTTTTTTCAAGTTTATTTGAATGAGCATGGCAAATAGCCACAGCTAAAGCATCTGCAACATCATCTGGTTTTGGAACCTTTTTTAAACTCAAAAATGAAGTTACCATCTGCTGAACTTGTGCCTTATCTGCTCTTCCATATCCGACTACACCTTGTTTTACTTGAAGTGGAGTGTATTCATATACAGGCTTCCCATTATGAGCACATGCAAGCATAGTAACACCTCTAGCCTGTGCAACTGTTATAGCTGTTTTTACATTTTTGTTGAAGAATAATTCTTCCATTCCAACTTCATCTATATTGTAATTCTTTACTATTGTATCAATTCCTTTATATACAAGCTCCAATCTTCTTGATATATTCATATGTGCAGGTGTTGTAACTGCTCCATAATCAATCACCTTAAATTTGCTATTTTTGTATTCAATTATACCATATCCAACTATGGCTATACCTGGGTCAATCCCCAATATTATCATTTTTTAAAATTCCTCCTAAAAATAAAAGAAATACCAAAATGTATTTCTCATAAAAACTTATGTTCTCAATTATTATACCATAAATAATATTAACAAATCATAAAATGGTATATGTAAAATATAAAATAAAGTAAAAAAGTTATACCAAAGCAAGATTTTACTTCAGTATAACTTTTATATTTAGTACAAATAAATTATTGTATTTTATAGGAATTAAATGTGACTACAATTTTAATATTAACTTACTTAGTATTAACTTGCAAAGTCTTCTAATCTTGAATAAGCATCTTCTTCAGTATCCATAACTACACCTTTTTTGATTTCATCTTGAACTGTCTTAGGAAGTGAATCTACTCTTATTTTTGTTTTTTCTACTAATGTTTTATTTCCACTACTATCATATTTATATAATGCTATATTTCCATTATCATTTTCAATCGTATATTTACCTTTTATAGTGGCATTCATTGCTTGTACATCTTTAGTATCACTATATTTAGATTCTACTAGTACTATTTCATTTTTATCCATACTCTTTATTTCTTTGCTTGGATATTCTTTTTTAAAATATGATACTATTTCTGATTTTGTCTTATCTAATAATGATTCTGGAACTATACCAGCCATTGTAAGTGTTCTCTTATAATTAGTTTCATTTTCGCCTTCACTTTGAAGCCAAACTTCACAATTTTTATTTAATCCAAAAGCTTCTTTTGACTTTTCATTCATATTCGCACTAGTACTTACAACTTCACCAGTTTGAACTCCATTATGTTTTAATCTTGTCCCTATATAAACTCCACTACTTAATACAAATACTCCTACTAGTATTAAGGCAGATATTTTCCAAGGAAATAATTCTTTTTTCTTCTTTTCAAACATTGATTACGCCTCCTTTTTATATTATTTTCTCCAAGCTGTAAGTTTTTATACAATTTAGGTAAATTTTAGAAAAAAATATATTTAAATTTCAAATTCCTCTAAGAATAGATATTTTATAAAAGAGAGTTTTCTCTTAAAGGTTATATTCTTGTAATTATATGGACATAATTTATAATAAATAATCGTTTAGGAGGTAATAACTTTGGAAAGAATAAATTGTAATGTAACTAACTGCTCTCATAATAATAGCCATATATGTTATGCAGATAAAATTTTTATAAATGGTGAGAAAGCTCACAATGATAGACATACTTGTTGTAGTTCATTTTTAGATGAGTCTATTTATAGCAATCTATCAAGCAATGTTAATAATAGAAATTGTGAAGAATTAGTATGTAGTGTAAAAAATTGTGAATACAATAAAGATGGTAGCTTATGCACACTTGATAATATATTGGTTGCTCCTGAAACTGATAGAGTAAATCTTTATATTGAGACATGTTGTTCTAGCTTCAAATGTAAATAATCACAATATAAATAAATATAAGGGTGTCAAATATGATTAAACTAACATAGTGTAGAGTATCTACAACTGTTAGTTTGATTATACTTGACACCCTTATTTATTTCGAATAAAATCTCATTATTATAATCATATATTATATTATAACTGCAATTAAATTTGATAATTTTCTATAAATTGGTATAATCAATATGTAAATTGAATTTTAAATAAATTAGTCATAAAAATAAAATATCGAGTATATAGTGTTATATTAACTAGAAATGAGGTGCTTATGAGTATATTTTACATTCAATTTCTTTATTTTGTAATTTATAGTTTTATAGGATGGTGTTGTGAGACTACATATTGTTCAATTTTACAGAAGCAATTTGTAAATAGAGGTTTTTTAAATGGACCATTTTGTCCTATATATGGATTTGGAGCATTAGCGATAGTTGCTACATTAACTCCTTTCGTACATAATATTCTCTTGTTATTTTTATTTAGTATAATTATCACTAGTATAATGGAATATCTTACAAGCTTTGCATTAGAAAAAATATTTAATATGTCCTGGTGGGATTATTCTAAGCATAAATTTAATATTCATGGAAGAGTTTGTCTAGAAAACTCACTTATGTTTGGTGTATTATCATTAATTGTAATGCTTATAGTACATCCTATTGTAGTTGATTTCATTAACTCTATCCCTAAAAATATATTATTTATACTGGCTATATCTATAGAAGTTTATTTTGTTTTAGATTTAGTAATTACAGTACATACAATCTTACAATTAAATGGTAAATTAAAACAAATCAATCTTATAATTAAAGAATTAAAAGATAAAAAGGAATACTACAAACTTATTACACAGGAAACTATTGAAAATAAACTTGAGTCTTTGATTGAAAATAGACTTGAGACTTTAGAAGATAGATTTGAAATACTTAAGGAGAAAGAAAACTATCGTTATGCTAAAAACCGTATTGATGAGCTTAAAAATAAACTTAATAATTTATTGTCTAACCACAAATTACTTCATAGACGTATTATCAAAGCATTCCCTAATATGAGCTCTAATAAACATAAAGATATTTTGAATAAAATTAAAGAAGAGATTAAATCAATAAAAAAAGATAAATAGTTTAATAAACATTGTATAAATTAAATAATAAAAATATTAATACATAAGAGTAAGGATTAGAGTATTTTTTATAAAATACTCTAATCCATTGATATTCTAACCCATCAATATCTCAACAGACTCTTTAAGTGTACTAACCTCTCCAACATTACCAGGGAAAATTATATATGGCATATTAGGGAATTTACTTTCTTTACCTGTCATCCATACTGGTATACCAGGTTTGATTTGTCCCATTACTGTAGCTTTTTTTACTTTAAGTGCTTTAGTACCAACATCACTAGATGTAATCCCACCTTTAGCTATAATGAAATTAGGTCTTACATTAAGCATACCAATTATACTAGTAACAGCATCTGATATCTCTACAGAAATCATAAGTTGTTTATCTTTATCATTTGTATCTAAATCAAAACGCTCTCGTCTAGTATAAACAGCAACAGTTTTTCCATTACTTATTTTCTCTTCTACAACTTGTATAACTCTTTTTACTTCATTTTTTAGACCATTTTCCTGTAGAACTAAATGTTGATTAAACTCTATAAATTCTATTGGGTATTTACAATTTCTAAGTTCTTCTAATTGTTGAGTAGTCTTATTTACATGCGAACCAACAAGTATAATTCCTCCATTTGTATTATCTTTTGAAACCAACTCATCTTTAGTAAGTAATGCCTTATCACTCACTCCTCCAAGGACCTTTGTTATAGCAGCAGCACTTCTAAACATAAACTCTTTCCCACTATTTACTGCACGTACAAACGCAATTGCAAATACCTTTATGTCTACATAGTCAGTTGCATTTACAATGACTTTATTGAAATCTTTAACCATTTTAAGTTTTTCTGTTATAGCTTCAATCTTTAATCCTCTAAGTTCTTCAGAAGAAATGTATATCATATCATTAGACTTGTACTTTCCATTTGTCTTTTCTTCACACCACTCACCTATATCAGAAGATTTATAACCAAAAGACTTGTCTTTTGCAAATTCAGTCATTCCTGCTGGTATAAGCATTTCTTCTTCTTTAACATAATGTATATTATCTATAGTGAATCTTCCACCTTCTTTAAAAAATGGCATTATTATTTCACCATCAAATGTCTTTCCCGATAATTTCTCTACTTCACTTTTTAACAAATCGGTTTCAAGAGGATAGTGTCCTCTCATTGTAGAATCACTACGACTTATAATTATAAAATCCTTATTAGTTTTATTCGATACATCCACAATATTTTTTGATATTTCTCTATGTGCTTCTGTTGTTTGATTAACAGTAAACCCTCTTGAATTAGTAAGTATAAAAAACATACTATTTTCTTCATTAAAACCTTGTTCTATACTATTTTTGTCCCAATCAGTATAAACAGAAATATCATGAACAGTCTGTACACCTGTTGGGTCATCATCTAATACGATTATCTTTCTATCTAAATTTTTAAGTTCAGTTGCAAGAAGTTCATTTAATTTATCCTCATCTACTTCTTTAAAAGTATTAAGTATATCTATGCTAATTGGTTTTACTTCTCTCATTTAAAACGCCCCTTTATGTAATTTATATAATCTGAATATAACCTATATAATATAACTCAATAGTTTATTATTTATAATCCTGGAAGTGGGATAATTCCATTTATAACACTAAGTAATAGAACCATTATAAATGCTACAACTCCAGCAATAGTTCCTCCAATTGTCCAAGAATTTAAAGTATCTTTAACTGATAATCCACTAAATCTTGAAAGTACCCAGAACCCAGAATCGTTTGGAAGAGAAAAACCAACGCCTCCAGCGCATATAGCAAGTCCTACTAAAACTGGTGACATACCAGTTGCCAAAATAGTAGGCCCTAAAATTGATGATGTCGTTACTAGTGCTACAGTAGCAGAACCTTGAGAAATCCTAAGTAGAGCACTTAATAAGAATCCAAGTACTATAACTGATATACTAAGACCAGACATAGTATCAACTAAGAAATTACCTATACCACTTGCATTTATAACACTACCAAATGCTCCCCCTGAGCCTGTTATTAATAGGATTAGACCTGCTGAATCAGCAGCTTCAATAACAACATCTCCCATAGGTTTAATTATGTATCTCTTTAAAAACACTATTGCTACTAATATTCCAAGAAGTATTGCTATATTTTTATCTCCTATAAATGCAAGTATTCCACTAATTTTAGAACCTTTTTCCACAAACATACTAAATACATTTGATACAAGTATAAGAATTATAGGAAATAGTAAAGAGAACATAGAAACCCCAAAACCTGGTACTTCAGAAGAGTTATCATTTTCAAGCTTAATACTATCTTCTCCTTGTTCTAAATTTTTTTCTCTATCATTCTCATCAATTGCATAGGATGGATATTTTTCAAAACGTTTTCCATAAAGCCATCCACCCACAATAGCAGCTGGAAAAGCAACAATTATAGAATAAAGTATAAAACTACCCACATTAGCATTTACATTTGCTGCAACTGCCAAAGGTCCTGGTGTTGGTATTACAAGTGCATGCCCTACTATAGTACCAACTCCTAATGCACATACAAATACCATTAGAGACTTCTTAGTTACCCTTGAAACATACTTAATTATAGGCATCATTATAACGAAAGCTGCATCCATAAAAACTGGAATTGAAATTAAAAATCCTGCTGTAGTTACAGCTAATGCACTATTTTTTTCTCCTGTTTTAGCTAACAAACCTTTTGCAATAGATTCTGTAGCTCTTGATTCTGAAAGAATATTTCCAAATATTATTCCAAGACCAATTACAATACCTATGCTTCCTAATGTATTTCCAAAACCAGTCGATATTGTAGTTGAAATTTCATTTATAGGCATTCTAACCATAAAGCCTGTAATTATCGATGTTATAAGTAATGCTAAAAATGGATTTACTTTAAACTTAATAATCGATACAAGTAAAATTCCTATAGATATAGCAAATGCTATCAAAAGTCCATATCCTGTAATCATAATTTTTACCCCTTTATCATTCTACTTTATTGTTTATTAATCTTATTTCCTTTACTATCATATCAATGTATTTAAAATTAATTGTTATGTTTCTTTATTTCAACACCTGCCAATTTTTCAAAATACTGTGCTATTCCACCATGGTCATCTTCTAAATGCCCATGTACTTTTAATGTCTGCATGATTTCTAATAGTTGACTTGTCATAGGTAGTGGCACATCTAAGTTGTGTGCTGTCTGCATTACATTCTTAATATCTTTTAGATTAATAGATATTTTACCACCCGGTTTAAAGTCACGATTCATAATCATTGGTATCTTCGCATCTAATATTGTACTACCAGCTAGACCTCCTCTTATTGCCTTATAGACTTTTTCTGGGTCTGCTCCTGCTTTTGCTGCAAGTACAAATGCTTCAGATACTGCTGCTATTGTTAGATTAACTATTACTTGATTTGTAAGTTTTGTAACACTTCCACTTCCATTATCTCCAATCAAAATAGATGAACTTCCCATTATATTGAAAAATGGCTCTACTTTTTTATAGATTTCTTCCTTACCACCAGCCATAAAAGCAAGTGTACCATCAATCGCTTTTGGCTCTCCTCCACTTACTGGAGAATCTATAAATTCCAAGTTCATTTCTTTTAATTTATTTGCACACAAAACAGATTCTGTAGGAGTAACTGAACTCATATCCACTATTATACTTCCTTCTTTTAAACTCTTTGTCAAACCATCTGCTCCAAATAATACATCTTGTACAATAGCTCCATTTGGAAGAATAGTAAACACTATCTCACATTCTTTACCCATTTCTAAAATACTTGCATACTTTGCTCCACATGATATAAGTTCATCCACAGCAGATTTATTAATGTCATACACAAAAAGATTACATCCATCTTTCAATAAATTTTTTGCCATTGGTTTTCCCATTATTCCTAATCCAATAAATCCTAATTTCATTTTATCTTCCTCCATATCTTCACATTTTTGAAAACGGTTTTTTATGATTTAGAGTATACTACATACCAGTATACCGGTCAATATAAAATGTAAAAGTATTTATTTTAACAATAAATTGTATTTTTTATACATTTTTATTATATTTAGTTATTCTATATGATATTTAATACATACTATTAATTCAAAATACTACACTCTACTTTTTATATTATTTGTATATTTTAATTAATATAGCTCTAATGTTAATCAGATATCACTATCTGATAATTTTTCATATTTTATCATCTTCTATGTAGTTTAGATTTCAAAAGATTGACCTTATTTTTACTATGTTGTATCCTTAAAATTATATAAGTTTTTGTATTTTTGTATTTTTATATTGTTTAGGGGGTATTAGATATGGCTACATTCAAAAGATTACAAGAACAAGCATATGACTACTTAAAAGAATTGATATTGTCTGGAGAAATAATAGAAAATGAAATATATTCTGAGACAAAACTTGCTAGTGAAATAGGTATCTCCAGAACGCCAATAAGAGATGCTCTTCAAAGACTTAGCCAAGATGGATTTATAGATATAATTCCAAGTAAAGGTTTTAGAATTCATCAAATCACAGCAAATGAAATTGTAGAGATATTCCAAATACGCTCTGCAATAGAGGGGTTTTGCACTTTTTTAATTACAAGTCAATACAAAGAAGCTAGAGCAATTGAAACTATAAGCAAATTAAAATCTCTTTTAGATAAGCAAAAAGAGATTTTATTAGGTGACAAGAACTTAAACTCCTTTGCTGAATACGATACATTATTTCACACAACAATAGTCTCATATGCTCAAAATACTGAGTTTGATAAGATGTTTAACAGTTATATGTACAGAATAAAAAAACTAGCTCTTGACTCATTGTCACATGAAGGAAGACTTGAAACAACATTAAAAGAACATACAGATATTTTTAATAATATAGCTAATGGATGTATTGAGGATGTTTATAGAACGACACTTGTTCATATGGAAACTCCTAAATACATTAATTTAGAAGATTTTTGCAATAATAAAATATTTTAATATTATCTTTGGTAAAATTATATTTATCTTAAATTAATTTCCCAGTTATAAAAAATAATCTATAATTATAGTGTAACTAATATTATTTTAAGGAGTGATTTTTTTGAACAAAGATGTTGTAACTAATGAAACAATCGACAAAGATTATGCTATTGAAGAAGTTCGTATGGCCTGTAAGCATTTTGGTGATTTATATTTTTATTTTTCCAAAGTGTTATTTGAAGAGTTTGGAGAAGATAAAACTATCGAAATATTAAAGAAAGTTTTGTTTGAAAGGTCCGAAGAAAGAGCTATTGCCATGAGAGAAAGAGCTCATGAAAATGGAGATGAACTAACTGCAGACAATATTATTAGCACAACTGATGTCCCATTCTTAGGCTGGGTTCCTGAATTTGAAGAGTTGCATTGCCCTTATGGAGCTTCCTGGCTTTCAAGATTTGAGGACAATCCTTGGTTCAAAAGATTTGCATCTCTTTATTGTGATGTTACAGATACTACTGTTGCTGAAGTATTTACAGGAGATACATCCCATAAAATAACAAAAAATATTCTATGGGGAGATAAAAGCTGTGAAAGAATATACTTTCATGATGATAAGGTATCTGAAGGTAAGTACACATATGGAAATAAAAATTGTAAATAAATAAATTAAATTTTCTATATTCTTATACTATATTTTGTACTTTTTCATATAAATATTATAACTAGTCTTTTATTTTACTTTGCTTTAACTTAAAGATAATTTAATTTTAATCTATATGTATTACCATATAAGTAATAAGAAAATTATCTTTATAAATTATAGTTTTAAGTTTATAATTTATAAAATATTTATGTTCTTTGTAAAATTTTTTAGGAGCTTCTAATGTTATGCTATAAAACTATCTTGAGAAGGGCTGATTGAATGTTTAATAAAATATATGAAAAGAAAGAATTTATAGTTTTTCAAGTTAAAAAAGGTTATGTAGTTTATAATACTAGAAAGAGTTTTGAAGAAGGTCACACACATTTAAAGCATTTTGAAGCAGCAAAGACAGCTATTGATTTAGCAATAAATAAAAAGATTCCTAGAAGTAAAGATGGTTATTATCTGACTAGTTTAATTCGCATAAGTGATGATTGTTATTACATTGATAAGTTAAGTGAATTATTGTATGTCAGAGAACAAAAAGGTAAAAAAGAAAAGTACTGTAATTCTGGTTATCAGATGTAGCAAGACTAGTTGTGAATTATAAGTACCTTTTAGTCTTAAAACCAAAGAGTATCAGTAAATTTACAAAAATAACTTACTGATACTCTTTTTAATTATATGATTAATATTTAAATATATTACAAATTTTTATAAAAAGTTTTATGCCATCTATTCAGATTCTGTATCTGCAAATTGACTATTATAAAGCTTTTCATAAAATCCACCTTTTTCCATAAGTTCTTCATGGTTCCCCTGCTCTATAATACTTCCATTATTCATAACTAAAATCAAGTCAGCATTACGAATTGTAGAAAGCCTATGTGCTATAACAAAACTAGTTCTACCATTCATAAGATTTCTCATTGCTTTTTGAAGCATAAGTTCCAGTCTAGTATCAACAGAACTAGTAGCTTCATCAAGTATCAATATCGAAGGGTCTGATATAAAAGCTCTAGCTATAGTTAAAAGCTGTTTTTCTCCCAAAGATATATTAGATGCTTCTTCATTTAAGAACATATTATATCCATCTGGGAGTGTAGTTATAAAATGATGCACATTTGCTACTTTTGCTGCCTGTATAATTTCTTCTTTAGTAGCTCCAAATCTACCATATTCTATATTTTCAAAAATGGTTCCATTAAATAGCCATGTATCTTGAAGTACCATACCAAACATTGAACGTAAGTCTTTACGTTTCATATCCCTTATATCCACTCCATCAATTTTAATAGCACCCTTCTTAACATCATAAAACCTCATCAATAAGTTTATTAATGTTGTTTTACCTGCTCCAGTAGGTCCAACAATAGCTACCATTTGTCCACTTTTTATTTCTGCATTTAAATCTTCTATTAAGGTTGCATCTTCTCCATAACCAAAATTAACATGCTCAAATGTAACATTACCTTTTACATTTTCTATCTTAACTGAATTTTCAACATCAGGTATTTCCTCTTCTTCATCCAATATTTCAAATACACGCTCTATTGCTGCAAAAGAAGATTGTATTACAGTCGATAACTGTGTCATTTGTGAAAGCGGCTGATTTATTTGCCATATGTAACGTACAAATGCCTGTAAATTTCCGACTGTTATTCCTCCACTTACTGCATATATAGAACCAACAACTGCTACTGCTGCAATTCCAAAATAAGTTACTAGTGAAACCATTGGATTCATCATGCTTGATATAAATTGTGCCTTAAATCCATTTTCACAAAGTTCTTGATTTACCTTTTTAAAATCTTTTATAGAGTCTTCTTCTTTTCCATATAATTTTATCTCATTAAACCCAGTATACATTTCTTGTACTTTTCCGTTTAGTTTCCCAAGAGCATTTTGTTGTAATGAAAACCTATTTTGTGATTTTTTTACTATAAACTTAGATACAAAATAACTAATAGGAATTATAAAAAGGGCTATAAGAGCCATATATGTGTTAATTGTAAACATCATTGAAAGTGCTAAGATTATTACTAAGATTGAATTTACAATTTGCATAAAACTCTGTTGTAGGGCGTTTGATATTGTATCTACATCGTTTGATATACGGCTTAATACATCTCCAAAGCTATTACTATCAAAATAACTAATTGGCAATCTTCTTATCTTATTTTCTACTTCATTTCTTAAATCCCTCATCGTATTTTGGATAGCATTTGTAAGTAAAAAACTTGAAACATAAGTAAAAATTGCATTGGCAACATATATACATGCTAAAAGCACCAATATTTTTATTACATAATTAAAATTTACAGATGCTCCTGGTATCCCTTTTGCTATACGAATTACGTCTTTAGTTAATTGTGTTATTATTAATCCTTCTGTTTTAGGAGCAATTGCATTCATAGTGGCTGCTGAAATTATACATATAATAGCTATAATAAAGGAAAATTTATATCGTTTTACAAATGGAAGAAGTCTACCAATTGTTTGCTTAAAACCTTTAGACTTTTTCATTATTCCAATTCCTCCTTTTTCAACTGAGATGTTGCAATTTCATAGTATATTTCACAATTTTTCAATAATTCCTTATGAGTTCCCATCCCAACAACTTGCCCTTCATTGAGTACTATAATCTTATCAGCATCAATAATAGAACTAATTCTCTGTGCAACAATCAATACAATTGCATCTTTTGTTTCTTTCTTTAACTTGGAACGAAGTATTGCATCAGTTTTAAAATCAAGTGCAGAGAAACTATCATCAAAAATATATATTTCAGGTCTTCTTATAATAGCTCTTGCAATAGAAAGTCTTTGTTTTTGACCTCCTGATACATTTGCCCCACCTTCACTGATTAATTCATCAAATTTTCTAGGTTTTTTTGATATAAATTCATATGCTTGTGCAATTTTGGCTGAATGTTCTAATTCTGATTCTCCTGCCTTATGTTTACCAAATCTAATGTTGTTTGCTATACTACCAGTAAAAAGCAGTGATTTTTGAGGTATAAATCCTATCTTTTTTCTTAAAGCTTTCAAGTCATATTCTCTTATATCTACTCCATTTATCTTAATACTACCTTCTGTTACATCATAAAATCTTGGTATCAAGTTAATAAGAGTACTTTTTCCACTACCAGTACTTCCTATGAAAGCAACTGTTTCACCTGTTTTTGCAGTAAATGAAACATCCTTAAGCACGGAAGCCTCTCCATCTGGGTAAGTAAAAGTTACATCATCAAATTCTATAATACCCTTATTTTCAGTCTCTTTAATTCCATTTTCAGGATTTTTTATCAATGGTTCCTCATTTAAAAGTTCCTTTATTCTATTTGCAGACACTTCTGCTCTTGGATACATAATAAATACCATTGAGAAAAGCATGATTGAAAACATAGCATGAAAAAGATATTCCAAAAATGCAACCAACTGTCCAACTTGAATTTCTCCGATATTTATCTTCTCACTTGAAATCCAAAATACAGCCAAAACAGCTATATTTAATAGTAAAAAGAATGCTGGTTGAGTAATTGACATAAGCTTGAATAATTTTTTAGAAACATTAGCATAATATGTATTTGTTTTTTCAAATCTTTCTGTTTCATAATCATCATTTCCAAAAGCTCTAATTACTCTTATTCCTGTTAAATTTTCTCTTGATATAAGGTTTAATTTATCTAGTCCTTTTTGTTGTTTCAAAGATATTGCCTGAGATACTTTTGCTATTATTGCTACCCCAATAATTATAAAAGGTACTGATATAGCTAATACCATTGAAAGCTCTACACTTGTTCTAATTGTCATTATTATACTTATAATAAACATGACTGGTGTTAATAAAGCAGTTCTTAGTAGTATATTCACAAATTGTTGAATTTGAAATGCATCGTTTGTTGTTCTTGTAATCATTGAAGAAATTCCAAACTTATTATATTCAGTATGTGAAAATTCTTGAGATTTTTCAAATATATCATTTCTTATATCTCTAGTTACACTTGTTGACACTTTTGCAGAACAGTAACCCAACAATATACTACCTACAACTCCTATAATAGAAATAATAACAATCACTATTCCCATTTGTTTTATGTAAGCTATATTTTGATTTGCAATACCATTATCAATTATTTTAGCTATTATTGTTGGAATGCCCAATTCAACTAATGCAAAACTAAATATAGCCAGTATATTTAATACTATTAACAACTTATAATTCTTTAAATAACTTAAAATTAATTTCATATTTTTCTCCTTTCTTAGTTTTTGAGATAGTGTAATTACGTAATAATACCAAATTTATAAATACTTGATTTTATAAAAAAAGGAGAAAAGAGTTAACGCACTCTCTTCTCCAGCATATTCTTTTTAATACACCCTCCGACAAGTCGCTTATATGTTAACACATTTGACAAGTAATGTCAATTCATATAGCCAAAAGTCTTTTAAATGCTTTATTTCATAACGTTATAACAAATTGGCATGTACTTTATTTTTACTTTTTACTGTATTCTAATTTTACAAGCGCTCCAATATTACTAGCTTTCTTAAAGTTTAAATTAGTCTTATTTATACCAGATTTAAACAATGGAATCCCTTTACCCAATATTATTGGCAATATATAGATATAATAATCATCAATTAGATTATCTTTCATAAATAATTTTACTATGTCACTTCCCCCAACTATCCAAATGTCTTTTTTATCATTCTCTTTCTCAAGTTGTTCAATTAATTTTTGAGGTTCCAAATTTGTATACTTTACATTTTCAGTTATTCCATTAACTGTATTTGAATATACATAGCACTCTTTTCCTTTATAATACCATTCATTAGGACTAAGTTCATTTGCAACTTGTGTATATGTTGAGTTTCCCATAATAATAGTATCAATTGTATTGTAGAAAGTATTATAATCTTCCTCCTGTTGAAAATCTGGATGTATCTCCTCTAAAAAACCTACACTACCATTTTCCTCAGCTATATATCCATCTAAACTCATTGCAATGTAAAGTACCACTTTTCTCATATTTGCTACCTCCAATATTTATAGTGTGATTATTCTATGTAAATATCACTTTTTTACTCATTCTATGATACCCTATTAATATTGTCTAAAACAAATTTAAATAAAATTGGCTTTAATTTTAAAAATCATTATATAAATAATTTAAAAACACAATAATTTATTGAAAATTCCAATTAATCTAAATAAACATTGCTCTCACTTAATACTGGTTCTATAATATAATTATAAGATATTAATATTGTAAAGCTATTATTTTAATATAATGACTTTAATACTTATAATTAATTTTACTTTTGTTGAAAGGTGGTAAATGACATGAAAATTTCAGAAATTGCTACTCCAAGTTTTTTGCTAGATTTAGACCAGTTAGAAAAGAATATTGATACAGTTCAACAAATTTGTTCAAAGAATAATAAACAACTTTGGCCTATGCTTAAGACACATAAAAGTACTTACATTGCAAAACTTCAAAAAGATGCAGGAGCTACTGGATTTCTCGTTGGAACACTTGATGAAGCTGAAGCTTTAATGAAATCTGGCTTTGAAGATATTATGTTGGCTTACCCTTACATGGGAGATGCAAATATAAATAGAATCTTATCTATGGCATCAAAAATAAATTTAATATGTGCTACAGATAATTTAGAGTGTGCTAAAGCTTACAATGAAGCTTTTTCTAAAGCTAAAGTTGAATGTAAATTACTTATTATTGTAGATTGCGGCTTACATCGTTTTGGAATTGAACCAGAAAAAGTGGTTGAACTTGCTACTGCAATCTCAAAACTAGAAAATGTAAAAATCATTGGTATAAGTTCACATCCAGGTCAAGTCTATGGTTGTAGTTCTCCAAAAGAAGTTCCAGATGTATGTATTCAAGAAGATTCCTCTATGAATAAAGCATACAAAGCTTTGACTGATAGTGGTTTTAATATAGAAATTGTAGCTTCTGGTAGTACTCCAACAGTTGAAACTGAAGCTGCTTCCAAAACTATAAATACTATAAGACCTGGAAACTATGTATACTATGATGCTATACAAATAGCTCTAGGTTGTGCTACTGAAGATATGTGTGCTCTTACTGTTATATGTACTGTAATCTCAAAAAATAGCAATGGATATTATTTAGTTGACTGTGGAAGCAAATGCCTTGGACTTGATAAAGGTGCACATGGAAATAGTAGTATTATTGGATATGGTAGAGTTTGTGGACATCCAGAACTTACTATTGATTCACTTTCAGAAGAGGTTGGAAAAATTAAAGTAAATGGTGAAACTAATATAAAAATTGGTGATAGAATAAGAATTATCCCTAATCATTCTTGCTCAACTGCAAACTTGACAAGTAATTTATTAGGTTTTAGAGGAGACACAATAGAGAAAGTTATCAAAGTTGATATACGAGGAAATTCACAACAAATTCTACTTTAAAAACATATTTATATTAATTTCAAAATATATTTAATATAGTATCAGTATTAAAATTTTTTTAAAATTATAAACTCTAAAAATTGAATTTAAAAGAAGTTTACTAAAAATGTATTTTAGTAAACTTCTTTTTTAATTAATATATTAATTACTGTATACTAATTATTAATATTTCAATTCTTGTATATACTGATTCCTATACATACTTTATACTTAAGTTATAATTTCATTTTGTCTACATTAATCCCATAACAGTAAGTAAAACCCTTACTATCAACATTCCTACTACTGCATCAAATATAGGAACTGCCAACAATAACATTCTATACTTTGTACTAGCATTCGCTACAAGTACTATTCTTGCATAGTGACCAACTAGAGTACCCATTAACATACATGGCATAATTAATATAGTTGCTTGTGGTGCAGTAATTAAACCTTGTGCAAATAAGTTTGCTGCTGTAGCTGCTCCTGCCGCCTTAGCAAAGAATGCTGCTATCAAAACTACAACTGATTCTCCAGGTAGTCCAAAAATACCCATTACTGGTCCAAAAACACTTCCTAAAATATCAACTAGTCCAGTTAATTGTAAAAACTGTACTATTACATAACCCATTATCATAGCTGGTAATATTTGTTCAACACCTATGTAGAAACCTTTTTTTGCTCCTCCCATAAATGTTTCAACAGCAGTTTTCTTAGGTTTACTATTTACAATTGCATTTCCATTAGTTTGTTGACTCATACTACACAGCCTCCTTCATCTTAGTCTTTTTATTTTTTATACTTATAATTAATCTAACTAGATTTGCACCAAGTATCTTACAGAATATCTCTATAAGGATTATTGGACCTAATGCCAATAATGCTATTGGTAAAAGTGGAGCTTGAGTATTTATTGTGTTTAATATAACAGCTGAACCAGCATATTGATATGCTACAAATATAGTTCTTTCATCATCAGTTATTTCTCCACTTTCATATAATTCTTTTGTCATTATTGAAGCAACATCTGAACTAGTAAATGAAGATACAAATGCTATACCTGCTATACCAGGTATGCCAAGTATAGGTCTAAGCAATGGATTGAATATTTTTGATGCTGCTTTCATTCCTCCCATAGACTCAACTACATCTATAAGACCTACAGCAAAACAGACAGTTGGTATCAAAGTTAGTGAAAATAAGAATCCATCTTTTGCTCCAGTTCCTCCTTTACCCATAAAATCTACTCCATCTGATATAGTACCAAATGAACCTGTAAGGTTTGCAAAGTCTAGTGCTTTAAGAAATCCGTTACTATCCTTAAAAATTCCTGAAAATAATACTATCAATATAAATAAAGACAAATACCCTTTCCATGTTACCTTATTATCTCCAGTTGTATTATCCATATAAAATCCCCCTTTATACCTCAAATTTATCTAAATTTAAAATAATTGTAGAAATTAATTTCACTCTTTCAAACATCGAATTTACTAACGCATATTCTCTTGATGTATGATTCCATTCTCCTCTTACACCAAAAGAACATATTGTAGGAACGTTTGCAATCGTCAAATAACTGGCATCTGAACTGCCTCCAAGTCTCTTAGCATTTAACTCTCCAAACCCATTTTCTTTCGATACTGTATTTACGAATTTATGAAATCTCATAACATCTTCTGTAGTCTCAAATGCCATCATTTCACTTATAAAGTCAACTTCTGTAGAAGTTCCCTCTATATAAGTTTCTTTACATATTTCTCTAATTCTTTCCTTAACATTCTCCATTTCTTCTACTTTTTCAAATCTAAGGTCTACTTCTATATTACAATCCTCTGGAATAGAATTTGATACTCTTCCTCCCTTAATTACACTTACACTTGCTGTAGTTCCAACCTCAAGGTTGGTCAATTTCTGTATGCGTAATATCTTATTAGCCATTTCTTCTATAGCATTTCTTCCACCTTCAAAGTCATTACCTGCATGTGTCTCTACACCTTTTACATGTACATTACATCCTATTCTTCCTTTTCTACCCACACACAAGCTATTGTCTACTAAGCCAGTTTCCATATTAAAAGCGCAAAGGCCTCCTTTTGCTTCTTTTAATATGACTTCTCCACCAGTTGAATCCTTATGTCCTATCTCTTCATCCCCAGAAAATACTATTTTTATTGGTCTTTCTTTGTATCCTATTTTATTTAAAGCTTTGATAACATATAAAGCAATTACTATTCCACCCTTCATGTCTAAAACACCTGGTCCATATGCTTTTCCCTCTATTATTTTAAATGGATTTTCACCAAATGTACCTATTTCAAATACAGTGTCCATATGTCCTGAAAAAATTATTGGCTTTTTATCTATATTAGAACCAAGTGTTCCTATAAGTGTGCCACCATTATCTCCAACATCTACTATTTCACAATCTAAGCCTTCTTTTTCAAACTCAAGCTTTAATCTATCTGCTAACTTATTTACACTTTCTTTACAATGTGTATAACTTTCTATATTAACAATCTCTTTCCATAATGAAACTATTTCTTCTCTACTTTCATCAACAAACTCAGAAATCTCATTTAAATATGTATTCATAATAATCTCCTTCATTTTTTAATAAAATATATTCCTTTCCTAAAACTAAGCTTATTTTAGGAAATTTTAAAAGACTAGTCCTTAAATACAAAATATCACAATTATTTTTATCAGTCAACATTTTTTTCTATATTTTTTGTATTTTCTGATTTTTCTTTCAATTTTCATTTTGTAAAATAAATTGACGCGTTTTATCTACTATTATAAAATGAGGATATAAATTGATTAATTATAATACTCTCGAAATTTTAAAGGAGGTTTTATGAAATATAAAATTGGATTTTTAACAACATCTTATTTTATGTCAGACAAGTACAAACAAGCTCTTAATGAACTAAAAAATATTTGTGAAATTACATTTATTGAGCTTAAAGGAGAAAATCCTTTTAGTAATTTACCTACTATATACAATGAACAAGTAGACAATTTCGATGGATTTGTATGTAGTGGTATAGTTCCATATAGCGAACTTGTAATAAACATAAAGGACATAAAAGTACCATTGAACTTTTTAAAACTTGATGAAAGGGATTTTTATAAATACTTATTTAAATTATTAAATAATCAAAAAGATATTGATTTCACAAAATCATTTATGGATTTTTTAAGAGAAGACAATAATTATTACGATATTTATTCGTTAATAGATTCTAATAAATGCCCATATACAATTAAAGATTTTAATATTCCTCAACCTGTATATGACTTTAAGAAATTAAATGATAAATTATTGGAAATACACTTAGATTTATTGAAAAATAATAGGATTAATCTTTCTTTTACGCGAAATTACATCATTAGTTGTGAACTTAATGAGCTTGGGTACAATTGTATATATATGGTTCCATCTACCGAATCAATCTTAAATACATTTAAATCTCTAGTGAATGAAATAACATTACAAAACTTAGACAAAAATAAATCTGCAACTTGTATAGTTACAGTAAATAGCTCAGAATATATAAATGAAGATTTGATATTTAAAAATGATGAGATACAAAACCAAATATATAATACCATCTTAGATTCGCTATCAAAAAATGGTTTTTATGGAGTTCAAGTCAAAAAAAATGATATGAAAATAGAGATACATACTACTAAAGATATGTTAAATAATATGACCAATAATTATACAGACTTTTTTATTTCAGAAGACTTAAAAGAAATTAAGTATAGCTTAAATATTGGTTGGGGTATTGGAAATACAAATATTCATGCAGAACAGAATGCTCGTCAAGCTAATGGTAAATCAGCTTCTTTAGGTGGAAACTGTACTTTTATAGTAAATGATACTAACAATACTATAGGGCCTTTATATTCAAACAAGAACTATCATGATATTGAAGAAAGCTCATTAGCTAATAAAGTTGCTTCTTTTATACCTCTATCTAATACTAATGTATCTAAAATTATGTGCATGATTAATGACAGAAATTCAAATAATGTCTCAGCAGAAATACTATCAGACTATATGAATATAACTCTTAGAAGTGCAAATAGAATATTGAGTATCTTATATAAAGCAGGAATTGCAACCATTGTAAATACAAAGCTTGATAATCAAAGAGGAAGACCAAAAAAAATATATAAAATTGACTTCTTGTCTTTTTTAAATAAGATGTAAATACCTAATTTTTAACTTCTTTGATAAAAAATAATATATTTTTTCTGACTTTAAATAAGTAAAATTTTCAAATCTTGTTAGAAAATATAACTTATTACTCCAAATTACATGAATATTTCATCAATATATAAAACTATAGCATTTATTAATTTGCAAAATAATTTCATATATAAATAATAAAATATAATAACCACTATAATCTATAATTTATAGTGGCTATTTTTTATATCATCACTTTCTACTAATTTTTTAAAATTGATTAGCTTTTTTAAACAGTTTATACAATCCTATTATCAGTAAAACAATAAATACAAGTACATCTATAAAGATGATTACTGTAACATGCTTGACAATATTGCAAATAAAAAATATAGAAAATACTTCTATAGACAAAGCTACAAAACACAAAAAATTCGTTAAATAATCTGCAATAATATCAATATAGAAAGTATGTATCTGTAACCATCTCCATATAAATGGACGTAAAATAAATCTAAACATAACACAAATAACAGGATATGCATAAATAAATTTTTTGTCTACATAGTTAGCTACACCATTATTCCATTGCACAGGAATCTGTGATGGTAACTTTGGAAATATTATTATTGCAATCATCAAACAAGCAAGAGTAATAAATCCCCAAGTAAATTTTCCTCCCCACATATATAAGAAACTTACAGAATCCAATTTAAAAATAGTTTTGTTTTTATTCCAGTATTCTGGTAACTTAATTACATACTCTTCTACTTTCAAATTTAAATAAGTTAGTTCATCAGATTCTAACATTGTTTCACATATACTTTTAGCATTTTCTAAATCGGATATTTGAGCTTTAAGAACTTGCTCTTGATTTTCAAGAACTTCATATAATGACACTTTCTGTAATATAATATTACGAATATCCTCAATAGAAATTCCTAATGTACGTAAATATGCTATTTTTTTGATATCCTCCACATTTTCATCTGAATATTCCCTATACCCATTATTTTCATTACGAGTTGGTTTAATTAGAAACCCTTTCTCATAAAAACGAATATTAGAACGAGCTAATCCTGTTTTTTCTTCAACTTCTTTAATTGTCATTTTTAAACACCACCTTCTCATTCTACTAAACTATAACTATGCTCTAGTTTTACATACCGTCATTCTTTATAATGATTTATGATATCTTAAAATCAAGCTCTTTATCTGCTATAATTTTTTATACAATAATCTCTTGTTCTATATCTAAAACTAATATCTAAAACTAGGTTATTTTCTATAAAGTACACTATAAACAAGGTTTACAGTCAAGTATTTTTACTATTTCTTTGATTTCATAAAAAAAGCATAGCAAATCATTTGCCATGCTTTTTTATTTGATTACTGATTCTATATATCCTACTTAATATTTATCTACTATATTGTACTAACCTTACTCATAACATCTTTTGCAAATATAACAGCTTCACATATCTCCTGCTCATCTGGATGACTTTAAGACTCTTCATGATTATTTAACTGTTCACGAATATGCTCATTCTCGGGATGAAGCTTTAGCATCTCTTCATATTTTACTTTCAGCTCTTCTGCTATCTTCCCTTGACATATAAATGAACCTAAGTTTTCATTGTCTTTTGAAACGATTGATTCTATCTTTTTTATAATATTGGCACCATAACTTCCTTTTGTACTAGCTCCCATTGTTCCAAATAGGGCTATCTTTTTGTTGTGAATATTTTCAAGTACTTGTTTTGAATTTTTATCACAAATTCCCTTATCCACCCAATATCCTAGGAATACTATATCATAATTTTCATAGTTAATACTATCATCAACTAATTCATCTATATTTTTAATGTCTTTTTCTCCTTGGATTGCATCATATATAGAATAAGCAATTTTTTTAGTATTTCCAGTCAAACTTGAATATAAAATTAAACTTTTCATGATATACCCTCCTATTTATTTAGATACTTATCTAAGCTTACCAAAAATATATTAATATTAACATATTTTTTAATTGATATAAATATAGTCTAATCTAATATACATCCAAACTGAGAACGTGTTTGTAATGCATCTGCACATTTTTTATTACAATAACAGCACCTTTTAATATCCTCTACTCTTCCATCTTTTACTTTTTGTAACCAATTACTATCTGCTAATAATTGTCTTGACATAGAAACCATATCTACTCTATTATCTGAGATAATATTTTCTATAAAATCTGGACTAGACAATTTTCCAACTCCACACACTGGAAGATTTGTATGTTTTTTCACTTCATCAGCTAAATATAAAAAACATCCTTCATCTTTAAAATAAGGATGATTCTTAGTTGGTATCGTATCTTCTAATTTTGAATGATTTGCAAGTGTTACATGAAAACTATTTACACCTAATAATTCAAATTTTTTTACAAAATACTCAACCTCTGAAAGTAAAACTCCTGCATTACCATAATGAGGGTTTTCTTGTCTTATCGCAAGTTTATAATCTAGTGGAATATCCTTAATCTCATTTCGAATGCTTCTTATTATTTCACTTGCAAATCTACTTCTATTGTCACATGTTCCACCATATTCATCATTTCTATTATTAAATATACTTGAAGAAAAACTGCCTATCAGCCTATCTCCATGAATCTGAATCATATCAAATCCCGCTTTTTTTGCATTCAATGCTGCTACTTTAAATAAATCTATAATATCCTTAATTTCTTCTTTTGACATATTTGTTATGTAATCTTTTACTCCATCACTCATGATTTTTTTAATATCATCATGTGAAGTAACCCCTGCTTTCATAGTATCTTTAATCAAATTAATATCATAATCTGAACAAAATATCTGTGCTGATACCTTTGCACCAGAATTGTGTATTTCATCTACAATTTTCTTATACTTTATTACCCCTTCTTCATTAGATAAACTCAAAGCCATCTTATGAAAACTAGGTCTAACAGATACAT
This sequence comes from Clostridioides difficile, assembly GCA_012955965.1. GTDB lineage: Bacteria > Bacillota > Clostridia > Peptostreptococcales > Peptostreptococcaceae > Clostridioides > Clostridioides difficile_G. Next base: position 88,052 of record JABBZI010000001.1, read on the forward strand.
CTCCTAAAGTAATCAAAGCTACACCTGATTTGGCAATATCACAAAGTTTTTTAATTTTTTCTTCAAATTTGAGACTCATACTTGTAGGTGCAAATGATACTCTATTTTTCAATTCTAAATTGCCAATTTTAATTGGCTTTAACAAATTGCAATACATCCTATTCTTCCTCCACTGTTGTCTTTATATCCTTTACTACATGTAATTTCTTAACTAATTCTTTATACTCTTCATCTGAGAACTCTTTTTTTATATTATTATCCCATTTTGAAAATATATTTTTTATATCTCCTAATACTTCCTCACCCTTATCTGTTACTCTAAGCTGAAAAGCTCTACTGTCATTGGGATTTTGAATTTTTTCTATGTATCCATCTTGCTCTAATCTAGATATAGTTCTTGTTGTATGTGCTTTATCTACTTCAAATTCTGTTGAAACATCATTCAAAGAGCAGTTTCTATTTTTATTGATATAAATTAAATAGAAATACAAACCATTCGTAAGTTTGTATGGCTTTAAGCATTTTTCACAATAAAGTTTAAAGTTTTTTTGTAAATTACAGATAACATACGACAAACTTTCATACTGTAAATTTTTAAAATCCATCTTAAATTTCCCCTCTATAATATATTTGACTATATCAACTATATTATATTAAACAATTAATATAGTCAATAATATTTTACTTTATTAACATAACTTTTATTAATTTGTTAAAAATTTATTCTGCCAAATAATTATGATTAGGTTGAAACTGGAATTTTTAATACTCACTACACATAAATATATTTTATATAAAAATTTATATTTTCAAACAAATAATTTTTCGAAAATTGTCTAAATTCTGTAAAAATATGGTAATATATACATAGGCAATATAAATCTATAAAAGGGAGTGTTACATATGATATCTAATAAAATGCAAACTTTAGTTGCAAACAGCTCCGTTATAAGAGCTATGTTTGAAGAAGGAAAAAAACTTTCTGATATTTATGGAGAAGAAAATGTTTTTGATTTTAGTATAGGAAATCCAAGTGTTGAACCTCCAGAGACTATTAAAGCAGTTATAAATGATATTTTAAATGAAGAATCTCCAAATCTAGTTCATGGATACATGAATAATTCAGGATATGAAGATGTAAGAGATGCTATTGCTGAACATATAAATAAAAAAGATGGATTGAACCTTACAAGAGAAAATTTAATTATGACTTGTGGTGCTGCTGGTGGTCTAAATATTATTTTAAAAACTCTTTTAAATCCTGATGATGAGGTTATTGCTTTTGCCCCATATTTTGGTGAGTATAAAAACTATACAGAAAACTATGATGGAAAGTTAGTAGAAGTTCCTACAAATATAGAAACTTTCGAACCAGATTTAAATGCTCTAAAAAATGCCATTACTTCAAAAACAAGAGCTTTAATAATAAACACTCCAAATAATCCTACTGGTGTTATCTATTCTGAAGAATTATTAAAAAACCTTGGAGAACTATTAGACTCAAAGCAAAAAGAACTAAATACAAATATATATCTAATTTCTGATGAGCCATATAGAGAAATAATTTATGACAGTGCTAAAGTGCCTTGTGTCCTAAAATACTATAAAAATTCATTTATAGGATACTCTTATAGTAAATCATTATCTCTACCTGGTGAACGTATAGGATATATTGTTGCTAATGGACAAATGGATGATTTTGATGATGTTATGTCTTCATTAAATGTTGCAAACAGAATACTTGGATTTGTAAATGCTCCTTCTCTTTTCCAAAGAGTTATTGCAAGAAGTTTAGATGCTGAAGTTGATGTAAACATCTATAAAAAGAATTTTGACCTTTTATATAATAGCTTAGTAGATATGGGATTTTCTTGTGTTAAACCTAGTGGTACATTCTATTTATTCCCAAAAGCTCCAATTGAAGACGATAAAAAATTCTGCAATGATGCAAAACAGTTTAATTTATTATTAGTACCAGGTTCTTCTTTTGGTTGTCCAGGCCACTTTAGAGTATCGTATTGTGTGTCTTATGACAAAGTTAAAAGCTCTCTACCAGCATTTGAAAAATTAGCTAAACTTTATAATTTAAAATAATTAAATATTGTAATTCAAATAATTAACTACCTTAGTATAGAATTTAAACATTCTATACTAAGGTAGTTTATAATTTTATGTACTATATTTTATATACCATATTATACCAATATACTTGAATATTGTAATCTATAGTACTAATATAAATTACAAGGAGGTGTTTGAATTGAAAAAAGGTTATGTTTATATAATACTAACCACCTTATTTTTTAGCTCAATGGAAATTAGTTTAAAAACTGTTACTAATGACTTTAATCCCTTACAAATAACTTTATCAAGATTTTTTGTTGGTGGTTTAATCCTACTACCTTTTGCCATAAAAAGATTAAAATCCCTTAATCTTTCTATTACAAAATCAGACTTAAAATACTTTGCATTTCTAGGTTTTATGTGTGTAGTAGTAAGTATGTCATTGTACCAACTGGCTGTTCTAAACACAAAAGCATCTGTAGTTGCTGTTTTGTTTAGTTGTAATCCAGTATTTGTAATGCTTCTAGCTTACTTAATTTTAAAGGAAAAAATTTATAGGCACAATGTAATTTCACTTATTTTAGAAGTACTTGGAATTATAGTTATCATAAATCCATTGCATACAAAATTAACTCTTAGCGGAATATTCTTGACATTATCTTCTGCTATCATTTTTTCAATGTATACTGTATTTGGTAAAAGAAAGACTTTAAAATTTGGTGGAATAGTTGTAACTTGCTTTAGTTTTATATTTGGAAGTTTAGAAATGTTAATATTAGTTTTACTTACTAAAATTAATTTTATAGCAGATATATTAAATAAAAATAAACTTCATGTATTTGCAAATATCCCTATTTTTAGTGGTTATACTTTACACAATATGCCTATTATGATTTATGTATTTGTATTTGTCACAGGTGTTGGTTATGCGCTTTACTTTATGGCAATGGAAGCTACATCTACTAGTCTTACATCTCTAGTATTCTTCTTTAAACCAGTAATATCTCCAATACTTGCATTATTAATACTTAAAGAAATTATCCCTATTAACATGGTTATAGGAATTTTATTGATAGTAATTGGTTCAATAATTTCTATTATACCTACGATAATTACTCAAGCACATAATAAGCACGTTGAAGCCTTGTATAAGGAGTAGTAACTTATAATCTATCATAATTATACATAAGGCAAATTTATTAGCCTTAAACGAAATATAAAAGAGATGCTACCATAATAGCATCTCTTAATTTATATTTATTTTAAATTTTTAAAATTCTCTATTTAGCTAAGTTTTGTAAAAAACTATAAGTTTGTGGACAAGCTGCTTTTAATTTACTATTTGTATCTTGATTTAAATAATAATATGCAAATGCTTCTGCGAAGAATTCTTCTGGATATACACCTAAGTAATTTACATTACCTAAAGAACGTCCTTCTTTAGCAAATATTTGTTTAAATTGTGCTGATTTAGAAATATCATTTAATGCGATATGGTCTACTGCATGTGCTGTTTCATGTAATTCTAAGTTTATTGCATCATGACCTTTACCTTTGTTACTAAATCCGATTCTAAGAGCTACTGAACTTCCACCTAAACCAGGAACATCATCCCAAGTTTTTCCAGTGCCTTCCCAACCCTTAGGAACTACACCTTTTAAATAAGCATATTCTTTTTCATCTGTTAATTTTCCACTTAATAATTTTATTTTTAAGTTATCTTGTTTTAAAGCACTTAAATATTTTCCATCTATATTTGCTAATCTACTTACCATAGCATTAGCTTCATTTTTATTGTAATTTCCAGTTGGAAGAACCACTATTTGACTAAGTGTTTCTTTATTTTTTTGTGCAGTTGAACTATCTGCATGTGCACTTACTGGAACTGAACTTATTAAGAATATTGATATTATGGCTATTAATAATTTTTTACTTGGTTTCATATTATTCCCTCCTTTGAGTTAGGCCGGGAGTAATAAATTTCAAAATAAAAAAGATACCCAAGAGTATCTTTGTATATACAAAAAGAAATTTTTACTCTTTTCGGCAACTGGCTGGCGTGGTTTACTAAACTTTAGCCCCTATAGCTTTGCGTGACTAGGTTTCCCTAGTTTTGCCTCATTTAATTTTATATTTATATTATAGCTTATATCTTTCTAATTGTCTATAGATTTTTGGATTTTTTTTCTAAAAAATTATTATTTTTTTACATAATCCTTCAAAAAAAAATATCTTCTAACAATATTTTCACTATTAAATATTGTTTTAGAAGATATTTTTTAATATTACTTATATTTTTATAATGTTAGGGTCTAATTTGTATTCTTGTTTCTTCTTAAGATAATAAGCCCTATAATCGCTCCTAAACCTAATAGTATTTCTCCAGTAAATGTAGTATTGTCTCCTGTCTTTGGTGGTACTGGTGGATTTACTACAGTGTCATTTTTCACTTTATCATTCTTTTCTTCTGATACTGATGGTTTTACTACTTCTGGTATTGGAACAATTGGTTTAACAGGCTTTTCTATTACATCATCTGATGGTGGTACTGGTGGATTTACTACCTCTGGTATTGGAGGATTCACCACATCATCTGATGGTGGTACTGGCGGATTTACTACTATTTCATCTGCATCAGATGGTTTTGATGGTTTTCTCGGTTTATCTGTACTTGGTTTATCTGTGTTTGGTGGTACTGGTGGATTTACTACTGGTTTATCTGGATTTGGTGGTACTGGCGGATTCACTGGTGGATTTTCTTGTTTTATATTTTCTATATTCCCTATATCCACAATTCTACCAATATCTTTATTATCAATATTAACTTTGATTTTATCCTTTAGTTTTTCATATCCACTTGGAGCCATCATTTCCACTAAATAATATGTTCCTGGTTTTTTTACACTAGATTGAATTATACCATCTTCATCACTAACTAAATCCTTAACTACTACATTTCCAGATACATCTTCTAAATTAAATTTAGCACCTGAAAGTGCATTTTTATCTAAAGAATCCACTTTTTTAGCTTCAAAAGCATAACCTTGCTTAGTAGTTTCTACTCCAGGAGGACTTGAGCCATTAATCTGAGCTACATTTTGTATAGTCTCTCCAACTTTTACATCTGTGAAATCAGCATCAAATGTAACCCAACTTTGCACAGGTTCGCCTTCTTTTATCTGCTTATATTCATATTTATTTACTAATCTTATAGTATTTTTTCCATCTCCAGCTTCTTTTTTAAGTTCAAGATTATCAGAATATTTTATATTAGATATTTTTAGAGCTGGATTTACTTCATCCAAAAGATTTACTTGCCCTGCATCATAAACTCCATAAGTTGACATATTTATTTTGTATTTAACAATCTGACTGTCATTATTATTTAAGACTTTCTTATCAACTTCTTTTTTTGCACTTATTAATCCAGAGTTTTTCTTAAAACTTATCTCATCGCTTTTATCAACTTGACTGTTATTTGCATCAAGAACAGCTCTATTTGTATAACTATCTTCAATACTAATAACCTTTAATGTATAGGCTATATAAAATTTTGATTCTACTTCTTCTTTACTAAGATTAATTGTAAATCCAGTTATAACTTTATCTACTTGACCACTTTCATTTCTTTTTTCTTCTACTTTATATGAAATGTTGTTTGCAATTTTTTCTTTACTCCAAGGAGTCCAGCTACCATTCATTGGAATTTCTACAACTCTAAAATCATGTCCAGCCTCTCCTGTTGTAGTTAATCTCATACCTTCTGGTATATTGTCTGTTATAACAACATTACTTATTGGTGACTTATCATCATTTACTGAAATCTGATAGTTTATTACTTGACCAACTTGAGTAATATTTGTTGCTCCTGAATGCCCTTTAGTCAAAAGATAATCACTACCTCTATCAAAGATACTTACAGTAGCATCATCTTCTTGTACCTTCTTACCATCAGATTCTATCCTAGCTACATTTTTATATTTATTGTCATGTTTTGCATTTTCATCACTAATTCTAGCTTTGTATTTAACAGTATATGCTTTATCTATATTTCCAAAATTAACTGATATAGAATTTGCACTTTGTTCAATATTAAAATCACTTACTTCTTTTCCATCACTTGTTACTACGCTTACAGAATTATTTACCAATGTCAACCCTTCAGGAAGCTCATCATACAAAGTAATATCTTTCAATTCTTCCTGTTTTTCATTTACTTGTATACTATAATTTATGTCTTTGTTTTTAACTGGCATAAATACTGTAGTTGATTTTCTTCCTTCAACAAGCTTCTTAAGTGTTCCTTTAGACTCTTCCTCTTCGCCCTTATCTCCAGGCTTTATTTCTACATCCACATCTCCACTTCCACTTTCTATTTTTCCAGTAGTTTCAATATGAATTTTTGTATTTGTCTCTTCATCAACCTTTTTAACATATGCTTCTAGACCTATTTTTCCTTGCATTATACTTTGACCATTAGGCAGTTCTCTAAATGTAAGTGTATATTCTCCATTACTTTCTGTTTTGTCGAAGCATTCACTTGTATAATCTAAATTAACTTTATTAAATACATCTGGCACCTTGAAAGTTATTGAATCACCTGCTTGTATTCCCTTTGATGTTGGAGTATAAGTTAAATTAAATGATATTTTTTTCATTGATTCAGTTTCTATTGTACTGTTATTAACTTTTATAATAAATCCATAATCTTCATTCTCTTCATTAAGTTCTTCTTCTAAAGTTTTCAATAAATTTTCATCTTCTAATGGCTTCTCTTCTTTTGGAGTCTGCTCTGTATTTTTATTGTCTAATGGCTTTTCCTCTTCTGGAGTCTGCTCTGGTTTTTTATTGTCTGATGGCTTTTCCCCCTCTGGAGTCTGTTCTGGTTTTTTATTGTCTGATGGCTTCTCTTCTTCTGGAGTCTGCTCTGGCTTTTTATTGTCTGATGGTTTTTCTCCCTCTGGAGTCTGTTCTGGTTTTTTATTGTCTGATGGTTTTTCTCCCTCTGGAGTCTGCTCTGGTTTTTTATTGTCTGATGGCTTCTCTCCTTCTGGAGTCTGCTCCGGTTTTTTGTTATCTGATGGCTTCTCTTCTCCACTTGATGAACTAGTTGAGTTATTTTGAATCTGACTATTATCTCCTAATTCCGAAGCATAAGATACAGTTGGATAGATTGTAGATACTACCATACTTAAAATCATAATTAAACTTATTAATAATGCCTTTTTATTTCCCTTCCTCATATAGATTTCTCCCCTCTATACTATCTATAGTTTATAAACTTCCATTGATATCTCATTTAAAGTAACTTTCAGCAAAAACCATATAAAAAAGGCCATGAAAATAAATAAATTTATATCCATAGCCGGTTGCACCACTGACTCAGTATGTCCATAAGGTGCCCAATAATAGAACATACATCAACATCTCTATAATATTTTATAAAAAACAATTAAAATTGTTATATTCACACTAAATACAATTATATATTTATATTATATAATGCCAATATCTTCTTGTCTACATATTTTACATTTTTTCCCTTATAATAATTTCAATTAATCCTTAGATAAAATCTTTATCTACCACAATTACACAATTATATTCAGGATTCATATCCTTAACTAATTTAGTTATATCTTCTTTTAAATCTTCATCTGACATATTTTTAGAGAATTCAGAAGGATTAACTACTATATCGAACACTAAATTTTTCTTACTTCCCTTTCCAACTATTCTGAAATCATGCATAGATTTTACAAGACTATTTTTCTTAAGTATTTCTTCAAGTTCTTGCTTTGCTGACATAACTTCTTCATCTTCAAGACATATAGGGTCCATATGAATTACTAAATATATATCTAATTTTTCAGATATTTCTCTCTCAGCAGTATCTATAATTTCATGAATTTCCATTATATCTATATTTGATGGAATTTCTGCATGTATAGATGCTATACATCTCCCAACTCCATAGTTATGAATTATTAAGTCATGTGTTCCTATAATATGTTCATAAGATAATAATGATTCTATGATAGATTTTACCATTTCTTCATCTGGGGCTTCTCCTAGAAGAGGATTTATAGTATCTTTTACAAGAGAAAATCCTGCATAAAGTATTACTAGTGATACTACAATACCAACATAACCATCTATAGGTAAATTAGTAAATTTAGCTATGACAAATGATATAACTACACAACTTGATGTAAATACATCTCCTAAAGCATCAAGTGAAACTGCTTTTAATGCTGAGGAGTTAATTTTATTTCCCATAAATTTATTAAATTTACTTAGCCAAATTTTAATCATTATAGATGCAATCAAAAGTATAAGTGGTATTACTTCAAACTTTATAGGGACTGGATTTATTATCCTTTCCACAGATGACTTTATAAATTGAAGCCCTACCAACATCACCATAAATGCTACGATTAATGCTGATAAATATTCTATTCTCCCATGTCCAAAAGGATGCTCTTTATCAGCTGGTTTACTTGCTAATTTAAAGCCTATCATAGTTATTGCTGAAGATGCCATATCAGAAAGATTATTAAATGCATCAGCCATTATAGCTATACTTGATGTGAGCATACCTATAGATACCTTTACTACAAATAAAATTAAATTAGATAATATACCTACTATACCAGCTACATAACCATACTTATTTCTAACATCTTTTTTTTGAACGTTTTCACTATCTTTGATAAATGTTTTGACTAGGATTTTTGAAAACATGAAACTTACCTCCTTGTCCTCTATTTTATTGACAAATTTTAGAATATATACCTTTATTTATGATAACATAATTCGTATATATCAATAAGATATTATTGATTTTATTTTTATACATTTATTATAAAATGGATGTATTTTTAATTTAAATTATCGAATTCTAATAAAACTAGTCCTAGATATTTTATAATCTTATCTAGGACTTATATTATTATTTTATACCAACTATTTTATTTATCATAATTGAACCTGTTTCTGGATTTTCAAATTCAATTTTAACACCCTTTATATTAGATAAATCTATGTTTTTAAACTTATCAATAGGTATTATTGTATCGCTTATTGGAGTATATCTTGACCAAAACTCCATAAATTTACCTTCTACATATTCGTCTCTTACAGCTTTACCTTCAAAATACTTCATAGCAGACACTTTATCATTATCCAAAGTTACACTACTTTCTTTTCCTTTAGAATCGATTAAACTAAGTTTAAATGAAACTATTTTATCTTTACTATTTAATTCACTAGGAGAATTTAACGCCCATCTAAATTTTAATGATGAGTAATCTTCTAAATTCTTATTATTTAAAGGTAATTCTATTTTTCCGTCTTTAGACTTCCAATCAACTTCCAATAAATCTAAATTTTCACTTGAACTTATATTATTAAAAAGTTTTGCAGTATCTTTATCTAGTCGTTCTGAGTCAACTAACTCTTTTGTATCAACATTACTTGAGTCTATATCTTTAAATAATTTTTTATTGAATAATTCTACAGAACCATTATATTTAACTTTATTTAATGTTTGATACCCATACATCTTATATGGCAATCCCTTTTTACTAAAAATAGGTGATTCACTATTATCAAAATCAAAAATAGATTTCATATAGTCAACTGCATAATTAGAAAAGAAATCTCTATGTTCTTCTTTCCCTAATTTTTCAGGATAGGTTCCATCTGTATCTCGTGGTGGAGAGAACTCTTTTTCTCCTAGAACTGAGTTATATGCATTGTGATTTCCACCTACTAAATAAGTTAATCCCAAAGGACTTTTTCTGTTTTTATCCAAGGATATATTATAAAAAACATCATCTCCACTATGGATAACATCTCCATCATACTCTGATACTATTATTGCTGTTGGTACATCTGGAAATTTCTCTATTGGACTATTATAGGCTGGTGTAAGTGATATAATTCCTTTTATCCCTTTAAATCCTTTTTGTATTTGGTCTTTTGCTATTTTTAATACTCCAGAGCCAGCTACAGAATGACCTATAAGACCAATATTATCTAAATCAACTTTGTCTTTAAGATATATTCCAAATCCATTTTTATTGCCATCATACGCATCTTGAAAAGCTTTTATATAAGCTTGAGTTAAATATGTTATTCTCTCGTTTTCTACAGGTTCTCCATACTGAAAAGTATAGTTTACTGAAGTATCAATAGACACTCCTATAATACCATTTTTCGCTAAATCCTCAGTAAGATACTTAAATCCATCTTCAAAATCATTTTCTCCATCTCCATGTTGCCCATGAAAGATTAATACTATAGGTGCTTTTTCTTTTATATCTTTAGGAGCTGATATTATACCTTCCATCTTAAAAGGTATCGTCTTTCCTCTTACAACCATTTCTGATATTCCCAAACTAAATTTATTAGATTCAATGTTATTATCACTATTTTTTGTTGATTTTATCTCATATCCTATTTTTTCATTTGAAGTTACATTGGAATTAGATTTATTTGTACAACCTGTAAAAAGAACACTTATTATTGATATAGATAAAATCATACTAATCCATTTTTTTGATTTCATAAATTTATTCCTTTCTATATATCTATTTAAATACTATTTATTAGATTTCTAGTAAATCTTCTTTATACCTTCATACTTATTTATTAATCTTTCTAGCATTATAATCTATAATATTATCTGCATTATATAAATCTAAAAATTTATCTTTTTTATTTAATAAAGTAATACCATCTATATTTCTTCTATCAGTAATAATTAAATTTTTATCCTTATAAATTTTTTCGTATGATATTGGACCTACACCTGCAAAAATCGTAAATCCTTTTGACTGAAGATATTCTAAGCCTTCAGATGACTCATCAGGAAATTCACCATATGGAGGTATATATATTTTTGTTTTTCCAACAACTGATTCAACTTCCCTTTGCCATTTAACAGTATCATCTTTAAGCTTTGCTAGAGAAATTTTTTTGAGATTTGGATGCCCATAGCTATGACTAGCAAATTCCCATCCATTTTCTTTTAGCTTATAGACTACTTTCTTGCATTCTTTTAATTCATCATTTCTATTTGGATAATCTCTTTGAATTCTATAACCTAAAATACCTTCAAATCCAGTTACTGCTAAAACTCCTTTTGCATTATTATGAGAAAAGTCAGGATGTAATTTTACAAAATCTTCAATTAAAGGAACTATCTCTGTTTCTGTACTAATAATGTATTTGCCATCTGGCTTTTTAACATATCCAACCAACCTGTTATGTTTATCTAGGACAATTTTTTCTGTTATTCCATTCCCTAACATATATTGATTATAATTTATATCATCTATAGATATAATAATTGGTTTTTTCCCTTCTGGTAACAATAGTTTTTTTCTTACTGTTAGCTTTTTACCATCAATTTCTTTTTCCTCATATACATCTTTATATGACACAAGTATAAAGTTTCTTTGATATAAGTTATCTATTATTTTTTTAAATTCCTTTGTAGTAACAAACCATTTGGAAAATGTTTTAGATTCATAATCACCATCAAACGCCATTTCTGGATATACGATTAATGGATGTACAAATACATGTTCAATCTTACCTTCATAATAGTTACTTATTTTCTCATTATTTCTTTCATATTCTAAATTTGTATCACAAAAAGCATACGAAAAATTGCTGATGGACATAATTATAAATATCGATAATATTATAAACAAATTTTTCATAATATTTCTCCTTCAATATGCTTATAAATAATAAAACCCATTATATTAGAATAAAAGCCTCTTATTTATATTCTTTTTATTTATTATGTTTAATTTGTTTATCACTATACACTATATCAAAAGTAACTTTAATCTAAATTTGTATTTATAATCAATTTAATACATTTATATCAAGTTTTGTATGCTCTATTTATTATGATAGTATAATTTTTCCCAAGTATTATTTATAATATATTTTAATTTGAAACTCTAAATACGTATCTTTTTATAAATATTTTTTCAATTGATTATTTTTGTATTTTATTTTGATAAATTATAAGTTTATATTATATTTATTTATACTTTATATAATCTATAAATCGCTTAACTGCAAGTGAGGTACTCTTTTTATCTCTTAACACCATGCCAATATTTCGATAAGCTGGTACTTCCAATTCCTTTGCCACAATACGATAAGGAATACGTTGTAAAATAAGTTGTGGCAATATACTAATACCTAAACCACTTTCCACCATAGACATAATTGCATAATCATCCCATGTCGTAAAATGAACTTTAGGGGAAATATTATGGCGTTCAAATATTTCAGAGATTTCTGTTTTTGCACCTTTTTCCAATAGCATAAAAGGATAATTACAAAGTGCATTAATCGGAAAGTATTCACACTCTACAAGAGGATGATTTTCAGGTAAAACTACAAGTAATTTATCTTGTTCTAAAAAAATAGTCTCAAACTCTGGAAGTGTAGGAAGTCTCAAAAAACCACAATCAACTCTACCATCTAAAACCCAATTCTCTATTTCTGTATAGTCACCAAGTAATAATTCATAATCAATATTTGGATAGTCCTTTTGAAACTCTCTAATAATATTCGGAAGCCAATGAGTTGCCACACTTGAAAATGTTCCTATTCGTATAATACCTGACTTCAATCCATTCAATTCCTCTACTTGCATTTGTAGTTTATAATATTCATTACATACACTTTTAGCAAATGGTAATAATTTCATACCATCAGAAGTTAATCTTACCCCAGAACGCCCACGTTCTAATAGTGATACCCCCCATTCTTTTTCTAAATCATTAATCATACGACTAATACCAGATTGAGAATACTTTAATATATCTGCTGCCTTTGTAAAACTTCCATATTCAACAGCTTTAACAAATGCCCTATATTTTTGAATATTCATATCCATGTTATATACACCTCATATCTATCTGATTTTATCATCTTTTATATGATAAACATTCGCTTTTATAATTTATAACCTTATGATACACTATGCCCATAGGATTTTAAACGGAAAGGAATGAAATAAACCATGTTTTTTGTAAGCGATATTTATACAGAAGCACCTATTAAATTTGATACTCCACTACAAAAAGAGGTATACAGAATATTACAAAATTTGGATATTGAATTTGAACGAGTTAACACAGATGAAGCAATTACAATGGAGGATTGTGTTCAGATTGATAAAAAATTAGATATGAAGATGGTAAAAACTCTATTTCTTTGTAATAGACAAAAAACAGCTTTCTATCTATTTATTATGCCAGGTGATAAACCCTTTAAATCGACTAATTTTAGTAATGCATTAGAAGTATCTAGAGTTTCTTTTGCCCCTGCTGAATTAATGGATAAGATGCTAGGAACTAAAATCGGTGCAGCGACTATTTTTAGCACTATACTTGACAATGACAATACTGTACAAGTTGTTTTTGATAAGGATGTTGTCAATGAAGAATGGTATGGATGTAGTGATGGCACTACTACCAGTTACATGAAAATTAAAACAAAACAAGTCATTCACGATTTTTTACCTTTTGTAAATCACACTCCCTCTATAATCGAATTTTAAATTATGTATTAGAGAATAATCTATATAATTCTAGAATAAGTCAGAGATACCTGTATAAAACACAAAACCGCAAAGTAATATTATATATGTTACTTTGCGGTCTCATAAAATTAACTTTTACTACTAATAACTCTAGTTCTACTATTTTTTAGAGTTCTAAGTATTAGTTTTACAAATTCGTTTGACAATAAAATAGTCGATGCAAATAGTATTATCTTTATCCACATATTAAAATCTAAAGAAACAGAGTTAAAGAAGCTCTGAAATACTTGTGTAAATATTATCTGTATTATACCTGTAACAACTATTATTTGTAATGCCAACTTATTCTTAAAGAAATTAGGTATTGTACTGTTAAAACCAAACTCTCTGCAATTCAATGCATTAAAAAGGGCACTGAATGCAAATAAAGAAAATATAACAGTACCTTGCTCATCTGGTGTGGCTCCCAATATATTAAAAGCTGATTGTGTAAATACAATTGTAATTATCAGGATAGCATTTATAATAATATTTATAGACATAGACCTAGCTATTATTCCAGAATGTCTATTTATTGGTTTTCTTTTCAATACATAATCTCTAACAGGTTCCAATCCCAATGCAAGAGCTGGAGGACCATCCATTATTATATTTACCCATAATAATTGTATGGTAGTAAATGGCATATCTTTACCAGTAAGTTGAGATATTATAGCAATTATAAATGCTACTATATTTACAGTAAGCTGGAACTGTATAAATCTTTGGAAGTTTTCATAAATACCCCTTCCCCATTTTATTCCCTCGACTATGGTACTAAAACTATCATCAGTCAATATTATATCTGCTGCATTTTTAGATACTTCTGTGCCTGAGATTCCCATAGCAATACCAACATCTGCTTGACTTAGAGCTGGAGCATCATTTATACCATCACCTGTTACAGCTACAACCTCACCGCTTTTTTGAAGTGCAGAAACGATTCTCATCTTTGTATCTGGTTTACTTCTTGCTACAATAGATATTCCTTTTATTTCTTCTCTCAACTCTTCATCAGTCAGTACATCTATATAAGTTGCTTCAACTGCCTTTTTCCCATCACTCAATAATCCTAATTCATCTCCAATAGCAGTTGCTGTATTAATATTATCACCTGTAAGCATTTTTACATCTACACCTGCATTAAATGCCTTATCAATAGACTCTTTAACCCCTTCTCTCAATGGGTCTACTATTCCTACAAATCCACTAAATACTAAATTTTCTTCCTTCTCATAACCTCTTGGATTTCCTATTAAATTTAATTCTCCTTCTGAAGTTATTGCAACTTCTGTTCTAGATTTAGTCATCTTTTTATAAGCAAACCCTAAGGTTCTCATAGATTTAATTTGTAGTTTTTTAATTTCGTCCAAAATACCTTTTTCTATTTTTGGTGTTATTGGAACAATACTTTTTCCTTGTTGCACATAAGAACATTTCTTTAATAATACTTCTGGTGCACCTTTTGAAAGCAGTACATCTGAATCCTCTTGACGAATTAATGTTGACATTTTCTTTTCTTCTGAACTAAAAGGTATTTGTGATATTAAATAAGTTTGTTTTCTCATTTCATTATAGTTTTTATCATTATGATATAAAAGTAATGCACACTCTGTTGCACTTCCAATATACTTAAATGAATTTTCTTCCTTTTCTATATCGGCAGTTGAATTCACTATACAGTTTTGTTCAAAATAACTATTACTTTGATATTCTCCACTACTTATATACTTACCATCAACATATGCTACTTCTACCATCATCTTATTTTGTGTTAAAGTACCTGTCTTATCAGAACATATTACAGAAACAGAACCTATAGTTTCACAAGCCTCTTTCTTTGTTACTAAAGCATTTATCTTTGCCATCTTTTGCATCGTTATGGCTAATGTAATATTTATCATAGTTGGCAGACCTTCTGGAACAGTGGCAACTATTAAAGCAATACAAACCATATATGCATTCTTAGCAGGTTCTAATGATTGTAAAAAAGACAAGATACTGCTTGTATCCAAAATCAATAGTCCTTTTCTCTGCATTTGTATAATCATAAACATACACAATAAAGTAGCTATTACACCTGATATTCCTGCTATTTTAGCTCCTAACTTACCTAATTTAATTTGAAGTGGAGTTTGCTGGTCATCATTTGATAAGTTCTGTGCTATCTTACCCATCTCTGTTTTATCACCAATGTGAGTAACAACCATTATTCCCCTACCATATGCTACTAAAGTTCCCCCAAATACCATGTTAATTTGTTTTGCAGGTATTGTATCCTGTTCGATTATTTCTGTTTTAGAATAAACTACCTCCATATCCAATATAGCATCAGCATTTTTAGCTACATCATCAGATTCGCCTGTTAGCATATCTTCTCTAAGCTTCAAATTTATAGATTGTATAAGCCTTCCATCAGCTGGTATCATATCTCCTGTTTCTATATATACAATATCTCCTGGTACTAAGTCATTTTTTGATATTTTAACTATATTTCCGTTTCTAAGTGTTTTTACTTCTATATTCTCGGTTAATTTCGATAGAGCATGAGCAGCTTTTTTAGATTTTCCTTCAGTTATTATACCTATAGAAATACCAATAAAAATAGCTCCTAAAATACCTAATGCATCATGTAATTCTCCCACAAATGAGCTTATTACTGCTGCCCCTATAAGAATTAATATCATAGGTTCTGTCAAACTCTCCCCCAACTCGTCCCAAAATGTTCGACCCTCTTTTATGGTAAATTCATTTAATCCATATCTAAGCTTTCTCTCTTCTACCTCATTATCATCAAGTCCAACTTCTGGATTTGTTTTTAAGTATTTTAATACTTCTTTGGTAGGTTTATTATAATACCTCATAACTTTATCCCCCTTGTTAATTATCTATAGAGAATTATATGCTCATGATAGCTTGTATATTACTTTTGAAAAAAAATAAGGAGTTGTCTCAAAATTGATTTTTTCAAATCAAATTTTAAGTTCAACTCCTATTTTGAATTTGTATATGTTATTTTTTATTACTTTTTATAATAGATAAGTCATTCACTTGTCATATAACAAGCAACTAAATGATTCTGCTTGTATTCAAATAATTTAGGCATTTCTTTTACACAACGTTCTGTTGAAACTTTACAACGCTTCACGAAAGGACATCCTTTTTCACAATTTAAAATATTTTCACTTTCGTCTTGTACATCTATTTCTTCCTCCAGTATATTTCCATCCTTAGGATTTGGAGTCAATACTGCACACAAAAGCATCTGTGTATATGGATGTAAAGGTGTCTTGTAAACCTCCTCAGCATTTCCAATTTCCACGATTCTACCAGCATACATTACAGCAATCCTATCAGAAATATAACGTACCATGCTCAAGTCATGTGAAATGAATAGATAAGTAAGACCAAGTTCCATCTTTAATTTATATAAAAGATTTATAATCTGACTTTGAATAGAATTATCAAGTGCTGACACTGGCTCATCACATATAATGAAGTTTGGCTGAACTACAAGTGCACGTGCAATATTAATCCTTTGCCTTTGTCCTCCTGAAAATTCATGTGGAAAACGTCCTGCATGTTCTCGTGAGAGACCAGTCATTTCTAGCAATTCATATACTTTTTGTGTCCTTGCATCTTTATCCAACATATTATGGACTTTCAAATTCTCCGCAATAATAGATTCTACTGTCATATATGGGTCTAAAGACATGTACGGGTCCTGAAATATCATTTGTGTATGTTGTGCAAATGCCTTTCTTGCACTCTGTCTATGTAGTTCTAGCTTTTTACCTTGAAATAATATTTCACCTTCACTTGATGGATATACACCCATAATTACTCTTGCAAGAGTTGATTTTCCACAACCAGATTCTCCAACAAGACCTAAAGTCTCACCTTTATAAATAGTTAAGTTCACATGATTAACAGCAATATTCTTATGTTTTCTTCCTAAAGAGAAGCTTTTGGATACATCATTTAATTCAAGTAATTTTTCCATCATTCAATTCCTCCTTTGGAAAACTTTCATGTAGGCGCCAACAAGAAGCACTATGACTATTTGACACCTCAAACAAAGGTGGGTCTTCTCTTAAACAAATCTGCATACAATATGGACATCTCTTTGAAAAAGAACAACCCACTGGCAAATTAGATAAATTTGGTGGACTTCCCAATATAGATATCCGTTTATCTATATCACCTGAGGTAGGAAGTGTTCTTAATAATGCCTGTGTATATGGATGTATTGCTCTATTGAAAAGTTCTTTTACATTACTTTCTTCCACAATTTTTCCAGCATACATCACTGCTACACGGTCTGCTAAATTTGCCACAACACCAAAATCATGAGTAATCAACAGGACAGTTGTACCCATATCTTTTCTAATTTTTGCAATAAGTTTCAAGATTTGCAGTTGTGTAGTAACATCGAGGGCTGTTGTAGGTTCATCTGCAATAAGCAATTTAGGATTACATGCCAAAGCCATAGCAATCATTACACGTTGTCGCATCCCTCCTGAAAATTGATGAGGGTACTGTTCTGCTTGTAGCACAGCATTTGGTATTTGTACCATTTCAAGTAATCTAACTGCCTCTTTCTTGCAATCAGATAATGACATTTTTTCTTTTCGATATAGTGATTCTGTAATCTGTTTACCTACTTTCATTGTGGGATTCAAACAAGTTAAAGGGTCTTGAAAAACCATACTAGCTAAATTACCTCTTATTTGCTCCATCTCTTTTTCTGATGCATTCAAAATATCAAAATCCATAAGTTTCAATTCGTCACCCATAATTTTAGCTGGTGGTGAAGGATTCAACTTCAAAATTGACTGTGCCATTACACTTTTACCACAACCACTTTCACCCACTAATGCAAGAATCTCCCCACTGTTCATAGTAAGTGAAACACCTCGAACTGCATTTACTGTTCCATCATATATATCAAAAGATACATTTAAATTCTTAATTCTTAGAATATCTTCCATAATCAGCAAATCTCCTTAATCTAGGATTTAGAGCATCTTGAAGTTGGTCTCCTAAGAGATTGAAAGAAAGCATTATCATACAAATGAATAGTCCTGGCACTGCAAACCTTATTGGATAAGTTTGAAAAACAGCAATACCTTCATTTGCCATGATTCCAAGTGACGGATATGGTGGTGGAACCCCCATTCCCAACATTGATAAGAATGCTTCTGTAAATATAATTTCTGGAACACTCAATGTCATATGTACAATTATTATGCCTAACATATTCGGAATTAGATGGCAGAAAATAATTCGTCCCATACTTGCTCCCGTAATTTTTGCAGCAATTATAAATTCTTTCTCCATGAGAGAAACTACCTGACCCCTCACCAATCGTGCCATGCTAGTCCATCCCACAAGAGTATAAGCTATAATCAATGTTCCAATTCCCTGTGGAAGAACTGCCATAAGTAAAAGAACAACAACAAGATATGGAATCCCACCAATAATTTCCAATATACGCATCATTACATTATCAACCATTCCACCTATATATCCAGAAATACTACCATATACTACTCCTACTATACCATCTATAATAACAACCACTCCTGCTACTAGGAGTGATACTCGTGTCCCATACCAAATGCGTACAAAAACATCACGCCCAAGATTATCTGTACCAAATATATGAGTAATGCCACTACTTGGGTCTTTGCTAAGAAAGGGTTTATTTGCATATACCACATTTTGAGATGCAAAATCAAAATTACAAAATATTGGAATACACACTGAACCTATAATCAGAATAAGCATCATTATAAACGATACTACTGCAATTTTATTATGATACAATATGGATATAGTCTCTCTCGCAAAACTCATCGATGGGCATACTAGCTTATTATTATCCACCTCTGAATTACCACCATCAACAAAAGCAAAGTCTTCATTAACAAGTATTTTTTTACTACTATCTATTTTCCTCACCTCCTAATCTTACACGGGGGTCTATATAACTGTTCAAAATATCTACAATTAAGTTACATAACACAAGAAACACACCAAAGAACAATGTTGTTCCTATAATTACTGGATAGTCATTGGCCTGTACTGAATTTACAAAGTATTTTCCAAGACCTGGTATAGAAAATACATATTCCACAGCAAACGTCCCAGTCAACAGTACTGCTGTCATAGGGCCAAGAACTGTTATTACTGGCATTAATGCATTACGTAGACAATGATGAAGGATAATGTCTTTTTTCTTAATTCCTTTCACCTTTGCTGTACGAATATAATCTTGACTAAGTACATCAAGCATACTAGAGCGCATTAACCTTCCGAGACTTGCCATAGAGCCAAAAGCAAGCGCAAATGCAGGTAAAATCTTACTATTTTCACTTCCCCATCCTATAATTGCAAAAAAATGAATACCAGTAAATTGAAATAACACGATTCCAAAAAAATATTGGAACAATGCACCCATAATAAATGATGGAACAGATACTCCAAGAAGTACCAAAACCATCGTCAATGTATCCCACTTTGTCCTATGCTTCAAAGCTGCTGCTATCCCTGACAAAACACCTAAAATAATTGTAAAAATCAACGCCCGTATTCCCAGTTCTAGAGAAACAGGGAATGCCTGGGCTATGATATCTGTTACTTGGCGACCAGAGACAATTGAGGAACCAAGGTCTCCATGTATCAAGTTGTTCACATATATTCCATACTGCTCCAATACAGGCTTATCCAGACCATACTTTGTGTCTAAAGCAGCCTTTACATCAGGATTAAGTACCTTAACACCAGAGAAAGGGTCTCCTGGAAGCATCTGCATCAGTAAAAATGTAATAGAAATCAAAACCCAAACAGTAAGTACTGCATAAAGAAGTCGCTTACCGATATATCTCATTTGTAAAGACATATTCTCTACTCCTGTCCTGTTTTTTATTTAATATGTGCATTTAAAACGTTAAAGAACTGAAATGGTGTACGTACTAAACCAACCAATTTATCAGAAATAGCATAAGTAGTACATGTAAAATACATTGGCCCTATAACCATATCATCTATTAGAATTTTTTCTGCCTGTATCAGTATCTCTTGACGTTTTTTAGGGTCACTCTCATTAATAGAATCCTCAATCAACTTATCATACTTTGGATTGGAATACTTTACATGATTATTCATATTTTCTGTTGTATAGTTCTCCAAAAATGTAATTGCATCATTTTCAGAAGGCCCCCAACCATCCATTGCAAAACTATAATCACCATTTGTCATTGCTTCAGACAAAGCTTTCACCGCTGTAAATTTAAGTTCTACATCCAGTCCAATATTTTCCTTCCATTGTTGTTGCAGATAGGCAGCCTGATTTTGATTATATGTTGTATCTGATGCCCAAAATACAAGTTTAATATCTTTTTTATCTATACCAAGTTCTTGTAATGCCTTATCGAGATATTCCTTTGCTTTACCTTTGTCATGTTTAAATAGACCACCACGCTTTTCTGCATAACTTTTACCCTCAATACCTTTTATAACATCTGGTACAAAACCATCAGCTGCTATAGAACCATCATTAATTACATTATCAAGCAGACTCTGCACATCAATAGAATAGGTAAGTGCTTTTCTCAAGTTTATATTAGAAAGATACTTATCTTGTGTATTAAAGCTTAAATACCAAGACCCTCCATCTATATATGATTGAACAGCATCTTTACTTTTTTCTTTCACAAGTTTAATTTGCTCATTATATAAGTTACAAAGGTCAATTTCTCCAGCAGTAAATGCATTCAAACTAGTATTTGCATCTCCTATCATAACCAGCTTCACTTTAGGAATATTAATTTTTGATGCATTATAATATTCCTCAGATTTCTCCATCGTAATATGGTCATCATGAACCC
This sequence comes from Clostridioides difficile, assembly GCA_012955965.1. Classification (GTDB taxonomy): domain Bacteria; phylum Bacillota; class Clostridia; order Peptostreptococcales; family Peptostreptococcaceae; genus Clostridioides; species Clostridioides difficile_G. The sequence goes on from JABBZI010000001.1 coordinate 109,625, forward strand.
ATTCTGTTATTTTATATGCGCCATTTGTCACCATTTTATTAGCATCCTTAGCATACTGTTTATCACCAATTTCCTCATAAGCCTTCTGATTTATTGGCAAGAAGTATGGCTGTGACAAATAAAACAAACCATTAGTCATTGGATGAGACCATTGGATTTCTAATGTGTAATCGTCTAATACCTTTAATCCAAGCTGAGATTCGTCAACCTCTCCTTTATAGAATGCTTCTCCATTTTTAATATTCTTATATAGATATGCAGCAAATATGCTTCCAGTAGAAGGTTTCATCTGCGTAACCCAAGAATAGTAAAAATCGTTTGCAGTTACTAAGTCTCCATTTGACCATTTTGCATCTTTTTTCAAGTGCATTGTATAAGTTGTGTCAGTATCATTTATATCCCAACTTTCTGCTAAATCAGCTACTGGCTCATCCTTCTCATTCAACTTTGTAAACCCAGACATACAATGATATAGAATACTTTGAGAAATAGTATCAATCATCGTCATTGGATTCAATTCTGAAGGCTCTGACGTAATATTTAATGTTACCATGTCCTTTTCTTGAGTACCCTGAAATACTGAACCTTGTGTGGTATCTCCTGACTTAGATGTAGCACATGCAACCAAATTAAGTGCAAGCATAGCTACTACTAATAGAGTTATAATCTTTTTGAATCTCATATTTCTCCCCCTCACAAATAATTAATTTTTATAATTCCTTAAAGTCACCCTATGAATCCAATATCGTATTAAACGAATCAATTGACATAGGTTTATAGTAGTAATAGCCTTGAACCATATCACACCCATATTCTTTTAAACATTCTATGTGCTCTTTATACTCTACACCTTCAGCAATCACTTTCATATTTAAAGAATGAATTAAATCTATAATGGTCTTTATTACTAAACTACTATTACCATTTAAGTTGTTTAAAAAAAACTGACGGTCCATCTTGATAATATCAAAACGGGCATTAAGTAATACATTAAAGGAAGAATATCCATCACCAAAATCATCTAGTGAGCATGTAAACCCATATTCCTTAAAATCTGATACTATTTTTTTCAGACGTTCAGTATCATTTAAAGAAATTGATTCCATAAATTCAATTTCAATATAATGCTTTGGAATATTGTATTTTTCAAACACATCAATATAGTCTTGAACAATCTTTGGATCATAAAAGTGTGACTTTGAAATATTAAAACTGATTGGTACAACCTTTTTATTGTTTTTTATTCTTGTGTCCAGATACTGGCACATCTGTTCAAAAGTATCTATATCAATTAATACAATATAGCCATTTTGGTTTAAAATAGGAAGAAATTTATATAATGGAATACTATTTCCATCCTTATCAAACCAACGAAGTAGTGCCTCTGCACCTATAACTTCTCCACTTATTAGGCTAACTTTGGGTTGTAGATATGTAACAAATTCATAATCTTTATATGCATCAGCTGTCTCTATTTCCAGTTTCATACGATTCATATAACTCTTATAAAAAGAATCATCATACAGTTCTATACAAGAACTTCTATTAAATAAAGATTCACTTTCTTTCCTACACAGGTTCGCATAATTTAATGCATCATAAAATGCTACTTTTTGATTAATAATCACATAAATACCCATAGACATAAAAAGGTTTCTATAAATTCGCTCATCATCTATGCGATACAATATGTCTATTAATGGTATCAATCGTTCATATATAAGATAATTAGAGTCATCACACTTTAACAAAAGAGCAAAGTTATCTGCATATAAGTATCCAGCATATTCTTTTTCTTCTAAAAACATCATTATTTTTTGAAAGACCAATGTCAGGATTTCATCTCCTGCTTTACTTCCATACTTTGTATTAAAATAGCGAAAATTTTTAATGTTTAACTGTATTAAAACATATTTTTCTTTGCTATTTTTTATATCACAATATTTTTCCAAAATATATGAAGTATCATATTTTGAGGTGATATTATTTTCCGTTTCCATCACGATTGACTCCTTTGTTTATAAATTGTATATACATTTCTTCCCTTCTTTTTAGATTGATATAAAGCTAAATCAGCTTTTTTAATAAGAGTTAATTCATCACAACCATGCACATGCATCTCATTATATATTCCAAAAGATAAAGTAAGTTGTTTGAAATTTTTACTTTTTAAATGTACAATATTTTTATCTTTCAACTCTTTTTGAACTGAATTAACAAATGTAATAATTTCATCATCACTTCTATCGACAAGTATACATGTGAACTCATCTCCTCCATATCGTGTAGCAAAAGCATTATCTGGCAAATTCTTTTTTAATAAAGTGGCAACTTCTTTTATTACCTCATCACCTTTTGAATGACCATAGTAGTCATTATATTCTTTGAAAAAATCGATATCAACCATCACATATCCAATGGATAAAGTATCCTCATCTTGAATTAATTTACTAATCAGTTTACTGCTGTATCTTCGATTATAGATTTTTGTAAGTTCATCTATATCCGCTACTGTTTGCAAACTGGCTTGCTTTTCCAACATAAGATTCTGTTCTTTTTCTGTTTCATATAGAGAAATAAGACTTTTAAAGCTTTCACGCATCAATATTTTACTTGCCATTTCTCTTTTTAATATAGTCTCATAAAAAGTTTCATAAAGTTCATCAGTTGCATGTCCAAATAAAATTGCATATTGAACATGTAATTCTTGAATCTTTATCATTATATTCTGGTCTGTATTTTTATACAGTATATCTAGTTGTTTTAAACACCATACTGCATTTTCTTCCTTTTTTAATAAAAGTAAAAATTCCATCAAATTCAGATAAATAGATTTCAGCAAAAACGCATCCTCTTTACTTTCTATCAACCTTTTCATCAAATCATCTATTTTATGTACTGCTTCTATCTCCTTATTTTCTAATAATAGAAGACGTATTTCCCCTTCTATAAATAACAAAGGTAAAATGCCAACATCACATTTTACACTTAAACATTTCTCATGATATTTTCTAGCTTTATCCAGCTCCCCTTGGACACAATAAAGGTGTAATAGGTTAATCAGTATAGTTTTATAATAAAAAACAACATTTTTTATAGGAATATCTTTTATAACATCTAATGCTCTTGTATAGAATTGCTCTGCAACTGTATATACCCCACTTGTGTAAAATATATCTGCAATATTGTTATAGAAAATAGCACATGATTTTTTATCTTTAATTTTATAAGCAATTTGAGTCCCTTTTAAATATGTAGTAAGCGCTGTTATTTCATCACAAATAGTAATATTTCGTAAACCTTCTATTTTAAAATATTCAATTAAAATATCAAAATAGTTTTTATTCTCAGAAAGTTCTCTTGCCTTCTCTGAATGAAAATTATAAGCATCTATGTTCCATTTTCTTTGAAAATATTGTGCTAAATACACATGAGCTAATGCTTGTCCATAGAAATAGTTTAACTGTTCTGATATCATCAATAATCTATCACAGTCATGTTTATTAAATCTAAGATTGTGTTCGAAATGGTGCTGAATTCGCTCAATTATCAATTGAATTTGTTCAAATAGTATATTATAGTTATTCATTATGCACCCCTTCCATAGAAAGTATTGATTTAGAGTTATTTCTACCATTATTCTTTACAATATATAATGCTTTGTCTACTTCATCAAATAAATTAAGTACATCAACTTTAGTTGATACTATCTTATTACCATATCCAATTGACAATGTTATTATTTTTGCACATCGTGAATGTATATGTTCAATATTTTTTTCTTTTATTGTTTCTTTTATCTTATTTACATAGTCATTCATTTGTTCAAAGTTCAAATCCCAACTAAGACAGACAAACTCATCACCACCATAACGAAAGACTGCCATTTGTTCATTTGCCTTCTCTTTTAAAATACTCGCTACTTGTTTTAATATTTCATCACCTGCTAAATGACCATAATAATCATTATATTCTTTAAAGTAATCAATATCAAATATTGCAAGACCAATATTTGTATATTTGTTGCTATTGAGAATTTCATCTTGCTTAATATTAAAATAATAACGATTGTATATATTGGTCAATTCATCATAATTTACAAGGTCATACAATTCTTCTAGTACTTTTTTTGATTGATTATACTTAGTATAAGTGTCATTTAATTCAATTTTTGCAAGTAAACCTTCTACTTTTAGTAGATTTGCTTTTGCCTGTGCTTTTAAATATAAATCGTAATACTCATGATAATGGTAATATAATTCTTGTTTTGTCTCAAATTTCTGTGAGTACTGAATGTTCAACTTACACAATTTCAATAAAGGCTCTGGTTCATCTTCTTTTATTAATTCTCGTAAGAATTGTAATAATTCACTTGATTTTATTTTATTATTAATATGTATCATTGATTCCAATGCATTCATCAAAAACTCTATGATATAAACACGATTTGGAAAAGTCATAATTCCATCATTCAACATTTCTTGTAAATAAAATAAACTCTTTTCTTCATCCTTCATCTCTGAATAATAAAGTAAATATGCATAATCAACATATAATTTTAAATCTTTCTCTTCAAATGGAAGTGAACTCAGTTCTTCAATAGTTAATTTCATCAATTCAAGCCTACCTAACTTTAAATATACATTAACGAAATTAATTAATAGCATTCGCGAAAAACGTGGTTTTGTATCTGGCAGAGAACGTAATACATCCATTGCTTTATCTAAATAAAATAATGCTTCATCATATAATTCATAATCCAAATAATAAGCACTAATATTTCCATAATTTATACCAATACGGTATTTGATGCCTAATTTTTCGGAAATATCCAAAGCTTTTAAAGTGTATTTAAATGCAGATTGTTTATCATACGAATTTGAAAAAAGTAAACTATATAGTGCATAAAACTTTTCTAATAATTCACTTGGATTCTTTTCATTGATATACCCTTGTGCATACTCCAATTCTTTTGATACACATTTCATATTTGGTTCTACATAGAAATAATAATCAGCACGCCATATATATCCAAAAGCCACACTTTGCCAATCTTTATTTTCTTTTGCAAGCGAAATCAGTTTATCACAAAGCCCACAAACAACATCATCGTTTACATTAATGTTCTCATGTATTTTTCTCTTTAATTCCTCAATTTCACACAAAGCGTAGTTTTCAATCATGACATTACTCCAAATTTATTTTTTATAACATTATAACACGCAAGTATGGCTTTCCACAATGAGATATCAATTTGTGTTTCATAAGTATTTAAGTTGATTATATGATTATCTCTTGTTGGCAATAACACACCTGTATTTTCCACAATTATAATCTAGTTTTTGCTTTTATACAGAGCAAGTATCATCTAGATTGGAAATTTTTTTTTGTTTTTTGTATAAAAAGAGGAGATGATTCAAATTTTTATTTTGAGGCATCCCCTTATAGTAATTATATATTATTAGGTTTTATGTTATAGGATTTATAAGCTGTGGGTTATATAAATCAATATATTTAATCTTCAAAATACCCTTCTGGATATAATGGGAACTTAGATATAAGCTCTTGGGCTTCTACTTTACAATCATCTAATACTTCTTTATTATCAATATTATCTGCTACCTTATTCATTATTCCTGCTATCTGTATAACTTCTTTCTCCTTAAGACCTCTTTGAGATATTGATGTAAGACCTATACGAACACCACTAGTTACAAATGGTGATTGTGGGTCATCAGGTATAACATTTTTATTAACAGTTATTCCTACATATTCAAGAGCTTTTTCAAATTGCTTTCCTGTAAGATTTTTACTTCTTAAATCAACCATAACTATATGGTTATCAGTTCCTCCACTTACAATGCTAAAACCATGTGAAATAAGTTCAGATGCTAGAGTCTGAGCATTTACTACCACTTGTTCCATTATTTTTTTAAATTTATCTGTACTCAGGTATAATAGTGAAAACGCTTTTGCTGCAACTGTATTAAGATGTATAGAACCTAATGTTCCTGGGAAAACACCTTTATCAAGTTTCTTTGCATGTTCAGCTTTGCAAAGTACAATACCACTTCTTGGTCCACAGAAAGTTTTTGTTGTAGATGAAGAAACAAAATCTGCATAAGGTACAGGACTAGGAATTACTTTTGCTGCTACCAATCCTGCAACATGTGCCATGTCTACCATGAAGTAAGCCCCTACTTCTTTTGCAACCTTTGATATTCTTTCGTAATCTATTAATCTTGGATATGAACTTGCTCCTGCAATTATCAGTTTTGGTTTACATTCTTTTGCTTTTGCTTCAAGAGCATCATAATCTATGCGCCCAGTACTTGGGTCTACTCCATAAAATTCATATTTATAAATATCATGTAAAAAATTAACTGTGCTACCATGTGTTAAATGTCCACCTTGGTCAAGACGCATACTTAAAACAGTATCATTTGGTTTTAGTATTGATGAGTATACACAATAGTTAGCTGTAGAACCTGAATACGGCTGTACATTTACATGTTCTGCTCCAAATACTTCCTTTGCACGCTTAATTGCTAAAGTTTCAAGTTTGTCTGCTTCTTCAGAACCTGCCTGAAAACGAGCCCCTGGATAACCTTCTTCAGTTTTATTTGTAAATACACATCCACTTAATTCAAGTACTTCTGTTGGTGCTGTACTTTCAGAAGCTATCATTTCAATATTATGCTCTTGTCTAACCAACTCCCCAGCCACAATGTTATATAACTCTGGGTCTGAAATTTTTGTTGTTTTTAACATACTAATCCTCCTCTTAATTAAAGCATATATTTTATTGGTTTAATCTTTATTAATAAATTTATTATAAATGTCTATAAAATGTAAGATATTCCTCCACCAGGACCTAATGGTATGCCAATACCCATGAATAGCAATAATATTATTATTTCTATTAATGTAAATGCTACTGAGTATGGAATCATATTCGATATGACAGTACCTATACCTATATCCTTATCATATTTTCTAGCAAAAGCTAATATAACTGGGAAATATGGGAAAAGTGGACTTATTGGATTTGTTGAAGCATCTCCAATACGATAAGCTATTTGAGTTAATGCTGGGTTGAAATCTAGTAGCATAAACATAGGAACAAATATAGGTGCTAAAATCGCCCATTTCGCAGAAGCACTTCCTACAAATAAGTTGATAAATCCAGATAACAATATAAATCCTATTATCAATCCATAACTAGGTATCCCCGATTCTGCCAGTAATTTTGCTCCTGTTATTGATAAAATTGTACCTAAGTTACTAAGATTAAATAAATTAATAAACTGAGATGCTATAAATGCTAGGACTATATATCCACCCATATCACTCATGCTACTACCCATCATAGATACTAATTCTTTGTCATTTTTTATCTTCTTACTTACTTTTCCATACACTAATCCTGGAGTTAAAAATATGATAGTGATTATAGGGACTATGCCTTTCATTAAAGGTGCATTACTAGATAGTATAGAACCAGTCTCTGGATCTTTCATAAATGCATTTTCACCTATGCATAGGGCAACTATCACTACCACAACAACTAACAATGATAATAAAGCATATTTTATACCTTTATTTTCAAGTTCACTTAATTCTTGCACATCCTTATCATTTGTTGAATCATTATATTTTGAAAAACGAGGAGCTATAAATTTCTCAGTTACAAATGCTCCTGCAAAAGTTAAAACTATTGCTGATATAAAAGCAAAATAAAGGTTCATTGCTGGATTACCTTGGTAAGATGGGTCCATCATTTGAGCTGCTGGTATTGTAAATCCAGCTAGCAATACATCTGTAGTGCTAAGCATAACATTTGCTGCAAATCCTCCTGCAACACCTGCAAAAGCTGCGAACATACCTACAAGAGGATGTCTTCCAATTCCTAAAAACACAAGTGCTGCAAGTGGTGGTAATATTATAAATCCTACATCTGCTGCTGTATGTGATAACATACCTGCAAATACAATTGCTACAGTTACAAGTTTTTGTGGAACTTTACTTATCCCCTTTTTCATTAACACTTCCATAAATCCAGATTTCTCAGCAACACCTGCTCCAAGCATTGTAACTAATACTAATCCTAATGGAGCAAATGACTGGAAGTTTGTAACTATACTACCTAAATAGGATTGAATCTGCTCTTTTTCTAATAGATTTACTACTTTTACAACTTCTTTTGTAGAAGGATGTATTTCTTCTACTCCTAAATTAGATATAACTGCTGACAATATTAAAACAATTATGCATAGTAATAAAAATATGGTTACTGGGTCTGGAAGTTTATTTCCTGCTCTCTCTACAACATTTAATGCTCTCATCAATAATCCACTATCTTTGTTTTTTTCCTGTGAATTAATTTTACTCAAACTAATCACCCCCATAAACTTTATCTCCAGAAACATTCTATCTTAAATTTTATTTTTTAAATTTATCTATATAATTTATAACAGACTGACATAGTACATTTGTACCTACTAATATAGAATTTTTATCAGCTTTAAATTTAGGATTATGCCATTGATACATACAATCTTGTTCTTTGTTACCTACTCCTAACCAGTAAAAAAATCCTGGTGCTTTTTCCATAAATATAGAAAAATCTTCTCCTCCTGTGGAAGGTATTGGATCAACTATAGCATCTTCTGAATACAAATCACATACAGACTTATAAGCTATTGTGTACATCTCTTTACTGTTTATAACAGCTGGTAGATCAAATAAATAATCTAACTTTGCAGTTGCTTGATATCCACGAGCTATCTCACAAACTATATTTTCTAAATTTTCAGATATTTTCTTTCGTACTTCATTACTAAAGCTTCTACATGTACCTGTCATATCTACTTTTTCTGAAATTACATTATTTGCAGTTCCTCCATTTATAGTACCTATTGATATAACAGCTGATTCTAATGGACTTATGTTTCTGCTTACTATAGTTTGAATACCCATTATAATTGCACTTGATGCTACTATAGGATCTATTGTTCTATTTGGTATACCTCCATGACCTCCAAAGCCATTTACTTCTATCCTAATAGTATCTACTGCTGCCATTAATCCACCTAACTTAACTCCTACTTTTCCACAAGGTATATCTGGGTGATTATGAAGACCAAATATAGCATCAACTTTTGGATTTTCCATTACTCCTCTTTCAACTAGCATCTTCGCACCTTTATTGACTTCTTCTGCTGGTTGAAATATAAACTTTACATTTCCATGAAGACTATCTTTAATGTGAGACAATACATATGCACATCCTACAAGACAAGATGTATGTATATCATGTCCACAAGCATGCATTATACCATCATATTTTGATTTGTATCCAATATCAACCTCTTCATATATTGGTAAAGCATCAATATCTCCTCTTAATGCTACTGTAGGACCATCATATTTTCCTTTTAATAATCCTACTACTCCTGTCTCCATTCCTAGGTCTAATATCTCTATACCTAAACTTACTAACAAATCTTTTATAGCTTTTGTAGTCCTAAATTCTTTAAAACTTAATTCGGGGTGCATATGAATATCTGTAAAAAAATCTAAAATATCTTCTTTATACTTTTCTGAGATTAAAATAAGTTCATGCATACTAACACCTCTCCAAAATTTTATTTTTTTAATTTTTTTGTTAATTTAACTACAAATTATATAAGTTACTAATATTTATAAAGATATCTTTTATAAATTTAATTTAACTTTGTTTATATTTATATTTTACTACATTATTTTAATTAAATATATTATCATATCTTGCAATTTATTTAACTATTTTGACTTTTTCAATTAAGATTATATGAAAAATTTCTTTAACTAGAAACTATTAATGAGTTCCTCTATTCCTGACTTTGTGTTGATTTTTCTCTACATGTAATTGCTTTATACACCATGCAAACTAAAATTAAAAGTCCCATATAACCTGTATATGGATATAAAACATTTACTAGTTTACCAAATGGTAAAAAACCACCTATACAAGCCAAAATAGCTATTACTGTTGTTACAAGTTTAAATTTAGGGTGTTCATCTTCAACTATTCTATTAGTTACAGACCATAAAAGTGGAACAGCTGTTGTATAAATACCTAATATAAGTGCAACTGAGAAAAATACACCTACAATAGGAGCTATATTATCTGCTAAATAAAGTGATGGTATTTCTTTCATATATAGATTTCCTATATCTGAAATCATAGCTAGATACATAACTATTCCAGCAGTCATAAATACTACTCCACCTAATAGTCCTCCCCAGAAAGCATCCTTTTTACTTTCAATCGAAGCTCCCATACCTGTTAAAAAGACAATCATTACAATAATATTTAATGTATTGTATATTACACCTGAAACTATTGGACTTCCTGATGCTTTTGTAACTTCAATATTCTTCATAGCTTCTCCAACCATGGATAATCCATCTAAATGCTTGAATAAGCTTATTAACCCAACAGCAATTGTAAATACTGCTATTACTGGTCCAATACGCCCAAGTATACCTACTAATTTTTCTAGACCCATAGACACTGTAATTAGTGTAGCAATAGCCATTAAAACTCTTCCCAAATAAGGATTTATGCCATAATATTCAGTTAAAGTTGAGCCTGCTCCTGAAATCATTACTATAAGAATTCCAAATAAAAAGATTGGGCTAAACCATTCATAAAATTTTCCTAAAATCTTTCCACAATAAAAGGTGTAAATTCTTGTTGGTTCTTTAAGCTTTAATTCTCTACCTCTAGTTATAACTTCAGCACCAAGAAATGAAAATAACACCATTGATATTAATGCTCCAACTAGACCCATATAACCTTGGGAGGCGAAAAATTGGAGTATTTCTTGACCTGTAGCAAAACCAGAACCAATTGCTGTTGCTAAATAAGCCCCTGCAATACAGATAATATTTTTCACATTCACTTTGTCTGACATATTAAATTACCTCCATTATAAAGTTACCTTCCTTAACAAATATAAATTCCCAGTAAATTAAATGAAAATTCTGTCTTTTTTGAATAGTATTTGATTTACTTTTTTTATTTTGTATATCTTTTTATTTTTACTTATATATATTTTTTTATATAAATAGGTACAGCTTTTATAAGGTTTAATGTTATTAAATATGTTTAAAGCGCTTTAATTTTTTCTATAATTAAAGTATACTTATTCAGACACACTCAAACAATTATCTATATTGACTTTTTATTTATCAATTTCAATTTTTAGTATTCAATTTATATACTTTGGGAGTCATTCCTTTTTCTATCTTAAAGTTTTTGTAAAAATTATTTAGACTATTGTAACCAACCATTTCTGCAATCTCATTTATACTTTTTGTAGTATTTTCAAGTAACTCAATTGATTTTTCTATTCTTATATGATTTAAATATGATATAAAAGTTGTATTCAAATTACTTTTAAAAATCCTAGATATATTGGATGGATTAGTTAAAAACAATTTGGCACAATCATTTAGCTTTAAATCCTTACTATAATTTAAGTTTATATACTCTAGGATTTCATTCAATAAATTATTATTCGTATATTGATAACCAATAATATTTTCTACAGACTTATTAAACTCATTCATGTCTAATGGTTTAAGGAGTATATCTTTCACATTTAATCTCAAGGCTTTTTGTGCATATTCAAAATAATTAAAAGCAGTTATTACCACAAAGTTTATTTTTTTAGATAGATGAGATGTTTTTTCTATTACTTCTAACCCGTTATATATTGGCATTTGAATATCTATAAATACTATGTCTGGCTCTAAATCAATTATTTTATCTACTGCTTCATCACCAGATGTTGCTTTACCAACAATCTTTATTGGCATATCTTTCATTTCTATAAAGTGCGTTATTATTTTTAAAATAGCTTCTTCATCATCTATTATTAGTGCTCTTCTCATGAGAATTCCTCCCTTTTAGCTTAATAATATAAAAAAGTAAGATATATAAAACAACATAAAAACATTTAATATATTTCTTAACATTTATAAAACTTATTAATTTTAGATAAGCTCTATACATATTCCTTACAATTTTCAATAGGAATTTTAATCATTATGTAAATCCCCTCTTTATCACTTGATTTTATATCCATGACAAAATCGTTCCCATATGCAGACATAAATTTTGTATATATTAAAGACAATCCATGACCATTATTACTATGAATACCCGCCTTTATTTTGTCTATACTATTTTCATCTAAAATAGTTCCATTATTATGAATTTCTATAATAGCATAATCAGAATCTAGCCTTGCAACTATTTCGACTCTTTTTTCTGTATCAATATCTCTAAATCCATGTGTAAAAGCATTTTCTACAATAGGCTGAATAAAGTTAAAAGGTACAGAAATATTATATAACTCCTTAGGAATAAGATAATTTACTTTAAGTGCATCTCCATAGCGTAATTTCTGTAAGTTTAAATAATTTTTAATATATAATATTTCTGATTCTAGTTCTACAAAGCGTAAATCAGACCTCATTGTATATCTGAACATTTTAGATAAATCTATTATTGCACTATATAAATCATAACTACCATCATCAAGTGCTATACTTGCCATTGAATTTAGGGTATTAAATAAAAAATGATGATTTATTCTTAAATTAGTAACCATGTCTTGAGCTACCTTTAAATTCATTTCAAGTTGCTCTCCATAATGATATGTTCTTGCAATAGTCTTCTCTTTTTCTTGTAAATCCTTTCTTATGTCATTGAATGAACAAAAATTTATTATATTTTTAGATATTTGCTTTAAGAGACGCTTTATACTTCTAGCAGCACCCTCTGGTATATCATATAAATTACTATGTGTTGTATCTAAATTTAAATCAGATAATAATACATATCCACCCCTTATAACACCTATACTATTGTTTTTATATAGTATTGGAATATTATATATTGTTATCCCATACTTACATACAAATTGGTTACTACTTTTTTGATTCATACAATCACAATTTTGAGGAAATTTCATAGGATTACATTTTTCAAAACAAAATAAAGGGAAATAAGGATTTTTTAAAACTATATTCCATGAGTCATCGTATATAATTAATGGAATTTTGAATGGGTCTATAAATTGACCACGAATTGATTCTATTGCTGCATATAAATTTAAAGTGCTTTCGCTATAATTTATTAAAGTTTTCTTCAGATAATTATTAGGATTAATATCTATAACTTCACTTTCTCCTACATCATTTACATTATTTGAAACAATAAGTTCTTTTATGGGCCTATCACCTGTATTTATAGTTTCATGTGTACTACCAGATTCTATATAAAAAATCATCCCTTGATAAAATGGCTTCCATACTCCATTTATGATATACAAACCTTCCCCTTCTAAAATATATATCATCTGTTCTTGACCATAATGAACATGATTAAAGTGTTTTTTCCCTTGCATAGTTACTGCAATATATATATTCATAGCTTGCTTCGGATTATTTTCATCATAAGTATGTTTCCATTCAATATATCCCCACTCTGTCTTTTGAATTTTCATAAAAGATTCCTTTCTGATTGTAAATTATTTATATTTATTTCTCAATAAATATAGTAAATAAAAAAGTGTACATACTCTTTCATATGATAGCTTACTATATCAATATTCATTAGTTTGTACACTTTTTTATATTCATTATTATTTTTTAATTGATTCTAGTTTATTGTATTATTCAAAAGTACATAATTTGACCCTTATCTAATAATAGAAACTCCCATATATGGTCTCAAAACTTCTGGAACAACTACAGAGCCATCCTCTTGTTGATAATTTTCCAATATAGCTGCAACACTTCTTCCAATAGCTAATCCAGAGCCATTTAATGTATGTGCATATTCAGCTTTAGAATCTTTATCTCTTTTAAATCTTATTCCTGCTCTTCTAGCTTGGAAATCTTCACAGTTTGAACAAGATGAAATCTCAACATATCTATTATAGCTTGGCATCCAAACTTCTACATCATATTTAAAAGAAGCCGTAAATCCTAAATCACCTGTACATATCTTCACTACTCTATATGGTAATTTCAATAATTGTAGCATTGTTTCGGCATTGTTAGTAAGCTTTTCTAACTCATTGTAAGATTCTTCTGGTGCTACTATTTTAACCATTTCTACTTTGTTAAATTGATGTTGTCTTACCAATCCTCTTGTATCTCTTCCAGCAGAACCAGCTTCTGACCTAAAGCATGGAGTATAGGCCGTATAATTTATTGGTAATTGTTCAAATTTAAGTATTTCATTAGCATGTATATTGGTCAAAGGAACTTCTGATGTTGGAATTAGAAAATAGTCAAGTCCTTCTATTTTAAACATATCTTCTTCAAACTTAGGTAATTGCCCTGTACCTAGAAAACTATTTCTATTTGCCATAAATGGTGGAATAACCTCTGTATATCCATTAACAGTTGTATTTGTATCTAAATAAAAATTTAATAAAGCTCTTTCTAATCTAGCTCCTAATCCTCTATAAAGAGTAAATCTTGAACCAGTTATTTTACCTGCTGTTTCAAAGTCAAGTATACCTAGTTCTGTTCCTATTTCCCAATGAGCTTTAGATTTAAAGACAAAATTAGTAGTATCTCCCCAAGTTCTTACCTCAACATTATCTTCATCAGTTTCACCTTGTGGAACTTCTGGATGTGGCACATTTGGGATTCTCATCAATAGATATTCCATCTTATCTTCTACTTCTTTGAGATTTTGGTCTATAATTTTAATCTTATCAGATAACTCTTTTAACTTAGCCTTTTCGTTTTCTACATCTTTACCTTCTTTTATAAGATTTGGTATATTTTTAGATGATGTATTTAATTCATTTTTCATGACTTCAACTTCTTGAAGTATTTTTCTTCTTTCATCATCTAGCTTAACTACTTCATCAAGACTAAAGGCTTTTTCACCTCTTCTTTCCATAGCTTTTTTTATACAATCTAAATTTTCTCTTATTCTTTTTATATCAAGCATTTTTTCCTCCTCAGTACTTAAGATTGGATGTTGTCTCTTAATCTCAAATAATTTTGATAATATATTTCTGTCTGAGGTTAAGAAATCTTTTTTTGTTTTATCCGAACCTATTTATTTTTTTCATTTATTTAGTTATATTTTACTCACTTTTTTATACATTGTCAAATTATATTTAATTAAATTAATATAATTTAACTTTTATTCGCTATTTCTATAATTAACTTCATTATAATTATATCAATTTTGCTAATCAATTATCTATTTTGACTTTTTATTTATCAATCTTATATAATTATTCGCTTTTATATAAATTTTTTTGCCTTATGATATAATTTTCTATATATCATTTATTTTGATAGGAGGATTTAAATGAACGATTCAAGTATAGGTAATAAATTGACTTTATGTAGAAAAAAAAAGAATCTCAGTATAAAAGACTTGTCTAAACTAACTAAAGTTACACCTTCATTAATAAGTCAAATTGAAAAAGGAAGTGTAAATCCATCCATAAGTTTTTTAAAATCAATTTCAAATGCTTTAGATGTACCATTAGTCAATTTTTTTATTCCTTCTATAGATAATTTAGAGCTAATTGTGAGAAATAATCAAAGAAGAATATTAATTATGCCAGACTCAAAAGATATTTTATATGAAATGTTATCAAACAATCCACTTAATGAATTTGAGTTTGCCATTATGAACTTAGCTCCTAAATCTTATTGTAAAGAAAAAAATGGCCATGATGGAGATGAAGTTGCATATATTCTTAAAGGAAGTGTCCAACTTAGCTTAGAAGATGATATATTCCAGCTAAATGAAGGGGATAGTGTCAAAATTCCCTTTGGCATGAGACATCAATGGGGAAATCCTAATGAAATTGAAAGTAAAGTAATATACATAGTTGTTTCATAAACTATTATTTACTTGATTATCTGACCTACTACATAGATAGCTCAATAGATTGATATTTGTTTAAGAAGGTAGAATTAATAAAATTACACTGCTAAATCTTTAATCTAATAAATCGTTGATTTAACTATAATTTTATTTAGTTCTACCTCTTTATTATTTAAGTCTATTTTTATATAGTAACAATCTCATATAACTTTCCTCTATTCTAAAGAATATAATGCTTCTCCTTCTCTTATAGTCTTTAGTACTTTAATATCTTTTATTTTCATAGGGTCGATTGTAAGTGGATTTTCATCTAATATTATCAAATTAGCTAATTTACCTTCTTTAATTGAACCTTTTTTATCTTCTTCAAAATATTGATATGCTGCATTTATAGTAATACCCTTCAAAGCATCTAATGGACTTATCTTTTCATTTTCTCCTATTTGCACACCTTTTTTTGTAATTCTATTAACAGCACACCATACTGTTTCAAGCATATTAGGAGCTATCACTGGTGTATCTTGATGTAGAGTGTAAATTAAACCTTTTTCTATAGTTGTTTTAAGTGGACTAATCTTAAAAGCTCTATCTTCTCCAAGGTTTTTGATATGGATATCACCCCAGTAGTATGTGTGAGCTACAAAGTATGAAGGTATCATATTTATTTTCTTCATATCATCAATTTGGTCTTCTCTTACTGTTTGAGCATGTATCATAACTGGTCTTACATCATTTTTACTATTTTCTTCTTTTAAGCTTAAAACCTTTTCAAATGAATCTATCAACTGGTCTGCTGCTGCATCTCCATTACAATGAGTTAAAAGTTGCATTTTTTCTTTTAATGAAGTATTTATAAATTGCTCTACTTCTTCATTTTTATATATAGGATATCCACAATAATCATCATCTGAATTTTCATATGGTCTAGTTAACCATGCTGTCTTACCTTGTGGAGAACCATCTAAAAATATCTTATATCCGCCTATTTTAAATCTATTCGTATATTTTTTTATAAAACCTCTATTTTCATCTGCTACAGACTTACTTTTTTTCAAATCCACATATCCTACAATATCCATCTTTAATTTTTTTTGACTCGCCATTGCTTTTAGAAGGTTAAATTGATTCTCTGCCATTAAACCTTCTTGGGCTGTTGTAATACCATAACTTAGATATATGTCCTGAGCTTTTTCAATTGATTTAAAAATCTCATCTGGTGATGGTTGTTTTATTTTAGATGATACATTAAAAAAGGCATTTTCCTCTAAATATCCATTTGGTTCCTTACTTCCTTCTACTCTTCCAATATGTCCACCTTCTGGGTCCAGTGTTTCATGAGTAACACCAAGTTGCTTTAATCCTAGAGTGTTTGCAACTCCCATGTGACCAGAAGCATGTGAAATTAGTATTGGATTTTCCGAAGATGCACTATCAAGTACATCTTTGTCTGGATGTCTATTTTCTTCTAAAAAATTATTATCATATGAAAATCCAATTATCCATTCACCTTTTTTTATATTATTTTTCTCTTTGAAATCCTGTATTTTTTTTATTATATCTTTAAAACTAGTTGCATCTTCTAAAGGAATTAACTTTAGTGTAGTAGCAAAAGCTATCAAGTGACTGTGTGAATCAATAAAAGAAGGCATCAATGTCTTACCTTTTAAATCTATAACTTCTGTATCTTTATTTTTTAAAGCAAGTATATCTTCTTTTGTTCCTATCTTTTTTATTATTTTATCTTTTATGAGAATAGCATCTCCACATATTGAATCTTCCATTGTGATTATATTTCCATTGTAATAAATTTTTTCTTTCATAAAATTCTCCTTAAGCTGTCTATTTTTATAAATTTTCTTCATTGTTTTCTTTTTAATTATATTATGTTGTATTAAATTTGTTTCTTTAGACTTTATTCATTCAAAAGTTTTATTTTTAATTATTGTTCGCTAAGAAATAAATACTATTCATTATAAATAAGACAATTCAACAGTCTTTATATTGCTAAAAAGCTTTATAAAATAGTGAGATTAAATATTTGCACTTGATTGTTTTTGCACAATTGTAATTTTTCAAATCATGATGTATCATTTTAAGTATACAGTTACATCATTATTCAGAATATAAATACTTTATTTATCAAAATCATTTGATGTAGTCTGTTCAAATCAATAAATTTAAACATTCTCAGGAGGTTTTTTATGAACAAAGAAAATAAAAATGTAAGAATTGCTGTAGTTCAAGCATCACCAGTCATAATGGATTTAGAAAAAACAGTTGAAAAAGCATTGGGATTAATTAAAGAAGCTGGTAAAAAAGGGGCAAATATTGTAGTTTTTCCAGAAGCATTCATACCTGCATATCCAAGAGGTCTTTCATTTGGATTTGTTGTTGGAAGTAGAACAATGGAAGGTAGAGAAGATTGGAAAAGATACTATGATAATTCTGTGCCAGTTCCTAGTGCTACAACAGATTTATTAGGAAAAGCAGCTCAAGAAGCAGGAGTATACTTATCAATGGGTATAACAGAAAGAGATGGCAATGATATAAACTGTACTCTTTATTGCACAAACTTATTTTTCTCTCCAGAAGGTAAACTTATCGGTAGACATAGAAAACTTAAACCTACAGGAACAGAAAGATGTATTTGGGGCGAAGGAGATGGAAGTACTCTTACAGTAGTTGATACTCCATATGGAAAAATGGGTGGCTTGATTTGTTGGGAAAACTATATGCCATTAGCTAGAACAGCTCTTTATGCTAAGGGAGTAAAACTTTATATAGCTCCTACTGCAGACTCAAGAGAAGAATGGCAATCAACTATGAAACATATTGCTTTAGAAGGAAGATGTTATGTTATTGGATGCAATCAATATGTTGAAAAAAATATGTATCCAACTGACCTTAATTACTATAAAGAATTAGATGTAGAGCCAGAAATTATGTGTCCAGGAGGAAGCTGTATAGTTGACCCATTTGGAAAATATGTAGCAGGACCTATTTTCAATAAAGAAGATATGTTAATAGCTGATTTAGACCTAGAAAAGATAGTTCTTAGTAGACTAGATTTTGACTCAGAAGGACACTATTCAAGACCTGATGTATTTGAATTAATTGTTCATGAATAATCTTTTACATAAAAATCAAAATGAGATACCCCTAAATAAATTTAAGGTATCTCATTTTTTCTTAATATTCTAAAATTAAATTTATAAATTTAATTTAACTATCTACATTTTTTCTAAATCAACTACTGTTCTTCCTACATGCTTTCCTGCTATTATTAAATCTATACTATTATTTAATTCCTCTAATGATACTACATTTACCATATCTTCTAAATCATCTAATTTCCATTCATTAGATAATAAATCCCATATCTTTAATCTTACATCCATTGGGCATTCTACAGAATCTATACCATATAAAGTAACTCCCTTTAAGATAAATGGGTACACTGAACTTGTAAACTCAATTCCACCTGCATTACCACAAGTTGTCACTGCTCCACAATACTTAGTTGTCTTTATTGCTGTTGATAAAGTATTACCTCCTACTGTATCTATTACTCCAGCCCATCTCGGTCTAAGTAGAGGTCTACCTGAGTTATCGTCCGCTTCTGTTCTATGTATAACATCTTTAACACCTAAATTTAATAATACTTCTTTTTGTTCTTCCAATTTTCCTGTTGAAACTACAACTGAATAACCTAATTTAATCAATATTTTAGCTGCAATTATTGCAACTCCTCCTGTACCACCAGTAACTAATACATCTCCCATATCCTTATCTACAGAGTTTATAAATTTGTATACAGATAAAGCTGCTGTAAATCCTGCTGTACCATAATCCATTGCTTCTTTCAATGAAAGATTTTTTGGAAGTTTCACTACCCAGTTAGAGGGAACTCTTATATATTCTGAAAAACCACCAGAAGTATTCATACCTAAATCATAACCTGTTACTAAAACTTCATCTCCAATTTTAAAATCATCACAGCTACTAGATTCTACTATTCCAGATGCGTCAATTCCTGGTGTATGAGGGTATTTTCTGGTAACACCTTTATTTCCATTTGCAGAAAGTGCATCTTTATAATTTAGAGAAGAAAATTTTACCTTTATTATAACTTCTCCTTCTGGTAATGAATCTATTTCTCTTTCAACTATATTTCTCTTAAAACTGCCTTCTTCTTCTGTAATATATAATGATTTAAATTTTTTATTCATAAATTTCCTCCCAATACAATTAGTTTTATGTTAAACTAATTATAGTTTATAAATAGTTTTATGTCAAACTAATTTAAATAAATTAAAGATTGGAGATTAATTTATGGAAGATAAATATATTATACATTTCATAAGTAAAACAAAAGCTAATATGGTTAATTTCATTGAAAATAAACTTAGTCAAAATGGTCTGGATGAATTGATACCTACTCATGGAAATATTTTAACTGCACTTTATGAAAACAATGGAATACTTACAATGAAGGAAATTGCAACTAAAATAGGAAAGGATAAGTCCACTGTTACAGTGTTAGTTAATAAACTCATAAATCTAGGATATATAGAAAGACAAAAATGTGCCAATGACAAGCGTATTACATATATAAACCTTACAAAAAAAGCATTACTTATAGAAGATACTTTTAACAGTATTTCAACACAAGTGAAAGAGACAGCATACCATAATGTTACAGAAAATGAGAAACAAGAATTTCTTAGAATTTTAAAAAAAATCAACGATAATTTTAAAAATGCTGACCAAATTTAGCATAATTATATCTTCTATTGGAATAATAAATAAAAAGATTTAAATATTGTAAAAATTTATTGTGATAGAGAGGTAGAATATGAATTTAAAAGATAGTAAAACTAAAGAAAATTTATTGAGAGCTTTCGCAGGAGAGAGTCAAGCCAGAAATAGATATAATATTTCTGCATCTGTAGCAAAAAAAGAAGGGTTGTATATAATAGAATCTTTATTTAATTATACTGCTGACCAAGAAAAATCACATGCAAAACAATTCTTTACTAAATTAAAAGAATTTTCTGGTGAAAATATAAGTATATCAGGAGCATACCCTGTAGATTTATATGACAAAACAGAACAACATCTTAAAGCTGCACAACATAATGAGCTTCAAGAATGGGATGATGTATATAAAAACTTTGGAAAAACAGCACGTGAAGAAGGATTTGAAGCTATAGCAAAATTATTTGAAAACATAGCTGAAATAGAAAAAGTTCATGGTGATAGATTTGGTAGATATGCTACTGATTTAGAAGAAGGTACTTTATTCAGAAGAAATGAAGATATTCAATGGCTATGTACAAATTGTGGACATATACATGTAGGTAAAGAAGCTCCAAAAGCTTGTCCTGTATGTCTTCATCCACAAGGATATTTCTTAGATTTTAAAAACTCATTATTTGAATAAGACAATATAAGTGGCGTTTACTAATCCCCGCGCGGGAAGATAGGAACGCTGCTTTTTTCATACTCTCATATAATCAATTGTATTGGGTAATTTTAAATGATATAATTTTACTCATAATCTGTACATAGATATTGATAATAAAGATACGAATCAATTTATTAGAATTTGGAGGTGGAATTATGAAACACCTTATAACCGAATGTTATGAATTTATAAAAGATTGTAACTTGACTTATGCTTTTTGGGGTGGATATGCAATCGAATTATTTACAAACATAAAAACACGTACTCATTCAGATGTAGATATAACCTTATTTTCTGAAGATAGAAAACATCTCATCGACTATATACTTGGTAAAGGCTTTACAGCAAATATTATAAGTAAACTTTAGGCCATCTTTAAATCCTAGATTTCAAGATTAACATGAATAAAAAAGTGTATTTATAACATTAAAATAAACCATAAAGATTACTATAGATATAAAATATCCTTTGAATATAATTTATAGTAATTCATTATGGTTCATTTTATTATTCCCTTAAAACTATACACCATTTAAATTTATGTGAGATAATTTAGATAAGATAATCTACTATGACAATCTTATACTGATATCGTTTATTTCTTTCATCAAATCGATTTCAATAATTTTGACTACATCTTTTTCAAATCTTACTTTTTTATAATCTAAACAACCTACTACAAATGGAACTCCAAACTTTCTAAATAAATAAATTTTACCATTTTCATTATATATTACTGTAAAGTTTTCTTCTATTATGTTAACTATCAGCTTTAATTCTTCAAAAGTTATTGTAGATTTAACTAAAAATTTCTCTATTATATTCAATATAAGTAGTTCTTTTTTACCTATACTCTGCTCTTTCTTATATAAGTTTTGAAATATTTCCTTTGTATAATTACATATAACTTCTTTACTGAGAATAAAATCAATATCAAACTCTTTATTAGTATCTTTTTTCATAAACATATTTGCAATATCATCAAGAGAAGTCTCTTCTTTCATAGATAATATTAGTTCTATTCTCTCTAGTATTTTATCTCTTGGAAAGAAAGTTTCTTGACCTGTAAAAGCTGATTTTTTTATAAACCATTCTTCTGGTATAATATTTTTTCTTTTCCATCTATATAATTGTCCATAAGATATATTAGTTTTACTCAGTAAATCTTTCTTAGATATTAATTCTTCCATAACTTCTCTAGCCCACCTTTATACTGTTTTTTACAGTAGAATTATCTGAAACTGATAAATTATCACTGTATTCAATATTTCCAACATCACAATTATCTACTAAAGATATATTTTTCCCACGTATATCTTTTATTGATGCATCTTCTAATTCAATAGTATCTCCCTCTATCAAATCACATTTAAATTTTCCAGAAAAAATATTAATAATTTTAATCAGTTGAAAAGCATTTTTACTTCTTCCTATTTTTATATTGGTTGCACCTATTTCCTTACAATAAGAGCCTCCTCCTGAATAAACATATATATTTTCTCCATTTAAAAGACCATCACATTTTATAGCTCCGTATACCTTTATATCTTCACATTCTATATTTGCTTTATTTCTCATTTCACCATATATTTTTATATCTTGTGCATACATATTTTCATTCACACTTAATTGTCCTTTTATTGTAACATTATTGCATTTCAGTTTACCATCGACTTTCTGTTGTGCAGTTATAACCAAGTCATCTATTTCTGCATCTCCATCTATACTAAGTTGCCCATTCACCCTTACACGTTCGGCTTTAAGATTCCCTCTTATAACAGCTTTTCCATTTACAACAAAGTTTTTTATATTTATATCACCTTCAAACTTTGCATCTCCAAACACTTTTACTTCATCACTTGTTACATTTCCTTTTGATTTAGCACTTCCCATGATTTTTATGCTTTCATATTCTCCACTACTTATAAATCCTTCTCCAAGTATTTTTATAGACCCTTTTTCCATACTATTACCTCATTTTAAATTTTATTTTTAAAACTATTTATTACTTATCTTTCTTTAAGTTTACTGTCTCATTTATATTCTTTATTTCAGCAACTATTGAATCTTCATCAATCTCTATACTTTCACTGTACTCCAAACTTTCTATATAACATCCTTTACCTACTTTAATGTTTTTACCTCTTACAACTTTGATTTCACTATTTTCTAAGCTTATTTCATCTGCCTCTATAATATTTGCAAATAACTTACTTTCTGTATATGTTCTAATTGATAATAGACCTAGACCTATTAAATTTGAAGATACTTTTTCAAAATTTATAGATTTTTTTTCCAACATACGAAATTTTTTGCAATAATCTCCATGACCTTTTTTTATATTTATCCTACTTGCTCCAACTTCATTAAAATTAGAAATTCCATTCAAACTAATATTAATTTCTTCACAGTTCAAAAATCCATTACAATTTAAAATTCCACTTAATTTGATACTTTCACAATCTATATTATTATTGGCTTTTAAATATCCTTGTCCATGAATAATATCTGACTTTATATTTCCTTCTACATTAATAATTCCACCAGTATCGATTTCGATAGAATTAATATTTCCTGTACATTTAAGAAGTCCAGATATATCCACTTTTGAAGCCAATATATTTCCTTCTACTTTACTTAGACCTGATGTAAAAAATTCATTACATTCTGTTGTCCCAAACACCTTTGCTGAACCAGAAGAATCAAATTTACTACATTTTATATTTCCTTCTATCTTTCCTGTTCCTGTTATATTAACATTATCAAAAATCCCACCTTTACACTTCCCAACTCCATTAAAGCTTAGTGAATTTAATCCTTCATTCATAATGGTATCCTTTCTTTAACGTATTTTATCCTTGAAAATAATATAACAAAACATTGTTACGTTGTCAAGCATAATAATTATATTCAATAAAACACTCCTCATTTAATCTCTATTTTAATTTATATAAGTAATAAAAAAATAATAGGGAAATATTATATCCAAACTATAAATCCAATTTTCTTAGATTTATAGATTAAGTAAAATACATCCCTATTACTCAATATATATTTGTTATATAAATTTCTAAAATATTAGTCTCTAAACTCTATAGTAATTTACAATCTGACAGCTTCTACATATTGATGAATTTTTCGATTACATCAGCCAATCTATCCATATCAGTTGGATAAACTTCTCCTATACTACCTATTCTAAATGTATCTATATCAGTCAATTTACCTGGATAAATAACAAATCCATTCTCTTTTAGATAAGTATAGAATTCCATAAATTCGAAATTTGCATTTTTAGGATATAAGAAAGTTGTTATTACAGGTGATTGAGCACCATCATTTACCAAAGTGTCAAAGCCTAAAGATTTTAATCTTGACGCTATTGTAAACTGATTTTCTTTATATCTAGCGTATCTTTTTTCAACAGACCCTTCTTCTTCTAACTCCAATAACGCTTGATAAAAAGCTCTTACAACATGTGTAGGTGAAGTAAATCTCCATTTACCATTATTCTTCTCCATAGTATCCCATTGTGCATATACATCAAGAGATAATGACTTAGATATACCTTTACATTTAGCCAATTCTTCTTTATTAGCTATTATAAAACCAAATCCAGGTACTCCTTGTATACACTTATTAGAACTACTAACTAAAAAATCTATATTAAAGTCTTCAACATCAATCTCAATTCCTCCAAAACTACTCATAGCATCAACTATATAAATCTTATTATATTCTTTTGCAAGTTTTCCTACTTCTTGTATAGGATTTAATCTACCTGTAGTAGTTTCACAGTGAACCATTGATATATGTGTTATATCTTTATTTTCTTTCAATAAATTTTCTACTACATTTAAATCAACTGCCTCTACATCTTTAAATGTACAATCAACAAATTCTATATTTAAATAATTACATATATCTTTCATTCTCTTTCCGTATGCTCCATTTGCAATTACAAGAAGTTTACCATCTTTTGGAATAGCACTTCCTATTGTAGCCTCTACTGAGAAAGTTCCACTTCCTTGCATTAATACACTTGTGTATTTATCTGTATTTTTTGTTCCTAGAGATACTAATCTTCTTCTAACATCTTGAACTAAGTCATTATATTCAACATCCCAAGTACACCAGTCCTTTAACATAGATGCTCTTACTGATTTAGTAGTAGATAGTGGTCCTGGTGTAAGTAATATGTAATCATTCTCTGGTACAAAGTCTGACTTAATAGTTTCATTTTCTATTTTTACTAAAACATCTTCTAATTGAGCCATAGTTTCTATTACAAAATGTGCACCTGCTTCTTTAAATTTCTTTGAAACAATATCCATCTTAACTTTTAGTTCTTCTTTATCCATGTTATCTACTTCTTCTTGTGTAAGTCCTAGTTCGCTTGAACCTTTTATTACAGCAACACTCCACATTCCTGCATTTACGCCTTCTTTTACATCACTGATTGTATCTCCTACCTTTACCATAGAACTCATAGGAGATACCCCTAGAGCTTCAGCATTTTTATAACACATCCAAGGATATGGTCTTCCTTGAGATACTTCTGATGGAGTTACAAGAAAATCTGGTGAATATCCTTTTTTTGCTGCGTTTGGTTCAACTATGTTCATCATTTCTCTTGTATAACCTGTTGTAGAGCCTATTTTTAATCCATTTTTTCTTAATTTCTCAACAGTTTCAACAACATGAGGAATTGGAGTTGTATATTCTTCTAATGTTTCAAATAACATTGGCTCAAATTCAGCATAAAGCTCATTTACGTCTTCTTCAGTTGGTGCTTTACCAAATTTTTCTGACCAAAGGTTTTTTATTCTATCCATTTCACACATTTCTCTTATATGGTCTATCTTTAATTTTCCCATAGGTTTTCTTGCTTCTTCCATTGTTACATCTATGCCTCTTCTTTTAAATATCTCTATAAATACATTAAGAGGTGCAAAACATCCATAATCAACTGTTGTTCCAGCCCAATCAAATACTACTGCCTTTATTTTTTCTCCATATATCTTTTTCATATTTATAGCCTCCATAGATTCTTTTAGAATTTTTGTGTTTTTATTTGTTTTTACTTTTAAAGTATAGCTTTTACATGTTAATTATACATCATATTTAGGTTAAATGTATATTAAATTTATGCTTTTAGTTGTTTTTAATTGGTTATACTTGTTTTTACTATTCTATAACAAAACTTCACAAAACTCTAAATTATAAGTTAAAATTTATTTTTTCATCTAAATCTATGAGCTAGTTATATTTTATTGTATTTATTTTGCTTCTATCCATGTTATGTTTATTTCGTTTAATTTATCTCTCCATTCGTTTGGAGGTTCTGTATCACAAATTACAAAGTCTAATTCTTCTAAATCTGCTATTTTATACATACTGACAATTCCAATTTTAGAACTATCACACAATACAAAACTCTCTTTTGAATTTTTTATATATTTTTTTGATAATAATGCTTTGTTTTGGTCTATACTGCTGATTCCAAAACTATCAAGTATACCTTCACTAGATATAAAAGCTTTATCTACATATAAGTTTTTCATAGTATCTATTGACATTGGGCATGCTGTTCTTTGATGCTTTAAATTTACTTTTCCCCCAATAAAGATAACCTCTCCATCAAATAATCCTTGATTTTCATAAGAAATCAATTTTGACAGTACAGGATAAGAGTTTGTAATTACTTTCAAGTTTTTTACAGATACTATATAATCCACAATCTGCAAATTAGTAGTCCCTTCATCTATGGCTATTGACTCATTGTCATTCACAAATTTAGCTGCATATTTAGCAATACTTTGTTTTTTATCCAAATTAGTACTATTTCTCTTTATATGTGCTGGTTCAATCACTCCATAATTTATTTTTATAGCACCACCATAGACCTTTTTTAATTTATTTTCATTTTCTAATTCTTCTAAATACCTTCTTATTGTCTCTGATGATACTTCTAGTTTCTTTACTAACTCTTTTGTATTTACCTTACCTTTTGAATCTAATAATTTAAGTATTTCTTTTTTTCTATCTATTGAATTTAAAGACATCGCTTTTCCTCCTAAATATGTATATTTTGCTCCTATAATATTACAATAATACCTACTTTTACAAAATTATTATTACAAGCTAAACATTTTCACTAAATTGAAATTCAATTTAAAATAACTTATATTATAATAAAAAAAGTCCATCAAATATTAATATCAGATGGACTTTGTAAAGCTTTGTTTTATAAATTAATATTTAAAACTTAATTATTAATTTATTTTCTTGTTTCCAAGAATTTTACTAAATTATTTACAGTAGACATATCTTTTCTCTCTAAATCAGTTGGTTGAAGTTCTATTCCTAGTCTATTTTCAATTTCAAGTAAAACTTCAATTATAGCTAATGAGTCTAAAAGCTCTGTCTCAAATAAATTAAGGTCTAAATCTTCTCTTATCTCATCAGTTCCTAATACATCTTCAAATATTTCTATAACTGTTTCTTGCATAAATTTGCCTCCTTAAAATTAAGCTAAATAACCTGAGAATATCAGTAATCCAAAACATACAATATGGAATGTAATGAAAATTTGAACTCTCTCGAACCATTTTTCTTTTTTATGTTTTTTATAAAACTTAGATTTTCTCTGATATATATCAGTTAAAACAAGTGCCAACCCCTGATATACACCATAAGCAATGTAATACCAAGTTAGACCATGCCAAAATCCCATCGTTATCATGGTTATCATTTGAGCTACATGAGCAGCAGTAGTTCTTTTCTTAAATCTTTTCTTTCTCATTGATGACATAACAAATCTTGAAAAAATATAATCTCCAAACCATCTTGAAAGACTTATATGCCATCTTGTCCAGAATTCCTTCATATCTTTACTTATAAATGGCTTGTCAAAGTTTATAGGTACTTGTATTCCAAAGATATATCCTGTACCTATAGCAAACAAACTATAACCTGCAAAGTCAAAGAATAAATACAAACTGTATGCGTACATGTAACTTAAAATATTTATAAAACTCATATCTTTAGGTATTCTTGATACCCAATATGTATTTATCAAAAATGCTATAACAAACTTATAACCTACACCCATAACAATATTTTTTATTCCAGGCAGTAAGTACTCTTCTAGATACTCTTTTCTAGATATTTGTTTTTCCAAATCTTGCTCAAAACGTCTTGACCTATCAATAGGACCAGAACTTAATGTTGGAAAAAACAGCATAAAATAAAGCATTCTTGAAATTTTAACTTCTTTTATAGCTCCATCATAAATTTCAATAACCATTTGTATAGTTCTGAAATTTAAGTATGATATTCCAATAAATCCAATTATTCCAAAAGAAGTAACTGGAGATATTTTATTGATTATTATTGGGAGCATTGATGCAAACAAGAATCCCCAATATATGTATTTATTTTTAGTTTTTCTTCTTACATATTCATATCCCTTAACTATTATCACTTCAAGAATAATAAATATTACTAGATATTTTAGTTGGACATCCATACCTACAATTAAGAATATCATAAATAAACTTGCCAACATACCATAATACTTTATATTCTTACCCATTAGACCTAAAATCACTGCTGGTATTGATGTTAATAATAATATATAAAGATAAAAATAATCTCCATACTGTGAAAAAATCATTAAATTTCCTCCATAAGTTTCTTTCTGTCTATTTTACCATTGATATTTGTTGGAAACTCAGAGATTATTGAAATATTTCTTGGAATCATATATGAAGGTATATATTTTCCCAATTCCTTTTTTATTATCATCCCATTTTTAATATTGCTTAAATCATTCTTTTCATTTAACTCAACAATACCTTTTAAGTAAGCAATTTTTTCGTCCTTATATATTGGTAAAACTACTGCATTTTTTACATTATGTACTTTTCTTAAATTATTCTCTATATCTTCTATTTCAATTCTAAATCCATTTAGTTTTATTTGGAAGTCTTTTCTTCCACAATAGTATATATTTCCATCTAGAAGATATCCCATATCTCCAGTTTTATAAGCTCTCCATTTTACACCATCTATTTCATCATAGAAGAATACTTCATCAGTTTTTTCTTTATTATTAAAGTAACCTTTAGAAACTGATGGTCCAATTATTATAATTTCACCTTTTTCATTTTCTTTAAGCTCATTTCCATCTTCATCAAGTATTTTTATTTTACAGTTTGGCATAGGATATCCAACTGGAAGACTTTTTTCATCATTGATAGCTTCTTGAGTCATATCATTTACACTTACACCAACAGTTGCTTCAGTTGGACCATAACCATTGATGACTCTTGTATTTGGAAATCTACTCATAAGTTCTTTAGTAAGATTTTTTGAAAGTGCTTCTCCTATGAATATCATTGATTCAAGTTTAGGAAGCATTTTACTATTAAATTCTTTTTCTGTCACGCATACACCTGCAAAAGAAGGGGTTGACACCCATACGGCTATATCTGACATACTAAACTGTCTAAATAGTTCTTTATAATCTGCCAATACATCTTTTGATATTGAAAATAATGTCGCCCCATAAATAAGACCAGGATATATTGTTGTAACTGAAAGGTCAAAAGAATATGCTGCTTGATTCATTATTACTTTTTCACTTCCATCTATATTTAGGTACGGACTTATCCAATCTGAAAAACTATCTAAATTGTTTGAACTTATTTGAACTCCTTTTGGTTTTCCTGTACTTCCTGAAGTAAATAGTATATATGCATTTTCATCATCTTTTACCCAGTTTTCTTTATGTAATGATTTTCCTTGATATTCATTTATTATGTCATTTAGTTTGTTCATATCAATTACATTGATATCTCCAAAATCTTTTTCATCACTAAAATTAAATAGTACTTTTGGTTTTATTTCTTTAGTAACTTCAAAAACTCTATCTATTGGAAAACTAATGTCAAGAGGTACATATGCTCTTCCTGATTTTAAAGCTCCTATCATACATGCCATTATCATATTTTCTTTATTTCCATAAATCACTATTGGAGTATCTTCTTCTTTGTATACATCTTTTAGAAAAACTGATATAGCATCAGAGTACTGATTTAAATCTTTATAAGAAAGTTTATTTTCATTACACATTAATGCTATTCTATCTGTATTTGAATATTTTTTTATTCCTTCAATAATCTTCATATAAAAATGCTCCTTTAAAATCCGTTATAAATAAATGGCAATTCTTTAAATGGAATAAATGTTAGAACTCCTATCGCCAATATTATAACCATAGTTAAACAAATGCTAGTTACCAATTCCTTATTGCTCTTTAAATATCTTAAATAATCTCTCACAGACATCTACCCATCCTTTCGTACCAAGATGCATTACATCTCTTAAATAATATTTATCTGACCCTTTATCTTTAAGATTTAAAACTTCAAAACCCTTACTTTCTGCTATTTTTTGTGCTTTATCATAGTATTGGTCTCTTTCCTTTTCAGATATTCCAGTCAAATCATAAAATTTACCCATACTTGGGATTAGTACAACAACTGGCTTAATATCTAAGTCAGTACAGACATTTAGCATAAGTTTGTAACTTTCAAACTCCTTAGAAGTTAACAAATCTATGTCTTTATCTCTTCCTTTAAATTGTTCTATACCATCCTTAAAATGCATTTGATAATAATA
Organism: Clostridioides difficile; assembly: GCA_012955965.1. Taxonomy (GTDB): domain Bacteria; phylum Bacillota; class Clostridia; order Peptostreptococcales; family Peptostreptococcaceae; genus Clostridioides; species Clostridioides difficile_G. Next base: position 140,704 of record JABBZI010000001.1, read on the forward strand.
CTTATCAATATTTAGTGGATTTTTACCAACTCTTTTTTTAGCATCTTCAACAGCTTTCTTTCTCTCATGTGACCAATTTATTGGTCCTTTTCTTTTTTCTTTTCTCTTTTCATCTAGTCTAATTAATTTTTTATAAAGTATCCCTTTTTCTTTAAGAGCTATACAATACTTTCTTCCTTGAAAATAAGGCTCTAAAATCGCCTTCTCAGCTTTTTCCGACAAGGTCTTAGGTTCATATAGCTTTGCATATAGTGCTTCTGCTTTATACTCGTCACTTCCCCATAATAGTTTGCTTGATTTTTTTGCATATTCACTCTTATTTTCTTTAGATATTTTTGGATTATCTAAAAATCTATAAAATTGTATTGGTGAAAATCTGGACTGATAATGATGGCTTGTTACCCCATCTTTCTCCATAAACCATTGCATAGAAACTAACAAGACAACCTTTTTGTTATCAACATTAGGATTCATACTTCCTAATATTGCAGCATCTTGTAATGTCTGAGTATAAGCTCTTCCAATTGCAAAAACCTTGTTTTTACTCCTATCTGTATTAAAATAGTACTTCGGATGTTGTTTTGTTGAATTACCAAGTTCTGATGACCCCAAAATCATAATATCTTTTTCTCTCAAAAAATGATTATTTGCTGTAACACCTTTGTCCTTTATATCACTTAAAGTATCATCCATAATTGGAAGCAGATTTTTCTCCCTCAAAAGTTCATCAGTTTTAGAATCAAGAAATTTGTCTAGCCCAAATAAAAATACTACGCCTATTATAAACGGAGTAATAAAGTATATCAATTTTCTCATATTTTCTCTCCTCTAAAAATATTCAAATTTATGTTATTATTAATCATATTAGTTTTGATGTATATATTCAACTACAAAATTGTAATAAAATCGCCAAAACTTTTTTTAATACTGTTACAAAATTGTAAAAAAAATAGAAAAAAAGTACTAAAATAGAGTTTCTTCTTAGTACCTTTTTATACTTATAATTTGACATTTTAATACTTAACTATGTATACATTTTAACTTAATATAAAATTAAATTTATTCAAAAGTATACCTTAATCCCCATTGTTTTCTTATCTCATCCATTAAAGTCATGACATCTATAGACAATTCTATGGTATCAGCTTTTATTTTGTTTAAGATACAATTATTAATATATTCAATTTCATATTTTAAAGCTTTTTCTGTATATCCACACTCTATATCTTCAACTCTTCCATCATCTGTATAAGTTATTGTAGCTTTTGATGCTCGTGGAAAATTCTCTATGGTTATAAATCCTAATTCACCTGCAACAACACCTTTTTTAGGCATCTTTGCCCTCATAGTTAATGATATTACAGCCATCTCATCATTGGAATTTTTTAAAATTATTCCAGATTGTTCATCCACACCTGTTTCAAAATTTTTAACAGTTGTTAAAATCTCACTTGGTTGAGCTGACATAAAGTATCTAGCAAATGAAAGCGCATATGTACCAATATCAAGCAATGCTCCTCCAGCTAAGTCTTGACTAAAAAATCTATTATTAACATCATACTCTTTGCAACTTCCAAAAGATACTTGTATCATTTTAATTTTTCCTAAACTTCCAGACTCTAATATATCTTTTAATTTTTTATATAAAGGCATATAATAAATAGTCATTGCCTCTGCCACTATTAAGTGTTTTTCATTAGCTAAAGTTACAATCTCTTTTAGTTGCCTTCCATTTACTGTTATAGCTTTTTCACAAAAAACATGTTTTCCATTTTCTAAGCTTTTCATTATATATTCATAATGGTTACAATGTGGAGTAGATATATACACTACATCTATTTCCTCATTCTTTAACATTTTATCATAATCATCATATACTTTTTTTATTCCAAACTTATTCGCAAAGTTCTCAGCTCTTTCAAAACTTCTTGAAGCAACTGCATACACATTACAACTTAACTCAGTCATAGCTTGTGCAAACTCTGACGCAATAGTCCCAGGTCCCAATATAGCCCACTTTACATTACACATACACATCACCTCATACTTGTTATATTACTATATATTTTATAACATAAATTATATACTATCAGCTGGATAAACAATATTACATTGTCTTCTTATTTCATCCATAAGTTCCATTACGATTGTTGAATTTTCATGAGAGTTTATATTAGACTCCATTTTATTATTATTTATAAGACTTATAAACTCCATAAGTTCATAATACATACCTTCTATTTCTCTAGGTTTTTCCTCTTCTTTTTCTTTTAAAATAGATATATCTTCTTCTCTTCCATCTCTATACTTTATAATAGCTTTTTCAAATAGATTAAGTCTTTCAATTATTATACTTCCCTCTTCTCCTTGTATCTCAGATGGTATATGAGAATTAGCTATTTTTGAATACTGAATTATTGCATCCATCTCATCATATTGAAATATAGCTGAACCTTCTCCATCAACGCCAGTTTGAAGTATATGAGAAATTGCCTTTACTGATTTTGGAGCTCCAAATAGATTTACCATTGGATGTATACAATACACTCCTATGTCCATCAATGCACCATTCGATAACTCTTTTTTAAAAGCATTTTCTATAATTCCATTCTTATATTTATCATATCTCGAAGAATACTGACAATAACTTCCAAAGTATCTTCTTATCTTTCCTATTTTATATAAGTTTTCTTTAACTGCCTTAAAGTTTGGAACACATGTAATCCTCATAGCTTCCATAAGAAGTACATTATTATCTCTAGCTGTTTCTATCATTAGTCTTACTTCTTTTAAATTAGATGCTAATGATTTCTCACAAAGTACATGTTTTTTGTATTTTAAACAAGTAAGAGCTTGTTTTGAATGTATAGCATTTGGAGAAGCTATGTATATAGCATCTATATCATTTGATTTAGCCATTTGTTCTAAATTATCAAAAAAAATACTTGCTCCATATGGTTCTCCAAATTCCTTAGCTTTTTCTAAATCCCTTGAATATACAGCAATCAATTCAAATTCTTTAATCCTAGAAGCAGCTTTTAGAAATATCTTTGATATATTACTAGTCCCAATAATACCAAATCTTACTTTACCCATTATCAATCACTCCCTATTTTCTATATTTTATTTTGATTTAAATAGAAAACTTTATAACCTATTATAATATTCTCAAATAAATTCATCAAATAAAAAAGAAAGCTAATTTTAAATGATTTCACCATTTTAACATAGCTTTCTTTCTACTACAATCTAAGTTTAATCTATACTTTTTAAGTTACCTTTCCACTATATCTCTATTTCCTCTCAATAGTTTTATAGTAAAAACTTCATCTACAAATAGTGCTATCAACAATACAGTTACAAGAATTGGCCAATAAGGAATTATAAGTCGATACAAATTATCAACTATATATACTTGAAAATATCTTACTCCAATAAAAGTCAGTACAGTCCAGTACATAGAAAACTTTAGACATACTATTCCACTACGATTGTACTTGTAATCAGAATAATCCCAATATATCTTATTAAAATATATTTTCATAAGTATACCTGTAATATATTCTACTGTTGTTGGTACTACTAAACATAATAAAAGCAATGCAAATATATTATTTGGGTCAATAAATCTTGAGACCTCTATTATAATCGACATTGCAATTGCATACATTGGCTTAAAGGGACCATTTAAAAATCCATCCTCTTGAAAATGCCCTTGTGTATAATAACTGTATAAGTTTTCAATTATCCAACCTATAAAACCATACAAGAAAAAATTAAATAAAAAATATAATAGAGAACCTACATTATCCATGAATATTCCTCCTAGTTGTTTATAATTATTTTTTCTCATATTCATGGATTTATTCTAAATCAAAGAAATTATATTTAATTTATTTAATTTAATATTTTATATTATAGGTTATTACATGTTTTAGAATTCAAACTTTTTAGGTATTCTCTAACTTCTAATAAATTTTCAAGTATCTTATGTGATTGTGCTTTAATCTGTTCATCTGGTTCTTTTAAATCTGGTACATTTATACATCTTATACCACCATTATATGCAGCTTCCACACCCATAGGGGAATCCTCTATAACAATACAATTTTGTGGTTCTATATTTATTTTTTTAGCTGCTTTTAAGAATATTTCTGGATTTGGCTTAGAATTTACAACATCATCCCCACATACTATAGCATCAAAGTACTCTTTTAAGTTTGCTTTAGCTAATCTCTTTATAGCTCTTTCTCTTTTCGTAGATGTTGCAACAGCCATTTTATATCCACTTTCTTTCAAGAAAGAGATTAATTCATTGACTCCTAATTTAATAGGGGCTCCTTCTCTATCCATAAATTCAATCATATTTTTAGTTTTTTCATCATACAAATCTATTATTGGCACAGACCTATCGTATATATTTGTAAGACCTTCTATTATCCCCTTACGATTTCTTCCCATAACTGATGTGTATATTTCTTTAGTCATAGTATATCCATACTTTTCAAATGTCTCTATCCAAAATTCAAGAGATATTCTCTCTGAATCAAATAAAACTCCATCCATATCAAAAATAATTCCTTCTACTTTTTGCATACAATTCCTCCAACATTTTTTGATATAATTATATTACACTTTTTATGATTAATTTTACAACCCTCAATTTATCCAATTCTAATATTGTAAAATTATAGTTTTCAAAAGTAACACTTTGATTTACTTTAATATTTGAACCAAGCATATAGGATATCCATCCACCTATACTGTCAAATCCATCATGTTCTATATCAAGCCCAAAATACTTGTTAATATAGTTAATCGACTCCGTTCCATCAACCAAATAAGAACCTGCTCCTATTTTCTTAATATGAGTCTCTTCTTTGTCAAATTCATCTTGAATTTCTCCAACTATCTCTTCTAATATATCTTCTATTGTAACCACTCCAGATGTACCACCGTATTCATCCACTACTATCGCAAGTTGAAGCTTCTCTTTTCTTATTATCTCAAGAGCCTTATCTATAGTCAAGTTTTCAGATATGTATATAATATCTCTCAATATCTGTTTTAGTTCAATTTTATTTTCATTTATCTTTTGATTATATAAATCTCTTATATGTACAAAACCTAATATATCATCTTTATTTTTTCTACATACTGGGTATCTTGTTACACCTTCTTCTTTTAAAATAGATAATATCTTTTCTTCTGAATCACTTTCATATATACATACCATATCAGTTCTAGGTACCATTATCTCTCTAATTTTCTTTTCCTCAAATTCAAAAATATTATCAACAAATCTTTGTTCTGATTCATCTATAAGACCACTTTTATAACTTTCTTCTACCAATAGCCTTATTTCATCACCTGTATGTGGCTCATCAACCTCATCAGCTTGTGAATATCCAAATGGTTTAAGAAATAAATCAGTACTTAGGTTGAAAAAATATATTACTGGATATGTTAACTTATAAAATCCTATTAATAAAAAAGATGTACTTAACATTATCTTTTCTGTATTATAAAGCGCTAAAGCTTTAGGAACTAATTCTCCTATTACAACTTCTACCATCGTTATAATTAAAAAGGAAATAGAAATTGATATAGTATATATAATACTTTCACTAAGATTAAAGATACTTATTATTGGTAAAATTAACTCTTTAACTGTAGATTCTCCCATCCAACCTAAGGCAAGTGAACAGAGTGTTATCCCAAGTTGACATGCAGAAAGATAGGAATTTAAATTATCTTTTATTGTTCTACATCTTATTGCATTATTATTGCCTTCAGCTATCATAGTATCTATTCTAGAACTACGAAGCTTTACCATAGCAAATTCACAAGCCACAAAAAAAGCATTTATCAAAACAAGTATTGCTATAAGTGTTACATTTAATAAATCCCGCATAAAGTATTGGTTCTTATAATATAGGAAATTTATAAGAACTCAAAGTTCCCCCCTTATATTTCTAAAATTTAATTTATAATATATATTCTATCATATTTATTAATATATCTTACTTTATTACAAATAATTTTTATATACCAAATAACCCCTTTTAATATTTATTAAACACTATCTAATAAATATTGAAAGGGGTTATTTAAATTATACATCATCAAATAAATTCTAGTGATCTTTTACTGGACTCTTTTCATCTTCACTTAATATTCCTAATTCATCTTTTTCTGTATTCCACTTTTCAAGCCCATACTTAGATACCTTAACAGCTTCAGCTATGCCTCTGCCAAGTCTTTTTATAGTATTCATACCTACTTCATCTTCTTTTGCACCTTGTTCCTTTGCATCCTTACTCCAAATACTAGCACCAGTATATCCTCCAATAAGACCTCCTGTTACCAATACTTCATGCATTAAAAAGAAATTTATAATTGGCAACCTAGCCATTTCCTGACCACCATATCTAGTCCCTCCAGTAGTTATGGCTGCACCTACTTTGTTTTGTAAATTACATCCATGTACTAAATACATGTGTCTCAATCTATTTAATACAGCAGTCAGTTGAGCAGTTATACCCATATCATAAACAGGAGAACCTATTATAAATCCATCTGCCTCTAGTAATTTTTTTTCTAGTTCGCCCATGTCATCTTGTATTGTACATTTTTCTGCTTTTCTCATACAAGCATCACAATGTATACATGGCCCTATATTTTTCCCTCTTACAGTCCAAAAATCAATTTCTATACCTGGTATCTTTTTAGCTTCTTCTAATGCTTGGAGTATTGCATATTCAGTTGCTCCCTTTCTTGGACTTCCACATATTCCCAATATTTTAGCCATAACTATACCTCCTATAAATTTTAATTTAAGCCTCTATTTTTATATCATTAGACTTATTCGATTTTATTGATAATATATACTTAATTATCATTGCTACAATAAATACTGATACTATACAAGAGTTTCCAACTAAAGTTCTAATAATTTCTGGAAATTTTTCCAAAGTCTGAGGAACTGAAGTTATACCTATACTTAAGGTAATTGATACTCCAGCTATAAGATTGTTATCTGATGTAAACCCAGATTGACTTATCATATCATAACCAGCCATAGCAATAGATGAGAATACTATTAAAGTAACTCCTCCTATTATGCATGAAGGTATAGTTGTTATTATTGCTCCCAATAGTGGCGAAAATCCAACCAAAATCAATACAACACCTGTAATTGCCAATACAAATCTACTAGTAACCTTGTTTATAGCCACAATTGCAGCATTTTGACCAAATACTCCAGTTGGTATTGAACTAAATATAGATGCTATTATAGATGTCAAGGCATTTCCCATAGTAGCAGACTCTAATTCTTTATCTGTAACTTCTCTATTCATAGCTCCCATAGTAGCAATTGTTGCAGCTCCCATCATATCAGCTATGGCTACCATAAATAAAATAGCAAACATCAATACTAAATCAAGTCTAAATTCTAAACCAAATGCTAATGGCTTTGGAAATGAAAATATTGGAGTTCCTTGAATTGCTGAAAAATCAACCAATCCAAATACAAGTGACACTAAATAACCAAATATTATACCTATTAAAATTGCAGCATCTTGAACCAATCCCTTACCAAATTTCATAAGCAAAATTATCGCTATAACGACTATAAGCCCTATCATGAAATTTATAGGTTCTCCAAATGTTGCTGAACCTTCTCCTCCAGCTAAATTTTTTACAGCAGTTGGAAATAGGCTAATACCCATACAGGCAATCATTGTACCTGCTATAATTGGAGTAAATAAATGTCTTATCTTCTTAATTCCAAAAGCTATAAAAAACACTACTATTGCTCCACCAATTTGTGCTCCAAAAAGAGCTTTAAGTCCATATTTTCCAGCTACTGAAAGACAGGCTCCTAAAAATACATAATTGGTACCCATTATTACAGGAAGCTTTGAACCCAACCTATACCCTTTAAATAATGGTATTGGATACAATTGTAGTAAGGTTGCTATTCCAGCTACCAACATAGCTCCTTGCATAAGCATAGTTGACATCTGTTTATCAAGTCCTACTATACTTGATATAAGCATAGCTGGAACCATATTACCTGCTATCATTGAAACAAAATGCTGTAATCCTAAAGGTAACGCTTCTTTTAATGGTGGTCTTCCCTCTAAATGAAATTTTGATGTATCGTGCTCTTTCATAAAATAAATCCTCCCATAAATTTTATTTTCTTTACGACCATGAATTTATTAACAATCAATTTTGAGCTATACACACCTTAATATAGTTAATTTATAACTTGAATGCTATTTATTTTGACCACAATATTATTTATGTATAGTTAGTAATACTAAATCTTATTCCTTGTACTCTCTAAGCTTATATCTTTTATTGATTTCATGCTCTGCCTTTATGAATTCTAAGTTTCCCTCACCCATCAATTCAGACATTTTTTTCTTTCTATCATAGAGCCAGTTTTTATCAATATTTTTATAGTACTTATAATCAGTCCAATATATTATTGATGTTATTTCTCCTGGATTACTTTCACTAATCCATATCTCAGAACCAACAAACCCCTCTAATAATTCAAGACCTTTAACCCAAATTTCATAGTCTAATTGTAAGTACTTTTCTATTAAGTTAGTATCTACCCTAAAAGTTAATTCTTCAACAAATAAAGGTTTTTCAAATACTTTTAATTTCATATTATATACTTCCTTTTTTAATATTTAACTACTTTTCTATACAATTGTTTTCAACTTAATCCACCTATATATAACCACTTCTTATTCTTATATTTATTTCTTACAATATCATTTTCTGACAGGTGGCATATGTATTGATTTATCTAATATTCCCATAGATGCTTCTAAAAAAGCTTCTGATAAGGTTGGATGTCCATGCATAACACTTGCAACTTCTTCAACTGTCAACATAGCTTTCATTGCAACCACAGCCTCATGGATTAAATCACTAGCATTAGGCCCTATAATATGAACCCCATATATTGTAGTTTTATCCTTTGAGGCAATTATCTTGACCATGCCCTCTGAATCATTCATTGTAAGTGCTTTCCCGTTACCAGAAAACTGAAACTTACTGACAACATAATCTAATTTTTTATCCTTAACTTCTTCCTCACATAATCCAACTGTAGACACCTCTGGGAAAGTAAAAATTGAATTTGGCACTAGATTATAATCTACACTCGTTTTTTCTCCTACCATTCGTTCAACAGCAACTTTACCTTCTTCAGATGCAACATGTGCAAGCATTACTCCTCCAATCACATCTCCAATTGCATATATTCCTGGTACAGAAGTGCAATAATTTTCATCAACTTTTATTCCTTTTTTGTCATAGCTTATACCTAGACCTTCTAGGTTTAACCCATCTACATCAAGCTCTCTTCCTGTAGATATAAGTACATTGTCACAAGGTAGCTTTATTTTTTCTCCATCCTTACTTACCTCTGCAACTAATCCTTCACCATTTTTATATATTTCTTCTACTTTTGATGAAATTATTATTTTTATCCCTCTTTTATTTAGTAATTTACTTAATCTAGAAGATACCTCTTTATCAACCATAGGAATTATAGTATCCAAAAATTCAACAATAGTCACATCTGAACCAAATTCGTTTAAGATTCCTGCAAACTCAATTCCTATAACTCCTCCTCCAACAATTACAATTTGCTTAGGCAAAGTGTCTATTTCTAAGGCTTCTTTACTCGTTATTACTCCTTCTAAATTAGCTCCTTTTATCGGTGGCTTAGAAGATTTTGAGCCAGATGCAATTAAAATATTTTTACCTTTAATTATTTTCTTAGACCCATCCTCCAATTTTATTTCTACAGAATCTTTACTTATTAGTTTTGCTTCACCCTTTTCTATTACTACTTTATTAGCCTTTAACAATCCTTTTACACCACTAGTTAAAGTCTTTACTACCTTTTTCTTTCTTTCTTGTACTTTTTCTAAGTCCAGCCTATATTGTTCAACTTTTATACCATATTCTTCAGCATGATTAAAATAATTTAAAACTTGGGCATCCTTAAACAATGTCTTTGTAGGAATACAACCTGTATTCAAGCAAGTACCTCCAAGTTCATTTTTTTCTATAATTACAACATTTAATCCAAGTTGAGCTCCTCTAATTGCCGCGACATATCCACCTGGTCCACCACCAATTACTATTAAGTCAGTGTTCATCTTCACTATTCCCCCTTTTAAATCATAATGGTTAATTCACTATGACCAAAATTTTGCTATCAATATTTATATCCAGTTAAATCTATTTGACTTTTAATATCATAATGAAGTTTCTGACGTGTAAAAATAAAATTATTTTTATGAATTCCTATTGTCAATAATTCTGAATGTGGATGTTCTAAATGGCTATAAGCTATTGTACAACCTGGAGTCATCCTTCCACCTACAAATACCATCGAATAATTTATAAAATATTCATCTAATAACTTATTTTCTATCAAGTGTGTGCAATATGAAGGAGATTCTACACAGACTTTTTCTATTCCTAAATTTTTAAGTACATAAAGTAACACCTCAGAATCTGGCATACTATCTTTTCCAGTGACAATTACAGGAAAAACATCAAAATCTTTATATAATTCTTCAAATGTACAATCATCAACATCTTCAATTGAACTAAAACTTCCTATACACACATGTTTTAGAGGAGAGTTTTCTTTTATATACTCCCAACCATTTGGAGATGTAGCTATGACCATTTTGTATTCTTGGCTTTTATCAACTTTAAATGTGTAGTGATTAAATGGAATATCTGTGGCATCAAAAGAAACTACTACCCCACATGGTTGATATTTTTTATTTAAACAATATTTTCTTTGTTGTGTCAGACTTTCATCATATACATGACATGTTATTCCAGGTTCATTTTGTAAAGTTTTAGCTCCAATAATCACAGCATCTGAACACGTTCTTAATACATTTAAAACCCAAAAATCTGCTAGAGCACCATCTGGGTCTACAAAATTATTTTTTCCAATTAAAGGACCTGCCTTATTATCTTCATATGCCATCTTTCCATCAGAAGATAAAACCATAGAAGAAAATATATATGGTCTTTTTTCACTTGCTTCAGGAAAAAATAATTCTGTATAATACTCTACAACATCTGGTATACATACATCTTCTTTAGAATTTGCTTTTATTGTACTTAATAGCTTTTCATTTCTATTCAATACATCTATTTTTAAATTACCTCTTGGTATACTAAAAAATTCAAGATTATTCATACTCTTACCACCCTCTCTTAATTGTTTTACAATCCATAAATTCTTTTTCCCCACTGTACATTACCTAGACCAACGTCAGATATTAATTTATTTGCTATTTGTTGAGTTTTATATAGAACCTTTTCTTCATCTATAGTAGTTATCTGATTATTCTCCATAACCACTTTCCCATCTATAATAGATGTTTCTATGTTATTTGGAGTAGATGAATATATTAGTGAACTAATTGGGTCGTGAATTGGTATAGAAATTGAACTTTTGTATGGGTTATAAATTACAATATCGGCGTTTTTTCCTACCTCTATTGAACCTAGTGAGTCCAGTTTATTTATAGATTTTGCTCCCCCCAACGTTGCCATTTCAAGTACACTTGATGAAGGTAAAAGTTTTGCATCTCTATGAGTAACCTTTTGTAATAATGTAGTCATCTTCATTACTTCTAGCATATTTTGAGTATCATTACTAGCAGAACCATCGCATGCAAGACTTATAGTTAAACCTTCTTCTATAAATCTTGGAATTGGTGCCACTCCTGCTGCTAGAACCATATTAGATACAGGGTTGTGAGATATTTTAACATCATACTTTTTAAATAACTCTATGTCTTCATCTGACATGTGTATACAATGAACTGCAATAAAATCAGGACCTAAAATCCCCATCTTTTCAAGATATGGTACAGTTCTCATACCTCTATCATCTAAACAATATTTATCATCATCTTCAGTTTCAAGTAAATGCATTGTTATTGGTATATTAAGTTCATCAGCTATCTTTCTTATCTCTTTATAGCCAGCTTCTGTGTTATCCCATATAATCCCAGGTGCCAATGCCATACTAATTCTTGAATGATTCTTATATTTTTTATCTAATCTTCTAACATCATCAAAGAATTTTTGTTCTGTATCATGATAAGTACAACCAAATTCCTCAGGAAATTTACTTGTATCTGTAAAACCTCTGCCAAGTATCCCTCTTATTCCTAAGTCTTCAAATGCTTGTATTACGCTATCATCAAGTCCTTCTTTTCCATGACAATACATATAATCGAGTATGGTAGTTGTACCTGTTTTAATTGCTTCTATACACCCTGTTAATGCTGCATAATAGCAACACTCCTCATCTATCTTATGGATAGCTCTTCTAACAGAGCTATCAAGCCAGTCTAGTAATAATTTATCTCTTCCTAATCCCTTTAATAAAGTCTGAAATAGATGAGAATGAGTACTTATAAATCCAGGAAAAACAACTTTATCTTTAGCATCTATAGTTTTTTCTGAAACATATTTTTCTAGTAAATTAGCCTTTCCTATATCAATTATCTTGCTCTTTTCAATTATTATACAAGCATCTTTTAATATTTCCCTCTCAGTATTCATTGAAATTAGATAAGCGTTTTTAATTATCAAATCTACTTTTCTCATGCAGTAACCTCCATATAAATTTTCGCCATACTTTAATTTTGACAGATAGTTTGGAGAGAAAAAATCTTTCGAGAAACGCATAACAAACTATCTGCCAGATTACTGTGGTGCTATAAAATTATTTTACATCCATCTAAAATCTAAAAGGTTTTGAGTGACTTCTTGAAGAAAACGTGCTCCAGGAGCTCCATCTACAACTCTATGGTCATGAGTCAAGCTCATATTCATTACAGAACCCGCATAAAATGCACCATCTTTTACAAGAACCTTCTCTATTATACTTCCAATGCCTAAAATGGCACTTTCTGGTGTATTTAATACTGGAGTAAAATAAGTTATTCCAAACATACCTAAATTAGTTATAGTAATAGTTCCATTACTCATTTCATCTTGATTTAATTGATTATTTTTAGCTCTTTCACTTAAATCACTCAACTCTATACATATAGTTCTTAAGTCTTTTAAATTTACATTCTTTATTACAGGGACTACTAATCCATTTGGAATATCTACAGCCACACCTACATTAATCTCATCATTTATTTTAAAATGATTTTCATCAAATACTTGTGTTCTAAGTTTAGGATGATTTTCAAGAGCCTGGGCTACAGCTTTTATTATAAGAGCTGTATAACTCAGTTTAATACCTGCGTTTTTATATTTTTCTTTTAAACTTTTATATACTTTAGTTAGATTTGTAATTTCTAGTTCAGTAGCAATCGTCGTTTGAGCTGTTGTCAATAAACTTTCATGCATTTTTTTTGCTATAACATTTTGCATTTGAGTCATTTTAATTACCACATCATTTTCCCCTATAGTTGTTTTAGCGTTCTTAATTTGAGGAATAGATGTAGCATCTTGCCGTACACTCTTTTCAGACACTTTGCTTTGATTAGTTTCTATTACCTTTTCTTCTAGATTTTTATTCATGAAGTTTTTCAAATCATCAATTGTTATTGCTCCATGTATTCCTGTCCCATCTATATTTGAATAGTTAATACCTTTCTCTTCAGCTATTTTTTTAGCTCTTGGAGTTATTTTCTTCTCCTTCTCCAAATTTTTCTCCTCTGTTATCTGCTCTAAATTTGGAGTATCTTCTTCTTTTTCTATATCTGTTTTAACTGTTGGATTAAGTCCACTAATATCTTCATTTGCATCTGCAATTATACAGATTATTTCCCCACAATTTACGACTTCACCCTCTTCAAACAGTATCTTTCTTAGTACTCCACCTTCTGTTGCTTCAACTGTATTAGTTATCTTATCCGTTTCAATTTCTAAGAGTTCATCTCCCTTATTTACAATGGCACCTTCTTCAATCAACCATGTACCAATTGTCCCATCTTCCATAGAAAGACCAAACTTTGGCATTTTAACCTCTGTAATCATGACTTATCCTCCCTTGATTAATATTGCATAACTTCTCTACAAGCTTTAATTAGATTTTCTAATTTTGGCAAAACAAAGTCTTCTAAAACTGGTGCATATGCCACTGGAGCATCAATTGATGTAACTCTTTTTATTGGTGCACTTAGATACTCAAATACATCTTCATTTATCATGGCAGATATTTCAGCCGCCCATCCTCCTACTCTTGGTCCTTCTTGAGCAATAACCAATCTGCTAGTTTTTGCTACTGATTCTACTATGGTTTTTTTGTCATAAGGAAAAACAGTTCTAAGGTCGATTATCTCTACATTAATTCCTTCTTTTTGAAGTTCATTTGCAGCTTTATGTGCTAGACCTAACATCATTTGAGTAGCTACTATTGTAACATCACTACCAACTCTCTCAATCTCAGCCTCATACAAAGGTATCTCATATGGTTCAACTGGTACTTCACCCTTAACGTTATATAGCATTTTATGTTCCAAAAATAACACTGGATTATCGTTCTTTATAGCTGATAATAACATACCTTTAGCTTCATAAGGTGTTGTTGGTGAAACCACTACAAGTCCTGGAGTATTCATAAACCATGATTCTGCACAAACTGAGTGATGATATGCACAGCGTATACCAGCACCCTGCACTGCACGAACAGTAATTGGACAATGAGCTTTCCCTTGAAACATAAAATTAAGCTTTGCTGCATTATTTACAAGTTGGTCAAAACAAACACCTAAAAAATCTGCAAACATTATCTCAGGTACGGGTCTTAATCCACAAAGAGCTGCTCCATTTGATAATCCTAATATAGCTGACTCTGATAAAGCCGTATCCTTGATTCTATTTGGCCATTTAGCCATTATCCCCTTAGTAATTCCAAAATCTCCACCCATTTTAGCAACATCTTCACCTAATATAAAAACTCTATCATCATTTTCCATAGCTTGATGAAGTGCTTCATTTATTGCCATTCCATACGAAAGTTTTCTTCCCATTATCTTATTTCCACCTCTCTATCAACATATGTGTGTGTAACTGCATCTTTAACATCTGGCGATGGACTCTCCAATGAGAATCTTAGCATTTCTTGAACATCATCCTCTATTTCTTCTTCAATATCTTTAAGTACATTTTCTGACATACCTTCTCTCTCAATAAGTACTTTTCTAGTTAGCTTTATTGGGTCTCTATCTTTCCAATACTTAACTTCTTCTTCTGGTCTATATGCTGCAGGGTCTCCTGCAAAATGACCTTGCCAACGATAAGTAAGAAACTCTATTAATGTTGGACCTTCACCTTTTCTTGCTCTATCTGCTGCTTTTTCTACTATCTCAATTACCGCTTCTACATCATTCCCATCCACTCTATAACTTGGAATCTCGTATCCTTCACCCCATGTTTTTAATTCTTTTTGAGGATGAGAATCTGTATAGTGTGTAGATATAGCATACTGATTATTAAGTAAACAGTATATTATTGGTAATTTCCATGTAGCTGACATATTAAGACTTTCATGACAAGTACCTTCTCCTAAAGTTCCATCCCCTAAAAATACTGCTGTTACATCATCAGTTTCTTTATATACAGATGCAAAAGCTGTACCTAAGCAAGTTACCATAGTAGAACCTTGTATTCCATTGAATCCCATATTTCTACATTCAATATCGTTTATATGCATTGAACCACCTCTTCCACCATTTATACCTGTAGCTTTAGCAAATATTTCAGCCATTACAAGTTTTGGGTCGGTTCCACAAAGTGCTATAGTTCCATGTCCTCTATGGTCTGGAAATTTATAATCTGTTTTTCTAAGTGCATCTACTACACCTGCTTGACAAGCCTCCTGCCCTATACTTAAATGTACAAATCCTGGTATAGTTCCATTTGCAGCATACTCTTCTATTACTTCTTCAAATCTTCGAATCATAACCATATCACGGTATAATTTTTCTAATCTTGTTTTATCTAACACCATTTTGTATCCCCCTAAATTAATAGAATTTAAATCATTTATTTTAAAAAACTTCTTTCAAGAGCTGCATAATTTATCTCTCCTGATGAAAATGATTTTCCAGTATTTATATTGTGTATCTGTATTTTTCCAATTGAATGCACATCATGGTCTACATAGAAAAAATCTCTTCCTGCTTTTTCAAATA
The DNA here is from genome assembly GCA_012955965.1 of Clostridioides difficile. Taxonomy (GTDB): domain Bacteria; phylum Bacillota; class Clostridia; order Peptostreptococcales; family Peptostreptococcaceae; genus Clostridioides; species Clostridioides difficile_G. The sequence goes on from JABBZI010000001.1 coordinate 156,939, forward strand.
CATCCTCAAATAATTCTCCATAATTTGGAGACGAAGTTTTCCCTGCCAATTGATGTATAGTCTTGGCAATAGCAGTATCAGTTGAATCTACCCAAAACTCAGTCTCACTGCCATAAATTAATGCATCATTTATTCTTCCCATAGTCTTAATTTCATCTTTTACTATTGGTGCTATTGGCGCTTTCCCTCTTGCAAGTACGATTTGACTTGCATCAAAATTTTTTTCAAACATTTTATGGCATACTTGCTCAATGATTCTTGCTGATACCTGCATTGATGCTACAATACACGTACTAGGTGAAATCAATATATATGTGTCTTCAGGTTTTACTTTACAAGCATTTGCAACTTCTAAAATAGTTTTATCATCAGGGTATTTTATATCTTGAATGCATAAGACTGCTTCATGATAATCATCTTTGTATGGAGTCATTTCAAAATACCAATCTGATTTAACCCTTGCTAAAGCTCTTGCTGGACCTGAGCCTATAGTCGCAAACTCTCCTTCACCTAGTTTCCACCCTGCAATCTGTGAACCCATACATGCGATTAAAGGCTTATCTATGAATACTTCAACAGACGAAAAAGAATATTCTTCATTTAATTTAAAATCTCCCAGTGTCACTATTCCTAAATCACCTATAGAAGCTCTGGTAAATAAAACACCTGCTTTCCAACTTCCACTACAATTTAGACCCATATCAATTATAGTTGCTCCACAATTTGTCTTAATAATCTCACATCCTAAAGATTCTGCATCTTCCAGTATTTCTCTTACTACTACCATCGCCTTTTTATTTAAACTTATCATTTTTATACCTCTCAATATATTTTATTTATGCCTTTTTTCCACAGACATCAATTGCCGCTCCCATTATTGGACTAGCTTCATCAGATGCTAGAAAAGTCACAATTTTTGATACTTCTTCTACTTGCAACATTTCTTCAAGTGGTATTGTAACTGCATCATCATAATCGAATCTTTTTCTTGTATATTCTGTATTTGTCATTCCTAAATATATTGCATTTACATTAATCCCATATTCTTTCACTTCTTCAGATAGAGTTTGAGTAAAACTTACCACACCTCCTTTAGAAGCAGCATATGCACAAAATCCGGGAAAAAAATGTTTTGCTGCTGTTGAACTAATATTTATTATTTTTCCATATTTATTATCTATCATTGTTTGTAGAACAGCCTTAGTACAATAGAAAGTTCCACTCAAATTTGTCTTTATCTGAGCATCCCATTCTTCAACCGTAGTATCAATTACTGGACATGATTTATGAATAGCAACATTATTAATCAAGACATCTACAGTCCCAAATTTTTCTATTAAGTTTTTAAAGCAATTATCCACGTCTTCCGATTTACTTACATCACAAACTGCAACGAATGCTCTCCCTCCTGATTTGATAATTTTACCCGCAATATTATCCAACTTATTTTTAGTTCTTCCAATCAAAATTACAATTGCACCTTCTATTCCAAAATCTAAAGCAAAACCTGCTCCTAATCCTTGACCTGCTCCTGTTATCACAACAACCTTATCTCTAAATCTTAAATCCATAACCACCACACCCTTTACATTCACAGAATTTATACTTACATCTAGAAAAAGTGCCACACTACAGTATCTAAAATTTCTTAAATAATTCTTTCTTGTAAGAAAAGATTAAGTACTTATATTTTCTAGTAAAATATCTCTCTTTAATGGTAAACTATAAAAATCACAATTTAGTGCATTAGCTACAGCATTTGAAACAGCTGGTGCTGATGGTACCACTGAACACTCCCCTATACTCTTCGCACCAAATGGACCACCAGGTTCTCCACATTCTATCATGCCTACTTTTACCTTAGGCATTTCACTTGCTTTTATCATATGGTATGAGCGAAATGAATTAGTCTTTATTCTTCCTCTATCATCAAATTCAAGTGCCTCTGTCAAAGCATATCCTATTCCCATCTGAATTGCCCCTTCAATCTGACCTTCTACAGACATTGGATTTAGTGCTTTTCCTACATCATGTACTGCCACATATTCTAGTACTTTTACATCACCTAATTTTGTATCAACTTCAACTTTGGCAAAATGTACCCCATATGAACTTGCGCCAGTGTCTGAAGCAAATGTCTCAACTCCAATAATTTCTCTTAAATTTACTCTTTGTGCATGTATCATAACATCACACAATGTAGCATGTTTATCAGCATTTTTAATAGAATAAACTCTATCATTTTTTAATTCTATCCATTCTTCATCCTCTTCGAGAAGTTGCGATGCTTCTTTTAAAAGTTGTTTTTTTACTGAGTTAGCAACTTTTAAAGCTGCATTTCCAGATACGAATACTCCTCTACTTGCATAGTCACCTAGATTCCAGGGTGATGCTTCTGTATCTGCTTGTATACACTCTATTTTTTCTTGGCTTATTCCAAGTATTTCAGATATAATTTGCACTTGAACACTTACAGATGCATTTCCCATGTCATGAGTACCTGTATATAATACAGCTGAACCATCTTCATTCATCTTAAGCATCAAAGCTGTTATATCTCTATGTGCTCCAAAACATCCATTTCCATGTGAGCCAACTGCCATGCCTATACCGATTAAGAATCTCCCACTTGAATCATTTTGTTGTTTAATCTGTTTTTTCCATTCAAAGATTTCCATCCCTTTTTTGATACAGTCTATTGGTCTTGGATTTCCATGAGGACTTTTAAATCTTTGGTCTATTCCATCAGGCTCAACTAAGTTCTTAAGTTGCAAATCTAAAATATCCATGTTGAGTTTCTTCGCAATCTTATTTAATTGTGATTGTTGAGCAAAGAAAGCTTGTGGAGAACCATATCCTCTCATAGCTCCCGCAATTGGAGTATTTGTATACACTGGAATCCCAGTGTATCTCATATTTTCAATTTTATATGCTTTAAAAACCTTATGGCTCATAGCTCCTATTACATTTAGAGCACTTGATGTGTATGCTCCTGTATTTGTAATAACTTTCATATCTTGTGCTATAATTTGGCCATCTTTCATAACACCTGTTTTTAGGTATACAACTGCACCATGTCTAGTTCTTGTTGAAGCCATAGTTTCTCTCCTGTTAAGCTCTAGTTTGACAGGTCTACCTGATAGTTTTGCCAGTAAAGCCACTATTGGCTCAATGGTAATTTCCAATTTTCCTCCAAAAGCACCTCCAATAGCTGGACTTACCAGTCTTACCTTATTCATTGGTAATTCAAATATTTTAGATAATATTATTCTAAAAGCAAAAGTATTTTGGTTAGGACTATAAACTGTAAGTTTTCCACTATAATCATAGTCTGCAATAGCAACATGAGTTTCTATAGCCCCATGATGTATAGCTGGGAGTGTATATTTATCTTTAAAAATATAATCAGCTTTTTCCATAGCTTCTTCTACATTTCCACATTCTTGCACATTTTCTGGAAGCTTATTACCACCTTTATGTATTGGACAAGCATTTTCTTTTATTGCTTCTTCTGGGTCGAACACTGAAGGCAACTCTTCATACTCAACCTCAATAAGTTTCAACGCCTTTTCAGCTGTTTTTAAATCTTCAGCTGCAACTGCTGCAACTTTATCCCCCACAAAACGAACAATATCATCAAAAATGTATTCAACTTCAGGCAATTCATGTTCATAAAACCTCATTGCGCTGTTAAAAGCTATTCTTGGTGAATTTTTATATGTAGCTATAGCTTTTACTCCTTCTAATTTTTCTGCTTTTGATGTGTCTATTCTCTTAATCTTTGCATGTGCTACAGGGCTAAATAATACCTTGGCATATAACATATTTGAGATTTTCATATCTGCAGTATATTTAAGTTGACCAGTAGCTTTAAGCACAGCATCCCTTATTGGAACTCTTTCACCTATAACATTCAGTTCACTACTCACATGCTACACCTCCCATTCTTTTTGCTGATAAAAGTATAGCCTCGACAATTTTTACATATCCTGTACATCTACAAAGATTATTGTCTATGGACTTTCTAACATCCATTTCAGAAGGATTTGGATTTTTATCCAGTAAAGCTTTTGCTGACATTATCATACCTGGAGTACAATATCCACATTGTACAGCTCCACAATCAATAAAGGCCTGTTGGATTGGATGTATATTGATTCCATCTGATAAACCTTCAATTGTCAGGATTTTTTTACCTACTGCGTTTCTTGCTAAAATCAAACATGAATTCACTGCTTCTCCATTTAAAATTATTTTACAAGCTCCACAATCACCTGTACTACATCCACATTTACTTCCAGTTAGATTGAATTTTTCTCTTAAGACATAAAGTAAAGTCCACTTATTTTCTATGGCTACCTCTCTCACTCTGCCATTTATATCAAGTTCAATAACCTCCATAACCTTCACCTTCCACCTACAGAATTTAATTATGTATATCTCTATAAAATTTAAAATTTAATTACTTTGTCTGTATTATTTAAGCTCTTTTTTCAACTCTTTTTTACACAAACTCCTCTAATTATTGATAAAAAAAGAGGAGCAAGGCGCTCCTCTTGGATATCCTTTCAGATTATACTTTTATTAAAATGAGTATCATATCTTTTGATTATTCAAGTTTTTAAGGTTTTTGGGTAAAAAAAATAGAAGCAAGGCGCTCCTTCTTGGATATCCTTTCAGATTGTATTTATAAGCTATTAGGTTTCCTTCAAAGTTCAATCCTATTTTTGGTAAAAAAAATAGAAGCAAGGCGCTCCTTCTTGGATATCCTTTAGAATTACGTTCTCTAAGCTTTACAACTTCCTTCACTCTCAACTACATCTTCTTTTTCCTTAGGTAATATGACATTTAGTATTAAAGATAATAAAGCTGTTCCAGATATACCAGTCATTAAAGTGACTACTATACTTGGCAAAAATGCTAATGCAGCTTGATTAAAATAACCACCCATACCAATACCTAATGAAACTGCTAAAATTGTTATGTTACGATTTGTCATTTTACCCATTCCAATAACTTTAATACCTGATGATGCAATTGTTCCAAACATCATAACTAATGTTCCTCCAATAACTGGATTTGGTGTTAAAGCTAATATTTGTGCAAACTTTGGGAAAAATGCTAAAATGCCTAATATTACTCCTCCAAGTGCTACTATGTACCTACTTGCAACACCTGTCATACAAATTATTCCTATGTTTGGGCTACCTGATATGACTGGAAGTCCATTGAACAAAGCCGCAAAGCAACTTCCAACTCCATCTGCTCTTACTGCCCTCATCAATTCTTTTTGTGTAGGCAGTCTATTTTCAACAGAACTGACAACACCTGTAGTATCTCCTATTATCTCCATAACTGTCACAATATGAATTGTACATATGGTTATAATAGCCCCTAAGTTAAACTCCAGTCCCCAAAACACAGGTTTCGGCATTGCAAACCAATTTGCTTGTGCCATACTAGAAAAGTCAACCATACCAAATATCACTGCTACTATATACCCTATCACTATTGAAATTATTATGGATGCTACTTTTAGAAAACCTTTTCCAAATTGATTTAAAATGAGTGTCAACAATAATGTAAATACAGCTAAAGAAAAATTAGCAACTACATCAGGGCTATGAACATCAAATGATACTGCATAGTCAAATGAAGAACTCATAAGTGATAAACCAACTGCTAAAACAACACTTCCTGTAACTGTAGGTGTAAAATATCTATGCAAATATTTTACTGCATAAGGTCCTACTAAAGTTAAAACTAAACTTCCTACAAGTACTGCCCCAAAAGCTCCAGCAATACCAACATCATTATTCGTACTTAAGGCAATTAATGGTGCTACAAAGGTGAAACTACCACCAGTAACAATCGGCAACCGTGACCCTACTGGCCCAATCCCCATAGATTGCAGTATGGTGCTCACTCCTGCAATCAACATCGAACATTGAATCAAAAATGCAGTCTCACTTAGTGAGAGACCCATGCCAACAGCTACTAAAATAGCACCCGACATAGTACCCGCAAAAGCAGAAAAAACGTGTTGCATACTAAGCGGTATTGCTGTTAGAAACTTTGGCTTGTCGTTAAATCCATACTTGTAATTTTCCATATCTTACCCCTTATCGCTCCCGCCATTGCCGCCAAATGTATGGAGCTATGTAATAAATTATTAGTAACCTTAAAAGTTAGAGCCTAATAAATATTGCACAGTTAAATTATGAAGTTTTAGTGATACATTTTGAAATTAGAAAAGCTCTAATTTAAGGAGTGGCGGAGGATTACTTACTAAAAAAATAAAACGTTTGCTTTGGCATTATTTTTATTTTTTGTAAACTAGGTAATTAATCCGATTTTTAATTGTATTATACAGTCACGATTTTAGACTGTCAAGATTATTCTGACAATTTAATTTCGCCTTTATTCGAATTTCTTAAAATAAAAATAGTACTTGTTTTGTAGAATAAAGTCAGCATTAAAATTCTTTAATGTTTAAATTATAGTTATTTTTTTATCATTTTTATTTAACTTTATAAGATATATATAAAGAATTACAAGTCAATCTAAAGTAGTTTTACATGTTATCTTCTTATAACAACCATAATATATAATGCTCATCTATATTACATTTATCATATTTCATGTAAGTAAATTATGTTGACTAATATATAGAAAACTTCCTCTTGAACAGTTAGAATTTTTCTTTATTAACAACTGTCATACGATGATAAAGACTATATTTTTCATATACTCACAATCAATAATGGCATATATTTAGAATCGTAATTATATATTATATCATTTTAATATATATAGCATGATTTAAATTATTTCTATGACTTTTAAGTAATGAATTATATAATCTTTTCTTTAATATAATTTTTATATATTTGTTATAATTTTATCATTTTTTGTTTATAAAATATTTTTTCAAAAACCATATAATTTTTTATTTATCCAATTTTTCTACATAATTTAACGATTAAAAATATTATTTTTTTACTATGAAACGAAAATATTTTTTTATCTTTTTTATATACATATTCACTATTATTAAAATAAATCAGATTTTATTACTATTAGTAAAAACGAAACATGATTTTTATTTAAATAAATTTCATATTCCGTCTTTACTTATTTGGCATTTATTTTTTTAATACTTCACCACATTGAGTCTCAGTAACTTTCCCCTCCTCCAATGCGATTTTCCCATTTACAATTACATACTCAACACCTTTAGCTAATAATTGTGGTTTTGAGAAATCAATATCTTCTGACCTAGGATAACTATAGTTTTCTATATCAATAACAGCTATATCAGCTATTTTTCCTTCTTTAAGAATACCTCTATTTTTTATTTTAAATTGTCTGGCTGGCAACGAAGTAACTCTTCTTACAATTTCTTCTAACCTTACACCTGATTTTCTGTACATATGGAAGAAAATTGGAAAGGCTCCTCTTCTTTGTAGTTCAAACCATGACATATCTCCACCTACACTAAACAAACAATCTGAACCAACCATAACAAATGGATTATCAATTATTTTATTGTCATGCAATTTATCCGGGAAATCAGCTCTATACATCCCCCCTAAACAAAAGATAAGCTCTTCATCTCCATATAAAAGTAAATCAAGTAACAATGTGTCCTCATCCACACCTTTTTGAATAGCTATTTCACGTATTGATTTTTTTTCCATATCAATATCTTTAGTATTTAAAAGTATTATACTTCCTCTATCTCCAAGTATAAATGCCTCTTTTAATATAAGTGCTCTTCCCTCTTCATTTCTAAGAGCATCCATCACTCCATCCATACCTAATTCAAATAGACTAGACGATATTGCCATAATAAACTGAATTACTCTTTTCTTTTTCATACAATGCCCAGAACTTCTAGGTACTGTATCAACCATTATATCAACACCATTGTATCTAGCTTTTAATATCTCATCAAATGCTTCTATTTCAACTGGACTTAAGTGAGATACTTGTACTCTAGCCCCACTTTTTTGACCAACCTCTATAGTTTCTTTTACTGCATTATATCTCCCTATATAATCTCTAATATGAGATGTATATATACCATCATGTTCTTTAATCAACTTTGCAATGTCAACCAGTTCCTCAATATCAGCATACTTACTTGGTATATATGCTAATCCAGTAGATATTCCAAAAGCCCCACTTTTCATACCATCATTTATTATATTTGTAATTTCTTTTTTTTCTTCTTCTGTAGGTGGTCTATCTTTTGACCCTCCCATAACACTCCATCTTATAGTACCATGCCCCAATAAAAATCCCATATTAATAGAAATGCCACTTTTAGATATAAGGTCACAATATTCTGTTAGATTACTCCAATATTTATTTTTATCTATAAGATACTTTTTTTCTTCTTCAAGTAATAAACCATTTTTATACATATATTCATATACATTTTCAGAAGAATATGGTGTTATAGAATGTCCACAATTACCATTTATAGTTGTTGTAACTCCTTGTTTTAGGAATTTTTCAAATTTACCATCTAGTATTGCCACTATCTCTTCATGAACATGAGGGTCAATAAATCCAGGGGTTATAGCTTTCCCAAGGCAATCAATTTTTTTATTTGTATCGTCATTTATCTCAGAATCTATTTTAACTATTAAATTATCTTTAACTGCTATGTCTCCATAAAAACCAACATCTCCAGTCCCATCTACTATAAATCCATTTTTTAAGATTAAATCGTATATCAAGATATTCCCTCCCTAAAATCGTACTTTTAAGTAATTTTTTCTGCAATTTTTTGTACATTAAAACTAAATTATAATATTTAAGAATTTATTATTATTTCAATGCTATTAATCACTAAGTTTATCTTTATACATAGCTCTTGCAATTAATATAGTCCCAAATACACATATAAGTACTACTAAAGATTGTGGTATTATACCTTGCTTTGATAATGTAATCGTTAATACAGATATCACTATTGCTACTATACCTAATTTTTTATCCTGTAAAAATACTTGTCCAAATACTGACCCAAATAGAGCTGGTAATATTAAATTTAGTTTTTCTACTACTTCAGCTGGAATCTTAGATAATACACTTCCTCCTAGAATTACTCCTATAGTTAATATACTTATATTCACTAAAATAGATACAGCTATACCTATTGTAGATATTATTGAACCTTCTTCTGTTCCTGATTCAACTTCTGCTGCCTTTTGAGCTGCTATTGAACATGGTAGTCTCATATTAGATATATTTCCAGAAAGAAAACTCATATAAGTTCCTGGTATACCTAAAATTGGCGAATAAGAAACTGGCTCTATTATGTAGTTTGGAGCACTCATACTAACAATTGCCATCGTACTTGCCAATAATGCTGATATTGGAGGCATAAGACCAAATCCAAAACTCAAAATTATTCCAGGAACCAAAGCTGCTATAATACCCAAAGATAATGTCAATCTTCCATACCTTATCATAAAAGGTAAGTACTCTTCATTGTATATAGATTTTACTTTACTCATAAAACTTCCCCCTTTATATTACTGAAGCTATTATCATTCCACTGAACATTGATATTGTAAGCCCCCACTCTCTTAACCATTTTATATTTTTCTTCTTTTCAATCATACATAATATTATCATTATAGCCATCCCACTTATACATGCAATTGTTCCATTATCAAAACGTAACACCCTATCAGCATTTAGATATGCAAATGAACCTAGCATAGCTCCTAAAGATATTATTGGTATAAATGATTTCTTACCGCTAGATATTACATTAGTTATCTTATCCAATTTATGTCCAAACAGTAACGTGAATATTATCCATCCTAAAGAACCAAGTATCATAGTCCAGACTGCATTTGTAAATGCCAATTTTGTCATTTCAGGAGAACCCAAAGTTATACCTAACGCATCTGTTCCAAACCCTGCTGACATAGATTCAAAAATTACAGAACCTATAAACGATAATCTCATCCATGCTATGGGTCCACCCATAGTGACTATAAGTGATACCATTCCAGCAAATATAGTCATTGAAGGCCCTATAGCTGAAATAGCACTACTTTTAACAGCCGATTTTATTTGTTTATCTGTTATTCCCATTGTTTTACCAACTTTACATGATTTTATAGCAAATATAAGAGATTGTACCACTACTATTGATACTGCTACTGTACTTGCTATCCACAAGAGTGGATGATTGGCTAATTTTAAATAATCCATTTATAAAACCTCCCTATAAATCCTCAACTTTTATTAATACTTCTACTCTATTTACTTATTTCCATACCTGCTTTAATACTCTAAGTATATTTCCTCCCAGTACCTTTTCTATTTCCTCATCACTGTATCCATTTTTCACTAAATATCTAACAATATTTTTTGAAGTCTCAGTTGGATTCTCAAGACCTTTTACATATTCTACTTTAGGATGTTCTTTTGTACCTGTTATCTTTTTTATATCAAATTTAGCAGCTAATACTGAGTGTAATTTTACATGGTCACCATATACTGTATCTGGTCCAAATGCTACATGGTCTATTCCTACTAAGTTTTTGATATACTCAAAATGCTCCATAAATGAATCTATTGAATGTTCTTTATTTTTCTCAGTTATTGTCGTATGAGGTGCAGCTTCTACACCTATAATGCCTCCTTTTTTAGCACATGCTATTAGCACTTCGTCTGGAGTCAATCTTTTCGTATCCCACAAACCTCTTGCCCCAACATGACTTAATATTATTGGGTCTTTACTATACTCTATAACATCAAGTGTTGTTTGTACTCCAACATGAGAACAATCTATTGCCATACCAATCTTATTCATTCTTTCAACAGCTTTTCTCCCAAAATTAGTAAGACCTCCGTCTTTTTCTTCTTTTAACCCAGAACCTAACGCGTTGGATTCACTGTATGTGATACCCATTAACCTTATACCAAATCCATATAATATATCTATTCTATCAAGTTCATTCTCTATTGGTGCTGCTCCTTCTAGTGTTGGTATCAATGCCACTTTACCTTCACTTTTAGCTCTATATATGTCTTCCACTTTTTCACACTTTATAACAAAATCTTGGTGTGCTAAATCACATAACCTCATACCTAAATCAATTAATATGTCATCCCATTTCCATCCTGCATTTGATGTTATTGTGCACACACCATCCATTAGGTTATCAAATATAGCATCGTAATATCCTCTTGATAGTGCTTCATAAGCACATCTTTGTTTACCTTCTCTGTTGTATTCAAATATATCTCTTTCTAAGTGCTCTGGAAATAAAACTGGATGTTCATGTAGAGATATAAATACTTTTTCATCTACTATATTTTTAACTTTAGCTTCTTGAACATCATCTAACTCGATAAGATACTCTTCTACTCTCTTATCTCCTTTACACATCTCAATAGATGAGATATCTTTTCCCTTTTCTAAATAACTATAAGCTTCATATCCTTTATAAGCTGACTTCATAACAACATCCTCCAAATTTTACAATTTTTTTATATTTTCACTATATAGCAATTGATATGCCAAAATATAAGTTTTAATTGTACATTAAATCTTTCAAAAAATAAAAACGGTAGTAAAATGACGATTTACTACTGTTTATTAGAAATAATATTTTTTGTTTTTAATTCAATATTTTTGAAATTATCTTAATATTTAAAATAATTTTATTTATATAAGACTATTATAGGGAGTTTTTAGGGGAGTATCTATTTCTAGTCCCCTATATTTCCCCCTTAAATTTTGCATATGATATAAAATTCTTTCCTTCATCAGTTATAAAGCTCCCTTGTTTTTTTACTCCAGAAGATAGCAATCCATGATTTTTTAACTTATCTATTCTTTTTCTAATTTGGTCTACACTTAATTTTATACTTTTTTCTTTTAAAATTTCTTGTAATTTATTTCTTCCTAAGGATATATTTTTATTATTCCAAGTTTCTATACTCATCAATATACAAATACTCTCATTAAAGAAATTTGATTGTTTGAAATCTAGTATAATTGAATCAAAATTTTCATTAACTAAAGTATTGTTATTTTCAAATTTGAATTGTTCTGGCAAATGCTCATAGTCTACCATGTCTTCCTCTACTATGGTGTCTATATAATAAATCAAATTTTTAAGTTCTCTTACATTACCTGGCCACTTATACAGTTTTAATACCTGCATCGACTTTTCTGTAAAACATTTATTACTATTTATTTCATCCAGGAAATACTTACTTATAAGAGGTATATCTTCCTTACGTGCCCTAAGCCTAGGTATTTCTATATTCAATACATTAATCCTATAATACAAATCTTCTCTAAAGGAACCTTCTTTGATTTTTTTCTTTAAATCCTTATTTGTTGCAGCTATAATTCTAACATCTACAGGTATAATTTTACTTCCACCCATTCTCATGACTTCTTTTTCTTGTAAAACTCTTAACAACCTTTGCTGTACATCCAGGGAGATATCACCTATCTCATCCAAAAAAATTGTTCCTGTATGTGCTCTTTCAAATATCCCTATTTTTCCACCTTTTATAGCTCCTGTAAAACTTCCCTCTTCATAACCAAAAAGTTCACTTTCAATGAGTGTATCTGATAAAGAAGATAGATTTACTGCAACAAATGGCTTGTCTTTTCTTAGAGATTCATTATGTATTGCCTGAGCAAATATTTCCTTTCCTGTTCCATTTTCTCCAAGTATCAACACCGAAAAATCTGTAGATGCTATTTTTCTTGCAATATTAATCTTTTCTTTTATTATCTCACTTTCTCCTACAACATTATCAAATGTGTACTTTGATACAAATCCTTTTGTCTGAAATTTATTTTGAATCTTATCCTCAAGCATCTGAATTGCACTTATATCTTTAATACTTATAATGCTTTTTATACGCTCATTATTTTCATACACATTTACTTTATTAATTATGAGTTTTTTATTATTTAAACTCACTACTTCATCGCTAACTTCATCTTCTTGAAAAAATATTTTTTTGATAGTTTTATCATTAAATAAATCCATAAAATTATTAGATATAATCTCATTTTGGTCTATCCCAACTAGATTAGAAAATACTTTATTGCAATATATAAATTTACCTAATTTATCAATAGAAGCAATACCTTCATCAATAATCTCCAAAAAACTTTTCATAGTTTTATTCATAGTTGTATAATACCTATATCCACTTACTGTATCTTCATTATATTTTTCTTTAATGATATGTAGTTTATCTATAGATATGTTCAGCTTTGTAAAGATTTCTATGACTGTATTTATATCGATTATTTTATCCCCTATGTCTATTATTTGCTTTACATTTTGTGGTATACTATTTCTGCTTCCTGTAATAATTCCAATCTCACACTTAGACTTATCACATCCTGGATAATATGGTATCAGATTAATATGAATTAATCCTAGTTTTCTAATTATCTTGGCTGTTTCATCTGCTGATTCTTTATAATCATCTATAACCATAACTTCAGAATCATTTTCTATACTTATTATCTGATTTATATTTTCAATATTTATTGTACGATGTATTATTACAATGGGTATATTTTTATCGATATTATTGTGTATGTGTTCTTTTATCTCATTATCTGAACATACTATAAGTTCATACTTTAATAGTTCAACATTTATTCTATCTATATAAACCAAATTATCTATATTGCAAAATTCTCCAAATATATTTTCTAACTGTTTTGAAATATCTATATTTATTTTGTCATCTGTTGATACAAATAAAATATTATGTTTTTTCATACCACCACCTCCTATTTAGTGAATATAGAAACTAATAATTTGGTCTATTGTAGCACTTTTTGAAAAAGTTTTAAATCTTAAAAATCATATTTTATATCATTTGGTATTATTTTCTATAGGAAAGTTGTCTATGCTATCTTTTTTATATATTATTTAATTTCTAATATGATTATTTTGACGTTGTTGAAATAGTAACAAAAATTTAATATAATGTTGTTAATGCATCAACGAATTGGAGGACGGTTCATGAATAAAGAAGAGCAAGTCATAACAGGCTTTAGGAACTTATTTAACAAACTGGCTTGGCTTAATAAGTCTAAGATGGAAGAAGCACTTAAGGATTATAAACCTTCTGAGGTACATTGTATAGAATACATTGCAAAAAATACAGATTCCAACGTAACAAAACTTGCAGAATCTTTTTATATGACTAGAGGAGCCATGAGTAAAGTAACTAAAAAACTCATGAAAAAAGGCTATATTGAAAGTTATCAAAAACAGGATAATAAAAAAGAAATCTATTTTAGGCTTACTAAGCAAGGAAAAGCAATTAATAAAGTTCATGAGGAACTACATAGAGAATTTCAAGAAAGAGATAAAACTGTATTTGAAGATGTAACAGAAGAACAACTTAACAGTATGATTAACCTTGTAGAAAGATATAATAATCATTTGGATGCAGAGATTAAAAAACTTGATATAGATATTAAATCAGAATAAATTTAGATGAATAAAATAAAATTACAAGCAACCAGACTCAAATGAGAACAGGTTGCTTTTTTTATTTTTATTTTTTGTTGACAAAGAAACAAAATGATGATACGATAAATATGTTTCCAAGGAATCAAAATAATTTTCGAAAGGAGAATTTAAATGTTCAAATTTAAATCAAACAACAAACGAATCACAGAACAAACCCTAAATAAAAAGGCTTTAACATTTGGTCTTATGTCTGTGTTTCTTTGTGGAATAGGCTTCAGTATTATAAATCCTGTTGTCCCATTCTTAGTACAACCTTATATAACTAATCCAAAAAATCAAGCAATAGTCGTTACGCTACTTACATCCATTTATGCATTCTGTGTATTTTTTGCTGCTCCTGGGCTTGGAGCTTTGAGTGACAGATATGGTCGACGTCCTTTACTCTTAATATGCTTCTTAGGCTCTGCAATTGGATACCTAGTCTTTGGTATGGGAGGAGCTCTATGGGTATTATTTGTAGGACGTATAATAGAAGGTCTAACAGGTGGTAGTATAAGTACTATCTTCGCATATTTTGCAGATATCACCCCTATAGAACAACGAACAAAATACTTTGGATGGGTTAGTGCAGTTGCAGGTGCAGGCGCTGCTATAGGACCTACTATTGGTGGCTTACTTGCAAGATTTGGTTATTCTGTCCCTATGTATTTTGGCGCTACAATTACTTTATTAAATTTTATCTATGGATTCTTATATATGCCTGAAAGTCTTGATAAAACTAATAGACTTAAAAAGATTACATTTATGAGATTGAATCCATTCACACAACTCACAAGTGTACTTTCCATAAAGACCTTAAAAAGATTGCTTATATCAGGATTTTTGCTTTGGATACCCAATGGCTCTTTGCAGGCTGTCTTCTCTCAATTTACACTAGATACTTTTAATTGGGGGCCTACACTAATTGGACTTATGTTTTCAATTATGGGTATACAAGATATAATTTCACAAGGTTTTATAATGCCAAAACTTCTACTAAAGCTTAGTGATGTACAAATAGTAATTCTAGGAATGGTTTCAGAGATTGCAGGTTACTGTTTTATAGCTACATCAGCTTTATTCTCATTCTATCCTCTTTTTATTATTGGAATGTTTATATTTGGCTTTGGTGATTCAATCTTTGGACCTTCATTCAATGGTATGATATCCAAATCTGTAGATTCTAGTGAACAAGGGAGAATTCAAGGAGGTAGTCAGTCTATTCAATCTTTAGCAAGAATAATTGGACCTATTATTGGAGGTCAAATCTATGTATTATTTGGTCATGCTTCTCCTGCTTTCATGGGTATAATACTTATATCAGCAGCAATATTAGTTCTACACAAAGGTATGCAAATAAATAAATAGCCATATACTTTATTCAGATAAGTATCTATTTTTATTTTCGATTATATATTTATTAATTTTATTTATAAAGGAATTTTTTCTAAATAATATACATAACACTTATCTTTAATGACATATAATAATAGGGTCTCAGAACTTAGTGATAGTTCTAAAACCCCATTTATCTATAGTATATGAAGTGGCATAATACTCCATCTATACCACTTTATAATATACTATTACTTTATTTTAAATATTCTAAGATATCTCTATTCCTCTAAAAACTGTAAGAATTCCTGATTAAATAGTTTGAGTTCATCATAGAATATAGCATGACCACTATACTCAAAAGTATATAAAGTTGAATCTTCTATTTTTTCATTCATAAAAACTGCAAACTCATATGGGCATACTTGGTCTAATTTTCCATGGAAGATACCTGTTGGCACTCTTACACATTTTAAATCATTAAATAATTCTTCATCTCTTAAAGATACTGCTGTTGCAATCGTACCAATACCTGATGCACTAAAACCAATATCGTCAAACCACCTTCTAAAGCTTTCTGATGGATTTGATGCAAATACTTGTTCTCCAAAATTGCTTACCATTTCTGGTCTATCAGTACATGCCTGAGCTATCAAATGATTAACATCCTCACGTGTCATTCCATATGGAAACTCTGGAGGTCTTTGTACAAACGATGGTGCTGCTGCTGCAAGCAATGCTAATTTTGATACCCCATATCCATGAAACAGACTCATATATCTAAGTACAATTGCTCCTCCCATTGAAAAACCAACAAGAGTAAAGTCTTTTAATCCAATAGCATGTACCACCTTATAAATATCATCTGCTAATTGGCTATAAGTATATCCTCCTGATGTCGCACCAGATTTTCCAAAACCTCTTAAATCAATTGAAACTGTTCTATATCCGAGTTTCGGCAGTATGTTAGTTTGATATTCAAATATCTTATGTCCTAATGGCCAGCCATGTATAAAAAGTACTGTTTTTTTAGCACTCGGATTTAAATCATAAACTGCTATATTTATATCATTTACATATACATAATACATATCAATAGCAACTCCCTTCAAGAAAATGTATGATAGTAATTTTATATATATGAATAAAATGATGAATAACTAAACTTTTAAGTTTATCTACAGTACTTTTCTATTGCTTTTTTAAACAAGCCTACATGAACCTTTTCATCTAAAATTATTCTATTTAATATAGCTTTTATATAAGGGTCTTCTATAATACTTATATCTCTATAATAATTATCAATGGCTACATACTCCAAATTTAAATCTGATTTTAGTCTGTCGCAAATGGAATCTCCATAATATACAAAACCACCATTCCAATATGCACCACATGAACTTGTAGAACCCCTGTATATAGGATTTCCACCCAATAGTCTTATTGTCTTAGCTAATATCTCCATATGTAACATCTCTGTTATAGATATATTTACCCACATTTCATTAAGTTCTTTATAATTTTTATCTGAATCAAAATCATGGTATAAGTACTGTGTTACACTTGTAAATTCACTAGCTCTACCAGAATAATCATCCATCAGTAGTTCTGCATAATACTTATTTGGTCCTGATACTCTGATTTCTGGGTATGGTTCATCACTTGAGTATCCCTTTCTCTTATGCATATCGTAATGTGCATCACTCATAATATATCCTCCTTTAAATTTAACATATGATATTAATTGTATGTATCCAAACTTGTCTATATGATTTAAATAACAAAATTTAAATTATAAAGTAAAAAGCCATGTTAATTTTGATTAACATGGCTTTTTACTTTATACAATTATTTTTACTTATTCATCTTTACCTGCTACTGATAATTCTTTAATAGCAACTGAAGGTGAACCTATACTACTCATTGGAAATTCTAAATCATTCCCTATAACTTCAATATCTTTCAACAAGTCAAAATAGTTTCCTGCTACTGTAATTTGCTCTACTGGAAATACTTTTTTACCTTCTTTGATATAAAAACCTTTAGCTGCTAAAGAAAAATCTCCTGTTACTGAATTTGCACCTGAATGAAGCCCTGCAAAACTAGTAACCATCAATCCTTCACCTATGTCCTTCATAATTTCATCTATAGATTTATCCCCTTTCTCTATATAGAAATTAGTTGGATGTATACCTATAGGTGATGAATATGAAGATTTTATTCCATTTCCTGTAGTTTTTACATTTGCCTTATTAGCCGTCTTTAAATTATGAAGTAAAGTTATAAGCTTGCCATCTGAAATGACTTCTTTTCTAAAGGTAGCTACTCCTTCATCATCAAAAGGAGTAGATGCCATACCATTTTCTAAAAGTGGGTCATCAACTATTGTAACTATAGGAGATGCTATCATATCCCCTTCTCTATCCTTTAATAAAGATAATCCTTTTTGAGCTGAATCAGCATTAAATATTCCAGAGAATGTGCTAAGTAAAGATACCATAGCCTCATTAAACAATATAGTTCTATATTTACCTGATGGAATACTCTTACCCCCTACCTTAGATAAAGCATCTTCAACACCAAGTTTTGCTATCTCGTAAGGCTTTATTTCTTCAATAGAAGTTGCTATATTGTACCCTACTCCATCGTATTTTTGTTCATTGTCTTGTATGATGGGAACTACAAATCCTATGAGCATATTAGTCTTATTACTTAAATCAAGACCTTTAGTATTATATATACCATTACTTGATACAGAATAAGATATAGTACATCTAGATAAATTTATTACTTTATCTGAATAAGCCTTAGTTTCTTTTTCAATTTCTAAAGCTAAATCAATCAACTTATCCGCTTCTAAATTTTCTAGCTCTTTAGAATAAGTTTTTACCTCATTATATTGTTTATCACCTTCATATATAAATTGTACATCTTCATTTTCAATGGTATTTACTCCATCTTTTGCATTTTTTATCAACATATCAACAGCTTTATCATCCAAAATTTCTGTATAAGAGTAACCTATCTTCCCATTTATCTTCCCTCTAAAAGATAGACCAAAAGACTTATCAAGATTGTATTTTTCAACTTCGCCTTCATATATATTTATACTTAAATTTTCTCCTGTATAATAGTATACCTCACACTCTTCAAAACCTTCACTTAGAGCTTTTTTAAATAATATATCTTTGAAACTTTTAAGTTCCATACTTATCCCTCCTATCTTCCACCTACAGTAATTTCTTTTACTCTTATCATAGGTTGACCTACATTAGTTGGTATACTTCCTGATGATGAACCACACATCCCCTGAGCTTGTTCTAAGTTATCCCCAACCATATCTATGTTCATAAGTACATCGCTACCTTTTCCAATTAAACTAGCGCCTCTAACTGGCTCTTGTATTTCTCCATTTTTTATCAAGTATCCCTCTGAAACTGCAAAATTAAACTCTCCTGTTACAGGATTTACAGAACCACCACCCATTTTTTTAGCATAAAGACCATCTGGTATTGACTTTATAATATCTTCTGGTTTATCTTCTCCAGCAGCAATATAAGTGTTGGTCATTCTTGAAGTTGGAGCGAATTTATAGTTTTGTCTACGAGAGCTTCCTGTAGGATTCATTCCCATTCGTCTTCCATTAAGCTTATCTATCATATAAGACTTTAATATCCCATTTTCGATTAATATATTTTTTTGAGCTGGATTTCCTTCATCATCTATATTCATAGAACCCCAATAATTTGGTATTGTTCCATCGTCTATAGCCGTAATCTTTGTAGAAGCAATCTGTTGACCTAATTTATCTGCAAATACAGAGTTCCCTTTTGCAACTGCTGTAGCTTCCAGAGAATGTCCACAAGCTTCATGGAAAATTACCCCTCCAAATCCATTATCGATTGCCACCATCATATTGTCTGCTGGACAATTTTTAGCATGTAACATAGTATGTGCTACTCTAGCTGATTCTCTCGCATAGTATTCTGGGTCTATTTCTTCAAATATCTCAAATCCTTTGCAACCTCCTGGTCCTTCAAATCCAGTTTGATTTTCATTGCCTTTAGATGCAACTGAGCTTATTCCAAGTCTCGTTCTTATTCTTCTATCCTCAACATATATCCCTTCAGTATTTGCAATTAATATTTTTTGGTCTTTATCTGAATAATTAACGCTTACTTGAGATATATCACTACTAAACTCTTTTGCACTCTTATATGCAATCTTCATTACATTTACTTTATCTCTATTACCTATTGAATTTGGATAAATTTTTATATTATGTATGTTATTTATTTTAATACTGTCATTTAATATTACACTTTTCCCATTTTCTAATTTACCTAAAGCAACAGCAGCTTTATATGCTACATCCAACAGACTCTTTAAAGAATTGTCACTTGTATAAGCATAGATACTCTTTAATCCTTTAAATATTCTTATTCCTATACCATAATTTCTTCCACCTATTGCATTTTCTACTTTATTATCTATTAAACTAATAGAATTATTTAAAGTGTCTTCTTCAAAAATCTCAGCAAAGTCTCCTCCAGTAATTAGGCACTTTTCTAATACCTTTGAAGCTATATCTTTTGAAAGCATAAATTTACCTCCTACTTTAAATTTTTAATTAATTTTGATTAAATCCCTTTTCTTATTAAAACATTATATACCACTATTACTTAAAACAAAGTACTTATGAATATATTATACATATGTTTTACACTAAAATGTTATCACATTTTTATTTATATATACCCATATATCCAGATAATTAAAATGTATAATATTATTTGCTATAGAAAATAATACACTCATACATAATAAATGTTAGGAGTGAAATATATGAATCAAGAATATGTAAAAGGAAAACCTATTTTTACTAATATAAATAAAATACCAAAACAATTTCCATATCTTACTGATGATATTGATACTGATGTTATAATTGTTGGTGGCGGTGTTACTGGATGTATTTGTGCTTACTATCTAGCTAAAAATAATATAAAATCAGTCATTCTTGAAAAAGGAAGGATTGCACATGGGAGCACTAGTGTAACCACTTCTCTTTTGCAGTATGAACTAGATGACAATTTGATAGACTTAACAGAAGTTATGACTTTAACTGATGCCTTGAAGGCATACAACCTTTGCGTATCAGCACTTGAAGAATTAGATGAATTTATAGAACTATATGGAAATAAGTGTGATTATGCTAAAAGAGATACTCTACTTTACACTGCTAATAAACTTGAGATTAAGGCTATAAAAGAAGAATATAATTTAAGAAAAGAAAATGGATTTGATGTTGAATATATTGATGAATCTACAAACCCTTTTAGTTTTGATTTAAAGTCAGGGCTGATAGCAAAAAATGGAGGTAGAGAATTAGACCCATATAAATACAGTCATCATTTAATCGATGTAAGTCTAAAAAATGGCCTTCAGGTATATGAAAATACAGAAGTAAAAAAAGTAGATTTTTCAAATGATAAAGTAACTGCTGAGGTATCTTATGGTTATAAAGTTCATGGAAAAAAACTAATTGTAGCTACAGGATATAATACAAGTTTATTTACCAAAAGAAACTTTGCAACTAAGTCAAATACTTTCAATATAGCAACAAAGCCACTTAAAAACATAGATTCTTGGAAAAACAATATTCTAATTAGAGATAACTGCGACCCTTATAATTATCTAAGAACTACAAAAGATAATCGATTAATCATAGGCGGCGAGGATGTAAGTTTTGATGATATAGAAAATGAAACTTTAGCCAATAAAAAGTATGACATTTTAGAGCAAAGATTGAAAAGCATGTTTAAGGATATAAAGGATATACAGATTGAATATAAATATTGTGGTTGTTTTGCTTCTACTTTAGATAATTTAGGATTTATTGGGCCAGATAACAAAAACCACAATCTATGGTATTGCCTGGGTTATGGAGCAAATGGAATACTATTTGCAATATTAGGTGGTATAATGTTGAGTGAATTGTATCTTGGTAAAGAAAATAGAAATATGAAATTGTTTAGAGTAAATAGATTTGACAAATAGATATTATACAGTCTTTTATAATGTTCTTTTTAAAAATACTTTATTTATAATTAAATATAAAGTAAAATATTAAAATATAACTGATAAAATTTAGTCTTAGTATAATATTTAAGTTTATTTGATGAAACATGGAGGAATTATTATGAAAGAAATACTCGTTATTGCTCCTACTAAAGGAACCTATGAAAAATCAATTCACATAGTTAAAAAAAACAAGTATACAAATATTGATGTTGTATTTGGCAATCTAAAAGAAGGGATACCTCTTGCAGAAAAAAGTATTAATCATGGAACTAGAATCATCATAAGCCGAGGTGGTACTTATAATATACTAAAATCTACTTACAACATACCTATAGTTGAGATTAAAGTAGATGCTTATGATATCATAGAAAGCTATAAAGAAGTAAAAAACTCTAATGAGCCATTTGGAATAATTGGATTTAATAATGTAATCTATGGTTTTGACATCATAGAAGAAATATTAAATAAGAAAATAACTATGATTGAAATTGAAAAAGAAGAAGAAATTTATGATGCTATAGAGAAATACAGAAAAAAAGGTATCAACACATACATAGGAGATACTACTGTTGCACATATTGTTAAAAGACTCAATTGCAAGGGAATATTAATCGAGTCTAGGGAAGAAAATATACTTAGAGCTATTCAACAAGCAGAACAAATACTTGATGCAACCAAAGATGAACAAAAAAGAAGATTACAGATAGAGGCTATGACAGATTTTGTACATGATGGCATAATAACTGTTGACAAAAACTTTATAATCACATTATTTAATAAGAGTGCAGAAAAAATATTTGGCATAAAAAAGGAGAATGCACTTTATCATAACATTATAGATGTTATTCCAAATACAGTCCTACCACAAGTAGTTCAAACTATGGAGCCTCAAATTGGTGAGATACAAAATATAGGAAGTACAAAAATAATTACAAATAGAGTTCCAATCATCGTCGATGGTCAAATTCAAGGAGCTGTTTCTACATTTCAAGATAGTAAGGAGATAAGCTCTTTTGAGCATACAATAAGAAGAAGTCTATTAAATAAAGGACTTTCTGCTAAGTACACTTTCAATGACATAATACATGCTAGTGAAAAAACGAAAAGTTGCATAGAAATTGCAAAGAAATATGCCTGTTATGACACTCCTATGATTATTACTGGAGAATCGGGTGTTGGTAAAGAACTGTTTTGTCAAAGTATACACAACTATAGTAAACGTAAAAATGCACCTTTTGTAGCTGTAAATTGTGCTGCCATACCTCCTTCTTTAATAGAAAGTGAGTTTTTTGGTTATGAGGAAGGTTCATTTACAGGTGCAAGAAAAAAAGGCAAAGCAGGTGTATTTGAACTAGCACATGAAGGTACAATTTTTCTTGATGAAATAAGTGAAATTCCTCTTGAACTTCAAGGACGGCTATTGAGAGTCTTACAGGAAAAACAAGTTATGAGAATTGGAGGTGATAAAGTCATTCCTATAGATGTAAAAATTATTTGTGCCTCTAATAAAGACTTAAAAAATATGATGCGTGAGGGTTTATTTAGACAAGACCTTTATTTTAGAATAAATATCTTAACTTTATATCTACCTTCATTAAAAGAAAGAAAAGAAGATATTTTAAAATTGTCAGAATTTTTCATACATAAATATTCAATCAAATACAACAAAACACCTTTAATCATCACTCCAAATATTAAGCAAGTACTTCTTGAACGAGAATATGAAGGAAATATAAGAGAATTAGAGGGAATGATGGAAAGGGCTGTTATTGTAGAATCATTTGACTCAATTTTGTTAGAAAAATATACTAGTGAATATACAAACAATATAGGTAATATGAATAATAATAATTTTGATTGTAATAACTTAGATTTGAATACACTAGAAAAAAAATATATCTACAAAATTTACAACGAAAACAATAGAAATACTACAAAGACTTGTGAAATTTTAAAAATAACTCGCTCTACTCTATGGAGAAAGTTAAAAGAAATTGAAAGTAATGTTTAAAAATAATACATGCTTAATATATCGAAACGTTTTATGTTTAATTTTAATACATAGGACGTTTATTTATTTTAACTAAAAAACACTATTACATAATAAAATAATTATTTTTTATGTTAAAGTTTACACAATTCTGCTTCTAATTCTAAGTAACTTACCGTGTTTCAAGTAATCAATAAAAATAATCATAATAACTTAAAACATAAAATCTATGTATTGGCATAGTAATTGCTTTTAGATACTTATATAAAAATGAAAAGGAGTGATACTAAATGCACATCTTAAAATCAGTGAAGAAGATGCCAGGAGGACTTATGGTATGCCCCCTATTATTAGGAGCACTATTTAATACAGTATGTCCACAAGCTCTAGAAATTGGAGGATTCACAACATCCTTATTTAAAACTGGTGCAATGAGTATACTTGCTCTATTTTGTCTATGTAATGGAGCTCAAATTAACATTAGGCAAGCTGGTAAACCATTGACTAAAGGAATAGCACTTACAGCAACAAAATTCGTAATTGGTGCAGTATTAGGTATTATTGTTAGTAAATTTATAGGTCCTAAAGGTATCCTTGGTATTACACCACTTGCCATAGTTGCTACTATGACTAATTCAAATGGAGGTCTTTTTGCTGCACTTGCAGGAGAATATGGAGACTCTACAGATGTTGGAGCAATATCTATATTATCACTAAATGATGGTCCTTTTTTCACAATGCTTGCTTTTGGAGTGACTGGACTTGCAAATGTACCTATAGTAGCACTATTTGCAGCACTTATACCAATACTACTTGGATTTATACTTGGTAATCTCGATGAAGATATACGAGAATTCCTTGCACCTGGTACAACATTATTAATTCCTTTCTTTGCTTTCCCTTTAGGAGCTGCATTAAACTTTAATCAAATTATAACAGCTGGGTTACCTGGGGTTGCACTTGGTTTAGGAGTTACTCTAATAACAGGTATGGGTGGATACTTTGTAATGAAACTTATACGTGCAGAACATCCAGCAGTAGGTGCAGCAACTGGTACAACGGCTGGTAATGCAGCTGGTACTCCTGAAGCTTTAGCTGCTATAGACCCTACTCTAGCGACAATTGCAGCTGTTTCAACAGTACAAGTTGCTGCTGCTATCATTGTTACAGCAATATGTTGTCCAATGTTAGTTTCTTTCCTAGATAAGAGGGACAAAAGAAAAAAAACTATTTTTAAAACAAATGAAAATATTGAGGTAAATTAACATTTAAGGAGGTAAAAGTAATGAATGCAATTATTCATGCAAACGAAAAAGATAATCTAGTTACATGTGTTAGACCTTTAGTTAAAGGTGAGAAGGTTTCAATTGATGGAGAATCTTACATAGTAAATGCTGATATCCCTGTTTTTCACAAGATGGCTACAGAGGATGTAAAAAAAGGTGATGTTGTCTATAAATATGGTGAAGTTATAGGAATTGCAACAGTTGACATAAAAACTGGTGATTATGTTCATGTACATAATATTGAAAGTACACGTGGTCGTGGAGACAAAAAATAGGAGGTAATTAAAATGAAATTAATGGGTTATTTAAGAGAAAATGGACAATTTGGTATTCGTAATCATGTTTTAGTTATTCCAACATCTGTATGTTCAAGTGAGACAGCTACAAGAATAGCATCACTTGTTCCTGGAGCAATAGCTATCCCTCATCAACATGGATGTTGTCAAATTGGTTCTGATATAGAACTTACAGCAAAAACATTGATAGGATTTGGTAAAAATCCTAATGTTGCAGCAGTTTTAGTGGTGGGTCTTGGTTGTGATGGTATTCAAGCAAAAGACTTGGCTTCTGAGATAGCTACAACAGGAAAAAAAGTAGATTATGTTGTTATACAAGAATGTGGTGGAACATTAAAGACAGTCTCTAAAGGAGCTGAAATAATAGGTCAAATGTCTCGTGAAATATCAAAAGAAGTAAGGGTTGAATTCGATATGAGCGAAATTACATTAGCACTTGAATGTGGTGGCTCTGACCCAACAAGTGGAATAGCTTCAAACCCTTCAATTGGAGTTGCCTCAAACCTTCTTGTAGATGAAGGTGGAAGCAGTATACTAAGTGAGACTACAGAAGTAATTGGTGCAGAACATTTACTAGCTACTCGTTTTGAAGATGAAAAAATGAAAGATAAGTTTCTTAAATTTGTAAGTGATGTAGAAAAGAGAGCAATTGCAATGGGAGAAGATTTACGTAGTGGTCAACCTACTCCAGGAAATAAAGCTGGTGGACTTTCAACAATTGAAGAAAAATCACTTGGATGTATGTATAAAGCAGGTAACAAACCATTCAAAGGTGCTCTTGAATATGCTGATATTTTACCTTCTGATAAAAAAGGTCTGTATTTTATGGATACGCCAGGACAAGATATAGATTCTATTACTGGTATGGTAGCAGGTGGTGCACAAATTGTAATTTTTTCAACTGGTAGAGGCACTCCAACAGGAAGCCCAATTTCTCCAGTTATTAAAATCACTGGAAATAGTGATACATACAACAAAATGCCAGATAATATAGATATAAATGCAGGTAGAATCATAACAGATGGTGCTAAGATAGCAGATATAGGTCAAGAAATATTCAGCGAAATAGTGGAAGTCTGTAATGGTAAATATACTAAAGCTGAAAGCCTTGGTCATAGAGAATTTGGTATTTATAGAATTGCTTCTACATTTTAATATATGATAAATATAATATATAAAGTATCTTTACACTCCCCCTATAAATATACAAGCTAAAAATCTTTTAACATAAAATTTGAAATATATAAAAGGTCTATCTCTCAATAATCAAAATTATTTTTAGATAGACCTTTTATTTTCTAATATATCTATACTCGACTTATTTTAAATTCTCTTCTTAAGAATAATAATACAATTATCATAGCAATAAAATCCGCAATGGGCTGTGCTAACCAAACTCCATCTAAATTAAATTGAATTGGAAGTACAATAATTAATGGTATAAATAAAATAAATTGTCTTAAAAGAGTTAAAAACATAGAATGTTTAACCTTACTTACACATTGGAAATACACAGGTCCTACAATAGAAACTCCCATTATAGGCAATGTAATTAAGTTTATGTTTATACCTCTTACAGCTATCTCCATTAAATCTGAATCTTTATTAAATATACCTACAAATACTTCTGGAAAAACTTGTACTACTAGAAATCCAAATGATAATATAACAATTGATACTATAATGGATAGTATTAAAGTTTTCTTTGCACGCTCATATTGTTTTGCACCATAATTGTATGATATTATAGTTTGCATACCTTGATTCAAACCAAACACAGGCATCATAAACATCAATAAAATAGATGTAAGTGCTGTCATAGCTCCAATAGCCAAATCTCCACCATAAGCCTTTAGAGAATTATTTGTAAACATATGAGTTATACTTATAGCTACTTCCATAGCAAAAGGTGTCATACCTATTGCAAATACATTTTTAACTATATCTTTATCCAACTTTAAGTTACATTTTTTTAGTTTTAGATTAGACTTCCCTCTTATAAAGTACTGTGTTACCCAAATAAATACTACCACTTGACAGAGTACAGTTGCTATAGCTGCTCCCTTTATGCCTAAATCAAACACAAATATGAATATAGGGTCTAATATTAAATTTAATACACAACCTACAATCATTGTTCTTGCTGCTAATTTTGGATTGCCTTCTGCCCTAATTGCATTATTAAGAGAAAATGCAACTAGATTAAATATACTTCCAACCAATATGACACTCATATAGTCTTTTGCGTAAGAGATTGAATCTTTACTTGCACCCAAAATAAAAAGTATATCTTCTAAAAAAACTAATCCTAATATAGTTATCATTAAAGATATAATTATAGATAATGTTAAAGCATTACCCAATATCTTTTCTGCTTCTTCTTTATTTCTTTCACCTAACTTTATAGACAATCTTGTACTAGCTCCTACTGATATTAGCATTCCAAAAGCTATTATTAGTGTGAATACTGGCATAGTTACACCAAGACCTGCAATAGCTATTGAACCAATTCCGTCCATAGAACCAATAAATGCTCTATCTACTACATTATAAAGCGAAGTCACCATCATTGCTATTATTGCAGGTATCGAATATCTAAGTAATAAAATCCATATTTTTTCGTGCCTTAATGCTTCTTGATTTTCCATGTTGTCACCATTTATACCATGTCATAAGTTATACAAATTGGTTTATTTGTTCTTGGGTCTGTTGCTATTTCTGCATCAATGTTAAATAATTCTTTTAGATTATCTTTTGTCATAACATCATATGCATCACCTTCACAAACTATTTTACCTTTCTTAATACCTATCATGTGGTCAGCAAATCTCGCTGCATTATTAAGTTCATGTATTACCATGACAATAGTTCTTCCTTGTTTTTTATTTAATTCATCTAATAATTTTAGTATCTCTAACTGATGAGCTAAATCTAAATATGTTGTAGGCTCATCTAGTAGTAATATATCAGTCTCTTGTGCTAAAGCCATAGCTATCCATGCCCTTTGTCTTTGCCCTCCTGATAAATCTTCTATATTTCTATCTTTAAAATCTGAAATTCCAGTAACTTCTAAACTCCAATTTACAATATCTCTGTCCTCTTTGCTAGAATTACCAAACCCACTCTTATGAGGAAATCTTCCATAGGAAATTAACTCTGAAACAGTAAGACCACTAGGAGCTTGAGGACTTTGTGGAAGTACCGCCATATCTTTTGCTATTTCTTTAGATTTCTTTTTATAGATATCCTTTCCATTTATATATATACTTCCACTTTTAGGACTAATAATTCTTCCTATAGTTTTAAGTATTGTTGATTTTCCACAACCATTAGCCCCTATTATAGTAGTTATTTTTCCTTTTGGTATATTTAAATTTAAATTTTTTACAATATCTGTGTTTCCATATGATATATTTAAATTCTTAGTATTTATACAGTTCATAACAACACCCTTTCCTAATCATTTGCCAACATTAAATAGATAAAGTATGGCACTCCTATTATAGAAACTACTATACCCACTGGTATTTCTATAGGTGCCAGAATATTTCTAGATATCGTATCTGCTACTAAAAGTAATAATGTTCCTATCAGTGCTGATACTGGTATTAATCTTTTATGTTTTGGTCCTATTATTTTTCTACCTATATGTGGAGCTATTAAACCTAAAAATGAAATACTACCCGCTACTGCTGTAGATACACCAGATAAAATTACTGCATATATTATAAGTCTTCTTCTTTGTTTTTCTACTTCTACACCAAGACTCGTAGATACTTCATCACCCAAGTTTAAAACATCTATATACTTTGCTTTATACATAGTTATACCCATAAAAACTACTATAAATGGAAGTACAGCTATCACATATTTCCAACTAGTCCCCCAAATACTACCTGATGTCCATGCCATAACTCTATTAAACTCTTGTGTTGTAAATTTCAATTGAAATATCGTCAAAATTGAAGTAAAAGCTATGTTTATACCTATACCAATCAGTAGTAGTCTTGAAGAATTTATACCACCTTTCCATGCAAGAGAATATATAAGAAAAGCTCCAAATAAAGCTCCTACAAGTGCAACAACTGGCATTGTAAATACAGTAAGATTACTCATTCCTTCATAAACATTCCCATTCATAATGTATATATAAACGACTACAAATAATGCAGCACCTGAATTTATTCCCAAAATTCCAGAGTCTGCTAAATCATTCTTTGTAACACCTTGAAGTATTACACCTGCTGTTGATAATGCTGAACCAACCAAAAGAGCTATGACTATTCTTGGCAATCTCAATTTGAATATAGCAATTTCATGATTACGTTGACCTTGACCTAAAAAAGTCTTTATAACATCCATTGGTTCTATAGAAAATGAGCCCATGTTTAAACTCACTAGAAAAGTGACAAAAATAAGTACCACTAAAATTGATACAACAAGCAATGTTTTTGAATTGTTTTTCATAATATTTTTCATAGTACTTATTTTTCCCCCTTTCTAACAAGGTATATAAATATTGGCACTCCTATAAGCGCTGTTATAGAACCTACTGGTGTCTCATATGGAGGATTTATCATCCTACTTAATATATCTGTATATACAAGCAATACAGCTCCTAGAACTAGAGAACTTGGTATTATATACTTATAATCTGAGCCTACTATTCCTTTAGCTATTTGAGGAACTATAAGACCTATAAAAATAATATTACCAGACACCGAAACAGATGCCCCAGTCATTAATATTACAAGTATTATACATATGAATCTAATAATATTAGTTTTTTGACCTAATCCTATTGCTACTTCTTCTCCAAGGCTTAATATAGTTATTCTTGGAGCCATAACCATAGCTAATATAAATCCAATACCACCAGCTATAAATAATAACTTTACACCTTCCCAATTTACTCCTACAAGACCACCTGATATCCAGAAGCTCAATTGTTGGGATAGATTAAAATACATAGA
Source organism: Clostridioides difficile (assembly GCA_012955965.1). Classification (GTDB taxonomy): domain Bacteria; phylum Bacillota; class Clostridia; order Peptostreptococcales; family Peptostreptococcaceae; genus Clostridioides; species Clostridioides difficile_G. The sequence goes on from JABBZI010000001.1 coordinate 187,443, forward strand.
TATCGCTGATGCTAAAGAAATTAACAGTGTCCCAAGTGCTACTCCTGCAAGAGCTAATTTTACATTATTAACTCTTCCTCTTGACTTAGAACTTATAAAATATATAAATAATCCACTTATACTTGCTCCGATAAATGCAAACATCATTACACTAAAGCTTCCATGTATAAGCTGAGGAAGTTTTTTTTGAAGTACTAGTGATATTGCAATTGCAAATGTAGCCCCTTGTGTAATACCTATAACAGAAGGTTCAGCTATAGGATTTCTTGTTATCCCCTGCATTATTGCCCCAGAAACTGCTAAAAAGCCTCCAACAAGTGCTGCTGCTATTGCCCTTGGAAGTCTAACATCCTTTACTATTCTCATATTTATTCCATCTTCCATTTTTATTAAACTATCTATAACAGTAGATAGATTCATATTTTTTGCCCCAATAGCTATGGATAATACAATTCCAAGTACAAGTACAACTATACTTACTAATATCAACAAATAAGTTAAATTTTTTTTACTAAACTTAGTCAATTATCCTACCTCCTTCTCCCTTTTAATCGTTAGCATAATAACATCTATTAAATATTTTTTAAACTTTATTAAAAATAGGTGTGAAAAATGAATATCATTATCTCACACCTACTAAGTTAAGAATTACTTTGTTAATTCATTTTTAACTGATTCTAATAATAACTCTTTTCCGATTGGATTATATGATTGACTAAAAAATGGAGCTGCGTCAAGTATTGTTACATTTCCATCTTTTACTGTTCTTATTTGAGCCCAGATAGCACTATTTTCTAAATCTTTTTTATCTGATTCTGTTGCAATTACAACTATATGGTCTGCATCTATATCTGTTAGACCTTCCATACTTACCATTGGTAATGTTATTCCATCTTGCTTAGGCATGTTCTCAGGTCTAGCTAGCTTCATATCATCATTGATTAAAGTCCCTATTCCACCATCGCTAAATACCATAAATTGACCTGAACTTGCTAACACTGGTAAATAAGTTTTTTCTCCGTTTTTTTCTGTAACTTCTTTACCTAATTTTGTAGCTTTTTCATCATACTTCTGTAACCAACTTTTAGCATCCTCTTCTTTATCAAATAATTTTGATACATCAGTTAGCTTACTTCTCCAGTCATTTGCATAATCTTTCATCATTACTACAGGTGCTATTTCTTTTAATTGGTCATATATCTTCTCTTGTCTTTGACTCATTATTATTAAATCAGGATTTACTTCTAATATAGCTTCCATATCCATAGTATCCATCATTGAGTGTCCAACTATTTTTACATCTTTAAGCTCTTCTCTTATGTAACTTGGTAATTTATCAGTTTCATATGAGTCTACATTTGCTGTTGCAACAGGTTTATGACCTGCTAATAATAGTTCTTCACTACTTCCTGATATATCAACTATTTTTTTAGGATTTGATGGTATCTTAACCTCTCCTTTAACAGATTGTACAACTCTTGTATCTGAATTATCTTTATCCTCTGTATTTTTATCTGAACATGCTGTAACAAGTACTAGCGTAGTTATAATAGATATAAATATTGCAAGTGATTTTATTTTTTTCATGATTTTTTCTCCTATCTGTTTATTATACTTATATGATATTGATTATCATGAGCACATATTTATTATAGCATTTTTCTGTTTTTAGTCAATATTATTTTGTAAAAGGATAAAAATTCCTAATTAATCTTAATTATGTATACTACAGATAAGGTTTTCTTAGTTTTAAGTAATATATTTAAATTTTGATAAAATAACTTTTTCTGTTAAGTAATGATAAAATGATATTATATTGCTAAGCTCCATTAACCTAAAAAAGGATATTGCAGATAAAAATGAGTGTAACAATAATCTTTCTTTATCTTAATTCAATTACATACAAAAAGTTCTCATTCTTATGTAGTTAAACAAGAATGAGAACTTTTATTTAAATGAATATTTCATTATACAGTTCCAGTAAATATATATTTTTACCCTTTCTTTTTGCAAAGTGGGAATATCCCAAAATGGAAAAGGAGCTCCTAAGAGCTCCGTTTTCATTTTGAAATATTACCTTTTATGATAATAATTTTAAATTACTTATTTTCCAATCTTTCATATACATCTATAAATTCTTCTGCTAATTGTTGAAAGTTCATAGATGTCATCAAATGGTCTTGTGCATGAATAAGTATAACACTTATATCAGTTTTATTACCACTAGCTTCATTTTGTATTAGTTCCGTTTGGAATTTATGAGCTTTATGAATTGATTCTTTTGACTTTTCAATACATTCTCTGGCTTTATCTATATTCCCGCTCTTTGCTTCTTTTATAGCCTCAAATGCCAATCCTTTTGCGTCACCTGCAAATCCAATTATTCCAAAAGATATTTCTATCATTTTTTCATCCATTTATTCTACCTCCTAGATATCTCTATAACTTGATATGACTAATCCATTCTCTTCTAAAAATTCTTTGACACCTTTAGATGTAAGTATCTTGTGCTCTTTTGTTCTGTCAATCGCATAAGATGTAGAATTTAAAATATAATCATCTAAAAAAGCTGGGTGAGACATAATATCCACTACATCATACTTCATTATTTTGTCTATATTTTTTATAAAAAACTCCTCACTTACATTTTCCTTATAAAAACTATCAATTAATGGGACTATCTTTGAATACTCTAAATTATATTCAAATCCACCTCTTATTGGAAGGTCATACTTATTCACAATCTTCTCTATCACTGGTTTTAAACTTACTAAAGTATGGATATGATGGTGACTATCCAAATGAGATACTTCTATTCCAAGCTCTTTTACTTTATCTATTTGAGCACAAAGTTCTCTATAAATTTCATCACAATCCATGTTTTTAATAATTTCGTCTGTAATTCTTCTAATAAAAAAACCGTCTTTGTCAACAATAGTTTTTAAGTCAGACAATAATGGTCTACCACAACTTAAAGTCATATGAACTCCACAATTTAAAAACTTATTTTCTTTAAGTAATTTTACTCCATGCTCTACCCCAGGCATATTCGCCATCATAGAAGTAGACTTAACTATTCCATTATTATGAGCTGATATTATACCATAATTAACAGCTTCACAATATCCAAAATCATCTGCATTTATTATAATTTTAGTCATATCATAACCTACTTTCTATAGACTATCTATTAAATCTAGGAAGATAATCCTTATGAGCTTCTAACATTTCATCCAATATAGTTTTTGCCAAATCATCTGAAGGAATCAATGGGTTGATACAAAGTGCCAAAAGAGCAGATTCATAATCTCCATATACAGCTGCTTTAGCTGCCAATACTTCAAATGACTTAATTTGACTTACTAACCCATGTACAGAATCTGGTAAATATCCTATGCTTAATGGTTTTGGACCATGTTTTGTTATTACACTGCTAACTTCTACAGCTTGCTCGTCTTTAAAGTCTCTTATAGCACCATTGTTTAATGTATTAACTACTTGAATGTCTTTTTTATCATTGTATATAGAACTTATCAAATTACAAGCTGCATCACTATAATAAGCTCCTCCTCTTTTTTCAAGTTGAGGTGGCTTTATATCTAGTTGTTCATCTTTATATAAATCAAATAGTTGCTCCTCTAATTCTTTAACTACTTGACCTCTGGCCTTTCCTTCTTTAAACTCTCTCAACTCATCTTCAAGCATTTCTTTAGTTTTATAATAATATCTATGATATGGACAAGGTATTGCACCTAGAGATTTTATAAATTCTGAATTAAAGTCAATTGCCTTTATGTTTTGCATACTTATGTCTGCTTTAACAAACTTTTCTATCGCTTCTTTTGTAACATCTTCTCCATCTAAAAATACATTTAAACCATAAACCATATGATTAAGACCTGCAAAATCCATACTTATTCTGTCACTTTTTACATTAAATAATTTAGCAACATCGTTTTTCAGATGAATTGGAACATTACATAAACCTATATATTTTTTAAAATTAGTATATTTGAATACAGCTTCTGTTATTATTCCTGTTGGATTTGTAAAATTCACCATCCATGCATTTGGACATAATTCTTCAACATCTTTTATTATATCAAATATAACTGGTATTGTGCGAAGGGCTTTGAATAGCCCTCCAGCACCATTAGTTTCTTGACCCATAACTCCATGAGATAAAGGAATAGTTTCATCTTTAATTCTTGCATCTAAAAGCCCTACTCTAAGTTGTGTTGTCACGAAATCTGCATCTTTTAGAGCTTCTCTTCTATCTAAGGTAAGTTTTATTTTCATGTCTATTCCAGCTTTTTTTACCATTCTTTTAGCTAGATTTCCTACTATCTCTAATTTTTCTTTTCCATCCTCTATATCTACAAGCCACAATTCCTTTACAGGTAGCTCTTCATATCTATTTATAAACCCTTCTACAAGCTCAGGAGTATAACTTGAGCCTCCTCCGATTGTAACTATTTTTAGTCCATTTTTCATCTCATTATACCATCCTTACCTATAATTTAGTATATTCTATACAACTCGATAAATTAATTATTCGAATAAAATTACCTAGTTGTTAATTTTTTAATTTCTTAGCTTCCATTTTTTCAGATGCTATGACGAATGGAATATATATCAATATTGATAGTATTAGATTAAATAATGCTAAAGCTCCACCAGTCCAATCTCCAGTAGCCATTGCTCCGCCTAATATAGGAGGTGTTACCCAAGGTATTTTAGGTAAAATTACTGGTGCTACTAATCCAAAATCTATTGCTAAGTATGATACAGCACTACATATTACTGGGGCAAGTACAAATGGAATCATAAATATAGGATTTAAAACTATTGGAAGTCCGAATATCAATGGCTCTCCTATATTAAATATTGCTGGTGGTCCACCTAATACTATCATTTCTTTACGTCTTCTTCCTGCTATTATTAAAGCTATAACTAATCCTAACACCACTCCAGAACCACCTAAGTACACAAATGCATCAAAGAATGAGCCTGCAAGTACATGGTATCCTTCAGTTGCTCCAGCTTGAGCTAAAGCAGCATTTTCTCCACCTAATTTCATAAGTATAGTTTCTGTAAAAGGAAGCGCTATATTTGCACCATGAAGACCAACAGTCCAAAGTATATGAATTATAAATGCAATAAGCATTGTAGAACCTAGACTATCAGCTACATTTGATAGTGGTGCTCCTAAATAAGTGTTTAAAATATCTGTTAAGAAACTTCCATTTGAAAGTATCTTTATGAATAGTCCTATTACTGTAAATATCATTATAGTTAACATTCCTGGTATTAACTTTGCAAATGACCTTGAAACTGCTGGTGGTACTCCATCTGGCATTTTTATAGTTAATTTCTTTACTTTAGATAATCTTACAAATATCTCAGTTGATAATAATCCTATTAATATAGAAGAGAATAATGCTGCTGTACCTAAATAAGTTTGTTGTATCATTCCCCATCCTTCAACTGCTGTAGTTCCTCCTTCAGGAACTATTTTACCAATTTGTGGAGACATTATGAAAAAGATAGATAGTGCTATAAGTCCAGCCTGTAACCCATCACTTTCATAAGATTTGGCTAAGAAGTAGGCAACACCTATTACTAAAAATACTGCCATTGTACCTATTGCTCCCCACCAAAGGTCTCCTCCAAATGTAGTCCAGTTCTCTCCGAATATACTTGCCATTAAGTTCTTATATGCTTCCAGTGGCAAGTTGTTTATTAATGTTCCTAATGCACCTACCATAGTTATAGGTATCATCGCTATAAATGCATCTCTTACTGCTACTAAGTGCCTTTGAGCTCCTATTTTAGCAGCTACAGGCACTATATATTTATCCATAAATGACATGAATTTTTCCATTTTACATCCTCCAGTACAACTTTATTTCGAATTATTTAATTCTATAGCTCTATCTAGCACAGCTTTTCCATTGCATCTTCCATAATCCATCATATTTATAACTTCTACTGGAATATTATGTGGTTTTGCCATTTCAGTTGCTTTTCCTAATACATATCTAACTTGAGGTCCTAAAAGTAAGACATCACAATTTTCTATTTCATTTTTTAAGTTTACTTCTGATATAGCCCATATTTCTGCCTCTATACCGTTTTCCTTTGCAGCATCCTCCATTTTTGTAACTAACAAACTAGTTGACATCCCTGCTGAACAAGCTAACATTATTTTTATCATTTTTTTCCCTCCAAATTAGATTTATTAAATATTTTTTAAGTCATAATTTCTTTAAATTATACATTTAAAGTATGCTTTTTTATTAATTATTATTCTAATGTATATATATTATTTTTAAATGTATATACATTTAATTCTTGATATTATTATATATCAAATGTATATACATTTCAAGAAAACTTTTTCATTTTATTTAAATTTTATTCGACAACAGCACTCAAGGTTAAAGTATATCCATAGTGATATGTGTGTGAGTATTCAAAAACCTCGCTATTTTGTAACTTGCAAATTTGATTTATATACAAAAGGGCCTCTGGTTCCTCTAACTTCAAATTAACCATACATTCTTCATTTGATATTACAGCTTGTACTTCTCTCTCTGACATAGCAATCTTATATCCACACACCTCTTCAACAAAATTATAAAGAGAATTTTCACAATGCATCTTATTTAAATTTGGAAATAGCTTAACTGGCATATAAGTAATCATATATGAAACTCTTGCATCATTTGCTAATCTTACTCTTTTTATTTCCCATACATTTTCTTCCAGACTTATATTTAATCTACTTGATAATTCTTCATCTGCCTGAACTATTTCAAGAGATACCAATATGTTAGATACTTTATATCCTTTACTTTCCATCTCTTTAGTAAATCCACTCACAGATGATATATTATCATATATATTATTTGCAAGAACTATACTTCCTACACCTCTTTGTCTAGCTATATATCCCTCTTTCACTAAATTATTTAATGCAGACCTTACAGTCATTCTAGTTACATTAAACTCTTCACTCAACTGTTTTTCAGAGGGGATTAAATCCCCTTTCTTCAAACTGTCTGAATTTATCAATTCTCTAACATGATTTTCTATAACTTTATAAATTGGCTCTTTCATTTAATTCCCTCCTCATTAATTAAATCTTTTACATAATAAGATAATTTTATATACAAACAAAGGAAATGTCTATACATTTAAGATAAATTAAATTTTATTCAGGCATCTTATATAACTTTCCAATTTTCAATAAATATATAAATAAACTTATCATCAGTGTCCCTTTTAAGATACTTGATAAAGTTATACTCCACCATACACCATCTAAGCCTAATATTTCTGGTCTAGATATAAGGTACGCTAATGGTACTCTTGCACCAGTCAATATAGTAACTATAGTAGAAGGTATATAGGTTCTCCCTAATCCTTTGAAAGCTCCTGTTGTAATTATCTCTAAACACATAAAAAACTGAGAATATCCTAAGATTTTAAGATAAGTTGCTCCTTTTTCTATAGCCTCACTTTCATCTATAAAAACAGAAAATATACTCTCTCCTGCAAATACTAATACTAAAGTAGTTATTATTCCAAGTATAGAAGACACAATTATACCTATTTTACATCCTTTGTTTATTCTAGAGTACTTTTTAGCACCATAGTTCTGTCCAACAAAACTCCCTAATGCAACTGCTAATCCTTCAGCAGTCATCCATGATATTGCTTCTATCTGTGAACCAACTTTTTGAACAGCAACAGCAACAGGTCCCCATGATGCCACAATTACTCCTAGTAACATTGAAAACACTGTGAACATTCCATTCTGTACCGCTACAGGAAAACCTAATTTATACAACACTTTATAATATCTAAGTTCTATTTTTCTAAATATTTTTATTCTAAAATATTCTTCTTTACTCTTAAGAACTATACATAAAAAACACATTGTAACTACTATCTGTGCAAATACAGTTGCTATAGCAGCTCCTGCTACACCAAGCCTTGGAGCAGGACCCCATCCAAAAATTAATATAGGGTCAAGTACAATATTAGTTATTAATCCTACTGTATTAATGCAAAAAGGAGTTTTGCTATTTCCAAGACCATTAAAAATTGCAGTAAACACTGGGTTTATAAAATAAAATACCATACCTAAGGCTACTATTATCAAATATTGTCTAGACATAGTTATAACTTCTAAATCTCCCAATTTAAAAAAACCTATCAGCTGTTTATTAAGCACTATTAAAGATATTGTATATATTATTGCTAACATAATATTTATTTCTATTGCTGATTTTATATATGATTTAGTGGCACTTATATTGTTTTCTCCTATACTTTGTGCTACTTTTACTTCTCCACCCACCTTAGAAATCATAATAAATGCCATTGCAAGCCATGGAAAAAATCCAGCCGTTCCAACCGCTGCTACTGCCTTGCTTCCAGCTTTACCAACCCATATCATATCTATCATGTTGTATCCCATTTGTATAAATGAAGTACCCATTATTGGAAGTGATAGTTTAAGTAATTTTTCTGTAATTCTTCCTTCTGTTAAATCAAGTCTATCTTTCATTTCCCACCTCTTATATATTATAAAATTTTAAATTTATTTATACGGTTAGATTCATCAACTTATTTAGTTAAACTCTCTATCGCAAATATAATTGCTATATATTCATAAGTATAAATATAATTATCTCCTCAATTCTTATTATAATTCTTATCTTAACATCAATTAAGTAGATATAGCTCAATAAATAATAAACTTGTAATTAATTATAATTCTTTATTCTATGTTTTCCAAAGATTGACAAGTTTTTTTGGGGTTGATATACTAATATTTAAAATATTTAAAATTCTTATGAGGTGAATTAATGAACATAAATGAATATATAAAAGACTCTATTTTAGTTTTTGATGGTGCTATGGGAACATACTATTCTAAGCTAAAGAATAACGCTTTCAACTGTGAAATGGCTAATATCAATGATGCCTCTACAATTTTATCTATTCATAGAGAATATATAAGGGCTGGGTGTAAAGCTATTAAAACAAATACCTTTGCTGCCAATGAAATACTATTAGAATGTGATTTTAAAACTGTCAAAGATATTATCAAAAGTGGATATGAAATTGCATTAGAAGCAACAAAAAATACAGATGTATTTGTATTTGCTGACATAGGTCCTATACCTACTTTAAATGATAGAGATTTACTATCTGACTATAAAAAAATAGTAGATATATTTTTAGAGATTGGTGCGACAAACTTTATATTTGAAACATTTAGTAGCGATGAATATATACCAGAAATCTCAGATTATATAAAGAAAAAACAACCAAATTCATTTATACTAACAGAATTTGCAGTTAATCCTGAGGGATTTACTAGACTTGGAAAAAGTGGCAAAAAAATATTTGAATCTATTTCAAAGAATAAAAACATAGATGCATTAGGATTTAATTGTATCTCTGGACCACATCATTTATTACATTTTATAAAGACAATTGATATTAATGACAGTATAGTTTCCATTATGCCTAATGCAGGCTATCCTACTATCATCAATAATCGTACTTTTTTTGAGGATAACTCAGACTATTTTTCGGAACAAATGTTAGAAATACTAAATCAAGGAGTCCGTATATTAGGTGGATGCTGTGGTACAACACCAGAATTTATAAAAAAAACTGTTGATACAATAAATTCTTCATACAAATGTGAATCTACTATAGAAAAAGTTATTTCTTCGAAGGAAAAAATTAAACCAATATCAAAAAATAAACTTGTGGAGAAACTTAAAGTAGGCAAAAAAATTATAGCAGTTGAATTAGACCCTCCAATTGATACAGATATTGAATTTTTTATGAACAGTGCTAAAAAATTAAAAGATTATGGAGTTGATGCAATTACAATTGCAGATTGCCCAATAGCTAGAGCAAGAGTTGACAGTAGTTTATTAGCTTGTAAAATAAAGAGAGAATTAGATATTATACCTATACCTCATATGACATGTAGAGATAGGAATATTAATGCAACTAAAGCTCTCCTTTTAGGACTTAGTATTGAAAATATAGATAATGTACTTGTAGTAACTGGAGACCCTATACCATCTGCTGAAAGAGACGAAATAAAAGCTATGTTTAGTTTTAACTCTTCAATATTAGCAAATTACATAAAAACATTGAATGAAAATACATTTAATACACCTTTTAATATATTTGGAGCATTAAATATAAATGCAATAAACTTCGATTCCCAACTTAAGCATGCTAAGATTAAAATAGAAAATGGGGTTACTATGTTTTTAACTCAACCAGTTTTAACAGAACAGGCTTTAATTAATCTAAAAAAAGCTAAAAAAATACTGCCTGCAAAGATACTAGGTGGAATAATACCTGTTGTAAGCTATAGAAATGCTTGCTTTATGAATAATGAGATTTCAGGGATTACTGTTTCCCAGAATATTATAGACATGTACAAAGACATTTCAAAAGAAGATTCTACTAAACTTGCTATTAATATATCTACTCAAATAGCAAAAGAAATTGAACCCTATGTGGATGGTTATTATATTATTACACCATTTAAAAGAATTGATATAGTATGTGATATAATAGCAAATATTAATAAATAAAATATTTATAATATAAGTAATATTAAAATATTTATTAAAATATATTATAATTCTAAAAAGCCTCATATTTGAACGTTTTAAGCTTGTTTATCCGTTGTAATTTTTATATATATTTGGTAATATATAGATATATTATGGTGAAATTTATAGATATATATTAATTATGAGGAGATTGTGGAGGCTCTTTTCACAAAAAATTTAAGATATGAAAATAAATAAAAAATTTAATAGAGTTGATATGCAGGTTTCAATACTTACTGCAATTATTGTAATAATATCTTCTTCGTGTGTATATTTTTTTAATTATCAATTAACTTACAATGATATGATATATACATTGAGTGAAAGGTCTAGACGCATATATGAGTATGTAGAAAAGAATATTGATAAAGATACATTTACTGAAATTAACTCTGAAGAAGACCAATCAAAAGACTCTTATAAAAGTTCTAAAACCTTATTAGAATCTGTAAAAAATACCACAGGAGTCATGTATCTATATACTGCTAAAAAAACAAAAGATGGCTCATTAGTGTATGTTGTTGATGGCTTGGATTCATCTAGAAGTGATTTTAGAAATGCTGGTGATTTAATAGAAAAAGAGATTTGGGGTGATCTTAACAAAGCACTAGGTAATAATATATTGCTACCTAAAAAAATTAAAGAAACATCCTGGGGATACATATTCATATCATACTTTCCTATTCATAATAACGATGGTAAAGTTGTTGGAGTAATAGGAATTGAATTTGAAGCAAAACATCAGTACAATACATTTAAATTTATAAGCATAGTTACACCACTTATAGCATTATTGACTTGTCTAATATCAGCATTGGTTGCAGTAGTTCTATTTAAACGTATATCAAATCCTACATATACTGATTTTGCTAATACAGATTACTTAACAGGTCTAAAAAATAGAAATGCTTTCGAAATAGATATGAATAATTTAAACAATTTAAGTTTAAAAAATCTAATATCTATTATATCAATAGATTTAGATGGATTAAAAAAAATTAATGATAAATTTGGTCATCAAACAGGAGATTTATACATTAAGCATGCAAGTAAAATTATACGAGATGTTATAGCTAAAAAACACGTGGTTTATCGTGTTGGTGGAGATGAATACATAGTCATTCTAAAAAATTCATCTCATGAAGAGATAAATAATACTATAAATAATATCAATTTAAAAATAATTGAAGAAAACTCAACTAATGAGTTGAAATTATCAATGTCCATTGGGTATGCCATCTTTGATGAAAAATTAGATTTTTCTTTATTTGATACATATCATCGTGCAGATTCTCAAATGTATGATAATAAAAGGAAATTTAAAGCACGTGATTAATATTAATTCTAAACTTAAAAAGTCTATTCTATAAATAATAAGAATAGACTTTTTAAATTTGTAATTTTTTAAGAATTTCTTTAATTAAGATTTGTTCTTTTTTCCAAACGATTTTTTATGAATTCATGTATTACTTTCACTAATATATTTGTGATTAATATTAATACTGCTAATGCTGCAGCTTGTGCAGTGCTACCTTTATCATCCAATTGTACAATTGATATTGCAGCTACTTTTGAACTTGCAGTATATATAAATACTAAAGCTGATATTGTCACCATAGAGTTTAAGAAAAAATACATAAAGTTTTCTAAAACTGCTGGCAAACAAAGTGGTATAGTTACATTCTTAAGAATTGATGCACTGTTTATCCCCATCGACTTAGCTACCATATCTAATTCTTTATCTACTTTCTTAATAGCTGTAGTTGCAGTTATAAATGCTACTGAAAAGAAATGTACTACATTACATATAACCATTATAAGTAATGTTCCATATAATCCATTGAATAAGTTTTTAATGTATATTGTATCCATAAAATTAAACTCTAACTTATTAAAAAACAGTACATAAGATATACCTAAAACCAAACCTGGCAATGCCATAGGTAATGTGCTTAAAAAATATCCAAGTGATTTTAAATATGGAGCTTTTTCTGTTTTTTCATTTAGATATGCAAATAAGAAAACAAAGCTCGTCCCAAGAATAGCTGTCAATAGCGACATTTTTATTGAATTTATAAATGGTGTAATGCCATCAATACTATTTTTCATAGAGAAATGTTCCAGTGTAAGTCTCAAATCATATGGCCAAACAGATATTAATGATGACAAGACTACAGTTAGCATTACAGCTATTATACCAAATGCAATGAACCCTACAATCCCACCAAAAACACTATCTCTTAACTTATTAGATTTAACTCTATATGGAATTGACTTTGAATTTATATATGAATTTTGATTTTTTTCAATCTTTTTAGTTACTATAAATGATATTATTGCAGGTATTAAAAGTAAAATTGATACAGTAGCACCCATTGGCATATTTTGTTGCCCTATAATCTGCTTATACACATCTATTGATAATACATTAAACTCCCCTCCAATTACTTTTGGAGCCCCAAAATCTGTAAAACATAATGTAAATGACACAAATGCAGAACTTATCAAAGAGTATTTTATACTTGGAATTGTTATGCTTATAAATTCTCTTATCTTACTTATACCCATAGTGTTACTAGCTTCATATAATCTATAATCTGTTGAACTTAATGATATATAAAGTATTTGAAATGATTGAGGAAATACATATATAATTTGTGCTAATATTATTCCTACTGCTCCATATATTGGAACATGTATCCCAAGTAAATTAGTTACTAACCCTTGATTCCCAAACAAATATACTAAACCTATTGCATGCATCATGGTTGGAGCAAACATAGGAAACATCGCTAACGACTTAAAAAAACCTTTAAATTTAATTTTCGTCCTTGTTAATGCATACGCATATACTAATGCAAGTGTTAATGATATTACAGTTGATATAATAGATACGAATACTGTATTTTTCAGTGAATTCAACAAAGCTTCAGAAGCTAAGTATTCTTGGAAGTTTTGTAATCCAACAAAGACTCCATCTTTATCTAAAAATGCCTGAACAAATAGATATATTATAGGTGCCAATAAGAATATTACTAAAGACATAACCAATACTGTAAGCATACATTTTTTTATATCTAAATTCATTTTTGATTTAAGACTTATACTTTTAGAACTTATAGCATTATTATTCATATATTTATGCTCCTTTAACTTTTGGATACTTTAAATAGTATTTTTCGTCTATACTTATCTTTACAAGGTCGCCTTCTACTAAATTTAAATTAACCCATTCTTTTATAGAAACATCACTTATTATGAAATTTTCATTTAATTTGTCTTTTATTTCCACTCTTAGTAGATTTCCTCTAAACTCTATATTAGATATTATTCCTTGATAATTTTCTTTTGTTGATTTCTCTATTTGAACATATTCTGGTCTTACAGTTAATATAGAATCTCCATTATCAAAACAGTTTGTATCTCCTATAAATTGAGCTGTAAATAGATTTTGAGGATTTTGGTATATTTCTTCTGGAGTTCCTATCTGCATTATATCTCCTCCATTTAAAATGGCAATTTTATCTGCCATTGTTATAGCTTCTTCTTGATCATGTGTTACCATTATTGTAGTTATATTAAGTTCTTTTTGTAGTCTCTTAATATCCATTCTAAGCTTGTGTCTAACCTTTGCATCTAATGCAGACATTGGCTCATCTAAAAGTAAAAACTTTGGCTCAAGTGCTAATGCTCTTGCTATTGCAATTCTCTGTTGTTGTCCACCTGACAAAGCTTTAGGATATTTATGGGCTTCATGAGTTAATCCTACTATTTCTAGAACTTCTTTAACTTTATTATCTATTTTTTCTTTTGAAACTTTTCTTTCTTTAAGTGGAAAAGCTATATTGTTATATGCAGTCATATTTGGAAACAATGCATATGATTGGAACACTATTCCAAAACCTCTCTTTGATGGTTCTAGGTTTGTAATATCTTTATCTTGAAGAATTATAGCTCCACTATTTACTTCTTCAAGACCTGCTATTATTCTAAGTAATGTAGTCTTACCACATCCACTAGGTCCAAGTAAGCATAGAAATTCACCTTCTTCAATATCTAAACTAATATTATTTAAAACCCTTTTTTGGTCATAATTTTTAAACACGTTATTTATTTTTAAGTAACTCATATCTTATCTCCCCTTATATAATTATATTTTTATTTTAAATTTTACTTGCTTTCAGATTTTGAACCATATTTTGATTCCCAAGTTTTCAATATTGCACTTCTATTTTTTGCAGCAGAGTTTAAATCAACTTCCTTTATTAACTGTTCAAATGGCTTTTTAGTATAACCCTTTGGAACTGGATTATCTGTCTTTATAGAAGTAACTGCTACTTCATGTGCATATCTATCCATAGCCGAATCACTTATTGCCCAGTCTAAAAATATCTTTGCTTCTTTTTTTATATTATCTTTTTTAACTAAAGCATTTGCCTCTAAATCCCAGCCTGAGCCTTCTTTTGGAAATACTACTTCTATAGGTTCACCACTAGATAATTGTTGTGTCGCTCTATATCCAAGTGTAATACCTATTGGATATTCTCCAGAGCCAGCTAGTTTAGCAGGTTTTGAACCTGAATGCGTATATGTAGCTATATTTTTATGTAATTTATCCATATAATTGTAAGCATCTTTTTCGCCCATCATTTGAATAAGTCCTGATACTGTAAGATATCCAGTTCCAGATGATGCTGGATTTGGCATTGTTATAAGTCCTTTATATTCTGGTTTTATCAAATCTTTATAACTTTTGGGAATATCAATACCTAATTTTTTAAGCTCTTTATAATTAACTACTATAGCTGTTTCTGGTACACTCATTCCTACCCAAGATACATCTTTTCCAGTATCTTTGAATTTTTTATCAACCTTATCATAATTTTTCGGCTTATATGCTTCAAGTGCTCCATCTTCTTTTAGCTCTATCATATTCATTGCTGATAAACCCCATATAACATCAGCTTGTGGATTATCTTTTTCTGCTAATAATTTTGAAGCTATTACTCCATGAGAATCCATAACTATCTCTACATCTATATTTGGATGTTCTTCTCTAAAACCTTCCATATAATAAGCTATTTGCTCTTCCTCTAATGCTGCATATATTGTAAGTTTATTATTTCCTTTTCCCTGAGTAGTTTGTGGTGTTGTTGATATGCAACTTGTCATAAATGTAATTACTACAATACACAGACAAGTAAATATAAATTCTTTCATATCTTCCCCCTTTACGTGTTTTTATCTTTTTTTAATTGTTTTTTATTGTTTTTGCTTATGTTTATATAATACACCTAATTTGTTAATACAAAGTTAAGTGTAAATTAACAGTTCGTTAATTTTTAGAAATTTTTGTTAAATATATTATTTTTGATTAATTATAGTATGTTTTTAAACAATATCTCGTTTTTGTAGTATCTATACTTTTAATTTGAACATAAAAATAAGCCTAACTTCTATAAATTAGAATGTTAGACTTATTTTTATAAGTATTTAATTATACAACCAAATTATTTTTTTTCTTTTCTTCTAGTGCCTTTTTAAGCACCATATCCTTAACCTTCATAAGTCTAGTAGTGCTTGCTCTTTCATTTTCTTCAAGCTTCATAGCAATATACTTAATAGTCTCCATGTAATTTGGTATCATTACATTCTCAAGGGCATTAACACGTCTACGTGTCTTTTCTATCTCTTGAGCAAGAAGTTGTGCACTCTTTTCACTTTCTGCAAGTCTTAAAAGTGGCTCCATAGCAGCTGAAAATGCTTCCATAGCAGAGTCTAATTCACCTGATGTAAAAGCAAGACCATAAGGATAAATATCACTTTGATTGTTTTCAGTTTTAAAGTCAAACACAGGAACATCAACACTCATTATATTTTTAGTAGAGACATCTACTGAAACAGATTGCTTTGGCATCATAAGTGCTGAACCCAGATACTCCTGACTCATAACTGCCCTTGCAATTATAAAATTTTTATAAGCACCATCAAGAGCATTTTCTGCTTCTTCACGTAATCGCTTATTTTCTCTTACAATCTCAAGAAATTGTTTCATAAGTTCGTCAAGCTTATCTTTAAGAAGCTTATGACCTCTTGTAGCAGTTTTAAGGAGTTTCTTAAGTCTAGTCATTTCCATACGTGTTGGATTTACATTTAATCTAGCCACAGATATCACTCCTTAGGCATATATTTTTCAAAATATTCATCACGAATACGTTTAAGTTCACTCTTTGGTAACATACTAAGAAGCTTCCATCCAATTTCTAATGTTTGCTCAATAGTTCTGTCAGTTCTAAATCCCTGTGAAACATATTCTTTCTCAAATTCATCTGCAAACTTTGCATACATTAAATCAATCTCAGAAAGTGCAGATTCTCCAAGTATTGCCATAAGTTCTTTTGCATCTTTACCTCTTGAATAAGCTGCAAAAAGCTGGTTCATTGTATCTGCATGGTCCTCACGAGTCTTACCTTTACCAATCCCCTTATCTTTTAGACGAGAAAGTGATGGTAAAACATCTATAGGAGGCTGTATATCTTTTTTATAAAGTTCACGGCTAAGTATAATCTGTCCTTCTGTAATATATCCTGTAAGGTCAGGAATTGGATGTGTTTTATCTTCCTCAGGCATTGTAAGTATAGGAATCATAGTTATAGAACCTTCATGCCCTTTCATCTTTCCTGCTCTTTCATACATTGTAGCAAGGTCAGTATAAAGATAACCTGGATATCCACGACGTCCTGGTACTTCTTTTTTAGCTGCTGAAACTTCACGTAATGCCTCTGCATAGTTTGTAATATCTGTTATTATAACAAGTACATGCATACCTTGGTCAAAAGCAAGATATTCTGCTGCTGTAAGTGCCATTCTAGGTGTAGATACACGCTCTACAGCTGGGTCATTTGCAAGGTTTACGAATACTACAGAACGGTCAATAGCACCAGTTGCTTTAAAGTCACTTATAAAGAAATCTGCATCTTCAAAAGTTATACCAACTGCAGCAAACACAACAGCGAACTTAGAATCAGTTCCACGTACTTTTGCCTGTCTTGCAATTTGAACTGCAAGGTTAGCATGTGGCAAACCTGCTGCTGAGAATATAGGAAGCTTTTGCCCTCTAACCAGTGTATTAAGTCCATCTATTGCAGATACCCCAGTCTGTATAAATTCGGCTGGATAGTCACGTGCTGCTGGATTTATCGGAGCTCCATTTATATCAAGTCTTTTATCTGGTATAATTTCTGGTCCTCCATCAATAGGTTTACCCATTCCACTAAAGACACGCCCTAATATATCTGGTGAAACTCCAAAATCAAGACTCTTTCCTAAAAAACGAACTTTACTTTCAGCAAGGTTTATACCTGTTGAACTTTCAAAAAGCTGAACAAGTGCAGTATCTTCATTTACCTCTAGAACCTTACAACGACGAATCTCTCCATTTGAAAGTTCAATCTCTCCAAGTTCATCAAATTTTACACCTTCTACACCGTTTATTAGCATAAGAGGACCGGCTACCTCTTGTATTGACTTATATTCCTTTATCATAGTTCTTCAGCCCCCCTCTTTTTAATAAGGTCTGCAAGCTCGTTGTCTATTTCATTTTCAATTGAATCGTAAGTAGCATCTATACTGTCTTCTTCTACATACTTAGCACGACCAATCTTTTCAAGAACTGAAAGCTTGATAATATCATTTATAGTAACATTTTGCTTGATAGCACCTTGTGCTGACTTATAGAATTTTAATATAAGTCCCATCATTCTATATTGTTTATGAAGTGATGTGTAAGTATCAACTTCATGGAAAGAGTTTTGATGAAGGAAGTCTTCTCTTATAGAACGAGTAACTTCTAGTATCAATCTATCTCCATCTGAAAGTGAATCCACACCAACTAATTGAACTATTTCTTGAAGTTCAGATTCAACTTGTAAAAGTTTCATAGCTTGAGCTCTTTGCTCTGAGAAATTATCATTTACATTTTTATCTGTCCATACATCAACTTTTTCCTGATAGAGTGAATAACTTGTTAACCAGTTGATTGCTGGGAAGTGACGCTTATATGCCAAAGAAGCATCAAGCCCCCAGAATACTTTTACTATACGAAGTGTTGCTTGGCTGACAGGTTCTGATGTATCACCACCAGGAGGAGAAACTGCACCAATTGCTGTAAGTGTTCCTTCCCTATCATCCATACCTAGACAATTTACCTTTCCTGCTCTCTCATAGAATTGAGCAAGACGTGAACCTAAGTATGCAGGATAACCTTCTTCACCAGGCATCTCCTCTAGACGACCACTCATCTCTCTAAGAGCCTCAGCCCATCTTGATGTAGAGTCTGCCATAAGTGCAACACTATATCCCATGTCTCTAAAATATTCAGCTATTGTAATACCTGTGTATATAGAAGCTTCACGTGCAGCAACTGGCATGTCTGATGTATTTGCTATAAGCACAGTTCTTTGCATAAGTGACTCGCCTGTTCTTGGGTCTTTTAATTCAGGGAACTCAAGAAGAACATCTGTCATTTCATTTCCACGTTCGCCACATCCTATATATACAACTATATCTGCATCTGCCCATTTAGCAAGCTGATGTTGTGTAACAGTTTTTCCACTTCCAAAAGGACCCGGTATGGCTGCTACTCCTCCTTTTGTTATTGGGAAAAATGTATCTATAACTCTTTGACCTGTAACAAGAAGTGAATCTGGTGTTTTCTTTTCTCTATATGGTCTTTCTTTTCTAACTGGCCATTTTTGCATCATAGTTACAGCTATATCTTTACCTTTTTCATCTGTAATAACACAAACCGTATCTTCAACAGTAAATTCTCCAGAATATATTTCTTTTATAGTACCATTAACTCCATAAGGAACCATAATTTTACATTCTACTACAGCTGTTTCTTGAACTCCACCAATTATATCACCAGATACAACTTTATCGCCTACAGCTTTTTTAGGTTTAAATTCCCACTTAACTTCTCTATCAAGTGAAGATACTTCAACACCTTTAGTTATATTAGTACCTGAAATATCATACATTTTTTCAAGTGGACGTTGAATACCATCATAAATAGTTGAAATAAGACCTGGCCCAAGTTCAACACTCATAGGCATTCCAAGAGAAACAACTTCTTCCCCTGGTCCTAGACCAGAAGTCTCCTCATAAACCTGTATAGAAGCTTTATCTCCATGCATTTCTATAATTTCGCCTATAAGATGTTTATCTGAAACTCTTACGACGTCAAACATATTCGCATCTCTCATGCCTTCCGCTACAACAAGCGGTCCTGACACCTTTACAATTGTGCCTGTTTTCATATTCTCTCACCTGCAATCATATACTTTATCAAAATTTAAATACTCCCTCCTGTATTTTATCAATACATACCTTTAGCACTAATAAAATTTGAGATTGTCTTTTATCCAACTTCCATTTATTCTTTAAATAATATATCTGCACCTATAGCACGTTTACTAGATTCTCTTACTTCATTCATACCTAATCCCATACTTCCTCCAATACCTGGAATAACTATAATAGCAGGAAGTTGGTAGTCTTTGTATTTTGCTATTGATTCTTTTGCAAGCAATGATGCCTGTTCTGTAATATAAATTATCGCATATTCATCTTCAACCAACTTATGTATATTTTTTTTAATTTCGTCACTATCATAGGCTGGGAAGATATCTATTCCAAGAGCTAAAAATCCCATGATGCTATCTTTATCTCCAACTACTCCTACCTTATACATAAGCATCCCTTAGCCTTTCTTTTATAGTATCTGCGTCTATATTATTAAGCTTACTAGTCAAAATAATCCTTATTGTTTTTATCTCTGATTCTTTAGCATATAAATAAGCAATTAATGGCTCTAATGTAAGAGGTTTAAATTTCGCTTCTCTAACATATTCCATAAGATAGTCATCACAAAGTTTTTCAAATACAGTGAATCCATTACCCATTCCACTTTTACAGACATCAGAGTAAGAAGTAGATTTAAAACATGATGCTGGAGTGTCTGAAGAAAAAGCTTCTAAGAATTTTTCTTTATCAAGTGAACCACCTGAAACAAACACATTCATAAACATATGGAAATCTTTCTTCATATTCTTAACTCTTATAAAACTTTTTAGATTTGTTAAATCACAAACTTTCATAACATAATCTATTACAAATTTATTTTGGCTTTCTTTAGCAGTCTCTTTCATACTAGAAAAAGTCGCTTTATCTAAAGCAATATCTACCATTTGACCATTTTGTGTCTTATTATAAACATCAAATGCCTCTACTATGGCTGCTGCCATTATATTAGGTAAATCACTAAAACTACGATTTGCTAAAGATTCTCTAAGCTTAACAAGAGGAATTGTACCTCCATCAATCAAATATTTTTCACCATCTACACCAGAAATTTCTTCTTTAATCAGCACTTTTAAATTATGATAGTCATTTTTATAAAGAAATACATCAACAAATTTTTCTTCAGGAGCTAGACCCTTAAGAATTTCATATGTCTTAGATAATTCTTGAGTCAAAATATTCTCAAAATTATGGATATTATTATTTGATGTATCCACATAACCTGCTTCAGCTATAATTCTTAAAGAGTCTTCAGGGCTTTTGGCTTCTGCCATTTGAATAAACATTTGTCTGTTAAGAAGCTGTTTTTCAAGCACTCTTATTCGTGCCACGGCATAGGGATAAGTTTTTTCTTCTGCCATTTTTTAACCCCTCCTTAATTAAACAAAATTTCTGCTGCAATTTGCTCAATATCTTCATGTTCTACTGCAATTATGGCTTCAAATGAATAATTATACTCAATGTCACCTTTTTTAACTATAAAGCCTCCAGTAATATCTCTGATTTCATCAGATACTTTGATACCTTTTTTTGATAACACATCTTTCAATGTTTTTTTGTCTTTTTTAGATAATACTATCTGTGAGTCCTCTGTACAGTTTGATTTTTCAATCATATTTAATATAATCTCTTCATATTCACTATCTTTGAGATTTAAAAGTTTATTTTTAGCTTCTAAAATTACTTCTTCTAAAATCTCCTGTTTTTTTGATAATATTTGTTTTTTAGCCTCCATATAAGCTCCTGAAATTTCTTTAGAAGCAGCTTTTTCTGCTTCTGCCTCTGCAAGCTTTGTATAGGAAGCCATTTCCTTTTCAGCTTTTTCATTAGCTGAATTTATTTTTGAATCTGCCTCACTCTTAGCTTTATCCAATATTTCTTGTGCTTCTTGCTTGGCATCAGCTATAATTCTGTCAATCATTTTTTGTTCATTACCCATAGGAGTGCTTCCTCCTTTTCATTTTTTTTACTTATGAATTATAATCTATAATTAACCAACTGCAATTCCATTGTAAGCTAAGAAAGAAACAAGTAGTCCTAAAAGAGCATATGTTTCAACTATCGCTGCAAATGTTATAGCCTTACCAAGTTCTTCAGGTCTTTTAGCAACGATTCCAACCCCTGCTGCTGCTGCCTTACCTTGTGCAATACCTGACACTAAACCAACTAAACCAATTGGAAGTCCTGCCATAAGAAGTTGTAAACCTTGAGCTGATGTTGGTATTGCGTCTCCACCAATAATTCCTGCTTTTGATAAAATAAGGAAAGCTATGATAAATCCATATAAACCTTGTGTACCAGGAAGAAGTTGTAAAACTAGAAGTTGACCGAACTTACTAGGGTCTTCTGTTACAACACCTGCTGCGGCTTGACCTGCTATTGAAGTACCTTTAGCAGAACCCATACCTGCAAATAATGCTGCTATAGCAGCTCCTGATATTGCCAAAAATTGACCATTTCCTAACGCGTTTAAAAATTCCATATTTACATCTCCTTTTTATTAATGCTTGTATATTTTGTTTTATACTTAAACGGAACAAAAGGAACTCCTCCGCCTTCATAAAACTTGTTGAAAAATTCTACATACTGTAACCTACTTGTATGAACATATGCACCTAGTGCATTTATAAGAAGGTTTATTGTGTGTCCTACAACACCAATTACAACTGCAAATATTGGACCAGCTATAGCCCCTAAAAGATTGATAACCTGACCTATAACTCCTGTTGTTAAACAAAGTGCCATAATTCTTGTATAAGATAATATATCAGCAAAATAACTTGTTATACCATAAAGGCTTGAGAACCCTTTAAAAAGCTTAACAGGAACACCTTTAAAGCTTCTTCCTTGAGTAAGAACAAGACCCAAAGCACCTATAATTGCTAAATATTTTCCTACTTCAGAAAATACACCTATATCTCCTGCGACAAAAGGTATTATAAGTAGACATACCCCAGTTATACATAAATACCAAAAACCTATATCAAAAATTGCATCTATTACTTTTCCATCTCTTATTAATGTATATGCTTTAATTCCCAAACCTACATATATATGGATAATACCGAATAGTAGTGACATTCCCATAAGTACCATAACATCCTCCAAAGGATTGATTAAAGCTTTTATAGGAACTAAATCCCCCAAAATACCCCCGAATATAAGACCCCATATAGTAGTTGAAACTCCACAAATACCAATAAGTTTAATTAAATTTCCTTCACCTTTTTGCATTTTTGATTTGTATACAATAAATCCACATGCTAGTGCAATTATCATACCATATGCAGCATCACTTAGCATCATTCCAAAGAATACAACATAAAAGAAAGTCATAATTGTATTTGGGTCAATATCTTTTGTGCTTGGACAGCTGTACATATTTGTTACACTTTCAAAAGGTGTTACAATTTTATTGTTTTCAAGCAGAATAGGGAAACCTTCTTCTTTATCTCCTTCCTCTGTCTGAACACAACAATCAAATTTCTCTGTAATTTCTTTAATTAGCTCATCTGCTCTTTTACTTGGTAGCCAACCATTAAGACAGAATGTTGTTTTTGTTTTGACAAGCCTCTCTATAATCTTTTTTTGGTCTCTTTCTATAGTGTAAAAATCATATAGATTTTCAAGTATGTGTATACTATCTGCATGGCTTTTAATTTCTTCTGTCTTATTTTTAGAAACGTTTTCCTGTCTAATTATCATTTCATTATATTTCTTAATAGCTTGTGATGGTGTACCTTCTTCATTTGGCAATGCAACTACTGAAAAATTAAATTCTTTTAGAACTTCTAAAGCATTATCAAAAGTTTCTTTCAGAGTAATTAAATAAACATAGTTCATTAACTTGTCGGAATTAATAATTCCAAGGACACTTTCTGGTATTTCATCTTCTAATTTTACTCTTAAGTCATCAATATTTGCACTTGTAGGCACAGTCCCAAGTATAGTTTTTGTATACTTAGTTTCCATATTTTCAAGAGGAATATCAAAATTCACCCATGGTTCTAACATATTTTTATTGTTATTCAGTAAGTTTATGTTAGTCCTTATTGTACCTATCTCCTTATGTAGAGCGTTTAACTCCAAAGCCTCAGCATAAATTTGCTCTTCTTTTTCACTATCAATTCTGTTAAACTCTCTTTTTGGTGCAAACATGGCTTTCTTTTGTTTCACTAGTGAAGAAACAATGTTAATTGCTTGATTTACATGAGACATCTTTTGTTCTAGCATTATAACTTCTGATTCTTCGCTATCTTTTACAAGATAATTTTTTAACTCCTCCTCCTCAGTAAGAAAGGCACTATCATCAATCTGAACAAACCCACGGTCCATAAGTAGCTTTAAAATTTGGCTTTTTTGAGCTTCTAAGCCAACAATAGATATTTTGTTCATATTAACTATTGCCATATTATCTCACTACCTTTCCAATAACCGCTTCAATTGCCTTACTTTTTCTTTCTTTAGCAGTTTTTTCAATTTTCAGACATTCACTTTTAGCATCAGCTAAGATTTTATCAACCTCCACCTTACTGTCGGTGACTGCCTTCTCAATAAGAGTTTCTTCCATAAGCTTTGCTTGCTTTTTTACATCAGCTAAGATGCTTTCACATTGGTTTACAGCATCAGCTCTGATAGACTCTGCATCAGTAACAGCTTTTACTTTGATACTGTCTGCTGTCTGCTCTGCCTCAACAATGCTTTTTATTATTTCAAAAGCCATCCAAATCACCTCTCTTACCTTTTTACTATGTATATAACCAATTAGATTTTTTTATTCTAATTAGATTACTACCTCATTGTTAAAGTATAAACAGCATTTTTATATAATAATTAATATTTTTTTACGTTTATCTCTTAATAAAACATATTTTAGAATAGCATTTACTTAGATTTACATCCTTTTTTGACTTACTTTTAGACTATGACATGAGTATGATTTTTTAATACCATTATTTTCAATAATTATAATTTAAAGCGATATGGTTTGTCAATAGCGTTATTCTGTTTTAAAATTAACGTTTTATCGACATTTTTAATTTTTATTTCAATTTTTTTCTATATATAATTTTATTTATTACATATAAAAAATTTTTATCTGTTTTTTCAACACTTATGCCGTTGAAACTAATTGTTTTTTTTGAATTTTTAGAAATATCTCACATTATTTCATCTAAGTTTTATAAATCATTAAGCCATATCGATTTTTGTCACCTTATTTTTAACCTAATTTTTTGTATTTACTTAGAAATAAATTAAGATTTTCTAAGATTGATAAAATTTACACTTACCTGTGATATTTTTATTTTAACTAGTTATATTAATTTAAAATTGATAATATATCCAGTTACTTTATATATTCGACAACATTACAAAAAAATCCTCGTACCAATCACTCCAATCTTCAATAGGATATGCAGCTCCCCCATTTACACTTTTCAATAGATTAGATGTATATTCTTCTCCTATAGAAAAAAGTTCACCTATTTTTATATCATAACCTCTAGATTCAACAACTTTACAAAACGAATCCATAACATCACGTTGTTCTCTTGTTTTCATAAGCTCTATTTTGAACTTCTCATCTTTCCTAGCTTCTTCTAAAATCCTAATTAACTTTTCATTCATTATATATTCCTCCTTTTAATAACCTCTATATAAAAATAAAGTCATCTTAAAAAACTAAGATGACTTCACTTAATACTTATAATCGTATATATTCACTAATATAAAATAATTGGTGTACCTGGTTCTATATTTTCATATATCTTCTTTGCTTTAGAAAAAGGAGTATTTACACATCCATGTGAACCTGAAGATCTATATATACCTCCACCAAATGAGCCTCTCCAAGTAGCATCATGAATTCCTATATTTCCATTGAATGGAAGCCAGTAACTTACAGGAGAACTGTAGCCTTGCCCAGTTAAAGAAACATTTCTAGCCTTATAATTAAGAGGATATATACCTGATGGTGTAGCGAATCCTCTACCTAAATCACCTGTTACAACATCTGTTGATACAAGCATCTCTCCATTTTTAAAGAACCACATATGTTGGTCAGAAAGACTAATCTCTACATATGTCTTTCCAATATCATCTTTATTACGAGATACAGCTTTTTGTATGTAAATAGGTTCTCTTGTAACATTTTTACCCGCTTTTACAACATCAACTAATGCTTTAGCTTCTTTATTTTTATCTATCAACCAACCATAGATTCCACCTGAAATTGTAATCTCTTTACCTGTTGCAGTCTTAAATGGTCTTGAATCTCCAAAAGTACTATATTTTTTGCTTAGTCCTCTTGCATATTCAACCATTGTATCATTATCAAAGCTTATCTCATAATTCTTTTCTGAATCTACCTTTAACCATTTGTTAATCTCAACACCATCTAAAGTTTCCTTACGGTCACTAAAATCATATGTAACAACTACACCAACATACTTATCTAATGTCTTGATAGCTTCTTTCAATTTTTCTGAATCCTTTGTATTATTTGGTGCTTCATATACCTTATTTTCATCTAAAGAAATAGTAGTTTCTCCAGAATTAATTGATTTTTGTACTAACTTATAAAAATCATCTTTTTTTACTTTGTTTCCAAGTACCTCTGGAACTATAGCATAAGCATTTTTAGTACTATCATACTTAGGGTAAGCACTCTTAGGTTCTACAACTTTTTTACTATCAAAACAAGCTAGAGCATTAAATTTCTTTTCTAGTAAATCTTTATTATATGAAAGAGTTACCATATTATTATACTCTTTAGATTTAAATATTCCACCAATCCATCCAAATGCACTTTGACTGTCTTTTATCTTTTGGACTTTATCATCTGGCGTAAACTTTAACTCTATATCTTTTGCTTTTATTTGCTCTTTCTTGTTATTTCTTTCCTCCAAGTTTAAAGTATAAGAACTAGTACTTGATGATAATAAGTCATTTACTTGCTCAACCGTTTTTCCTGAAGCTTTAACTCCATTAATAGTTGTTCCAAAATAAAAATGACTTCTAAAAAAGATTGCCATTCCTATATAGGCTACAACTAAAACACCTACTACTATGGCTATCTTAACTTTTAGATTTTTTTGCCCACTTTCTTGTTTTACCTCTTTTCCATCAATCATAATTAAATCCTTCCTTACATTATAATTACCTATGTACTTTATTGCTTCTTAAACAAAATCATGTTTGCCTTATTTTATATACCCAAATTACTATAGTATTATTTACATTTTTAAATATAGAGTTATTTTCATGATACTATTTTATGTTTTTGATAAAATAGTTATTGTAAATACCTCCTTTCAAATCCCTTAAATATAGGCTCTGCTATATTAATATATTACCATACTTTTAGGAATCATGGGGATATCTATCTATTTTTGTAACTTTAAACTACTTGTTTTAAAGTTACAAAAATAATTATTTATTGGTTTATTCATCTTAACTTATTTTTTAAAAATTATATTTCAATCTAACATAACGTTGTTATATACATTTTATTTAATTATCTTAGTTTCTATATCTTTTCCATCCGCATATTCTTTAAGTAATTCCTTAGCATAGTCAAAATATTCTTCAATATCAGATTCTTGACTAAAAGAAAATATACAAACTAGTATTTCACTTGCATCCTCTGTTATCATTGCTCTCTCAGAGTCGCTAGTTGGACTTCCAAACTTACCTAGTGAGTCAGATAATATAGGAAGATTTTCTATATTTATCAATTCCTTTCCAATTCCTTTATATTGCTCTCCTTCATCTCCTACAGTAAAACATACTGGTGAATGTAATTTACTTACATTATATGTACCTACTGGATACAATGATTTTATTGATATTAGATTATTTATTTCAACTATATTATTTATTGTATAAAGACCTTTACCTTGGATAATTCTTCTAACTAATGCTTCTGAAGATGTTCTATATCTACTTGGATTCTTACCAAGTTCTTTGTATGCATTTCTTGCATCTTTAATTTTATCCAATTTTGTAATATCTTCAACTGTTAGACTTTGATTTAAAATGTCACAACACTCGTTTATTTCATTAATTAATTTTTCTGAACTCTTATTTACTGCTACTTTTGCTTGGATACAACCTAACTTAGCACTAGGCCATCTTTCCTTAAGTTTTTTATCAATACTTACATCTATCATACTCAAACAACTCCTATACACTAAATTTTTATTAAAGTTTTTATCATCTATACATTATAGTACTATTCCTTTGTTAATGACATGTTTATTAATAAAATAATTTATTTTTAATACAATTTTTGTAAAAGACTATTATTTTTCCTTTACATACAGCCAATATATGACTAAAAATCATAAAAACACTAATTATTTAACAAGAATTTATTAAACTCAAGTGTCTATAATTAGTGTTTTATATAAAAATTAAATTTTAATCTTTTAGTAAGTTTATAAAGTTTATCCCTGGCATTGGTCTTGCAAAATAAAATCCTTGGACTAAATCACATCCAAATTGCTTCATTAATTCAGCTTGCTCCTTAGTTTCAACACCTTCTATAATTACAACTAAGTCTAGTGATTTAGCTAGAGATACTATGGATTTTGCTATATTACGGCTTCTCTTATCATTTTCAATACCATCAAGAAATGACCTATCTAATTTAAGTACATCAATTGGCATATCCCTTAAACAACTAATAGAAGAATATCCTGTCCCAAAATCATCCATAGAAATAAAAAATCCATACTTTCTTAACTCATTTAAGACACTCTTTAAAATATTTAATTCATTCATAGCTACAGTTTCTGTTATCTCCAACTCAATTAAATCTGAATTTATATTATACCTTTTTATAGTATCATTGATAAATTTCACTATATCTGGTTGATATAATTCAACTCTGGATAAATTTACTGAAACTGGAACTATATTTTTACCTTGTTTTTTCCAATCAGATAAATCTCTACATACTCTTTCAAACACAAACCTTCCAATTCTTAAAATCAATTGACTTTTCTCTGCTATAGGGATAAATATTGCTGGACTTATAAATCCATATTCTGGATGATTCCATCTTATTAGTGCTTCACTTCCTATCATTTCACCATTTACAAGTGAAAACTTAGGCTGATAATATACCTCAAATTGATTTTTTACTAAGGCTGTTTTTATATCATCCAAAATAATTGATTCTTCACTAAGCTTATTTCTAACATCCTCATTATAAATAGCGTAATTTACATTTTTACCTTTGGCAACAGACCTAGCCATATTTGCCTTATTTACAGCCTTTTGAATATCTACTTCTCCCTCTTCTACAAAGTAAATCCCAACACACAAAGAAATTTCAAATACTGTATTTAGATTCCTTTCAATATTATCTCGTACGTTATCTAGTTTCCTTATAATTTTATCTCTTCCTTTTTTATAATCACAGAAAATTGAAAAATAATCACTTGAAAGTCTTGCATATATTTCACCTTCTGTTAGTTCTTCTTTTAAAGCTTTTGCTATTATAATTAACAGATTATCACCAAACTCATATCCAAAAGTATCATTAATCATCTTAAAATTATTAATATCAAAATATACTATAATATAATTTAAAGATGGTTTATTTAAAAGGTATCTACTACACTCCTTATAAAACTTGTTTTGATTTCCTATATGAGTAATCTTATCTTCATATGCCAAACTCAATACTTCTTTTTCATTAGAATTTTTTATGTACATTATATAGAAAATAATTGTAATAAATATAAATACAATCAATAACACTGCGTATAAAGCTCTCTTAATAATTTGCTCTGAATTCTTGAATATAACACTTTCTGGAACTGAAAAAATCAAATTCCAATCCTTTATATAGTTATTTTGCGCATTTCCATTATCCATAGTAGCATATCCTAGGTATCTTTTTTCTCCTGACATCTCTAAAATTGCTGCACCTGTTTTATTTTCGTATAATTCTTTTTTTAAACTATTTACCTCTTTAATATCATTATCCTGTTTTAACAATTTATAAATATTTTTTGATAGTCTATCTTGTTGAGGATGAAGTATAACTGTACCATTATTTCTTACAACGTAAGATATACTGTTATTTTCATAAAAGGATACATTTATAAGTTTCATTAGAGTGTCAACATCATAAGTACAATATAAAACTCCAACCACTTTATTGTCATTTAATATTGGAACTGATATTGTAACTTTTTTTACAGATTTATCTACTTCATCAACATATGGACTTGAAACATATTTTTTACCTTTAATTGAATTTTTAAAGAATTCTCTATCCTTAACTGAAAATTTATTACCCTTAGTATTTTCTGCATTACCTTTTATGTCAACTATTGCCATAGTATAAAATTTTTGATTTTCCATTTCATCTAAAAGTTTTTTCATTTTTTCTTCGTTAGATATGTTTGGATTTGAAGCATAATAATTTGAAAAAATATTTAAAACATCTAAATCTTTTTCAATTTGTTTTTGTGCTAATTGAGAACCTTGTATTGCCACTTCTTTTATATGTACTTCTGCCTCTGATATAAGAAGTTTTTTTGTATCTTCTATATAAATATACCCCATTATCAGAAATACCAAGGTCAACAGAAGAATAATAATTAATGTAACACTCTTATTTCTTTTCGTCATTTAGCTCCTCCCCTAATTAGTCAATACTTTATATATTTAACATATCTTTTTAATACAAATTTATCATTAATGTTATATACAAATATACCCAAATACAATGCCTAAAACCAGTATAATTATCATATAAAACATTCTTTAATTATTATAATAACACTATTTAACTGAATTTTGAATTAAAGAATAAAAACTATTCATTTCTTCAAATAAAAATCCCTTATACAATAATTTTTATATTATGTATAAGGGACTTTATTTTATCTATTTTTTAGTAATTTATCTTCCATAATATGAATTTAAATACATGTTTTTTATTTCATTCATAAGAGGATATCTTGGATTTGCTCCTGTACATTGGTCATCAAATGCTTGAATTACCATTTCATCTATTGAATCTATGAACTTAGATTCTTCAACTCCAAATTCTTTTATAGTTTTAGGAATACCAACTTTAGATTTTAATTCTTCAATAGCTATTAGTAGGCTTTGGAATTTCTCTTCATCAGAATTTCCTTTTAAACCTAAGAATGAAGCTATCTCAGAATATCTTTTTAACGCTTCTGGATATTTATATTGAGAAAAAGCTCCCATTTTCTTTGGTGCACCTGAAGAATTAAATTTCATAACCTCTGTTATTAAAAGAGCATTTGCAACACCATGTGGTACATGATGGAAAGCACCTAACTTATGAGCCATAGAGTGACAAACCCCTAAAAATGCATTTGCAAAAGCCATACCTGCCATTGTTGAAGCATTTGCCATTTTTTCTCTAGCTTCTGGGTCTTTTGCTCCATTATTATATGCACGTGGAAGATATTCAAATATACTCTTAATGGCTTGTAGTGCGATACCATTTGTATAATCAGTTGCAAGCATAGATACATATGCTTCTAATGCATGAGTTAAAGCATCTATACCAGAAGCAGAAGTTAAGCTTTTTGGCATATTCATCATCATATCAGAATCAATTATAGCCATATTTGGCATTAATTCATAATCAGCTAGTGGATATTTTACCCCTGTATCCTGGTCAGTTATAACAGCAAATGGTGTTACTTCTGAACCAGTACCTGCTGATGTTGGTATTGCTACGAAATTAGCCTTTTCACCCATTTTAGGGAATGTATAGACTCTTTTTCTTATATCCATAAATCTCATAGCTAGGTCTTGGAAATCTACTTCTGGATGCTCATACAGTGTCCACATTATCTTTCCTGCATCCATTGCACTTCCTCCACCTATAGATATTATTACGTCTGGGTTAAATTCTCTCATTGCTTTAGCACCTATCTTGGCACATTCTAAAGTTGGGTCTGGTTCTACTTCAAAGAATGTAGTATGTTTAATATTCATTTCGTCTAATAAGTCAGTCACTGATTTAGTGTATCCATTATTGTAAAGGAAAGTATCTGTTACAATAAAAGCTCTCTTTTTATTCATTACATCTTTAAGTTCTTTTAAGGCTACCCCTAAACAACCCTTTTTGAAATAAACTTTTTCTGGTGCTCTAAACCAAAGCATATTTTCTCTCCTCTCAGCTACTGTCTTAATATTAAGTAAATGCTTAACTCCTACATTTTCAGATACTGAATTTCCACCCCAAGACCCGCATCCTAAAGTAAGAGAAGGAGCTAGTTTAAAATTATATAAATCACCTATACCACCTTGAGAAGAAGGAGTATTGATTAAAATTCTACAAGTTTTCATGGCAGAAGTAAATCTATCAAGTTTTTCTCTTTGATTTACATCATCAATATATAGTGAAGATGTATGTCCGAATCCTCCATCTTCTACTAACTTTTCTGCTTTTCTAACTGCATCATCAAAATCATTTGCTCTATACATTGCAAGTACTGGTGAAAGTTTTTCATGAGCAAAAGCCTCCTCTAATTCAACTGACTCTACTTCACCAATTAAAACTTTAGCATCCTCTGGAACTTCAAAACCTGCAAGTTTTGCTATTGTACAAGCTGTCTGTCCAACTATTTTAGAGTTTAATCCTCCATTTACCAAAATTACATTTCTCATTTTTTCTGTTTCATCTTTATTTAATAAATAAGCTCCACGCTCTTCAAATTCTTTTTTAACCTCATTATATACATTTTCTAATACTATAACTGATTGTTCTGAAGCACATATCATACCATTGTCAAAAGTCTTAGACACAAGAATTGAATTTACAGCAGTTTTTATATCTGCACTATCATCAATTATTGCTGGTGTATTACCGGCTCCAACTCCAATAGCTGGTTTTCCAGATGAATATGCTGATTTAACCATTCCAGGTCCTCCTGTAGCAAGAGTCAAATCTACTTCTTTCATAACAGTTGTAGTTAATTCTAAAGAAGGTTCATCTATCCATCCTATTATACATTCAGGAGCTCCAGCTAAAATAGCCGCCTCAAGAACTACTTTTGCAGCTTCTATAGTAGAATTTTTTGCTCTTGGATGTGGAGAGAAGATTATCCCATTTCTAGTTTTAAGTGCCAAAAGTGCTTTAAATATAGCAGTAGAAGTTGGATTAGTTGTAGGTACAACAGCTGCAATAACACCTATTGGTTCAGCAATTTTAGTCATACCAAATGCCTCGTCTTTCTCTATTACACCACAAGTTTTAGTTTCTTTATATGCATTATATATATACTCTGAAGCATAATGATTTTTTATGACTTTATCTTCTGCAATTCCCATACCAGTTTCTTTTTGTGCCATTATGGCTAAAGGAACTCTTTGCTTGTTAGCTGCTAAAGATGCCGCTAAAAAAATCTTATCTACTTGTTCCTGAGTATATGTGGCAAATATTTTTTGAGCCTCTCTAATTTTTGCTAATTTTTTAACTAAAGTTTCAACATTATTTACAACACCTACATTAACTGACATAACCTCATCTCCCTTTATATTTTCTATTATATCCTGTTCTTTATTGGCCATTTTAACAACCTCCTAGAATAGTATTTTTATCTAACTGTTAATTTATTAACAGTATAACATCTTCTTTCTCCATTTTCAAGTTATTTTTTTAACATTTTATTTTTATTTAAAACAATCTTACTTGTCCCTCTAAATGCTCTACTTTATGAATCATTAACTTCATTATAAATTACTTTATTTTTTATGTAAATTATATAAAAATTCATCTTAAAACTTAATGATAACGTTATTATTTTAACACATCCTTTTCTATTTTCCTTATAAATAAAAATACATACTGATAAGTTTTTTTAATATAGTATAATTAAATATATACATTCACAATTCTTATCTAATACGAAATAAGATATAGTTAATATAATATAAATTCCAGTTTATAAATTAGATTAGGTAAATACTTTTAATGTATCATAGAATAAAGTCCAGCAAATAATATTGCTGGACTTTATTAATATTACATAAATATATCACATCACTAATCTATTGGTGTGGACTTTTTATAACAGGTTGCAATTGTTTATTTTCTAAAGCAAGTTCTATAGTTGGAACTATTAACTCAGTATGTGCAATCATAGAATTAGGCTTTGCTTTACAATTATCTTGACCAAAAGGTACAAAATATATGTTTTTAGAATTAAGGAGAATACCAATATTTTTGAAGTTGAAGCTTAGAGCATCATTCGTTGATATTGATATTACTAGTGGTTTATCATTACGAAGATGACCTTTTGCTGCCATCAATACTGGTGAATCTGTAATTCCATTTGCTAATTTTGCAGCAGTATTTCCAGTACAAGGTGCTATTATTATAATATCAGCAATCCCTTTAGGTCCAAATGGCTCTGCTTCTTCAATTGTAACTATAGGCTTATTACCTGTAAGTTCATATGCTTTTTTCATAAATTCTTCAGAATTCCCAAATCTACAATCTATATTTTGTGATACATCTGAAAATATAGTGTGTACATTTGCTCCTTCTTTAACCAAATTCTCTAACTCTATAAATATTTTATCATAAGTACAAAACGAACCAGTAAATCCTACTCCAATTGTAAGTCCTTCAAGTCTCATTTCTAATCCCTTCTTTCATTTATAATATTTTCTATAGCGTTAACAAGAATTTCACCAGATGTTTTTGGTGAATATTTACCAGGAAGCCCAGGACAAAGAGTCGCATTAATACTTGCATCTTTCGTAAAAGAATAATCTACTCCACCAGGAGAAGAAGCTATATCGACAATAGTTACTTCCTGTGATACTTTTTCCAGTCTTTCTTTTGTTAAAATACATTCTGGTATAGTGTTAAAAATATAATCAAACTGTAAAAGTTTTTCATCAAGCTGATTCAAAGAAATACCAGAATACCCAAATGCATTAGCCGTACTTCTTGCATCATTATTTCTTGCTCCAACACATACATTTGCATCTAAAGAGTATAATTTTTTTGCAAGTATTTGTGCACATCTTCCAAAACCTAATACTAAACAGTTGCTTTGATGTATATTGATTATACTTCTTTTAATAGCTTCTGCTATAGCTCCTTCAGCTGTAGCAACTGCATTTAAAATAGCAACATCATTCATTTTCATAAAATCACAAACCTGAATAGAGTGTTGCTCACAAAATTTACAAACTTTAGTTGGTATGTTACCTCCAAATAATATGTGATTAGGAGATAAATTAATTAGCAAGTTATCAATAGTAGTATCTAGACAACCATCAGTATTTTCAATATTAACTTGATTCTTTGTAAATGGAATTGGACATAAAATAATGGAACTTTTGGATAGTGCCTCAGCTAGTGAAGTTGCTTTTCCAACGATTCCATTTATAATTTCATTTGATATTCCATAAGTGACTACAGAATACCCTTTATTAATTAGTTTTTTTACCATGTACACTTGTCGCAGGTCTCCCCCGATAACAGTTATATCGTATTGATTTGACATATTGTAAGCCTCCTTTACTATATACAATATGTTTTTATCAATATATTGGTTCACTAAAATTATTAATTATTATGCCTATAATATTTTTAATAGTGCTAATCTATCTATCTTTTCAGAAGAGGTATATGGAAATGAATTTAAAAAGATAATTTTTCTTGGAATTTCATTTTTTATTAGATTCTCTCTCATTTTAATTAATAAATCTTTCTTTGTAATTTTATCTATAATTGTTACAAATAATGCAATTTGACTTCCTCTTATAGAGTCTGAATATGGTAATACAACTGCGTTCTCAATTTGAGGAATTTTTTTCACTTCATTTTCAACCTTAGTAGAGCTAACTTTAAATCCCCCAATATTTACAATATCATCATTTCTTCCTTCAAAAATTAAATATCCATCATCATCAAAATAGCCAACATCATTAACAGAATAAGGTCTTGTTGCATTATATACTGCATATTTTGTATTTACAAAAATCTTTCCATCTCTAACATATACATCTATTTTGGGAAATGGTCTTCCTACACTTAAAGGTTTCTTAATCAATTCATCATAACATAAGTATGTAATGTAATTTAATTCACTTGCTCCATAATATAAAATAATTTCAGATTTTGGCATATAGTACTTTAAACTTTTTGCAGTATTTTCAAACAATAATTGAGAACCAGTGAAAATACTTACAACATTGAGTATCTCTTCTTTTAAGTGTTTGACTAAGAGTTGTAACTTTGTAGGTATGAGATATATATTCGTTATATTATATTGTTTTATTGTTTTTATCCATGCCTTACAATTCATACCTGAATTTATTACAACACTTCCACCTTCATATAATACTGATATTAAAGAATTTAGATTTCCTGTAAAACTCAATGTTCCATTAATAAATAAAATTGATTCCTTAGATATATTAAAAATATCATTTTGAATAGGAAAGAATCCAACCCAACTCTCATATGTTCTATACAATACTTTGGGAACACTTGTAGAACCTGAAGACAAAACACCCATGCAAATATCTTTATCTATATAATTTATAGGAGTATTATATTGATACATATATATATTAAATTTCGGATTAAATATAGAAAAATTAATTTTCTTTACTCCTTTGTTAGAATCAGATAAATTAATGTTGTCCATAGGCTCATCAGATATAACTATTGAAATATTATTTTTTATTAGAATATCATTCAATACTTTTTTAGAAAGATTATAATGACAAATAATAGGTACATTTTTTGAATAATTAATTGCGAAAAAACTCACTAACTGAAACATTATACTTTTAGAATATATTAAAATAGGTGTATTATCTCCTATAGAAATTTGTTTTCCAAGCTCCTCACTATAACTTAACATATTTTCATAAGTATGTTTTTCTCCATCTATAATTAAAAAATCTTTATTTTTATGACTATCTCTTTTTATT
This sequence comes from Clostridioides difficile, assembly GCA_012955965.1. GTDB lineage: Bacteria > Bacillota > Clostridia > Peptostreptococcales > Peptostreptococcaceae > Clostridioides > Clostridioides difficile_G. The sequence goes on from JABBZI010000001.1 coordinate 224,432, forward strand.
TTTAGAAGTTCATAGTAGTTCATAATCTACACCCTTTCAATTAATAAGGCTGAACCCAATCCACCAGCTGCAGCTATAGAACAAATCCCATATCTACCATTAGTCTTTTCTAATGCCTTTAAAAGATGTAATGCAATAATTGCACCTGAAGCACCATATGGATGGCCATATGCTAAAGCTCCACCAAATACATTGTATCTATCAATCAATTCTGGATATTTTCTTTGAAACAGTACATCTATAACTGCAAATGCTTCATTAAATTCAACAGCAGATATATCTAGATAATTAATTTTTTCTATTTCTAAAATTTTTTCCATTGCTTTTATAGCAGATGTTGGACTTAAATTTGCATCTGTTCCTATTGTACAGGCATTAACAATCTTTGCTTTAGGTTTCTTTTTTGTATTTTCTATGTATTTTTTAGAGCACAATATAATAAATGAAGCTCCATCATTAATAAGACATGAATTTGCTGCATTTGTAATAGTTTCTTTTCCCAAAATCGGTGGAACTCTGTCTAATAATCTTTGGCTCATCTTGTCTCGTATACCTTCGTCATAAGTATTATTATCTATAGGATATATGATATCCTCAAGTACTTTATCTTCTCTCGCCTTCTTTGCTCTTTTATGACTTTCTTTCACCCAAAAATCTAATTCTGTTTTCTTAATCTGATACAATTTTGCTACTCTTTCTGCACCTTCTAACATGCTATTTTCACTATTATCATCAGGTGAAAATTGAGCAACTATATAATTAGGGTTCTTTATATCATATCGTTTATCATTTTTATGGTATGTACGCATTGGTTGCAGAGAGCTACTTTCAAATCCACCAGCAATAATTAAATCACACTGCCCAGATTTAATTTTTGAAAATGCTATGTCTATGCTCATCATAGCAGAAGCACACTGCATATCTACAGTAAAAGCAGGTACTTCATTTGATACACCTGCTGTTAAAGTCATTAATCTTGCTATATTGCCACCTGTTCCAACTGCATTTCCACATATAATCTCATCAATCTTATCAATTTCATATTTCTCAATTAGATGTTTTAATACATTTGCGCCTAATGATTCAGGTTGAACAAATTGAAATATCCCATTTTTTAGACCTATATGACTTCTAAGTCCTCCTAATATAAAAACTTCTTCCATATATTATAATCACTCCTTATAATAGATTTCTTTTTAGTACATTATTTAATTTAATACCTAAAAAAGATGCAATAACTGCTTTTATTGTATCTCCAATTAAAAATGGTACAACAGCTGCAAAAAGTGCTGCTTCTACTGTCATTTGATTAAAATAACACATAAATACTGTTCCCATAAAATATATAATTGGCATACCAATAAAAATTGTTATTAGTATATATCGTTTAATATCATTATTTTTTCCTTTTAATAAACTAATAATTAATGCTGCAAACAAAAATCCAAAATAAAAACCTCCTGTTGGACTTAACAATTTTCCAATCCCAGATGTTCCTCCACCAAATACTGGTATTCCAATTAAACCTATCATTATATATACGCCAACTGTGCTAAATGCTTGTCTTGGTGTTAAAATCAAAGCTATTAAATTTATCATTATTGTTTGTGCTGTTACTCCTGCTGGTGTAAATGGCAATGGTATATATATGTAGGATGATATACATAACAATGCTACACATATTGACATTTTAGTTAAATCTTGAATATTTACCTTAGTATTTTTCATTTTTATAATTCCCTTCATATGTCTTATTCAATTTAGTTTATATGTATATATACAAGTTTTCTATCAAAGCTTTGTTTTAGTATAAAAGAAAGACATTTTTTTGTCAACCCGAAATATATTTTAGGTTTACATTTCATTTTTAAGTAAACTGTAGATTAATACTTTATATTTTAATGGTCATTTAGAAAAATTTATTTAGAAACAAACCTATTTTGTCTATACTTGTAAATTATAATATGATATATTTTTATATGAGATTTTATTTTATATAAAAATAATAAGGAAGTGATGATATGAAAATTAATGAAAATACTTTAAATAATATAGATGAAGAGTTGGATGAACTTAGCAAGAAAGTTTATTTAGATTCGCCAGATTTTTGGATAAGCATTTCTGACAAAGTAATAGATAAAGTATTTGATGAGATGTTATTATTCTTTGCAGTTAAGTATAATTACTTTAATATATTATCCTTTGCTATTGAGAATAATTATATAGACTTGAATGTACCATCAAAAAATAAAGAATATCCTAATATAATGAGTCATCTTTTAGATACAGCAAAACAGAATGAAGATAAAAAAATTTATAATTATCTTCTAAATTTAAATAAGGACAAAACTATAGATGAAAGTTCAGATTTAGCCAACTTAGATTGTAATACTAGTTGTGATACTCTTGAAAAAAAAGATATATATATTCCAAAATACTTGTGTCCAAACTGTAATTCTAATATTTTTGATACTGGTTATAAAGTTTCAAATGACATAATATATAAATTTTCTTTTGAAAAATCTGAACCTGTTGAAATATCTAGTGAAATTGCTTCTATCAAATGTTGTAATTGTGAAGAATTCTTAGAAAATGTTACATCCGATAAATTATATAGTATATGTAAAATCCAAAACTGTAACAATTGTGGTTCTAATTTAACTAAAGTCGGTATTCTTGAAAAGAAAAAAATGGAGTTTGATAAAAATACTGAAGAATTTGGATATGTTTCAACATCTTATTGTTGTGGAAATTGCGACTCTGAAATAGATTTATCTCAAAAAGAATATTTTAATATTTTATAATTTCAAATAAGAATAATATTTCATTAGATACTATATAAGTTTTAGAATATACAAAGAGAAACATTTTTATAATGATTAAAATTGCTATGAAACTAGATTTTACTAAGCCAGTCTCATAGCAATTTTCTATTATAAATCAGAATTAAACTTTATCAAACTCTTATAAGTATTCTTTTTATTTCTTTATAGTACCAACCATAACTCTTAAATCGATTGTTATATCGGATATACCTGATTCTAACAACATTAAAATATCCTCTTCATCTAAGGATGATGTCAAAGGTGTCATTTTAATTAAATTACTTAAGTTTAATACATTGATATTGGTCTTATAATTAATTCTATTATCATAAATCAAATCAAGATGCTTCTTAAATACATCTACAATATTTTTATTATCATAATCACTATTTTTTATATTTTTCTGTATACTTGTTCTTATTTCTTTTAAATAATTTGATTCTGGAACAATCTTTACTACTATTCCAGCATTACTTAAAACTCTTGTAAACTCCTTATAGTTTGCAGGAGAAAGTACATTTAATATTATATCAAACTTACTATCTTGAAGTGGCAGATTTGCTAAATCTGAAATACACCATATAATTTCATTTTCTTCTCTTGTAGCAATAGAAATCCCTTCTTTAGCTATGTCAATTCCAATTAATTTACATCTATTATTAATCTCTTCATCTTCATATAATTTATTTAAGAAATATCCTTCACCACAACCTGCATCTAATATATAGTTACTATACTTATTTAAAGTACAATTTTTAATTATAGATTTTATTTCTTCTATTAAATAATCATACACATTAGAATTATATATTTCATGTCTTGACTCAAATAGTTCTTTATCATAAATAGTTTTTGTATTACTATTTAATAAATTTACATATCCTTTTTTAGATATATCAAAACAGTGTTTGTTCACACATTTAACACTATTTTTATCAACTTCAGCCATATTTTCTTTGCAAAGTGGGCATTTAAATACTTCTATATTTTCGTTAAGTAGTAATCTAGTTGTTTCTATCTTTTTTAGTTTACCAGTATTTTTCTTATTTACACTACTTATATTCTGTTTCATTTCCATAATCTCCTTAAATTTACTATTTAATTTAAATAGCACGAAATTATGGCCACTTGTATAAGATAACTTTTTCTAGATTATATAAAATATGTTATAAGTTGTTGTAAGATAGCCACAATTTGTGCACTATCTTCTTATTCTAATGTAATACATAAATGCTCTTTTATTCATTATTGTTCCTCCCATCATTATATTTATTTAATGTCTTAAGTACATATAAGTCATAATTTAAAAAAATATTTTTTAAATTATGACTAACGAAATAATAAATACATTAATTATCCTTTTAGTCGAATATATTAATATTAGTTACTATATTCCATTATGTATTCTTTAAATCCTGAGTCTTCATTTATTTGCTCTTTTACTATGCTGAATCCTTTTTTATTATAAAATCCAACTGCTTTTTTATTGTCTTTGTATACTGCTAGACTTAGATTCTTGTATTCTTTAGTTGCATAGTCTAAAAGTTTACTTCCTATACCTAGGTTTTGATAGTTTGTACTTATAAATAAGGCTCCTATGAAGCTTTTTTCTATTATGCTTATAAATCCTTTTATTTCTTGACCATCCTCATATACAAACGTATCTGATATAGGTATATATTCGTTTTTGACAGTGTTATAGTTATTTTCCCAGTATTCTTTACTTATAAAGTCATGTGCTTTGATTGTGCTTTCTTTCCATATTTCCATGATTTTGTTTATATCTTTGTCATTTAATTTTCTTATCATAAATTTTATTCCACCTCATTTTTATGTTGATTTTTATTTATAGTATAAGTTTACTTCATTTATATACTGCTTAGTTAATATAAAACAATTGAATTTAAAACTAAAAATAGGCTATATTTTATCTTTATACACAACTTAGTTAATATAAAACAAAATAATTATCCAAATAAAGTTTTTGGATATGCAACTTTACATACTACTTAGTTAATATAAAACCTTTGAGTATTGTATCATCCTACTTAGTTTACCTTAACTTTACATACCACTTAGTTAATATAAAACAATCAAAAATAGAAGAATCACCAATCATAATTTCTTTCTTTACATACCACTTAGTTAATATAAAACTTTACCATATATAACTGCATATTTAAATCCCATACACTTTACATACCACTTAGTTAATATAAAACTGATTTTCTCTGACAACTCAACAAGTGTATTATTTAGCTTTACATACCACTTAGTTAATATAAAACTATGAATTAGAAACTCAAGAAATAGGCTTCGATAGACTTTACATACCACTTAGTTAATATAAAACAGACATTGAAAAGATTGTTGATGTATTTATACATACCTTTACATACCACTTAGTTAATATAAAACTAACTACATGAATAAATTTGGAACAAAGACTGGTGACTTTACATACCACTTAGTTAATATAAAACCATAATCTTAATTTCTCCTTGTGTTTCTATATCTGACTTTACATACCACTTAGTTAATATAAAACTAGTAGTAATAGTGATAAACAAATAAGTTCCGTTATGCTTTACATACCACTTAGTTAATATAAAACGTAAAAGATTACTATTTACTTAACTATTCGTCGTAGTCTTTACATACCACTTAGTTAATATAAAACCAGTTATATTACAGTCATTTAAAGATAAAAAATTTACCTTTACATACCACTTAGTTAATATAAAACAAAAAAGGTAAAATGGTGAAATGTCCATGTTGTGGTGCTTTACATACCACTTAGTTAATATAAAACTTTAGTTTGGGTAAAAATTGTGTCTTCTACTTGCAACTTTACATACCACTTAGTTAATATAAAACAAAGAAGTCGTTGAAGCTATGGAGCATGAGTGCAACCTTTACATACCACTTAGTTAATATAAAACCAAACCTGGTATTACAGAGTTAGAGCAGGAAATACTCACTTTACATACCACTTAGTTAATATAAAACAGCACCACGTAAGCTAGAAAGGTTTTTATCTAAAACCTTTACATACCACTTAGTTAATATAAAACAATTTATTTTCCACATACCTAAAATACCATGTTTTTACTTTACATACCACTTAGTTAATATAAAACTATGTGTTAGAACATAACTATAGCTTAGAATTGTCGCTTTACATACCACTTAGTTAATATAAAACAAAATGAGGGTTTTAGATATATTACCAACCGCTTATCTTTACATACCACTTAGTTAATATAAAACGCTTTATAATGGAAGTGAAACAGATTTTACACATAACTTTACATACCACTTAGTTAATATAAAACGCAAGTATAAAAATAAAAGGGGTGTTAAATAGTGCAGCTTTACATACCACTTAGTTAATATAAAACTTTATAGACTGTCTCTTTGACAAAGACATGAGAAAAGCTTTACATACCACTTAGTTAATATAAAACAGGAAGATGATGAGATGAAAAAATCAAAAGAGTTTATCTTTACATACCACTTAGTTAATATAAAACTATATAATAAGTATATATATATATATATTATACTCGCCTTTACATACCACTTAGTTAATATAAAACTTATAATCAATGAAGATAAAGCAACTGTTGTTAGAATACTTTACATACCACTTAGTTAATATAAAACTATTACTAGCTAATCAAGAAAGCTTAAATTTAGTATTCTTTACATACCACTTAGTTAATATAAAACGTGTATGTTATTATATTTTCACCATGTTCAAATGTCTTTACATACCACTTAGTTAATATAAAACCTGTTAGTTTATCAATTTTATCATCTGCTTTTTCTACTTTACATACCACTTAGTTAATATAAAACGTAAGTTTTTTTTTAATTAAAAATGTATCCACATTGCTTTACATACCACTTAGTTAATATAAAACCCCAAAATAGGTGTAATTGAATAGCTTGAAAATACTACACTCACGCAATCATGATTCAATAAAAACATCAAAATTTGCAGTGAGCGAGCAATAGTGCAATTAATAACAATTATCAGTCCACTTCAATCTCTTATATTCCAACTGTTAAGCCCTATTTTAGCACAAATATCGCTCACTGCAAACCTATATAAACATTTCATCAGAATACTTATCAATACCATAACATTTCTTTTTAATTGAATTAGGATTTTTTATCTCATAAACATAAATCGAATCTTCACTATTATCAATAATCTTTTCTATTTCAGAAATACATTTATGTAACTTCCCATCAGTAATATCTCCTTCAAAAACAGAATTCTGAGTCCAAGTCAAATATTTTTTAAGTATTTTTCTAATCCGATTTAATGACCTTGCTTCAACAACATCATAAGTAACAATAACAAACATACTTTACCACCATGCCTTTAAAACTTTATACTTTTCATCATTGATAAAATGTTTAATTAATTTATAACATTCTAACCTTATAAACATTCTATACGAAACTTTTCTATTAAGATTTCTATGTTTTATAGTTGTCTGCATCTTGTTTTCAAATTCTTGTAAAAACTTCTTCTTTCCTTTTTCACTTAAATAACAAATTTTATCCTGATATTCAAAATCACTCTTATTAATTCTTTTGTTATTAATCAAGCTAAAAATTATTGTGTCAATTATAATTGGCTTGAAAATCTCTGCAATGTCTAAGCTTAAGGAAAATCTCTTTGTCGATGGTTCATGTAAAAAACTTATTGTAGGGTCAAGCTGTGTCTTATATATTTCACTTAAAACATTTGTATACATTATGCTATTTCCAAAAGACATAAGAGCATTTACTGGGTCTTTAGGAGGTCTTTTTTCTCTTTTATAAAACTCAAAGTCATCTTTCAATATTTGATTAAATGATTTGTAGTATGTTTTTCTTATTCTTCCTTCTTTACCCATAAGTTCTGATATTTCTTTGACCTCATTCAAACTATTTAGTTCATCTTTTATAGTATCAATTAAGCTTTCATCAACTTTATAATATCTCATATTTCTTAAAATATGGTATGCTGCACTTTCCACAAAGGATTTTGCTAAGTATAGTCTTTCATTTTTATCTAAATAGCAAGCTGATTGAGATACTAAACTGAACCCTGATACATTTTTCTTTCTTGGATAATACGTACCTGAATAATATCCATAGTAATTATAGAAATGAAGCATAACTCCATATTGACTTATATAATTTATAAGTTTTGTGTTTAAATCCACTTCCCCATATATATGAATATCATCAACTTGTTCTACTGGTAATATTTTTTTCTCACCTTCTAAATTATAATAGTAAATCGTATTTTCTTTTCTTTTTATACTCCCATTACTTATAATATAATAATCTCTATACATTGTTACTCCTCCTTCACGAAACAAAATTCATAATAAGCACATTTTGTACAATAAGATTTCTTTTCAATTTTGTGAGGAGATAACTTCATGTTTATTTCATTTATATTTATAAGTGTGTTTTCAATAATTCTTTCTTTTTCCTCTGTCAATATCAATTCTTCTTGTTTCTTTTCCTTAACATAATTTATAGTTCCTTTTTTCTCTATCCCCATACTATTTTTTAAATAGTATAAGTAATAGTATAACTGCATTTCATCTGCTTCTTTCATCTTTGAACTTATTTTTACTTCTTTTACATACTCGTCCTTTATTATATCTAATTTCAAGATATCATCAATCAACACTTCTTTATTTTTCATTCTTTTATATGACTCTTCATGTACTATCTTTCCAGACAATACTCTATCACTATTTTGTTCCATAGTTATTCCTTTAGAGAATAACCATAGCTTTCTTTTGCACACATAGTAATAATTTATCTTTACACCTTGAACTTTTAATAATTCTAAATCTATTGGCACAAAATCACCTTCTTTAGTAAATTTTAGCCACATTGTTAATATAAAAATCAAATAAATTGGTCTATTTCCTTACCTATAATCACACCTTTGCCAAATATCTGTTTTGTATGCTCATTTTCATGTATATCATATTTATATAAAAGTATCTTTAAATCTTCAAGACCTTTCACCTTTATGTCCATTATATTTTGTTTAGCTTTATATATTGGTAAATTTACAGTTTTTTTAATTATCTCTCTTCTAGCCTTTTTTCTCTTAAACTTTATTTCATTTATCAATTCTCTATCATCATTACTATATGCTTCTGTAAGCTCTTGTCCTAATTCTTCATAATCTTTTATTAAAGTCTTTTCAATTTTATTATATATATCCTCTGGTATTACTGTATATCCTTCAATATTTCTAAGTATATTTTGTGCCTCTTTAGAGCCTAGGCTATATGGAGTTATAGTATCTAATATATCTAAAGCACGATTAAAGTTTTCTTGAAAATCAGTTTCTTTTAAACCTTCTTTAGAATATAGTTTATTAACCATTTCTACTTTATCATCTTCTGTTATCTTAAAAAACACTTTATTCTTTATATAACCTCGCAATAATTCAAGTCCTTTTTTTATAATTTTCTTATCATAAATACTACCTATTCCTGTAGCTTTTTCTGTATATATAAATATATTTGGACTAGTTTCTTCATACTCACGACTTCTATAGCATCTCCCAAATCTTTGAAATAGACTGTCAAGTGTTGAATTTTCTGTATGAAGTTCATCAAAATCAATATCAAGAGATGCTTCCACTAATTGTGTAGTAATCCAAATACCATTACTATCACTATCTGCAAACTCTTTTATATATTTTTCTAGCTTTGCCCTATCCTCTTGTATATACATAGAATGTAAAAGATTTACATTAATATCTATTCCTTTTGACTTAACTATATCTTCTACTAATTCATATTTTTCTATAGCACTTTTAACTGTGTTTACTATTACAAGAACCTTTTTATTCATTCCACTTTGTATTACTTTTTCCAGACTTCCATCTATTGAATTTTCTACAATAGACACACAATGTCTTATTTTTTTTGTATTGTATGTTGCTTTAGCTATATTACTATCAATTACACCTCTTTTTTCTAGTTCATCTATATATATCTTTGGCATAGTAGCTGTCATTATCATAAATCTTCCACCTATTTTATGAATCATTTCTATACCTTTTACCAATACAGCTGCTATTTCTGGTGAATATGCTTGTATCTCATCTATTACTACTTTTGAATATGCTAATGTTGAATACACTTTTTCATACCCTTTATACAAAAAAGGAAATTTAAATATTTGGTCTATTGTCGAAAATGTCAGTTTACAAGATAATAACTTTGCTAAATCTACAATCTCATTTGAATTTTCCTGATTATTTTCTTCTAGATAATCTATTGCTGTTGAATGTAACAGACCTAAGAATGTATCATTTGATTCTCCTACTCCAACTATATTTTTAGCTCTATCAAATAACGCATTTATACTTACTCTTAATGGCAGTGTGAAAAACGCCTTATCCTTATCTATCCAAATTAAAGCAGTTTCTGTTTTTCCCATCCCTGTAGATGCAATTAGTATTATATTCTTATTTCTATTTGATTTAGCAAATGACTGTACTTCTCTTAAACTACCAAACTCTTTTACTAAATGTTTTTCTGTGTATTCACCTATATTCATGTTACTATTGCACTCAACAATCTCATGAGCAGAAGCACTATGGTCTAATCTATGTAATATACCTTTTAACATGATATATAGATTATAGTATTTGTGATTTTTATCTATTCTTTTTATTACACTTTGTATATACACTTTACTTAATTTCTCGGTTCTTATTGGATATCTAACTTTAAATTCATGTTGTAATTCATAAACTTTATTTATTAAATCCTCATCTAATATTTTTTGTATTAAAGTTTTAAAATCTTTATCTATAAATATATCTCTTTCATGATGATATACAATAACTTGATTTAATACTGCTCTCAGTTCTCTATCCTTTTCCTTGTCTACATAACTATAATCAATAAATGCAGGAGAAAGATAATTATGACCTACATTATTTTCTAGATGAGTTACTATCTTAGGTTCATTTGTTTCAATATCTATCTTACTTCTTATTAGTTTTTGAAATGGAGAAAATGATTTTCCAATATCATGAAATTCTATAACAAAATCAAGTAATTGCCAAAACCTCTCTTCCTCCAAAAAATTTAGTCTATTTATATTTGTTCCATAGCATTCTCTTAGCACATTCATTTGTTTTAAAAGTTCATCAGTATGTTCCCTCAGTGTTTCTACTGGATTAGATTTAGCATATATCATACTCATCCACCTAACTTATATTATTAAAATATAGTAAATCCATCTCATTATCTAAAAATATCTCTCCAACTGTTAAAGTATTTCCATCCTCTACATAATAACTATCTACCTTATTCCAAACCCTTTTCTTGTCTTTATTAGAATCATTCTTATAATAACTATTGAGTCTATAACTTATACCACTTATATCTATATCTTCTAAACTTGACTTTGGTATATATATAGGTATTCTTATATTATATTCTGATAACATATAATTTTCATAATCATCTAATTGCATATCAGAGTCTACTTCAAACTTATTAACTTCTACAAATCTAATATCATTAACTCTTACTAAATCTTCTTTTCTTCCTAATGATAAATGTTCATTACAATTCAATAAATTATCATATAATTTTTTTAATAATTCAAAATCTCCTCCTATATGAATTATTAAGTTTACATTTAACAACATATGACTATTCATTGGCATAGATGTAATACTATCCTTTTTATAAAAATATGTTGTCTGATAATTATTAAATATACTTTCATATGTTCCTTGTACACTTATATTAAATGGTATATACTCTGTAGCATTTAATATTTTGTGAATTAATCCATTTACTGTAGAATATGGTGGTAGTGGATAAGTTTCTGTAATTTTCATAGCAAATGGTTTTTTATAGCATGCAGTTTCTTGAAATAAATCTAATTTCAATACTTTCATATTAATTCACCTCATAATATTCCTTTACTTCTTTAACTAATTGTCCAAAAAATCTATCTACACTTAAAAATTTATCTTCAAATAACTCTTCAAACTCTTCTTTATTTGTAAATGTTCCATCTACCATTCCAACATAAGTAAATTCTTTTAGACCCTTTCCTAAAAAAGTACCTTGAACTACTTCTTCTATTGCTGACTTATTTACTTTAAATCCATTTTTATCTCCTTTTAATTTTATTCTACCTAAAAAGAATGGATTTGCTATTTCATACACTCCTCCTACTACAAACAGAGGAGATAAATTTTCTTGTCTACCTCTAATATTTCTATTTAATACTTTTATTATTTCTAAAAATTCTACTACTCTTTTACATTTATCTTTATTATCAAGTTCTATATCTCCATCTTTACCTATTTTAGATAAATCTATAGTCACTGTATATGTATAATAGCTTAAATGTTGTTCTATGTTTGCAAGATTAGGGTGTTCTCCTATTCTATCTGCTAATCCTTTATTATTTAAAAAGTCCATATCACTTCTATATGGCTCAAGAGAAATTGCATTACTTAATCTTACAGTAGCTTCTCTAGTAAGTGAACCTCCTTTTTTATCTTTCTCATCTTTTTTATTTGTTTTCATATATCCAAATAAATCCATTTCTTCTGATTCTCTTATACTTATGTTATCTTTAAATTGAACTGTACCTTTTCCTTTATCAACAACTTGTAAATTCCAATTAAATAACTCTGAGGCTAATCGTACTATGTCATATCTTAAACACTGACGAGATGCAAATGTATAGATATTTCCATCAGCTCTACTTAGTTTTTTTAATTCTGATATATTACCTATTCCTTCACCATAGTTTAAACTTTGAGCCTGTGCTATTACTGTAAATGTTAATCCTCTTTTCATCTTATTTTTCCTCCTTTTCGTTTGGTAGTTTATCTTTTCCTTCATATTTTCCAGAAACTAATCCAGATATAAAAGCATGGCCTATAGATTCGAAGTCTAAATCTTTTTCAATCTCTATATCTAAAATAAACTCTGGAATCTGTTTTTCAGCTGACATAAAAATTCTTATAACTGTATCCATAAAATCATTTTTATTTCCAACTTTAACTGAATTTAAAAGTTTATAGCTTACTCCATCTATTTTATTTTTAGAATTTTCTTTGACATAATGGTCATGTACATCACAACCTAAATAATAAATTACTCTTAGTTTTTTATCATTTTTTTCCAAATTTTTACTGTCCATTTTACATACTCCCTTCTTATAGCTATTTATTAATGCTCTTAATTGTACTATTCTAAAACAGTCTATTCCTGATATATTTGATTTGTTTTTACTTTCCATACCATTCTTAACTTTATTTCTTAAAGTATTATTAGTTAGATACTTCAGGTCCCTATTTTTCAAAAGTAAATCTAATGCATTTGATTTAAGCTTATAATCATATATATTTTGTATTTTTGTATTTTCATATGCAAAGATTTTCGCTAAATAAGTAGGAATATTAAAGTAGTTTATCTTACACTTTTTAGAGTCTATACTTGCTTTAAATTCTACAAAAAGTATGTTATGAAGCTGCCATTCACTTTTTAATTTATTTTCTTCTACTATACTTTTTATAAGTTGATTAAAAGGATTCTCATCTTTGGAATCTGAAGACTCACTTTTCTGAATTTTCAAATTGTTGTTCCTTTCAAAAAGCTCATTTATAGAAGTATCCATATTAACAAATAAATAAAACTCATTTTCTTCATTAGACAGATAATTTTTTCTTGTATAAGTAGCTCCTGCTGGTGTACAGAACAATATTAGTTTACAAACATCACATATTGATGTTGTATATTCCTGATTCCAAAACATATTTCTAGCATTATTAGTACTTACCCCAAGTGGGGCAAAATTACTTTCTGAGTATTCATCTAATATCCCTTTATATGAGCCACACATTTCACAGACTTCTAAACTATCCATATACAATCTTATATCTTCAATACTTTTATTTTTCTTTATAAATTTATTGTTTATTTCCTTCATAATTTTTTCTATAGTATTTATACTAGACTTACTGACCTTTTTTTCATTTACATCTTTAGATATACTATCTAATCTATCATTTAAATAGATTTTTAATTTATCATAGTCATTCTCTTCTAATAAATCTTCTAATTCTCCTAAATATATAATTTGTCTTAAATAGTCATTAAACATTACTTGTTTTAATCCATCTAAATCTAATTTAGCCTTAGCAACATTAAAAAAACTAACTTGTCCAAAATAATTATCTTGAACTACATATTTATAAAGATTAGCTGTAAGTCTGTCATTTATTGATTTTAGTTTGAATATATCAATAATATCATCAATTAAGGTTTCTAATAAATTAAATTCATCATAACTTTTTATTTTAGAAATAATGTCTAGCTTTTCTTTTATCAAGTTAGAATTATCTTCATCAAATTTTTTAACCTTATCATTTTGTTGTTTTATATTATCTTTAATTTTCTTAATTCCATCTTTGATTTTATCAGGCTTAGATTTAATAAAATTTATACTGTAATCAACACTCTTTCTAATCCTTTTTGATACATCATATTCCTCCATGAAGTAATCAAAATAATACTCATGAAAGTTTTCAAGAAAGGAACTATCAAATTCAATATAGTCTTCCATAATAAATATTTCTGATTTCTTCTCTGCTTTTTTTATTATGTTTAAAAATCCAACTATACCCATATTAAAAAACCAGTCTCCTCTATAAACCCTTAACTTCATTTATCTCACCTCCATTCTAAAATATCTACATCTCCAAATCCCTGTGCTCGTCTAAAACCTATTCCTAGGTTGTAGATAAGATTTAAGTCATCAATATCACCTTTTAATATAAACTTACCTTTGTAACCATTAACATATTGATACTCTTTGCCTGTTATTTTTTTAAATTCTCTTAAACTTTCTTTCACTACTATCTTTTTAAGGCCTACATTTTCAAACTCTAACTTTCTTTTTAACCCATGCCCCCTATAGTTTTTGATAACTTCATTAGTTATATAGTTTAACTCTTCTATATATCCATCATCATCTATCTCCAAGAATTTTCCTTCTTTAGATTTTATGCAAATTGGAGATAGTGCATTAAATAGTACCATCCCTTTTGTTACCTTCTTTTCTCTTGATAAGTCTATTCTAATCCTTGTAAGTTCATATTCTTTATATAAGCACTTTTTAGAAGCCATTAATCCATTATATATATGAAAACCTAATTCTAAATCTGGAGTACTTATATTTAATATTACTTTATCTTTAATAATAAAATTATCGCCTTCAATACTATATTTTTTTATATAAACTGAAAATGCGAAGTTTTTAGTTTTTTTATTATTTTTTTCATTATAATAGTACATATTTTTATAATAATCTTCATTAGACTTTCTTATAGCTTCTTTTATAATACTCATAAAAAGTGAATTATAAGATATTGGTATACACTCTGTACTAAATTCAATTTTCATTTTCATAATATCACCTCTCTCAACTAATATATTAACACTAGACCGTGAAGTATATCTGTCTGAATATAAATTATTTGAAAAAATCAGTAAATTTTCTTCATTTTTTCAATTTCTGACAATATATCATCTCTAAGTCTGATAGGTTCTATAACTTCAACATAAGCTCCCATACTCAAAATCCAACTTTTTATCTCTTCATAACCTCTCATTTTAGCTTTAAATAGTATAGAATTATTGTCATACTCTATAATCTTTTGATTATTAACCCAAACTTTCTCCTTTATAATTGTTGAAAATGGATGGCTAATTTTTATAACAACATTAATTTCTTCTCCCTTATAAATGCCTATACTATTTTTACTGTATTCATCCCAATTAAAACTTTTATCTACACTATATTTTTCTTCTAAAACCTTATAACTTTTAATTCTACATAATTTAAAATCTATAAACTTAATCCTTTTTTCACAAAAAGCTACCATATAGGTATCTGATTTATAATTAAATAAGCCGTATGGATGAACAATTCTTTCGCTACTGCCTGAATTTAATGAATAATATTCTATCCAAAGCTTACGTTTTGTGGTATATGCTCTAGTTATTTCATTACATTTATTTTTTTCAAACTCATAATTACAATTGCGTTGTGCTTGTACTGTGAAATAATCCATATATGTATCTCTTTTTTCTCCTGTATTTAATACTGCTTTTATTTTTTCTACAATACTATTAAATTCATTTTTGTAAATATCATTATTATACTCTAGTTGCGAATTTATCATATCTAGAATTGAAACTTCACTATCTAATAATTTAATTAATGAGATACTATTACATTTGTCTATTTCATATCCACCATAAATTCCAGGTGTTGAATTTATAAATATACCTGCTTGTTCTAAATATTCCTTATAACTTTTTATTTGCCTTTCACTTACTTCCAACTCTTCTGCTAGCTCTTTACACTTCATTCTTCCTCTACTTTGAATTAATATCATCATTCTTATTGTATTAGCTAATTTACTAATGAATAACACCTCCTAATAATATTAATTAATATCTTATATTGTTTATTTCTACACATATATACATATAACCTCCTTATGTTTTATATAAGTAGAATATTTTACTATATTAGATACTTATTATGACATATTAGTATATAATCTTAATAATTAATACAATAAAAAATATTACTGAAAAAATAAATATTTATAATTCCAGTAATATTAATTAATTTTAAATACTTTTTATTAGTTAATAAACTACTCTAAAAATTAACTAAATTTAACCTTATCTCTTTTAAATAATTATTTCTCACAATTAAGAAATATACTATTTGAACTAAAAACAAACTTCCCATTACCAAAACTGCTGAAGAGGCTACCTCTATATCAAAAGAATTCCTCAGTGCAGTAAGTGCAAATATAGAATGTATAACTGCCACTACATAAGGCAACAAAAACACAATTCCAATCTCAATAGTTGAAGCTTTTTTAATCTCATTATATGTCATTCCCAATTTATTTAACTGCTCATACTTTTTCTTGTCAACTTGACAATCCATATAAAACTTATTATATAAAAAGCTACTTGTAGTAACAAAGAAAATCATACCTATAAATATTGCTAAAAACATAAATGTAGAATATGTTAGTTTACCAGTTTCTATCATTAATTCTTTAGAGAAAAATAAATATGGTTGCATTCCAGACTCATCATTAAATTTATTCTCAAATTGCCTACATATATCTGTAGTTTTACTTGAATCAACTACTTCAAATGCAGTAAATCTATCTACTATAAATTTTGATTTTATACTATCATAAAAATTATCCTTTACCACATACATATTATCATAATATGCTGGCATAACACACTCCTCTACTTGTTTTGATACCTTTAGACTTTTATTCCCTACAACAACATTTTCTTTAACTTTCTTATCTCCTGGTAAATCTGATGAAAGCAATGATATAGATTCATTATCTTCAAAACTTATAGGCTTAACTCCTATAGTCTTTGTAATTTCCAAATACTTAGATTCTTTCATAATTCTCACATTAAAATCGCTTTTCTTAGGAAATACGGTTTTAAATTCTCCATTAATTCTTGTATAATCTATATTTTCTTTTCTTAACTTACTTTCTATAAATCTCATTCTTTCCTCATCTTTTTCTTTACTATCAGGCTTGTTAGTATCATTATGCAAAGTCATTGTTGAATAATACATTGTGTTAGGATATATTAAATTAATTTGACGCTTTACATCTTTCCAAAATGAATAAACTGTTCCTATAGCAGTAAATGCGACTGCAGAAGTGATAGCTATCAAAAAGAATATCCTAGCATTATCCTTTACTTTGTAAATTAAATTTGAAATCCAAAGCATATTTGTATTTTTTCTATAAAATCTCTTATTTAATTTTAGCTTTTTTAGAAAAAACACACTAAATTGAGAAAAAAATAAATAGGTTGCTAATATAGTAAGAGATGTAACTGGAACTAAGCGTAGATATGTTGTATATTGGTCAGTTGATGTAATAGCATTATAATATGCTATTACAAACAGAAAAATACTTAATATAACAAATACTAGTGATGTTTTAGACTCTGGTTTTGGAGTTTTTGTACCTTTAAGCAATCTCAATACTTGATTTTCCTTAACTATAAAAGAAGTAAATACTGATGTTAATATAGCCAAAACTATAAAGTAACTTAAAGTAGATAATATTGCATTTATTGGTATATAGAACTTTAATGGTGATAATTCTAAAAAGGTAGACATAATCACTAAAAATATCTTTGCAAAGACTAAACCTATTATTATCCCAATTACAGAAGATGCTATATTTATTATTATATTTTCTATAAAAATCAACTTCATTACCTGTCGCTTTGATATACCTGTAATGTAAAGTATTCCAAATTCTTTATATCTACTTTTAAGAAATATACTCACTGAGTAAAACACAAAGAAGAATAAAAATAAATATGCAATTATTTTACTCATCTTAAGTCCCTCTTTTAGATAATCAGGAAATTGAGATATCTCTAAATCTGGATGACTCGTAAACATAATAAAAGAAAATAGTAGTGCAGAGGATATAACAATACTTGCTAAATACCCTAAATAGGCTTTAATATTTCTTGAAATATTGTTGATTGCAAATTGTTTTATATTCATTAATTATCGCCCCCCAATAATGTAAGTACATCCATTATCTCTTGATAAAACTGCTCTCTACTGCTCCCTTTATATATTTCATTATATATGGCTCCATCTTTTATAAATAAAATCCTACTACAGTAGCTTGCAGCCAATGGGTCATGGGTTACCATCATAGTAGTAACCTTATTTTCTCTATTTATATTCTCAAATAACTCCATTACAATCTTTGACGACTTCGAATCTAAATTACCAGTTGGTTCATCAGCTAAAAGTATTGATGGTCTGTTTATTAATGCTCTAGCAATAGCAGTTCGCTGAGCTTGACCACCTGATACTTCAAAGGTTCTTTTTTCTAATAAATCTTTTATTCCTAAGATTCCAGATACTTCATCTAATCTATTATTTTGTTCTCTTACACTAACCCTATCTAATGTCAATGGCAATACTATATTTTCACCTATAGTTAAAGTATCTAATAAATTAAAATCCTGAAATACAAAACCTAACTCTCTTCTTCTAAATAATGCAAGTTCTTCACCTTTTAATAATAGGGGATTCTTACCTTTTAGCTCTATAGTCCCTGTAGTGGGTTTATCAATAGTAGAAATCATATTTAAAAGAGTAGTTTTACCACTACCAGATGGCCCCATAATTCCTACAAATTCTCCATCTTCTATACTGAAATTTATATCATTTAATGCATTAAAAATTATTTTCTTACCATATACTTTACTTAAATTATTTACAGTTAAAATTTTCATTATTAACTATCCTCTCTAATCTAATTTTTGAAATAACATATATATTTATTTGTTATTTATTATTTATATTGGTTAGCTAATTTTCGTAAATAATAAATATATTTTAATCTATACACTAATTATATTTGTAAAAGCTAATATAGCAAGTAATATCCCCATAAGTATCCTATATATAGCAAATACTCTCATTGATTTTTTCTTTAGGAAATTAACGAATTTTTCCATAACCACGATTGATACAATAAAAGCTACTATAAATCCGACTATCAAGGCAATCCACAATGTTGGTGTCATTATTGAATAATCAAATTCAAATAAATCCTTTCCTGATGAAGCTACCATAGCTGGTACAGCTAAAAAGAAAGAGAATTCAGCTGCTATAGGAGAATTAAGTCCTGCTATCCATCCACCCATAATAGTAGATGCACTTCTTGACATACCTGGCCATGCAGATAAAACTTGTAAAACTCCAACCTTTAATGCTTGTATTGGTGTGATTTTGTCTATATTGTCAGTAGAATGTTTCTTTTTTCTAAATAAAGTCTCTACCACTAGTAATAAAATCCCACCTACTATAAACCCTATAATTACAGATTGTAAATTAAACAAGGATTTTATATTGTCGTAAAATAGAACTCCCACAATAGCAAATGGAATACATGCTATAATTACATTCATTCCAAATTTAAAGCCAGTCTTTCCTTCTTTTCCACCAGTAAATATAAACTTAAAAAATTCTATAACACTATCTTTTATTTTTTTCCAATAAAGTACTACTACTGCTAATATCGCTCCAAGTTGTATTACAACCTCAAACATTTCAGCAAATTGTCCTTTAAAATCTATCAAGCTACCAACCAATATCATATGACCAGTAGATGAAACTGGGATAAATTCCGTAAGCCCCTCTACTATAGCTATCATAACTGATTTTAATATGAAAATAATATCTAAGCTCATCAATAAACATCCTTTCCTTTTTGCAAAATTTATTTTTTATGTTATTTCTTATACTAATTGTAATTTAGATTAGAAAATTTAACTATCTACAAACATTACACAAACCTTACAGCTATGTAAGGTTTGCAAGTAAACTCTATTAAAGTTTGATTTTTTAACTATAATTATCTCATTCAAAAAATGATATATAAATTAATAAAAAACATAATCAATTAAAGATTTATTATAGAAGATTCTTCATATTATCTTTATTAAACATTATTGAAACTTCTGTACCTTTTCCTACTTCTGATTTTATACTAACTTTATGCCCTAAATCATCACATACTTTTTTTACTAGATAGAGTCCCATACCTGTAGACTCCCCAAACTTACGACCATTTTCCCCTGTAAAAAACGGGTCAAATACTCTTTTTATATCTTTAGAAACAATACCAACTCCCTCGTCTATTATACTTAGAATCACATAATTATTATTTTCTTCAGACTTTATAGTTAAGTAGTTGCTATAACCTTTGGAGTATTTCACACCATTTGTAATCAATTGGCTTATTATAAATTTCATCCATTTTATATCTGTATAAACATAAGTAAATTTGTCTATTTTTATCTTCGGAATAACTTCACTTTTTATAAACAATCTCTTTTCTTCATTTACAATACTAACTACAATTTCATTCAATCTAGCTTTTTCAACCACAAAATCTTTTTGGAAATTATCTGCCCTTGCAAAGTGCATCGCCATATTTAAACCTTTATTTAATCTGTCTAGCTCTTCTCTTATATTTTCTGT
Organism: Clostridioides difficile; assembly: GCA_012955965.1. Classification (GTDB taxonomy): domain Bacteria; phylum Bacillota; class Clostridia; order Peptostreptococcales; family Peptostreptococcaceae; genus Clostridioides; species Clostridioides difficile_G. The sequence continues at coordinate 245,431 of JABBZI010000001.1, forward strand.
TACTTCTTCTCCCTCATATTCTTGAAGTTGAAGACTTATAACTGATATTGGTGTTTTCATCTGGTGAATCCACTGGTTGATGAAAGTTAAATGCTCACTATGTACTTTTTTATGTTCTTGTATCATTGATTGATATAACTTATGTTGTTGTTTTAAAATAGCTGATATATTTCTTCCCAAGAAGGAATTCCCTAAATACAAGAATGATTCATCCAAAGATTTTATGCCTTTCTTGAACAGAGTATATACTTCTCTATGCTTATAGTACTTATATATTAAAAAACACACTAATATAAAAGAGCTAAACAAAAGAATATATAAACTCTCTCCAAAATTGATAAACTTCATAAGATTACAATAAATAATGGTCATAAATATCCCTATATAATATATAAAAATATAACCCTTACAATCTCTAAAAAATAATTTCATATTTTCTCCTTACCAATTTTTATTTAATTTATATCCTAATCCTCGTACAGTCTGAATAGCATTATCTATACCTAATTCCTCAAATCTTTTTCTTATTCTGCTAACATTTACATTTAGAGTATTTTCTTCTACAAATTCAATATCGTCCCATATCTTTTCTAACAGATAATCTCTACTTACAACTTTTGGGTATTTTCTAATGAGACATTCAATCAATATCCCTTCTTTCTTAGTAATAATTAGAACCTTTCCACCTAGTTCTAGTTCCAACCTTTCTGGATAAAACTTCAATCCATTTAATTCAACTATTCTTTCATCTATTTTAGGTGAATATTCACCATATACCCTTCTTATATGACTCTTTATCTTTGCCATTACTACATCATAATAAAAAGGTTTTGTTATATAATCATCTGCTCCACTTTCTAAAGCTCTAATCTGGTCTACATTTCCATCTCTAGCTGATATAAAAATTATAGGTAGATTGGACTGCTGTCTAATACATCTACACCAGTAAAAACCATCAAATTTAGGCAAATTTACATCTAATAACACTAAATCTGGCGTAAATGTTTCAAATGCAATCATTATATTGTCAAAGTTTTCTTCAACAATCACTTCAAATCCATATTTTTCAATATAATCCTTAAGTAATGTACTTATTGATATATCATCTTCCACAATATATATTTTATAACTCATAGGTTCCTCCCAATATCTATTTTAAGATTAACTAACCCTACTAAAAATAAATATACTTATTAATATAAAATAGAAAAAGTTACCTTAATTAAGGTAACTTAAACTTTTATTATAGTTTCTATTTAATATTATTTTAGCACAATTTCTACTTAGTAGCGTATATTAATTCTTTTATATCTACTTTTTTCTCTTGTAATCCATTTTTTATTAAGAAATTTTGTGTGTCTTCAAGTGAAGATATGTCTTTGTCTGTTATATCTAAACTAAAATCATACCAAGCATATAACTCTTTAGTTTCTTCAACACTTAAATCAACCTCTTTAGCTACTTTTTCTATAGCTTCATCAAAATTATTATTTACATATTCTAAAGTTTCTTTTTCAACCTTCATAAATCTTTCAACTATCTCTGGATGTTTATTTGCAAAATCTGTACTAACAGCTGTTACTATTATACCATCTACTAAACCTTCACCATTTGCTACAAGTTTACTTCCAGACTTCATAGCTTTAAGAGCTGCTGGTCCAGCAATCAATGCAGCATCAACACTACCATCAGCAAGAGCTGCTGATGCTTCTGGAATACCCATGTTAATAAACTCTACATCATCCATACTTAATTCTTCTTTATCAAGAGCTGCAATTAATACTTGATGTAGTATAGTTCCCTTTGGTCCTGCTACCTTCTTACCAGCTAAATCTGCTGCTGATTTTATTGAACCATCGTTAGTTAAAATCATAAATCCTTTTGGTGACCTACTATAAGTATTTAGTATTTTTAATTCTACTCCGTTAGATGCAGCTATCAAAGCTGATGTACCACCTAGTGCATGTAAAAAGTCTATTTCTCCAGCAGCTAAGGCCTGTGTTTGTTCTGGTCCTGTAGTAATTTCGTGGAAATTAACTTTTATATTATCCTTTTTAAATTCCTTTCCAAATAAATCATCCTGTTTTTGAATTATAGAAGGAACATTTAATGGTGATTTTACATAAGTTAAATTTATTTCTGAAAGTTTTTCTACATCATCTTTTTTAGCACATCCAGCTAATGATGTTGTTACAAGTGTTAATATCGTTATACCTACCAATAGTTTTTTTAATTTCATTTATTTTGCTCCTTAAAATATTATTAATTTCTTTAAATGCCTTTATTTGATTTCATTGTCATTAAAATATCTTTTTTTAATTTAATATAATATTCTGAAGTCAAATCTCTATTATAATCATCTTCTATATTAAATTCTTTTATTTTTCTTTTGTCTGTAAAAACAACTATTTTTTTGCCTATCTTTAATGCTTCATCGATATCATGAGTTACAAATATTACACCTTTATTAGTTGATTTATGTATTCTTATAACTTCGTTTTGCATATCAATCCTTGTAAAATAATCTAATGCCGAAAAAGGCTCGTCCATAAACAACATATCTGGATTGAAAGAAAGAGCTCTGGCTATACTCACTCTCTGTGCCATACCTCCTGATAACTCATTTGGATAAGAGTTTTTAAATTTCTGTAAGTTCATCATCTTAAGATATTTTTCTACATCAATATAATTTTTCTTATTAGGTCTATTAGGGTTATTTAAATTATCATTAGTTTCTAAATCTATGGAATCATCACTTGTACTTTTATTAGCAATACTTTTCTGATGTTTAAATTTGCCAAGTACTTTACTTGAAATGGTGTTTTTTCTTTGGTTATGAAAAGCTATATTTTCACTTACATTTAACCAAGGCATCAATCTACTCTCTTGAAATACAAATCCTACATTAGGTTTATGCTCCTTATTATCTTTAATAAATCTAATCTCGCCACCATTTATATTTTCAAGAGATGCAATTGCTCTAAGTAATGTGGTCTTTCCACATCCACTTTCACCTAAAATTACAGTTATATGATTTTTATCTATATTTAAAGAAATATCACTAAGAACTATGTGCTCTTTATTGTCAACTTCATAACTTTTAGATAGATTTCTGATTATATAACCAGAATCACATACTAAATTATTCATATGCTTCCACCATCTTTCCCTTGCTTACCTTTTTAACAATAATTGAAAATACATAATCCGTAATTATTCCTAAAAGTCCAATTACGATTATACCTACAATGACAACATCTGTCCTAGACATTTCCTTTCCATCAGATATCAAGTAACCAAGACCTGATGAAGCTGCTACAAGCTCTGCTCCAATAATAGCTCTAAAACTATATCCAAGAGCCAACTTTAGTCCAACTGCAATATCAAGAATGGCATTAGGTATAATTATTTTAAATATTATCTGAAGTTTTGAAAACTCAAATACTCTACCTACTTCAATCAGTTTTGAGTCGCAATTCCTAATCCCCTTCAATGTGCTTGTAAAGATTGGAAAAAAAGAAGCCAAAACTATAATTATAATTTTTGATTCTTCTCCTATACCAAACCATAGTATAAGCATTGGTATTAAAGCAAGTGGAGGTGTATTTCTTAAAAAATTTATTAGTGATTTAAAATATTCATATACTCCACTATAAATTCCAAAGAATATTCCTAAAGGTACACCTATCGCAGTACTTATTGCAAATCCTATCAAAACTCTTTTCATACTTGCATATACATTAATAAATATTGAACCATCACTTATCATGTTTAAAAATGTACTATACACCTTTTCAGGTGATGGTAATATATAATCACTCCAAATACCAAGATAATTAGTAATTTTCCATAATAAAAGAATTATAAAAAATATCAAAACACTTTTTACTAGACTTAAAAACTTATTATTAAATTTATTGACCATTTACAAACCATCTCCATTATTACATCCATCTTTACAATAAAACATTTCTACTATATCATACTTATCTTCAGAATTATTTCTTATATTTTGTATTTCACTTAAGATTTCTTCTTCACTTGATACTTCAAGAACTTTTTCAAAAGAATCTTTGAAATATCCTAATGGAATTGGAGATTCGTCTATCTTTCCAAGTGATTTTATACCTTCTTTTTCAGCAAATTCTTTCCATGTATAAAATATAGCATTACTCTTATCCTTAAATTTTTCACTTGCAAAATCCCTTAATTGTGTACATGGACAGGTTACTATCAACATATCCTCTTCACTTTTGATATATTTATCATATAAAACCCTACAAGTTCTTACCAATATTGGTTCTATCATAGGTACCTCAAAACTATCTATCAAATTATTTCTTTTTAAAAGATTTATACTTTCTGGACATCTGCAATCTAACATTGTATTTTCAGTCTTTTTTGCATACTCTTTGTACTGCTTCTTTACATATTCCAATTGTGGCTCACATTCTGCCATTATGTACCCCTTTTTTATCAAATTTTCTTTGACAAGTTGAAACTTTTCCCCATACATTCTTTCTGCCACTGGATTTATTAGAAGATATTTATTCATAGCTCCTCCTATTATTTAATATTGAATATTATTATCAATTACTAGTTTAAATGAGCACTTAAATTTTGTCAATATATTAAATTTTTCTTAATAAAATAATCTTTATCTACATTTTTTTGCTATTTAAATTAAAATATTAAATAGTATATTCAATTTATTTTAAATAATAATATACACATATTGCTAGTAACCTATTTATATAATAATCTATAAATATTATATAATGATATGTACATAATTAGTATTAATATTTGATAATAACATCAATAAAAGTAGAAATATTTGGAAGTATTATAAGAAATTAAATCGAATATTGAAACTAAAATAAAAAGGTGAAGTCTAAACAGACTTCACCTTTTACAATCTTTATAAATATTTCATTTTAACATCATCTATAATTTGCAAAATTTTATTTCTAATATCTATTGGTTCCAATACTTCAATGTTGTTTCCAAAAGAAAGTATATATCCATAAATCCAATCATTTTTTGGATACTTTACTGTTACAACAAAATCTCCATCATTATCATGCAATATATTATCAATATCAAATTCATCATACACTCTATAGCCTACATTTTTAGAAATTTTCAACTTTAAAGTAACACTTTCATTCTCATATTCTTTTATCTCTCCAACTTCAATTGGTATACTCCTTATAAATGTCTGTTCACAAACACATATATTTCTCATCCTTACAATCTTAAAAATTCTATAATCACTTTTTCGACGACAATAAGCTTTGATATACCAAGACTTCTCTTTAAACCAAAGCATAAGTGGTTCCACACAACGCTTTGTTACTTTTCCATAAGTATTTATATACTCAAAAGTTATAATATTGCAATCTAAAATGGCCGATTTTATTTTTATAAATTTATCTTTCTCTATATCATTGCTACCCCAATGAGAAAAATCTACAGTTATCCAGTTTATATCTGGCTTACAAAATAAAGGTCTAAGTTTTGATAAAGTTGAATCAATTTCTGGATATTTAATCATATTTAAACTTTCTAATGATGCTAGAATTTCTTTCTGCTCTTTCTCAGATAAAATGGACTTATCAAAAGTAAAATTATCCAAAATACCTATACCCCCATTTCTACCTTTGTCAGTATAAATTGGAATACCAGAAGCTGACAGTATTTCAACGTCTCTACAAATAGTTCTCCTAGATACTTCAAAGTGTTCAGCTAATTCTGTTGCAGTTACTTTTTTCTTATCTAAAAGGATATAAATAATTTCAAACAATCTATTACTTTTCATATAATCACCTCATTACTTTATTATAGTATAACAATAAAGCAATATAATACCACAATATAACACTTATATTTCTCTTTGTACCTCAAAACGCAAAACAGTTTTTAATGAATCAGGTGATACTTTTCTAGTATCACTTATGTAAATTTCACGATGTATATTAGATTTTCTTACAAGATTATTTCTTTTACAAAATTCACTCATAATATCAAAACTTTTTGGTTCATTATCATATGAACCTACATGAAGCATTTGGACGCACAATCCTTCATTCATAGACTCAAACCTAACTTTTTCAAGAAGATTATGTGGCTTCTTCTTTTTTACTATATCGATAGCTTTATCCAACAAGTCCTGTGTAACAAAATCTGGCTGACGTATCATCATAGTATAAATTAAATCTTCTTTAATAAGTATATCTGAACATTTGCTTTTTTCTCCTTTATCCCATATAGCTTCTAAGGGAAAAACAGTATAATCAAAATATCCTTCTGGCACAATTCCCTTCTTAGGCATAGTTTTTATTGCATATGCCAAAGAATAAAGCACTCCTATTGCTTCAGTAAATTCTTTATCATTTGGGTCTCCACCACCTCTTAACATGATAAATTTTTGCTCTGGTACTTCAACCACTATAGGATTCTCTTTAGGTAAGTATAGTTCTTTGTCTTTTTTTCTCCATTCATATTTCATAAAAAATACCTCCGTATATATATTTTATACATTGATATTATCATGGTAAAAGTGACAACAGTATGTCACAATTTATACATTATATTATAAAATCTTCATCTTCTAATTCCTCATATACTCCTTTTTGGTATCCATTCCCCTTCGTTGAAAAGAAATCATGTGTTTTAGTTTCCGTACTAAGACCATTCAATACAATTGGATTGATAGCATCTACAGTATATAATTTATCAAATCCTAGATTTTCTAAAGCCCTATTTGCATTGTATTTTAAAAAGTTTACGACCTCTTTCTCAAGTCCACTTTCTTTATATATAACATTTGTATATTCTATTTCATTATCCATGAGGCTGTTAAGTATAGAGTACATATTCTCTTCTAATTTATTTTTCTCAATTTCATCAAATTCGTCGTATATTTCTTGTGCAAGCAATCCTATATACTTACCATGCAAAGACTCATCTCTAAGAATAAGTGATATTATTTCTCCACTAGCAACCATCTTTCCTTGACCAGATAAATACAATGGATAAAAGAACCCTGAATAAAATAAGAAACTCTCCAAAAATACGCTTGTAACCATTGATAAATACAAGCCTTTTTGATTTGTAGTATTCTCATATTGAGCTAAAACTAAATCAGCCTTTTTTTGTAAAGTTGGTTCTGTTTCTATCCACTCAAACAACTCATCTATTTCCGAATTAGAAAGTAAAGTCATAAATATAGAGGAATAGCTTTTGGCATGTATTTCTTCCATAGTCCCCATAAAAGATAAGACAGCCTTTCTTTGCAGATTTTCTGTTAAACTCATCATTGATGGTATTCCATTATTCCCTTGTTTTGTATCCAATAATGTTAAACCACCCAATACTTTTTTATATAATTCCTTTTCCTTATCACTTAGTTCATTCCATACCTTGATATCCTTAGAAACAGATATTTCTTCAGGCAGCCAAAATTGTTTTACATTTTGTTCCCAAAAAGCCTGTGTAAATCCATCTTCTTCTCTATTCCAGTTAACTGCATTATGTATTTTATGTAAATTAAATGTCATATATTTCTCTCCCTATACTGAACATACTAAACACTCATGAGTGTCTCTTGTCATCTTTGTTCTTGTGTAATATAAACTTTTCAGACCTTTTTTATATGCATATATGTAATGTCTAGCTATGTCTCTAGTTGTCTTTTCATCTGTGACAAACAGTGTTGTTGATATGCCTTGGTCAACATGATTTTGAACTGTTGCTACTAAATCTATTACTTTTCTCATATCCATCCTGTATGCTGATTGATAATATAATATATTGTCATTTGTTAAAAATGGCATCGGATATATTGTAGTAGAATCTCCATATGTTCTTACTTCTACTGGTTCAGTAATTGGCATTATACTTGATGTAGCATTTTGCACATAACTAATACTTTGGGTTGGTGCTATCGCCATCAAATAAGCATTATAGATGCCTTTTTCTTTTACTTCATCTAACAAACTTGCCCAATCTTCTTTAGTTGGTATATGGATACCTTCAAATAATGACCTTACCTTCTCTGACTTTGGTAAATAAGATTGCTCATAGTATTTTGATAGTACTTTGCTTTTTCTACCTTTAGCATATTCTGATTTATTAAAGCCTTCAAAAGTTTGATTTTTTTCTATAGCTATTTTCATCGATGCTTTAATTGAGTAATATCTAATCATTGCAAAAAATACATTAGAAAACTCTATTGCATCCTCTGAAGTATATAAGATATTTTCTCTTACTAAATATCCATGTAAATTCATAGCTCCCAATCCTATAGAGTGAGACTTACTATTGCTATTACTAACTGTTGGTACTGGTTTTATATCTGTGCTATCTGCTACAAATGACAATGCCCTTATTGCTGTCTCAACTGTACTTTCTATAGTTTTATTATCCATAACATTAGCTATATTTAAAGAACCAAGGTTACAACTTATATCTTGTCCCCACTCATTTTTACCCCCATAACCTTCTATTTGTGAAGGTGTCTGATATTGGAATATCTCGCAACATAAGTTAGACATCTTGACCATTCCAACATCTCTTAATGTATGTTCCTTATTTGCTGTGTCTATGTATACTACATATGGATATCCACTTTCTTGTTGCATCTGTGCTATTTTAGTCAGCATTTGTCTAGGATTTATTTCTTTTTTTCTTATATCCTTATCATTAACCAACTTTTCGTACCACTCATTCATTTCTATCTCATCAAGATAAACTCCATACTTCTTATAAACAGTGTGAGGATAAAATGCATATGCAATCTCATTTTTTTCTGCTAATTCCATAAACTTATCGGGTATTATAGCTCCTAGTGATAATGTAGCAAGTCTTATTTTCTCATCAGCATTTATCTTTTTTGTATCCATCAGCAATTCAAAATCAGGATGAAATACAGTAAGATAAACTGCTCCAGAACCCTGTCTAGCTCCCATTTGATTAAAATAACTAAAGGATTGCTCCAGCATCTTTGCTACACCAACAACTCCTCCAGCTGCTCCTTCTATATCTTTGATTGATTCACCTGATGCTCTAAGTTTGGATAAATTTAGTGCAACTCCTCCACCAATCTTTGATAAATGATTTGATGAAGATATAGCATATGATATACCTTCTGTACTATCTTCTACAGATAATAAGAAACATGATACCATCTCTCCAGCTCTTTTTCTTCCAGCATTTAAAAATGTTGGGGTAGCTGGTTGAAACTCTTGTTTTACTATTTTTTCTGTAAGACTTAGAGCCAAGCTTTCATTACCATTTCCCAATGTCAAAGCTACAATTAATACTTTCTCATTATATGTTTCTAATATTTCTTTTCCATCATTACTTTTTAATGCATAATTTTGGTAAAACTTGTTTGCACTCATATATGATTGAAATTTAAACTGGTACTCCTCAATAAACTTATATACCATTTTGATAAAATCCATACTGTATTTATTTATTACTTCTTCTGAATAATAACCTTCATCTATTAAGTACTTTAATCTTTCTTCCAAATCTTTAAATTTTTTCAACTTTGGTTTTATAAATTCTTCTATGTAACTACTTAAGGCTTCTTTGTCCTTTTCTAATTGATACTTACCTTGTTCATTTTTAATTATCACTTGATTGTTAAGCTCTATCCAATTCATTATTTACCGTCCTTTTAACATAATCTTGTGCTATAATTTCATTTAATTTGCTTATTATTCCACTTAATCCTTACCAGTTTAAATTTTATAAATAGCATATAACCTCATAAATATAATATGTATTTTTTAAAAATAAAAGCACTACATATAGTCAGCGCTTTATCTATTATATACTACATATAGTATATACACAAATTTTTTTATATCTAAACTTTTATTATTCTTTTGCTTATATTATATTTGTTTTCAAGAAATTCTAACTAATTTAACATAAAATTAATTTAGATATTCTTCATATAGTATTTTTATTTCTTGTGTTTAGATTTTAATAATATATTAAGTATTTTATACAATAATTAGGAGTTTTTCATTTATTGTTATATAATTATATATATAGTTATTTTGCTATTATAAGGTATAAAAATAAATTCATGAAGGTGATTTTTATGAGAGATATTTCTAAATATGAACTTGAAAAAATACTTGAAAAACATTATCTATGGCTTAAAAACAACAATGATGGAGAAAGAGCAGATTTAAGAGAAGTAAAATTAGAAAATATGGATTTAAAGGGATACTGCTTAAGTAATATTGATTTTTCATGGTCTGACCTTATTAATTTAAATTTAGAAAAAGCAGATTTAGAAAATTCTAGCTTTAGTAATTCTTATTTTTCAAATTGTTCATTAAAAAATTCTATATTAAAAAAAGCAGACCTAAGCGGAGCTAATTTCAGATTTTGTGATTTATCTAACTCAGATATTAGAGGAACTAATTTAGAAAATTCCAATTTAGAATATGCTACTTTGGATGGATTAATATCAGATGAAAGTACACGTTTCTTTAAATTGTACTGTCCTGAAAAAGGAGCATTTATAGGTTATAAAAAATGTTTTAATTTTAGAATGGTACAATTATTAATCCCAAGTGATGCAAAAAGAGTATCTGCTACATCAAATGCCTGTAGATGTGACAAGGCAAAAGTACTCTCAATTACAAGTATAGATGGTAAAGAATCTTTTAAAAGTGCTCGTGCATATGCTGATGAAAATTTCATATATCGAGTGGGGGAAACGATTATAGCTAAAGAATTTAATGAAAATAGATGGCAAGAATCAACTACAGGAATTCACTTTTTTCTAACTAGAGAAGAAGCTATTGGTTATTTATAAATGAATACCTTTTATAGTATATAAAACAATTAAATAATAAAAAAAGAGTATCCTTAATAATATTTGAAAATTATTAAGATACTCTTTTATACACTTTGTAGTTTACAATTACATTTTATTTTATAATCTATAGCAAATTATCTATACTAATACTATCCATAACTTTTGAAACTTTATCTATATATTCTATATTATTACTCAATTCATTATAATATTTCTTACTCTCATCTATGTTCCTAAATGAATAAACTTTTTTATGCAACTTTAAAGCCTCTTTTATAATATCTATATTTTTTTTATTCGTTTCTCCTACACTAAACCCTGTGTCTATTATAACCTTAGAATCATTTAAATTTCTAATAGCCAAATCGAAACTCTCATCACTTATTGGCTCAAATGGCTTTTCTGTAAACATCTTTATTCCCATAGTTCTACCAATTTCATAATCAATATCATTTTCATGTATTACTCCAGAATATAGACCTATACCTTTTTTAGTAAAAGCTCTATAAATTGGTGTAGCTTTACCTCCACCACCAATTATAAAAACTTCATTTTTAGATTTATTACTAATCTCTACTGCACCTAAAAGACTATTAAAATTTTTATCATCCAATTCATAAAGTGAATTTATAATATCTTCATCCACTACATCTTCAGGCTGACCATAAGCTATGACTTTATTATTCTTTATAAGAGCAACTTTATCACAACTTTTTAATGCTATATCTATTTCATGTAATGAAAGTATTACAGAAATTGATTTTTCCTTACTTAATTTTTTTAGTATATTTATAAGCTCCAACCTATGTTTTATATCTAAGTGAGTTGTAGGTTCATCCAATATAATTATTTCTGGCTCTTGAACTAAAGCTCTTGCAACTAATACTTTTTGTTTCTCTCCATCACTTAGTTCATCAAAATATCTTTTTTTTAAGTGCAGTGCATCTACAGATTCTAATGCTTCATCTACCAGTATTAAATCTTTTTTAGATAAGCTACCAAAAAATCCTGTATATGGATACCTTCCTATATTAACTATATCTTGTACAGTCATTAAATCGCCTAATAATCTATTTGTAAGTACTAAAGCCATTTTTTTCGATAATGCCTTTCTTGATATATGATTTACATCTATGTCATTTAAATATATATCCCCTTTTATTGGCGTTATAAGTTTAGATAAAGACCTTAATATAGTAGTTTTTCCAGCACCATTACTTCCTAAAAGACATAATATTTCTCCATTTTTCACCTCTATATTTATATCACTCACAACTACGCTTTTATTATATCCTACACTTAAATTATTGGTTTTCAACATATCTAAGACCTGTCCTTCCTTCTCATCAATAGGATTACTACAATTGGTGCACCTAATAAAGATGTTATTGTACTTATTGGTAACTCCACTGGTGATAAAATTACTCTTGATATTAAATCACAAAGAGCTGTAACTATACTTCCTAAAAAGATTACCACTGGTATCAACACTCTATTGTCTGATGTCTTAAATATCAATTTCGAAATTTGTGGTACTGCAAGTCCAATAAATCCTATAGGACCTGCAAATGCTGATACTACTGCAGCTAGTATACTAGATATAAATACTACCAAAACTCTAAAAAATTTTATATTTATACCAATACTTTTAGCGTACTCTTCTCCTAATAAAAAAGCATTTAGAGGTTTTATTATAAATATACTCATTAAAAGACCTAACATACCAATCAATATAAGTATCTCTACTTTCTCCCAAGTAAATCCAGAAAAACTTCCCATAGACCAAACAGTAAATTCCTTTAATTTTTCGCTATTTGCAAATGATTGTAGTACATTAGTTATACCACTACACACATATCCAGTCATAATTCCTATTATTAAAAGAGTCGTTATATTCCTTACCTTACTTGCAAATAAAATTACAACAGACATTACAATCAAAGCTCCTATAAATGCTGCCACAAATATACTCATTGAAGTTACATTTTCGAACCCTAATGTATATCCACCCAAAAGCATAAGTGCTACTGATAAAGTAGAACCTGAAGATACACCTAATATATATGGTTCAACTATTGGATTCTTAAAAAATATCTGTAGTAAGATTCCTGATACTGCTAAACAAGCTCCACCCATCATGGTTGCAAGTACTCTTGGAATCCTTATATTGTATATTATTTTATAATGTTCTGTATTGTCCATACCTCTTAATACAACATCTATTATTTCTTTAAACTCAATTTTTACAGAGCCAAATGCTACACACACTAAAAAAGTAAGTATCATACCTATAATTAGTCCTATAAATATTGTAGTATTCTTTATTCTCATTTTATTGATAAAATCCATTTATATACCCCTCTTAACAAATCTATATTAACTAAAATCCATAAAACTCATCTTTTAGTGTCATATTCTATATTATTTATCATAATTTATATAATGCTTAATTTTTTCGTCTGTAGTCCCTGGATGAAACATCTCAACTAAATCTACTATTAATTCATCTGTCTTATCTACTGATTGATAATAATCTGGTGCAAACACCCATAAGTTACCATTTTTCACAACATCCAAATCAGCCAATATAGGTGCACTAGATTTTATAGAATCTAAGTTTGGTGCATAATCTGAACTTGATGAGTACACAAATATATCTGCATCTTTTGCAACTTCATGTAGTTGTTCAATACTCACTCTTCCTTCATTTGAGTCTATTGAAGCACATGCATTTATTCCACCAGCCATTCTTATCATATTATCTACATATGAATCTTTAGGTGCTACATAAGCATTTCCTTCATATACAGATGCCCATACTACCTTAGGCTTGCTTTTGTTTTTTATTTTTTTGCTTACTTCTTCTACCTTTTGTACTGTTTTATTCAACTCACTAGTTGCTACATCTTCTTTATCATAAAATGCAGCTATTAAACTTGTCCACTCCATTCTTCCAAATGGGTTTTGCTCTTTATATTCATTATCTACAACATAATTAAGTCCTAATTCTTTTAGTTTATCAATAAATTTTGTATCAGCTTCTGACAAGCCACTACTCACTATAGTCAAATCAGGATTTAAATCTACTATTTTTTCATAATCTGGTGCTAAGTTTGAACCAACATAATGTATCTTTCCATCCTTCATTAAATCTTTAATTTCTTTAATAGTCCAATACTGTTCTTCTGTTGTTACTGCTTTTATACTATCTAACTCACCTATTGTTCTTAGAGAGCAAGCTTGTGTTGTAGATGCTATTAAGACATTATCTACAGGTGTTCTAACTATATTAGCATTTTTATATTTTTCAGGAATTTCAATTTTTTTAGGTATTAAAATTAGTTCTCTTTTATCTCCATCAGTTACTTTTTTAATTCCATCCTCCAAATCCTCAACACTAAATCCACTTGCATATTTTAATTCTAACTTTTTACCACTACTAACTTGTGCATTATCTTTATCGTTTTTACTACATCCTATAAGACCTCCTACTAAAAAAACTATCATGATAATTAGAAAAAATTGCTTTAAAACATTTACTTTACATTTCATCTCTTTCACTCCAATATTTTATTTTTATAAGTGGTTAAAAACTTTAATAACATACATTTTTAAAATATTTCTCATTAAAACTATATTAAAGTCGTCTTTAATAATTATAACCGTTTAATAAAATAAAAAACTTCTCCTAATTTAGAAAGGAGAAGTTTATATATCAACTTTACAAAAAATGAATTGATATTTCATTTTATTATAAATTACAATTTCCACCCTAAATTGCACCTATGTAATACTGGGCAGGTCTCCTGACTCACGGCTTTTCCTCTATCACCCTTCCCAAAATTTAATATAAATCTCAGTGGATTTTGATTTCGTATCCGTATACAGTAGCGGGGGCTGTAGTGAATTTACATCACTTTCCCTATTAAACTAATCTAGTACCCTAATATTATTTAATTTTTATTAAGATAATTGTAGTTTATTGTTGGTCACTTTGCAAGGTTGATTTAACATATAAAATAAAGAGTGCTTTAAAATGACTATAAAAATCATTTTAAAGCACTCTTCATTTTTTGCTATATAAATTAAACAGTTAGCATATATTTAATTCATTCATCAATCTTTTAATCTCACATACTTGATTTTCATTTGGTTTTATAAAAGGTGCAGTCATATAATCACTTACTTGTAATCCTCTTATATTCATAGCTTTTTTCATTGCTGGTATGAATGGGTTTGTTATTAAATAAAAATCCATTGCTTTGTTAATATATTTTTGAATTTCTATAACCTTGTCCATATCTCTATTATTATAAGCTTCTGCCCATTTTGAGCAAACTTCTGGAATTAAATTTGATAAACCTCCTATACAACCTGCTCCCCCAGACATTACATTATGTATAAAGTTTTCATCATAACCACTGTATATCTTAAAATTTGGGAACTCTGCTTTCATAGTATTTATTAAGTCTCTAGTGTGTCCCATCAAAGTTACTGTATCCTTATAACCAACTATATTTTTATGTTTTCTTACAAGTCTTAATGTAAGTTCTGGACTCAAATCATAACCAGTTCTATCCGGATAATTGTATAGATATATTTCAGCTTCTGTGTTTTTAGCTATTTCACTATAAAACAACTCAATACTGTCATCATCAAGAGAGAAATAGTAAGGACTTATTATCATAACTCCATCAGCTCCACTATTATGCGCATAATTTGAAAGCTCTATAGATTCTTTTATACTCATACGGCTTGTCCCTATAAACACTTTTACTCTCTTATTAACATGACTAATTACTAAGTCTATAAGTTCTTTTTGCATATCCATGGACATATTAAAGAACTCTCCAGTGCTTCCCATTATAACTAGACCGTCTACACCGCCATCTATAAGATGTTCGTATACTTTCTTATTTCCTTCTTTATCTAAATTTCCTTTTTCATCAAATATTGTAACCACTGGTGTCAAAAATTCTGCTTTCATAATTTAAACTCCTAAAATTTATTTTAATATGTTCGTTTAATACATTCAGGTTCTGTCTTAACATTAGCTATATTAAAACATTTACTTAATGTAATTTCTTAAAATTCCAATACTTTCAATCTCACATTCAATCACATCTCCACTACTCATGTATCGAGGAGGTGAAAATCCCATACCAACTCCAGAAGGTGTGCCTGTAGCTATAATATCTCCAGCCTCTAAAGTCATACCTTTTGAAAGTTCTGAAACCATGTCTGAAATGTCTGATATGAATAACCTTGTATTAGAATTTTGTCTTTCTTCACCATTTACTCTACTGCATACCTTAAGTTTTATAGGAAAAGAAATGGCACTTTTATGTAAGATACATGGACCTAAAGATGTAAATGTATCTAAACCCTTTCCTCTAAACCATTGAACATGCTCTTTTTGTAACTTTCTAGCAGAAATATCATTTATAACAGTGTATCCAAAGATATAATCTTCGACTTCTTCTTTTTTAATGTTAACACCTGTTTTACCTATTACTACTCCAAGTTCAACTTCATAGTCTAATTGACTATTGATATCAAAATGACCATCTATATCATCTTCTGGACCTATCGCCTTTGTCACACGTTTTGTAAAATAAACTGTTTTTTTGGGTTCTTCAAAGCTATCATCAAAGTGAGTTTGAGTTTCTTCAAGATGGTCTTTATAGTTCACTCCCACACATAAAATATCATGTATAGGTTTTTCTATAGGAACATGTATAGTACATTCTTCTCTTTTAAAAGCATCATAATTGTGGAATTTACCTTCCTTTATAATACTTTTTAGTTTAATAATATCGCTTTTAGATATATTTTTAATTAAATCATTTAAATCCTTAAAAGATTTACTAAGATTTAAGGAATTAATGTCTACAATAAATAATTCATCTTTAGAAAAAATTCCTATCCTTTTACATTCATTTTTTCCTTCAGTAAAACTGACAAACTTCATAATCTCACCCTTTATTAAAATTCTATGTATTCAGTTTTTTACTTAAATCTTATACATAGTTACATACTCTAGCTATTGCCATTTCAGTATATCCAAGAGACTCTGCTTTTGATTGTTTTCCATTTGCTACATCTACAATCATATTTAATAAATCATCTGTTAATTCTTCCATTGTTTGTGGACCATATATGACTGGGCTAGCGTCAAAATCCATATTATCTTC
Organism: Clostridioides difficile; assembly: GCA_012955965.1. GTDB lineage: Bacteria > Bacillota > Clostridia > Peptostreptococcales > Peptostreptococcaceae > Clostridioides > Clostridioides difficile_G. Next base: position 262,474 of record JABBZI010000001.1, read on the forward strand.
CATATTTGCAAAAGTTATTTTATTTCCAGTTATCTTTATTACTGGAGCTATTGGATTTCCTGATGGAGTTCCTCTACCTGTACTAAATACTACTATCTGAGCTCCTCCTGCAACCATACCAGCAACAGATGAAGCATCATTCCCAGGTGTATCCATTATAACAAGACCTTTTTTATCAATTTGTTTAGCATAATCATATACTTCACTTATTGGTCTATGACCACCTTTATGTATACAACCTAGTGACTTTTCTTCAAGACTTGTTAAACCACCAGCTATATTTCCAGGAGATGGATTTCCTTCTCTTACCTCTTCTCCAACTAATTTTAATGAATTTTCATATCTATGTACTATATGTAATATTTTCTCTTTTACTTCTTCATTTACTGCTCTTCTAGCTAATATATGTTCTGCTCCTATAAACTCAGTAGTTTCACTTAAAATTGATGTTGCTCCTAAATCAACCAACTTATCACTTAATTCACCTATTAGTGGATTTGCTGCTAATCCACTTGTTGGGTCAGACCCTCCACACTCAGTTCCTAGTATAATTTCAGATATTGGAAATTCTTCTTTTCTAAGCAAAGACGCCTCTTGAGCCATTTCTCTAGCATAACGAACTGCCTTTTCTATAGTTTTCAAGGTTCCATGTTCTTCCTGTATTACAAGAGTTTTTATTGGCTTATTTGTTCTCTCTTTTATTGCATCGACTACCAAATCATTCTGACAATTTTCACATCCTAAAGAAACAACTATTACCCCATATACATTTGGATTTGCTGCATATCCAGCCATAACATCCATAGTCAATTGTTGGTCTGAATTTACTTGTGAACATCCATTTTGATTATTAAAAGTAACTGCCCCTTGAACTTGAGATGCTATTATTCTAGTTGTATCTGATGCACAAACACTAGTAGGCAATACTAATATGTGGTTTCTTATACCAACTCTTCCATCTGGTCTTCTATATCCATAAAATTTCATACTGATTTCCTCCTAAAATAATCTATATACCTTCTGTAATTTTTATATATTATAACTTTTGTTCACTAATCAAATATTTAAAATCATATTTGACAATTATTAAATAGTAAAAAGCAATGAATTTAACTTCTATAAACTTATAAGAATTATTTTATATATTGGCCATAGCTTGTTCATCCAAATCTTCTCTGACACTTCTAACATTATGAATATGTACATGTTGACCAATTTTTATTTCCTGATTTGCTTCCCCTATATGCTCTCCATACTTAGTAACTTTATCGCCTTCATCCATATCTTTTATAGCAAGCTTATGATAAATAGTTATATCATCTAGTGCTGTAATTGTTTTTACTGTTTTATCTTTTAATTTAAAACTAATTTCACTATTCTTAGCTATTGCTTCAATAGCTACTGCAACATTATCTTTTTCATCAATTATCACTGCATTTATCATTATTCTTATTCTCCTTTGTAAATAATATAATTTTATTAATATCCTAAAATCTAATTAAAGAGTTTGCTATTTAAACAGTAACTTATATAATATTAAGCTACTATTGTTCCATCCTCATTTTGTTTTGGAAACTTAGGACATCCATACTTCTTAGCCCACCAACTAGTTATAAGAGGTACTAATATTGCAGTGACAACTACTGCAGCTGCTACCTGAGTTGTTGCTGTTGCAACATATGGTTGCCATGATGGGTCAACTAATGCAACAGCAGCAGGTACTGCAATTGCATTTCCAGCAGTTGTAGCTACAGCCCATCCTGCATATCCTGGGCGTTTTCCTATAAATCTATCACAGAATACTATAAATATACCTCCTACAAACACAGATATTAATCCAAGTAGTACTCCTGATAATCCTCCTTTTAATATGCTTGCAAGATTTATACTACTACCTAACGCAAATCCTACAAAAGGCACAAGCAAATTACACCCTGGCTCTAAAAATTCTTTCATTTTTTTATCAAAATTACCTATTATCATACCAACAAGTATTGGTACTATTGCAGCCAATAAAGACAACAAAGGTACATTTGCAAGACCTGAAGTCCCAAGAGCTATTAATGTAAAAAATGGTCCATCATTTAAAGTAAGTAAACTCATAGTTGCACAATCTGTTTCATCTCCATATGAAGTCATCAATGAAAGATATATACTACCATTACTATTTGTAACTGCACTTATAACAGCCAATGTTGTAAGACCAAGTACTCCATCCATTCCAAATAGTTTACCTATAAGGATACCTATTAAAGCACCTATAGCAAATTTTGAACCAAGAAGTATTCCACCCCTTTTTAGAACTTTTGGCATTTCTCTAAATTGAAGTTGAGTTCCCAAGCACACTAGCTGGACCCCAATTATAGTTGCAGACCCAACACTTGAAAATACTGCTGTTGTAAAGGAACCTATTTGTACAATATCTGGGCAAAATGTATTAATGAAAGCTGCTATAAACATTGGAACTATCATCATACCTGCAGGAATTTTTTTAATAAAATCCATTATCATAAAGTTACTCCTCCTAAAACATGATATTTAATTACTCTTATTAAATTTTTAGCTTTAATTCTAACGGCCGTTTCAGTTCGTATTTAAGAACTAAGTTTTTATTTACGAATCTTTGAATTAATGATAGCATTTTCCTTTTTACGAGTCAATAAGAAAAATAAATTTTTGTCAAAATTTTTTCAAATTATCTGATAATATATTATGTATTATCAAATAGCTTCATTATATGCAAAAATACAAGTCAATAAAAAATATATAATATTCAAACGTACAAAATTATTTAGTTAATTTGAACAATAGGCAAATTATAATGTACAATTCATAATATTTTGATATATCTATACAAAATACAGCTATTAAATAGATTCTCTTAAATTATATAACTAAATATAATCAACTTTCTTTAGGTATATTTTGGAAATTAATATAATTATTAATGTAGAACTATCAAAAAATAGCTGCTAGTCTTTGAATAAAGAACTTCTTTATATACAAATCTACATATTTATTTTCCACATTGTAAAATATCCCATAGTGTGCTAAAATCAACATATTCTAATACTTTAAATTAATAAAAAGAGGGGGGAAATTTATGACTTCAGATAATCATCGCCCAACAGCTAGGATATTAGATATTTTAGAAGCATTAGCTGAATCCGAAAACGGATATACTCTCACTGAAATAGCAGATGCTATTAATGCTCCAAAAAGTAGCATCTTTCCTATAGTTCACACACTTAGTGCTAGAAAATATATTACTATTGATAAGAATACATCCAAATACTCTATAGGGATACGTTCTTACACATTAGGCTCTTCATTTTTTGAAAAGAGAACTATTTTTAATTATGTAATTGAAGAAATGACTAATATAGTCAATTCTTGTTCTGAGACTTGCCAGCTTGGTATACTTGATAACAATGAAGTTCTTTATGTTGGTAAAGTAGATTCTCCAGAACCAATTAGACTTATTTCTTATGTTGGTAAAAAAATACCTGCTAATTGCACAGGTCTTGGAAAAGCTCTTTTATGTGATTTTGATAAGGAAACACTAATAAGTTTATATCCAGATGGTTTAAAAGGGTTTACAGAAAAATCAATTACAGATTTTGATGTTTTATATGAGCAACTTCTTGAAGTTAAAAAAACACAAATAGCTTCAGAATGTGAGGAATCAATGCAACACCTAAAATGTTTTGCTGTACCAATAAGAAAAAATGGATGTATAAGAGCTGCTGTTAGTGTAACACTACCGCTATTTAGAGCTAATGAAGAAAAAATAGAACTAATAAAAGAATTACTTTTAAATGCTCAAAAAAATATTCAATCTATGATGGAAGAACGTAATGAAGATATTATAATAAATTAAGTTAATATTTTGTATATGGATATGCTAAAAACCGTAATAATTAAAAATTTTATTTTAAGCTGGCATATTTATTTGATTATACAATAAAAAACAAAGTTACTGATTTAGCTACAGTAGCTTTGTTTTTTTATGGTATTTTTTATTTTTTTGTTGACATGATAAAAATACTATGTTAAATTCTAATCATAATCGTATTTACGAATTAAGTTCTTATATAAGAACCGCTATATCTAAATTAATCTAAGACATAATGTATGATGGGCAAACTTATGGAAGATTATTAGATATATTCCTTACATAAAAATCAATTTAAAATAAAAGGAGATTTTAGTTATGAGCATTTATTATGTCCCACCAATAAATTTACTTGGAAAAGGATGCCTTAGTGAAGCTAAAGATTCGATTAAATCACTTGGAACTAAAAAAGCATTTGTTGTTAGTGATAAATTTCTAGTTTCAAATGGCACTGTAAAAAAGGTAACAGATATTCTATCTCAGATAGATGTAGATTTTGTTGTTTATGATGAAGTTAAACAAAATCCAACTGTAACCAATGTAAATAAAGGACTTGAAATATTAAAGTCAGAGAATTGTGATTTTGTTATTACTATAGGAGGAGGTTCTCCACAAGACTGTGGTAAGGCCGTTTCTATATTAGCTACTAATGGAGGGGATATTAGAGATTACGAAGGTGTCAACAAAACTTCTAAAAAATGTCTTCCTATTGTAGCCATAACTACTACTGCTGGTACCTCTGCTGAAGTTACAATAAACTATGTTATAACTGATGAAGACAGACATGTAAAAATGATAATGGTTGATACCAATTCATTAGCTACAATGACAGTAAATGACCCAGAATTAATGATTAGTAAACCATCTAATTTAACAGCCGCAACTGGTATGGATGCGTTAACTCATGCTATAGAAGCTGTAGTAGCTAATGGAGCTTATGATGTCACAGATTCAACTGCTTTATATTCTATAAAACAGATATTTAAATACCTTCCAAGAGCTGTTAAAAATGGTAATGACATCGAAGCTAGAGAACAAATGTGTTACGCTTGTTTCTTAAATGGAATCGCCTTTAGTAATGCAGGGCTTGGGAATGTACATGCCATGGCTCATCAATTAGGAGGTTTATATGATTTACCTCACGGAGTATGTAATGCCATGCTACTTCCAATAGTTGAAGAAGAGAATGCCAAATCTGCTCCTTCTAAATTCCGTCCAATCGCTGAAATTATTGGAATGGATATACATAATAAATCAGATAAAGAGTGTGTTGACTTTGTAATAAATAAAATAAATGCTCTTTCTGAAGAAGTTGGAATACCAAAATCTTTAAAAGATGTAGGTGTTGATAATCCTAATTTTGAGTTACTTGCAGAAAACTCTATGAAAGATGCCTGTGCTGGAGCTAATCCTGTTTTCTTTGATAAAGATAAACTTATAGAATTGTTTATGAAAATATCTTAATTATGACAACCTACCCCATAAATTAATTATATACTTATAAGAGAGTGCCTCAAAATACCTTTATTTTATTATTTGCACTCTCTTACTACACCTTTAAAATCGTAATTCTTATCAAAGATTGACATATACTCTTGTTAATTAAGAATCCTAGCTCTTAATTAACAAATCAAATATTTTATTAATGAATTATGACTGTTGTTGTGTCTGGAATATTATCGTATATCCATTTTGCATTTTCTGTATTTAATCTTATGCAACCATGACTGAGAGCTTCACCAAGTCTACCATCTATTATATAGCTACCTGTTGAATCATATAATACAGAATGATAATAATATCCACCTTTAATTCTAGTAGCATACTTAACTGAATACTCATCTGTTCCAAAAGAAGGTTTTCTTCCACTTATATAAAATGTACCTGTTATAGTTGGAGTTTCAGGTTTTCCTATAGTACATTGCCACTTGTAAAGTTGACCCCAACTTCCATTATCTTTCTTAAAAATATAAGTATACTTATTTCTAAGGTCTGTCACAATTAGATAATCACTCGTACTTTTAATATTATTTTCATTAACAAATTTAATCATATCAGTATAAAAATACTTATAATCTAACTCATTAGGTTTGTTTCCATCAGTTGATAAGAAATAATTAAAAACATATCCTATTTTGTCATCATATACAACTTTACTCCAATCCCCATCTACTTCTAGAACTTCGACCCTAGATTTTTCAGGAATTACTGTAATTATATTTGAAGTTGTAGATTTGTCTTCTCTTAAGTTTAAGTTACTCCAAGTATATTCACTTACCGATACTAAGTCTTTATATACATATCCTTCTTGAGAATTATACATTACTTTAATCCATTCGTCTTCTTCATCTAATACCTCCATTTTTGCTCCTTGAGGTATTACAGTTATAATACTTGAATTTGTAGATTTACCAGACCTCAAGTTTACATTTACTAAAGCATATTTATATATAGGTGCTCTATATTTTTTAATATTTATTTTAGTTAACTTCACACATACCATCCTCTCATATGTCTTTTTACAACATTTTATGAAATTCGATATGTATTCGTTCTCCTATTTTAGAACTTTGCTTATATTACTAATATTATTGCTATATACAAACTTATCTTTTTTCACTTATATTTATCTATTTATTTAAATTTACAATATTACAACCCTCAATATATTCTTCAATTATACCTCTAGTAACATTAAAATAGCTTATACATTTATCAACTATAACTGCATCACTACTAACCACTCTATCTAATTTTTCTAATACAACATCTGCATTTTTTACTAGTTCTACTTCAGTTTCAATTCCCCAATTCTTAGCATGTTCCAATATCTTATACTTTAAATTTCCTGAATTAGAAACTGGAGAGTCTAGGTAAAATCTAATTTTTTGTGCATTGTATTTATTAAAAAATTCTCCTATCAACTTTAAAGCTTCTTCTGTTTTATCTATAATCTTATATGTTCCCCTAAGTCCTGCTAAATCTCTCATATTACCATCACTACCTATTACCAAAGTTCCACCAGATAGTGCTACTTCTATAGCTATTATCAAATTAAAACCATCTATATTTATAAGTTCTTCTTTGATTTTATCTAGAGAAAGTCTTTTTGATTGTCTTATTATATTTTTTGCGTCAGTACATACTGCCCTTTTTAGTGCATCTCTTTGTCTTATGGAAAACTGATATCTATCTCCAACGAAAGTAACAACTGGGTCTATTTTATAATCCCTATTTATTAACCATTCTATTTCTTCCTTGGCCTTTATAAGTCTTATTAATTCATTGCTAGAAAACCATCTCTTGTCACTTTCATCAAATCCTCTTTTAGACACTTTATTCATATGATTTCACCACCCTATTTTAAACATTGCCATACTACCTTAAATATGAAAAACTTACTCTTTTAAAATATTTTTTATACTATTATATTATCCATTTAAGTTATCCAATACTTAAATTATACCGTTTAATTTAAGTTTATAATACAAAATAATAAATTCTATAGTACCTTTATAACTTTGCAATACAAAAAGGATACTATTAGTAATTTATTATAGTATCCTTTTTATAAAATCTATTTATAATGATAATTTTAGGCTTTATATATTAAATTTATTTTATACTTCCTTTATCATATTAGGAGATAAAACATCATTAAGAGCTTCTGTCATAGTTGGATGTGCATAAACACGGTCTCTTAGATATGTGTACTCTACTTCTAAATCTATAGCTAATTGAATTAAATGGATAATCTCACTTGAATCTTCACATATCATAGTAGCTCCAAGTATCTTATTTGATTTTTTATCTATTACAACCTTTATAAACCCATCTGTCTTACCAATTTGCTTAGCCCTTGGAATTGCTTCAACTGGCATCTTTGCTACTAATACTTCATATCCTTTTTCCTTAGCTTGTTTAACATTAAGACCAACTCTTGAAAATGCTGGGCTTATAAATATAGAATTTGGTATATTTTTTCTATCATTATTTGTTCTAGTTTTATCTCCAAATAACTGATTAATAATTATACGATAGTCATCTAGTGAGATATAAGTAAATTGTGGACCTCCGTTTATATCTCCTATAGCCCATATATGTTCTTTGTTAGTTTTAAGAGTGTTTGATACTTTAATAAACCCTCTTTCATTTAATTCTATACCTGCATTTTCTAGTCCTAGACCCTCAGTATTTGCCTTTCTTCCTGTAGCTACAAGTATCATATTGCTTGTTAATTCCTGTAATTCACCTTCTATTTCATACTCTACTATAGCTAAGTTAGAAACTTCTTTAATCTCTTTTATCTTTGCATTATTTATAATTTTTACATTTCTTTTTTCAAGTAATTTTATTATCTCTTCTGAATCCTCAGTATCTTCATTTGGTAAAATACCATTATTAGAATTTAATATTGTAACTTCTGCTCCAAATGAACTGTAAATACCTGCAAACTCTAGACCTATAAAACCAGCTCCTATGATTGTCATTTTTTTAGGTAGAGTTCTTAAATTCATAAGAGACTCACTATCATATACTACATTCTTATTTTCCACACCTTTAATATTAGGTATAAATGGTCTTGAGCCAGTATTAACAAATATCTTATCTGCTACTAATTCATAAACTTCATTTTCAGTTCTAACTTGAACTGTATTTTCATCAATAAAAGTTCCCATTCCTGTTAATATCGTTACATTCTCATTTGAATTTAATTTATTATAGTTAGCTTCTCTAAGTTTTGTAATTAAAGTTTCTTTTTTGTCTATAGCTTTCTCATATTCAACTTGAGCTTCATCCCAAGAACTTATATGTTTTACTTTTACACTGTTTGCTGAATTCTCTAAACTTTTGGTTGGTATACATGCCACATTTATACATGTTCCACCATACATCTTATTTGACTTTTCTATTAAAGCTACTTTTAATCCTTTATTTGCCAAATCCCCTGCTAATGTTTTTCCACCTTTTCCAAATCCTATTATTATTGCATCAAATGTTTTTTTCATATAATTTTCAACCCCTTCTTGTGTTATTTATACCTTTACTATAACAAGATTATCTAGGTAGTACAATTAGGCACTTTTTTGTAACCTTAAATTTATTTAAGTCCTTATATTTAAACATTTTAATTTATTTATTTCTTTGATTCTCAATAAAAGATGCCATAGTCTCTTTATCCATAGCTCCTGGAATGTACTGAGTTACATATCCTTCCTTATCAATTATAAATGTAGTTGGAAAAGCATTAATTCCATATTGATACGCTAACGCTCCATCTTCATCAAGTGCAACTGGGAAAGTATATCCTTCTTCTTTTAAGAAGTTAACCACATGTTCTCTTGAGCCTTCTCTACCTAAATTAGGTGAAGCTACTCCTAAAATTACTACATCTTCATTATTTTTCTTATAGTCTTTATATAGTTGTTCTATGTGAGGCATTTCTTCTTTACATGGAGGACACCATGTAGCCCAGAAATTCAAAAATACAACTTTACCTTCATAATCACTTAATTTATGTGTTTTACCATATTGGTCTGTTAGAGTAAAATCAATAGACTTTATTCTTTCTTCATCTTTAGACCCTGCTCCATCACTAGAGTCTTTTTGACCATCATTACCACTAGAATTATCTCCTTTATCCTTAGAACTTGATTGTTTATTATCTTCCTGATTACTTTCAATTTTACTATTTTGTGGGATATTAAAATGTTTGCTTATACTTCCAAATCCATTCACCATCATTAATATTCCTGATACTATAAGTATAAGCCCACCTATTTTCTTAATAATTTCCATGTTGGATTTTATCTTATCTATAGTTTTAAATAGTTTACTATAAAACATAGATGTAATTATGAATGGCAAAATAAATCCAATAGTATATACTGCTATTAAAAGATTTGCACTAAGGTGATTGCTCGAACTTGAAACCATTACTAATACAGATGCTAGTATTGGACCAATACAAGGTGTCCACCCAAAACTAAATGTAAACCCTAATATAAAAGCTGTTACTGCTTTCATTTCTTTAAACTTTACATTAAATCTTTTTTCTCTATTCAATATTGAAGACTTAATTATCCCCATGTAAAATAAGCCCATGATAATAATTATAATCCCACCAATGAACATTATTAAATCTTTATTCTCACTAAAGAACATACTCAATACTCTTACCGATGAACCTAATATAAAAAATGTAGTAGAGATTCCAAGAGCAAAGAATATAGTATTTTTAAATAGAGAACTTCTTATAAAATTTGTCTTTCCTTCTTTTAAACTCTCCACACTACTATTTGATAATATACTTAAATAAATAGGTAAAATTGGCAATATACATGGTGAAAAGAACGACACTATACCTTCTATAAATACTAAAAATAAATTTACATTTTGCAAATTAAAATTCCTCCTTATTTTATTTCCAATATTACAATTTTATTGCTATACCAGAATCAGATTAAAAACATGCAATTTTAATACCTTTTTTACTCATAGTTTAACTGCTTCACTCTAAATTTCATAGTAAGTTTTAAGGTTTATTTATCACAATTTAAGTTTTTATTGCTCCACATTATCATTTTTTCCATAACAGGAAGCAATAGTAATCCTGACTCGCTTAAAAAATATGTTGACTCTACAATATTATTAACCAGCCTTTTTTTCTTAACTATAATTTCTTGTTCAATTAAAAAATCTAATTGTTGAGTTAGCATTTTCTTACTACACTCTGGTATAGCTCTTTGTAACTCTCCAAATCGTTTTTTATCTTTTTGTATTTCCCAGATTATTATTGCTACCCACTTTTTACCTAATATACTTGATAAAGCCTCTACTGGACAATCATATATCATATCATCTATATTGTACATTTTACTCTCCTCTTTTCTTTAATTATTAAATAAATTTTTATAGCAGTATGTTTATGGATATTATGTATACTTCTAACTTTATTTAATTAAAATTTTTATTATATGTATCCCTAAAACAAATTATTTTAAATGTCATGTAATTAATATATCAGTTTTATATAAACATCACAATTGGTCACTTTTTTGTAACTACATAGAACTTAACACAAAATCAAATTGAATAATTGTTATTGAAATATATATCTTGATTCATTTTATTAAAATTTTATTGATTCCAAACTGCCCATAAAATTACTCTAATATAATAGTTCTTTGTTTAAACAACTTATCCTGTTAAACTATTTCTCTACTTTAACAAATTTCATATGAAATACTAAACTCATACATTAATATTTACCCAAATTTATGCAAATTAAAAAGTCTGACTAATTACTATCAGTCAGACTTTAAACAATAAATTTATTTTTCATTTATAAATCTAATAATATTGAAATAACATTAAAAGGTGCTATTTCATAAACTTGTTGTTCTTGTAATTCTTCTATTGCATTTACTATTTTCCCGTTTCTATTTTTAAATATTTGCTCATCTAATATCATTTTTTTACTAGTTGGATTTTCCAATCTTATTACAAACTTTTCTTCATTATAGTAAGAAGGGTAACATGCTGACACAAGGTAGCGCTCTGGTAAAGATATTATTTCCAATTCTCTACTTACGGATTTTTCAACAATAGATTTTTGAATCTTATTATCTATACGATACAAAAAGAAATTGTAGTTCTGTAATTGATAACTTACACATTCTTTTAGATAATTGTGAGTTAAACTTGCAACTTCTAATTCATCAAATGGCTTGGAATTCATGTATACTGCAAATGAGAACTCTATCTCTTTAAGAATTTGAGCTTTATCAGTTTTAATTCTTACATGACCCTTTTTAGTCGTGTCACCAGAAGCACGTCCTGGTCTATATAATAAATCAGGTTTACCTAATTCGTCTGTAGTAGCAAGTAAAGTCAGTGCAATCTCATCTTCAATATGTTGATATTCTTTTATTCCTCTAGTAAATACAGTACAACTTCTATTTTGATTCGTCAGTGTAATATTACTTTCTAAAGGTTCTAAATCTATAGGCATCTCATTATAAATTTTTTCCCAGTTGTCAACAACTCCGTTTTCTCTTGTTATATACCCAAATGGTAATGATGCTATATTTCTGTTATCTTTTATATCAGTTCTTACATGAACACGTAATCTATGATTGTGTATTGTGTTATCAACATAAAGTTTTACATCTATTAATGGACTTTCCTTTACTAAAGTAATACTAGCTTTTACATTTACTTTTCCATTAAGGTTTTTATTTTTCCTATCTTCTAATGTAAATGGTAGTAAAGTTGTACCTTCAACCATTATTTTTTCATATCCCATAACTTTTTCTGTAGATACTTTATTAAATGAAAGTTTGATATCTTCATCATCTTTTAATGGAGAAAAATCATAAGTATCTCCTGCGTTTCCACTGTCTTTTAATGTTAAAAAGTTTGATATATAAGTGCCATCTTTAAGCTGTAAATTTAAGCTTCCATCTTCATACATTATCTTATAATTATCATTAGATATAAAGGTATCATTAGATTCATTAAGTACCAGCATTTCCTTATCACTTGATTCAAAACTAACAACCTTATATCCAAGTGCAGGAAGCTGTATATTTATTCTTATTTTTAATATATAATAACCTGGCTCTTCAATAAATATATTACCAGCAGGTGTCTCTTCTAATATATTTTCTCTCGATTTAACATAAGTTTCTTCAATTATAGTGGCCTCTACATCTTCTTTAAAACAAATATTTTTACTATCACTTACAACCTGTATCTCTTTATATCCATTAAAACTTTTAGCTTCTGTATTAAATATTAAAATATCATTTTTAGATAATTTAAGCCCTTCTGAAATTTTTTTGACAATAGTATTTTCAATACTGTCACAGATTTCGTTTGCTTCTCTTATACGATGAAGAATATCATCTGTCACAATATCAGTTACACATCCAGCCAAACTATCATGTGCTTGTCCTTCTAAAAGTTTCTTCCATGTATTTATCAATAGTTGATTACTTATTTTAATGTTACTTTTTTTAGCAATTACTAACAATGGTTCTATCCTCTTAATCAGCTTATTTTCTAGTTTATCACAGGCTAATTTTATATCCATTCTACTAGAACCAATTGATTTATGTATTCTTGCAAGTACTGGCTCTCTAAATTCACCTCTATAACTTTCTAGTGACTCTATAGATTTTACATACTTCAAAAACTCTTGATATGAACTTGTTATATATGAATGCTTTCCAATATCATTAATCTCTTTAACTTTATTTTTAAAATCACCTATTATATTCAACTGGTCATTTCCTGAAGGTATTAGTACCTCATCTACATCACTATAAGATTTAATGAAATCAATTGCAGGGTCTAAACGTCCATTAACATACTTTGATGAAGGCTCCAAAAGCATACCTGTTCCATATCCATGTGGCATATTTACAGCATATATATAACTTTCACCACTTAGACTTTTCCACTTAAAATATGGTGATTGAACCTGTTTACCAAGATGTATACCTCTCCAAAAGAATATATTGTCAAGGCCTACATGTTTTAATAAGACAGGCATTTGTGCATTAAACCCAAATGTATCTGGCAAATATCCAATTTTCATATACTTACCATATTTTTTACTTTCAAAAATACCAATCATTAAGTTTCTTAAAATAGACTCTCCTCTAGCAAAGAATGCATCTGTTTGAGTAAACCATGGTCCAATATGAAGTCTATCTTCCTTTATTAACTTTTTGATGATTTCTATTTTTTCTCTATGTAGTTGTACATAGTCATCCAAAATAGAAAGTTGTCCATCAAGTACAAAACTTACATCTGTGTTACGTTCTAGTTCATCAATTACATCTGTAAATAGTTGTTCACTAAGTACTAATGCATCACCAGAAGTAAAATACCATTCTCTATCCCAATGTGTATGATTAACAATATGTGCTTTTACCATTTAATCTCCTCTGTTCTTTATCTTTTATATTTAAGTCTAAAATCAATATTTAATACCTTATTTAGAATAAGGTTTATATTGAATTTTAAGATTCCCACTCTGCTTCATCAAAATCATCTTCTTCAAATTCATCTTCTTCAATTACTGGATTCCCACGTAATACTATAACTAAACCAGCCACAATTGCTGTTCCAACTGCTATTGATAATATATACATTGGCCAGTTCTCAACTGTAAACCACCCATAAAACCCACTAATTGGAGTTGCATTTACTGAACCTAGACCAACTGCCATAGCTGAGGCAATCGCTGTTCCAATCACACATGAAGGAATTACTTTCAATGGAGATTCTACTGCAAAAGGAATAGCCCCTTCACTTACTCCAATTAATCCCATTATAAGAGAGGATTTACCTGCTTCACGTAACTGTTTATTATACTTCTGTTTTGCTAATATAGTAGCAAGCCCCAATCCTAATGGTGGTATAACAATTCCCACCATTGCAGCAGTATTAGGTGCATAAATTCCGCTTGTTAATAATGCAAGTGATGTTGTTAAAGCGGCTTTATTAACTGGTCCTCCTAAGTCAACTGCCATCATAGCTCCAATAATAGCTGCCATTAATATCTGATTTGTACCTGATAATCCATTTAACCAATTTTCTAATCCAGTATTTAATGTAGCAAAAGGAATCCCTATCACATAATTTATTAATACAACAGTGATTAATGTACCGAATACTGGAACTATGAATATTGGCACTATTGAAGCTGCTGATTTTGGTAGCTTAACATGATTTTTAATAAATAAACATGTATATCCTGCTATCAAACCGACCGCTAAAGCTCCTAAAAATCCAGCTCCTATATCTTTAGCAATCATACCTCCAACAAGACCTGGTACAATGGCTAATTTATCAGCTATAGAAAATCCTATAAATGCAGCAATTACAGGAAACATTAACCCTAAAGCAGTGCCTCCAAAACCATCTAAATCATGCAATATTCTAACAATACTACTAGCACTTTCTGCATATTTAGCATCCCATATATCTGGTATATTATAGAAAGAACCACCCACACGAGATATTGCCATTATCATAGCGCCTGCAATTACTAATGGAATCATATATGAAATTCCTGTTAAGACATGTTTTTTTAACTCAGAGACTATCTTTTTTAACATTCTACTTTCCTCCACTTATTTATTGTCAATTAACTTTAGTGCATCATTTATTACTTTTTCTGCATCCTTTATAGGTGCATTAACTGGTACTTCTAATATTTCTTTTCCTTCAAAACGTTCAGCATTTCTAACTTTAGTATCTACTGCAAATATTACTACTTCTGCAATTTGCGCATCCTTTTCAGTTAATTCATTATCTATCCCTGTAGCTCCTTGTGTTTCAACTTTTATAAGGTGCCCCATTTTTTTTGAAGCTTTCTTTAATGCTTGTGCTGCCATATATGTATGTGCAACTCCTGTTGCACATGCTGTTACTGCTATAATTTTTCTTTTCATCTCTACATATCTCCTTCATTAAATATATTAATTATTTCTTGTTCTGAATTAGCTAATTTTAGTGCATCTACATTATCATCATCCATAAGCTTAGTAGCCAATTTAGATAATAATACAAGATGATTACTATCCTTATCAATGTTACTTATAGCCAGTAAGAAAATACTATCTACTGGTTTTTCATCTAAAGCATCCCACTCAATCTTATTTTTAGTTCTTGCAAATATTATAGAAGATTGCTTGACAGCATCGCTTTTCCCATGAGGAATAGCAATACCATTACCAATACCTGTAGTTGCATGTTCTTCTCTTTCTAAAACAGACTTAACATATTCTTCTTCATTATCTACAATTCCGTTTTTAACAAATATGCTACTTAATTCTTTTATTGTTTCTTCTTTTGTGCTTGTAGCAAGATTAAAAACAATTTGCTCTTTTTTTAATACATCTGATATTTTCACTATATATTCTCCTCCATTAGCAAATCGTACACTTCTTTTGGTGAAGTTGCACTTAGTATGTCATCTATATTTTTTTTATTGTCAATGAAGTCATAAAAAACTTCATATATTTCATCAAGCTCCAGGTTTTTGTCATTTTCTAATGAAATAAAGAAAATAACTTCTACTTTTTCATTTCCCCATACAATAGGATTTTTTAAAGTTGCAATAGATATATTAGATTTTTTAATATATCTAGGATTAGCATGAGGTGTGGCTATAGATTGAAAAGATGTGTAAGATAAATTTTCTCTCTCAACTGCACTCTCAGCTACTCCTTCTTTTGCAAAACCTTTTTTTATCAAATTATCTGTTATATGTTTAATTACTTCTTCATAATTTGAAGCTTCGATATTTAATAAAATATTTTCTTCAAAAATTAAGTTTTTAAAAGATTTATATTTTTTAGAAGTACTTACTGAAACATTTTGTATATTTTTTTCTAATGTTCTTATATCACTTTCATTTAAAATAGGGCTAACTATTATTGTAGGAATAGTTTCTAACTCTAAATAAATAGTACTTATCACCAAATCAGCATCAATTTTACTAGATATTAATTCTTGTACAGAAAGTATCTTTTCAATTTTTATCATAGGAAAGTATTTTTTTATTCTTGCAGATAATAATCTGGATGAGCCTAGACCTGTACTACATACTAGAACTACTCTAACATTTTGTGGAAGTTCTTTCATTCTTTCCCTAAAAGCTTCAAAATGTAGTGCTATATAAGCACATTCATCATCATTTATCCTAATATCATATATAAATTCAATTACTTTCTTTAAATCTAAAGCCTGTTCAAATGATAAAGAAAAGTTTTGCTTGATTGTATTTACATATGGATTTTTAATACTAAGACCATATTTCAATCTATTTATTGATGAATGTACATGTGAAGTAAGTCCATCAATCAAATCTTTGTCATAAGCTGTCTCATACAATGTATTTTTAATAATCTCTCGAAGATTTGAGATATTATTTGTATTTGTCTCATAGTGATTATCTGGAGTATCTTTCAGTTCAGCAGTGTCTCTATGTTGGTCAGCTGCTACTAAATGTAAGTTTATATATCCAATTTCAGATTTTGGCAATAATATCGAAAACTTTTGCTCTAGTTGTTTTGCCAAATAATTTGTATTTGACATTTGATTATTTTCAATATTTCCGACATACAAACTTTCTTCTATATACTCGCCTTTTCTAATCCTCTCTATAGCTATGGCTAAATGGATAACTAATGACTGAAACTCATAATCAGAAAACTCAAAATTTCTTTCTCTGCTGAAATTCCTAAGAATATCAATAATTATGGATAAATCATCTTCAGAAAAAATACCATTTACATCTGCTTGTATCTTTTCAAAGGCCTGATAAAAGCTTTCTTGTTCTTGCTTAATATACCAGTTTCTACTCCAAAATTTATGTATAAACTTAGCAGTAAGTTGCCTTTTATCTCTTTCACTTATATCCAATTTTATTCCTTTACTAGGTTTCTTATATATAGAGACGCCTTCGTTTTTTAGTAATTTTTCAACCTCAGCTAAATCTCTTTCAATAGTTCCACGACTTATATATAATTCGTCAGAAATTTGTTGTATAGTAATATAATCATTACTTTTTAACAATATTGAATATATATATATTACTCTCTCCTCTCTAGTTGTAGGAATTTGACTTCCTTTATTATCTAGGTAAGGAAGTATTTTTTTTAAATCTCCATCAATATAAACTCCTATTTTAGGTTTTCTTACTAAAGAAAGGCCTATCTTTTTAAGCACTGCTTCTACTTCTTTAAGAGATTTTGAAACTGTTTTTTCTGAAACATCTAAATCATCTGCTATTTCTTTGACAGTTGTATGACCTTCTTTTAATAAAAACTTTATTATTCTAATTTCACGATTTTGAATCATATCAGTTAACATTTTCAAATTTACTCCTTCCCTTTGTTTTTATTTTAATGGAAAATGTTTTTCTAAAAAACTACTAATATTTCCTTATTAAATACAGTAATTTTGATGTATTGAATACTTTAATTTTAGATGATAAATTAAAAACTGTCTAAATTTAATGTGAAAGGAAATAACCTAATGCTGACAATAATTATTGCTTTGCTTCCTGTAATGGGATGGGGATTGATGCCAATAGTTGCAAATCTAAAAAAAAGTTCTCCTTATGAACAACTTTTAGGTACATCTATAAGTGCGTTTATATTTTCCACTATAATAACTTTAGTTATACATCCTGAGATTACATTTTTTTCATTTCTTGTAAGTATGATTTCTGGGATATTCTGGAGTTTAGGGCAACTAATGCAGTTTAAAGCAATTCAAATTACTAGTGTCTCTAAAGTAATGCCGATTTCAAATGGTTCACAATTGACTTTTACAACATTATTAGCTGTAATCTTATTTAATGAGTGGAGTAGTTCTAAAATGTTTTTGATTGGTTCCTTGTCGATATTATGTATAGTACTTGGCATACTTCTTACAAACTATCAAACAAAAAAATCTACTAATAATGATATGTTAAAATGTGTTGGAGTTGTATTATTGTCTTCCTTATTTTTAGCATTATATGTTGTAACTAATCAAATATTTTCAATAGAAGGATATAGAATTATATTACCTCAATCTGTTGGTATGTTGATAACTTCATTTATTATTGTTAAGTATTTTTCTAAAGAAATTATATATAAGGAAAATGTTTTATTTAATTTAATTACTGGAGTACTATGGTCAATAGCGAATTTAGGTATGTTTATAACAACTAATGCATTGGGGGTTACAATAAGTTTTTCTATTTCCCAAAGTTGTGTGATAGTAGCCACTTTAGGAGGTATTATATTCTTTAAAGAGAAGAAAAATAAAAAAGAATGGCTTTCTATTTTTCTTGGCATAATATTAATCATGTTTGGTGTCCTTATGCTAAGTATTATAAAGTAAATATTTTATTTGCTTTAACTAATCTATTTATATATTTAGAGTTAATTGTATTATTAAAATTAGTTACATAATTGAAGCCTGTAAATTTATTCTTCAAAATTTACAGGCTCTTATAATTCTATTTAATATTAAGTTTTTCATCTTCAACAAGTTTATTTGCAACCCACTCTGTGACCTGACCTGTTATTTTAATGCAGTGTTCTTTTCTTTCAGGAGACATAAAGTTATCTCCATCCCACTTCTTTGTAATAACTCTACAACATGTTGCTCCATATTCCTTTTTAATATAATTATGTAAATCCTTAGCATATTCAAACATCTTTGGATTCATAGTTTCACCATGAACTCTTCCGTACACAATACCTAAAGCCATTTCACCTCCAGATATTGCTCCACAAAGACATTGTGCTTTTCCAAGTCCTATTGGAAATCCTGATGCTAACTTAGTTATCTCAGGGCTCAAAGGTTGTCCTAAAGCATCATTTATTGTTTGAAGAACCGCTTCAGAACAAAAAAACTCTCCTTTTCTAAAGTATTCTTCTGCTATTGCTCTAACCTCTTTTACATATTCCTCTTTTGTTTTCATTTGTTTATCCTCCAATAAAATTAAGCTAAATCAAGTCTCTAAAATTAATATCACTTTCATCTATTGATATTAATATCTTTACTAAATACGTATATTTAATAATTTTTATTTAGCTTTAGATGTAGTTTCTGATTTACCAAGATATATAATAAATAAAATTAAAACATACAAAATAATCACTGTAGCTATTATCTCTTCTAGTTTAGAAGCATATAAAATCCAACTCACAGGATGACCTGATTTAGTTAGATAACCATTCATTAGTTTCATGCCCATTGCACTTATTGCCATAGGGAATGTAAATGCAGCAAAACTTGGATAAAAAGGTAATCTTAATAATTTTGGTAAATACCCCAAAACCATAATATAAAATACAATTGAAAGTATAAATAATAAGTATAATATTACACTATTTTTATCTGGAAAAGAATTAATATATCCAGACAATAGTAATGACCCTGGTGCAGCTAATATAGCTATACTTGGTAAAGATGGTTCAGGCATTTCCTTGATTATCCACACTCTTTTTAAAACTACAGGTATAAGAACTATATAAGATATAAATCCTATCCAAAAAGCAATTTTACCTATTAAAAGCTGATTAAATGCTGGTGCTGTAACACTTGCTGCAACTATCCCAACATATACTATATACCAAGATGGAAATACTTCTTTTATTGAGAATTTAACTAAGAATTTCTTACTAAATAAGGCTATCAACACAATATGACCTACAACTCCAATGCTCCAAATTACAATACCTAATTCTAAAGATAATGGTTTTACATATGTAGCAAATATCATTGTCGCCATTGTTATAGTTGGAAATGTACTTGATATTAAGGGATTTTCTAATTGCTCTTTAACACCCTTTTTAAGTAATACTATTTTGACTATATAAATTGCGTATAAAACAAACCCTATAAATCCAATTACATTACGTAATGATTCACTATAAGATTGTAATAAGTTCCCTAGAGTAAATATAGATAAAATCAAACTTGCAATAGGTATAGGATATTTTTTTAAAAAATTCAAATTCTACCTCCTTTGTTACTAAGTTATTTGTATTTTTAATTATATCAAAAAAATGGTCAAATTGACATATTGCGACCATTTTTCTTATATAGAAAATATCTATTAAGTTTAATTTCATCATTATAAATATCTATATTCTTAATATATTAAAGCAATTGACTTATTTTAAATCAAACATACTAATTTGTGTATCCTCACTTTTATCTACTTTAATACTCTTCATGTCTCTAGTGCTTATTTTAGCATCTGCTCTTAAAGTCCCTATAAGTAATTTATTGTCTTCTTTATAAAGTCTATAATTTTCTTCTACTTTAGTATAATTAAAATTAGCATAACAATACAAACAATAATGTCTGCAAGTATTGTATTGTCCTATATCAACACTTTTGACACACTCACAAACAGCTCTTTGTGTATCATCTTTTTTTACTTCTACTTCACTACCTATAATCTTTGATATTAACTTATCGTCAATACACTTACTTTTTCCAATCCCAAATTTACTTAGATTATATTCTTCTGAACACATTTCAAGCGCTATACCATATTTATGAGCAATCCTAGAAAGCTCTTTTGATAGCATTTCTACTTCTGTAATTTCTAATGGTTTTATATGTAATGATTTAGTATTAAATTTCGTTTTTTTATATAAATCAATAAAACTTATTATACATTTTTCTGTAAATCCATCAAGTTGATTACATAACCTTTCAAATGCTTTAATATGGTAACCTACAGTATACTTTTCACTTAGAAAAATTGGGTCATATCTTAAAATCACTCTTTCTTTACCTATTTTTCCAGACAATTTCTTAAATGAATCTATTACCTTTTGTTTATCTGAAATTCGTGTTTCTACTTCTTTGCCATATGATGTTATAGTATAGTGAAAATAATATTTATAGTCTTTTAATTTATTTAAATCATGTATCATTGGAGTTACATCCTTTGTCCAAAATACAAAACAATCGACAGTATGTGGATTTAACTCTATCTTACTAACTTGCTTTGGATTCATTGGATTAATAACATATACAAAACCTTCTTTAAGCCTGTTAAAAAACCATTTACTATAGAAAGCAGGTATATCGGTTCTCCTACTCACACTTACTATCATATTCAGTCTCCTTATTAATATAATTATGCTCTAATATATTTTAACATAATATCTAGTAGACTTATTTATGATTTGCATATTTTAATGACCATGGACAACTCATCATGCACTTCAATACACAAAAACACTTTGAAATATCAATAAGAGACTCTCTTTTACCTGGCAAAGCCCACTCATTTCCATGTATAGCTTTTGCAGGACAGTTTTCTACACAAATATTACAGTCTAAACACTTCGAATCCATTAAAGGATATCTTTCAGCATAAATTGGAGCATCTGTAAGTACAGTACACATGCTAAAAGCACAACCATATTTCTCAGTTACAAACAAATTATTTTTTCCCATAAATCCAATACCGCTAATATTTGCTATGGTCTTATGTGGTAAAATACTAATACCTGATTGCATTGTTGGATTAATATAGCCTTTTTCAGAATATCCATGTTCTAGATTATTTTTTTCTGATTGAGAATAAGCTTTATAACCTTTATCTTGAATATATTTTGAAATCCAATCAGCTAACTCTTCTACTTTTTCCTCCTTTTCTAAGAAATCATCATTATCTGTAGATAAGTTATTATATATATATGTAACGAATTTTTTTGATAATCCTATACAAAATAAAATTGCTTTAGAAAAACCATGTGTTTGACTTGCTGGAAATTCAGATATATCAACAAAACGAACAATATCTACACCTTTACTGTGTAAAATATATTTCAACTCATCATTCATATTTAACTCCTTCCACAATTAACAAAGTAAAATAACCTTATATGTTAGTAGACTTTACTATTATCATTATGTTAACCAGTACTTTGTACATTCTTTATTTCTACTCATAAAACCATATTCAATTAAATATCTTCTAATTGTTGCAAAATCATTATATATAGATTTTAAAATCTGATTAACTTCCTTTTCCGAATATTGCTTCCCATACTCAAATTTTTCCAAAATCTTAGATAAAATTACAACTTTTTTCTTTTCCTTTGAGGAAAATACTTTTAATTTTAGAGGATTCATACTTTCAAATGAGGTCTCTAAAATGTGTTTTCTCTCTTCTTCAGTTACTACATATCTTTCGTCAACCATTTTAGCATGCTCATGTATTGGTATTATAGTACTACCTCTATTAGATTTTTCTTCAAACACAGACTCATACAATGCTAAATACAATTTAGCTTGTTTTGCTTTTTCTCTAAACATAAATTTTTGATGGCGAATAGTCGATGTAGATACTTCAACCTTTTTTGCAATTTCCTTATCTGGTAAATCACTAATAAATAATTGAAATAATTGTTTTTGATTTTCAGTCAGTGTGTTGTACTTTGAATCGCCATTAATCAATTTTTCCAAGTAATCACTGTGCTCTAATTCCATATGCAATTCAATAGCCTTTGAGGCTTCAAAAAATCTATCACCTATTCTGTATATTTCTCCCACTTCATATTTTTTTTCACATGTAATGCAAATATAACAATTCAACTCATCATTAAATACATAACCTTGTTTAATATCATTAATAGAAAGTTTTTCAATTTTCATATATCTGCCTCTATTCTATAGTTTATTATTTATATAGATATATTATATTAAAGTTTATTAATAAGGTCAACGTTTTTGTTTTTTGTTTATAAAGTCCGTTTATTTATTGATTTGAAATTGCAATATAAAAAAAGAAATTCTTCAATTAATAATTAAAGAATTCCTTTTTATTCAACAAACCTATGTGATTAATTAAACTATAAATTTATAGATACTAATCCTATATTTTAGTTTTTTATTTAAACTCGAGTACAGTGTCTTTTCCACCTTCAACACCATTGCCTACATTATATGTATTCATATTGTACTCTGAATAATTAGTTATTGTAACTGGAGTAATAAGTGATATACCCTTTGATTCAATCAAAGAACGGTTAATTTTCAACATCGGTGTCCCTTCTTTGACCTGTTCACCCACACTTACTAATGCTTCAAACCCTTCGCCTTTTAAATTTACAGTATCTAAACCGACATGAATAAGAAGCTCCATCCCATTTTCTAATTCTATTACAAATGCATGTTTAGTTTCTGCTATTACTGCTATCTTTCCATTAATTGGCGCATAAACAATGTCTCCTGTAGAATCTATAGCTACACCTTCTCCCATAAGTTTTTGAGAAAATACAGCATCTGGAATTTTAGATAATTCTATTACTTTCCCTGATATGGGCGACTTTATTGATTTCTTTTTAAACATCTTGAACATAAAACATACTCTCCTTCTTTACTTTTAACCATTATTAGCTGCTTTTAGTTTCTCACCTAGACTTCCTCCTGGATGGTATTTATAAAAATCAGCTGAATCAAAATTACTATTTTTAGATAATGCACATGCAATAGAATCTCCTAAAACTAAAGTAATTGTAGATGATGTTGTTGGTGCTAAATTTAAGTGGTCTGCTTCATCCTTTGCTGGATATATTAAAGCATAATCGCACTCTGTTGCCAATACTGAATTTCTATTTGAAGTAAATGCAATGGTTTTAGAACCAATTGCTTTAACATACTTTATACAATTTACTACCTCCATAGAATTTCCACTATTTGAGATTAGAATTGTAATATCTTTGCTTTCAATCATTCCCAAATCTCCATGTACTGCCTCTGTTGCATGTACAAAAAAGCTTGGTGTTCCAGTACTGGCAAATGTAGCTGCCAATTTCTTACCTATATGTGCAGATTTACCTACACCCATAAAAATCACTTTACCTTCACAGTTGGCAATTTCATTAACTATACTTTCATATTCAATACCTGCTTCATCTATTAAACATTTTATGGCATTCATTTCAGTAGTCATAACATCAACCATTGTTTTTAAATAGCTCATAACTATCTCCCTTTCTATATTAAATATTTTTTGCAATATAATCTATAGTTTTTTTAATTCTATTTAAACCATCTTCAAGTTTCTCCCTTGAACATGCTACATTTAATCGTAAATAAAACTCACTTTCTTCTCCATATACATTTCCTGACATAATAGCTACTTCTCCAATATCCATCAATAACTTTTGGAATTCTTCACTACTTATCTTAAGGTCAGAAAAATCTATCCAAGCAAAATAACAACCTTCTGGCATAACCAACTTTAATGGTCCTAAATTATCTTTTATATAATTAATTGTATATTCAAGATTTTCTTTAAGATATTTTAATAGCTCATCCAACCAATATTCACAATCATTGTAACAAACCATTGTTGCTAGTATTGCTAGTATTGCAGGAGAATTTACAAAATCACGATATCTAGTGATATTTTCAAATTTATTTCTAGTACCATCATTTGGTATAATCACATATGACCCAGTCAATGCTGGTATATTAAAAGACTTCGATGCTGATGTACAAATAAATATGGAATCTAAATAGCTTTCTGCAACCTTTAAAATAGGAGTCATTCTATTATCATAAACAATATCCATATGTATATCATCTGATATTATCTTTACATTATTATCCTTACAAATGCCTATCATCTTAGCAAGTTCTAACTCACTCCACACTCTCCCAGTTGGATTATGTGGATTGCATAAAATAAATATCTTAGACTTCTTACATTTTTTCTCAAAATCATCAAAATCAATCAAATAGAATCCACCTTCATTTATAAGAGGCGATTTTATAATATTACGATTATTATTTGCTATAACATCATAAAAAGCATTATATGCAGGAGTATTTATCAGAATTCCATCTCCTTCATCACTGAATATCTCAATAAGCTTACTAATTGAGTACATTACACTAGGACTGTAATATATCCAATTACCATCAATATAACAGTTAAATCTTTTAGTGTACCAGTTTATAACTGAATTTCTAAAATCATCATGTTTCCATCTACTGTATCCCAAAACTCTATGATTTAATCTTTCTTGCAAGGCTTCTGTTATTTCATGCGGAAACTCTAAGTCCATATCTGATATTGTAAAAGGAAGTAATCCTTTTTTTCCAAATCTATCCTCTACATAATCCCATTGGGTACAATATGTACCCAATCGGTCTATTTTTTTATCAAAGTTAATCATTGCATGCCTCCAAATGACCTTCCATAGCTTTATCCATTTGCTTTCTTAAAGAATACACTTGAGTTCCTATAATTACTTGTATTGTGTGTTCATCCAATTTAACAACTGCTATACCACCAGCTTCTTTAATTGCATCCTCATTTATTAATGATACATCTTGCAATTTTAGACGTAATCTAGTTACACAATTGTCTAATGATAATATATTAGACTGTCCGCCTAAAGCAGATATCATTTGCTGTCCTTTATATGTAGATAGGTTTTTAAAATCTGAACCATTACCCTCAGATACTTTTATCTCTTTATCTTCACGTCCTGGAGTTTTTATATTAAACTTAATAATTGCCCACTTAAATACAAAATAGTAAATTGCAAAGTATAAAGCGGCTACTAATACTGCTATTGGCCATCCTGTAGCCGTTCCTCTTAACACACCAAAACTTATGAATGCAATTAAATCTCCTGTGAATCCCATTAATACACCTAAGTATGGAAGCACCATGTTTGCTAAACCATTCATAAATGTATGGAAAGCAAATAATGCTGGTGAGATAAATAAGAATAAGAATTCTATTGGCTCACTTATACCACCTATAATAACTGTTAAAACTCCTGATATTAAAAGCCCTTTAAGTGCTTTTCTGTTTTCTGGTTTTGCTGTACGATATATAGCTAATGCAGCACCAGCTAGTCCATATTGAATCATTAATTTACCTTGCTCCATTTTACCAGCTAAATCAAGAGGTATAATCTGATTATTCTCTACATATGCCATAAACATATTCAATGTCCCAAAGTATGTTTCTCCATCAATAACAGCAGTTCCACCTATTGGTGTAAAACGGAATACAGATGTTACAAGATGATTTAATCCAAATGGAATTGTAACTCTTTCTGCTACTGCATATGAGAAATATCCTAATGGCCCTGCTGAAGAAATCCATTTACCTAAATTTTGGAATGCATTGAAAAATGGTGGCCAAACAATAGGTATTAATAAACCAACAATACTCATAACTATTAAACTAACAATTGGAACTAGTCTTGGACCACTGTAGAATCCTAATGACTCTGGCATTTTTAAATTACTAACTTTATCATATATGGCATAAACAATTAGACCAGCTACAATACCACCTAAAACACTCGTATTATATGTTTGTATTCCCATAATCATAGCTTGACCATTAGTTGACATTTGGTCTATTGGTACTAATAAATCAGCTCTTGTTAAATAAAAATTTGTACCTATGTGCATTGCTATAAATCCTACTAGACCTGAAAAAGCTCCAAACTCTTTTTCTTTTTTTAATAATCCTAATGGAATTGCCATTGCAAATAATGCTCCCAAATTATTAAATGCAAATAATCCTATTGTCAGCATGAAATTTAAAATCATGTTGACATATTCATTTCCTAAAAACGGAACCATGGCAATCATCTTAGGGTCTGTAAAACCTGCACCAAGTCCTAACATCATCCCAGAAACACTAAGTAGTGCTATTGGGAACATAAACGTTTTTCCTAACATTTGGAAGAAGTTCCATAAACCTAACTTATTTTTTTTCATAATTTTACCCTCCTATTTTCATCTAAAAACATAATCAAATTTATAGAAAAACCTAAATCAAAAAACTCAATCTAATAATTAAGTTCAATGATTTAGGTTTTGCCTGCTCAACCAGTTACAATCCTAAAATTCACTGTCTATATTTAATAAAAAAACCTAAATCAAAAAACTTAACCTAATAGTTAAATTCAATGATTTAGGTTTTGCCTGCTTAACCAGTTACAATCCTAAAACTCACTGCTTGTATTTAATAAAAAAACCTAAATCAAAAAACTTAATCTAATAGTTAAGTTCAATGATTTAGGTTTTGCCTGCTTAACCAGTTACAATCCTAAAACTCACTGTCTGTATTTAATAAAAAAGCCTAAATCAAAAAACTTAATCTAATAGTTAAGTTCAATGACTTAGGTTTTGCCTGCTTATCAGTTACAATCCTAACAACCACTGTTTGTTATTTTATTTATGTGAATCATTAGATATAATTCTTCTTCTTTACTAATTTTATATTCAAATCTGTCTAATACCAATGCTGCAATTTCTTGAGTACATATTTTAGGTTTATTATAATTTTTATTCACCAACTTGTACATATCTTCAATATCACTATCTTTATAAGTTTCTTTTCTTAAAATCCTTTGAACAAAAAACTTTAAGTGAGTTATAAGTCTAGTGTAATTTAGTGAATTTACATCTAATTTAAACCCATGTACTTCTTCAATTATCTGAATAACTTGTTTTGAAAACTCTAGTATATTAATACCTTCATCTTTTTGAGAATTCTCTAAACCATTGATTATATGAATAGCAATATATCCAGCTTCATCTTCAGGCAACTTTATTCCTATCTTTTTTTCAATTTCATTAATTGCCCATAATCCAAATTCAAATTCTTCTCTATAAAGTTGTTTTGTCTCATTCAATATTAAGTTTGGTAATTTTATACCTTGTTTTTCTCTTTGGACAGCAAATTCTATGTGACTCGTTAAGGCTAATATTATTGAATCATTCACTTGAGTATTTAAAACTTCATTAGCCTTTTCTATAATTTCTTCTGAAATTTTAAAGTATTCAATAGAGGTCTTGTTAAGTATTTGATTGTATTTGTCTTTTTGATTATCTTGAACAAAATATTTTTTAGAAATCAAACTTTCATCTATCAAATCTCCTACTTTTTTCTTAAATCCAACTCCAGCACCAGTAATAATTATTTCTGTGCCATCTTCCAGGGAGCTTACTACTACATTGTTATTAAATATTTTTTTTATATTCACTATAAATCCCCTCTAAAAAAAATCTCTCATCACACTTACATAGTATATTATATTTAATTTAATGTCAATATTTAAAATTTCATTTTCGAATATATTTTGCATTTTACCCTATAATACTACAATAACAAAATATTTTAATTATTTCCAATCAAATTGTCATATTTTATCGTTTTTTTATTTAAATATATTTAAGTATTTCTTTTCTGTATTTAATTAATTAAAATTAATCTATATTTTATATCCTCAAATTATTTTTTAATTATTTTCCAGTATTTTCAAGTATTTCATTTTAATTTTTATATATATTTATTGAAATTCAGATTATAGTGTATTTCTA
>JABBZI010000200.1 GCA_012955965.1 Clostridioides difficile
CAGAAAAGGCATTTAGAGAGTTTAAGGCATGTGAGAATACAGCAAATTTTCTAAGATGCGAAGGCTTTAATGTAGAAGTAGGAGTGGCAGGTCTAGCTACAGCTATTAAGGCAAGCTTTGGTTCAGGGAAGCCCGTTATAGGTTTTATGGGAGAATTTGATGCACTACCTGGTTTAAGTCAAAAAGTTTCAACAAAACAAGAAGCATTTGAATTGGGGGGGTATGGTCATGGATGTGGACATAATCTATTATGTACTGCACATGTAGGAG
>JABBZI010000201.1 GCA_012955965.1 Clostridioides difficile
GTATATATATAAGTCCAGTAGACAAGCCTATAGCTCCTGCTTTTAATTCTCTCTCTGTGATTTCACACATCTTTTGAATTTCTTCTTTAGTGGCAGGGCTATCTTCAAGCCCCATTGCTTCCATTCTAACGTTTCCATGAGGGACTAAATAAGTTTCATTTAAGCCTACCCCATTGTTATCCATCATTTTTAGATAATTCTCTGTTGTTTCATATTTCCAATCAATTTCATCACTTTCACCATCTAGGCCTGCTAAATTTTTTTTCCAAG
>JABBZI010000202.1 GCA_012955965.1 Clostridioides difficile
ACCATCAGCGCTAGAGAGCTTAACTTCTGTGTTCGGAATGGGAACAGGTGTATCCTCTCTGCTATTGTAACCACATAATCTTTATGCTTAATATCTCTATTAAGTTTTTAGAATCTAGTAATACTAGCTTCTTTAGAGTTAACACTCTAAAAACTACACATATATTTTACTGAATGGACATCAAATAATTTGGTCAAGTCCTCGACCTATTAGTATCGATAAGCTAAATACATTGCTGCACTTACACCTTCGACCTATCAACCAGATAG
>JABBZI010000203.1 GCA_012955965.1 Clostridioides difficile
TTTGTCAAGAATAGGTTACTTTTTCAAATAGAAAAGTGATTGATTTTAAGCAATTTTTATAAAACCTATATAGTATAAATAATTTTATTTTTAATAGTAAAACAAGCAAAACAAACAAGTATAAGGATTTTTAGTAACTCTTTCTTGACAAACAGTTACTAAAATAGAAAGGTGATATTTTTATGTTAGAAAAACTAAACGAAAACGCAAGTTTAAGTGACTTAATAACTACTTTTGAAAATAGTACAAACGAATTGAAAACAAGTAA
>JABBZI010000204.1 GCA_012955965.1 Clostridioides difficile
CGACAGGTCCAACAGGGAATACAGGGTTAGAAGGCCCAACCGGAGCAACAGGTCCAACAGGAAATACAGGAGCAACAGGGAACACAGGATTGGAAGGTCCAACAGGAGCGACAGGTCCAACCGGAAACACAGGCTCAACAGGGAATACAGGGTTAGAAGGAGCAACAGGAATAACAGGCCCAACAGGAGCAACAGGAGATACAGGAGCAGATGGAGCAACAGGTCCAACAGGAGCAACAGGAAACACAGGAGCAGATGGATTAGTAG
>JABBZI010000205.1 GCA_012955965.1 Clostridioides difficile
TAAATGCAGTTTATAAAATGGCTAATGTAATCCAAAAGATACAACAATTAGTACCTCCAACTCATCCAGTTTTAGGTGATGGGATACTAGTTTTAACAGATATAAAATCTTCTCCATATCCAGGAGCTTCAGTAGTACCAGATTACTGTAAAGCAACTTTTGATAGAAGATTATTAGTTGGAGAAACAAGAGAAGGAGTATTAGCTCCAATACAAGCATTATTAGATGAAATGATGAAAGAAGATGCAGAATTAAATGCAAAAG
>JABBZI010000206.1 GCA_012955965.1 Clostridioides difficile
CCATCTCTAGTAGGAGCAACAAATTTTATAACTAGAGGAGTTTCTAATATAAGTATTATTACATTGACAGAAACAAATCAAACAATCAAAAATATTAACTTTTATTATGATGATAGAGAAATAGAAGAGCAATTACTTGAAAATGTATCTGCTATCACAGAATGTAAAGGTGTACAAGGTCTATCACATTTTGAACATTTATATATTTCTGGCTTTTCAAAAACAGGAATAGAAATTCCATTTTATGCTACTGCAAATGATAT
>JABBZI010000207.1 GCA_012955965.1 Clostridioides difficile
ATATCATTTGCAGTAGCATAAAATGGAATTTCTATTCCTGTTTTTGAAAAGCCAGAAATATATAAATGTTCAAAATGTGATAGGCCTTGTGCACCTTTACATTCTGTGATAGCAGATACATTTTCAGGTAATTGCCCTTCTATTTCTCTATCATCATAATAAAAGTTAATATTTTTGATTGTTTGATTTGTTTCTGTCAATGTAATAATACTTATATTAGAAACTCCTCTAGTTATAAAATTTGTTGCTCCTACTAGAGATGG
>JABBZI010000208.1 GCA_012955965.1 Clostridioides difficile
TAATTTCTGATGTGTCATGGTCAGAATTTGTTCGTCAATTAGAATACAAGGCTAATTGGTATGGTAGGCAAATTATAAAGGTAGGTAAATTCTTTGCAAGTTCACAAATATGCAATAAATGTGGGTACAAAAATGAGGAAATGAAGAATTTAAGTATAAGAGAATGGATTTGTCCTTGTTGTAATGTAACTCACGATAGAGATATAAATGCAAGTATAAATATACTAAAAGAAGGACTAAGACTAATAACAGTTTAAAATA
>JABBZI010000209.1 GCA_012955965.1 Clostridioides difficile
GTTGTCGTTCACATAAGTTCGCTACTACCTATGCAGTTCTCTTATGAACTTCTTACACTTTCATGCAAGCACAGACTATATCTTATCCTTCGGCATTATCCGTTAAGGTCTACCCACTTCCACTACCAATAGCTTGTAGTGTACTTCCCTCAAGAGGAATAGTCGTTGAAGTTTCTCCTATTCGGAGCTTACCTGCTGATTGCCCATTTTAAAGTACTTAGGGTTTAACCTTATACCATCTAACCAATTTTTTCTACTT
>JABBZI010000020.1 GCA_012955965.1 Clostridioides difficile
ATAGTAACTTTTTTATAACTAAGGGTTACTTTCATTTTATTTTAACATTCTTTTTTCTTCATTTCAACTTTTTGCTATTTATTTCCAAAATATTATAAATCATTTATTTATACTTGTCGACTTTATAATTTTTATTTTATATGCTCAAACTAACAAATTTACCTTACCTTTTTTTCATTTATAAATATAAAATAATAAAAAACAAGACTAAAAATAAATAAATTTTTATTTTCAGCCTTATGTTATTTTTTTTAATTATATAAATTTATATAGTAATTTAATTAATCAAATGTTTTAAGCTCTAGAAACTTTATAAACAACATCTCTAGCTTTTGGTAGATTTCCATCTGGTACCCCTATAGCAATGCCAAAAGGTACAGAATACCCTTCAGGTATATTCAATAATTCCCTATATTTTTTATTTGTATCAAACATCATCTTTATTGAATCTGATTCTTTTACATCATTATCATCTAGTACACTCACGAGACCTACTATATCCCCTTGTTCAACAGGTGTAAATAATCCTCTAACCATTCCTATTATACAACTACCTAGCCCTAACGCTTGTGCAGCTGTAGTTACATTTCCTGTAAGTATTCCTACATCATATGGAGCCCATGAATTTTCTTCATCATAAGAAATAAATAAAACAGTTGGTGCACCATAAAATAGTTTAAAATTCTTATTTATCTCAACATTACTAACTTCATGAATTCTAGATAAGGTATCATCACTAATCTCTTTTAAAAGTTTTTGGTCTTGAACAACACTTATATGCCAAGGTTGTTTATTGCATCCTGAAGGTGCTGCAAATGCACAATGTAACAAGGTGTCTAGTTGTTCATTTGTAATTTGCTCTTTTGTAAATTTTCGTATACTTCTACGACTTTGTATTAAGTTTATTGTTTGGTTATCTTGTAAATTATTCATATATCTATTCCCCTTTTATGTATTTCTTAGTATAAATACTAAATCTTCAGAAAATTAACCTTATAATTAAATTTCTTTATACTCTTATTATAATTATTTTTAGTTTACATGTGAAGGATTTAAAATAGTAAATATTCAGTAATCATCCTATATTAATAAAATATTTAAAATAAAATCTGGTATTAACTAACCATGGAGAATATTATTCTATAGTTAATTAATACCAGTAATATATGCTATATTAATTTAAAGGAGCCCAGCCAGATTTAGTATGGATTTCTTCCTTTAAATCTTCCCATGTTTTATTTGCTACAGAAATACCACCTTTACCTTTATACCATTTAGCTTCATCATAATCATAAATTAAAGAAGCATACCAATTACCTTTAGTTGAAGTATTTGCAAATACAACTACACTAGCTTCATTTGTATTAGGCTTATTTGCATATGGTTGTATATACAGTGGCTCTTTTCCTAAATCATACTTTTTCTTAAATTCATCTGGAATTGTAGGCCAGCCATTCTTATACTTATTATCCAACAAATAGTTTCTAAAGTCATCATTATTTTTTGAATTTCCTGGTATTATAGAAGAGTCTTCTGCAAATGATGCAATTAAATCTCTCATACTTTGATATACATCCCTAGCCATTTCAACACCATCTGGATGTTCTGTACAAGTAACATAAACTTTTGCAATACTTTCATCACCAGTTATTCCATCATAACCATCATCAAATTCTGCTGAATATGTTCCACCTGATTTACACTTTGGCTCTGTTTCAAAGTATTTTCCATCTTTATTTTTTAATACATCTTTTATAATTTCATTCTTGTCTTTACTTGGTTCCTCAGCCATTGCAATAACAATTTGAGTCTTTATATTCTCTCTATTTGAAAGACATGTAACCGCCTTACTTTTTTCTATATTTCTAAATAGTGCTGGAACTGCGACTATAACTAAAATTCCTATTATAGATATAACTACCAATAATTCAATTAGTGTAAAACCCTTTTTATTCATAATAATCATTCCCATTAAATAAAATTATAGTATTTACTTTAAAATACTACATATTAACAAATTGTCTACATAAAGTTCTTCCAACAAAAACTCCTAAAATACTTAATGTTAAATTTAAGAATATATTTAACCCAAATAACATATAATTGCCACTATCAAAAAACTTTACATTCTCAAAACTAAAAGTAGAAAATGTAGTAAGTCCTCCCATTAGACCAGTTACTAAAAACAATTTTAAATTATCAGAAATATAATCTGTTCTTGTACTCATTTCCATGATAAAACCAATTAAAACTCCACCCATAACATTGACAATTAGAGTCCCAAATGGAAACTTAGCTCCTGCAAATCTTAAAGATATTAAATATCTTAATATAGCACCAGAAAATCCACCAATACCAACACACAATATTTGCATCACATATAACACCTCCCCCAAGAAGGTAAATCACTTGTACATTAAAACTCTATATCTTCAACCTCTATTTTATCAATTGCATCCTGTACTAATCTATCAATATCAAGTGCTGTTTCAGATTTTTCTATTTTCTCTAACCTAGGTTTAGTAACAGGCTTTCTAGGAGAAAATACACTACAACAATCTTCTTCAGGAATTATAGATGTTTCAAAAGTTCCTATTTTTTTGGCTATATCGACTATATCTGATTTATCCATCGCTATAAGTGGTCTAAATACTGGTAAATCTACAACAGCATTAGTACAAGTAAGACCTTGTATAGTTTGAGATGCAACCTGACCAATACTTTCACCTGTAATTAAAGCATCACAATGTCTTTTTTCAGAAAGTCTCTGTGCTATTCTCATCATAAATCTTCTTGAAAGAATAGTAGCTTCTTCTTCATTACAATTCTCGCCAATTGCTTTTTGTATTTCTAATATGTTAACTTTATGAAGTCTTACTCTACCACAATACTTTGCCAATATTTTAGCTAAGTCTTTAACTTTTTCTTGTGACCTTTCGCTTGTAAACGGATAACTATGGAAGTGTACTGCTTCTACTTCCATTCCTCTTTTTGCGACCATCCATGTTGCTACTGGACTATCTATACCTCCTGATAAAAGAGACATAGCTCTACCATTTGTTCCAAGTGGTAATCCTCCATATCCAGGTATAGTATCACTATAGACCATAGTATGGAATTCTCTGTATTCACATTTTATTTTAACTTCTGGATTTCTTACATCAACATTAATCTTATCTCCTACCTTTGATAATAAGTATCCACCTATATCCATACTCATTTCTTGAGAAGTCAATCTAAAAGATTTATCTCCTCTTCTTGACTCTACTTTGAATGTTTTATACCCAGCTTCTATTTTTTCCTCTAACATTGTTAAAGCTATTTCTTTTAATGTATCATAATCTTTTTTAGCTCTTACTCCAGGGCATACACCCACTATTCCAAATACTTTTCTAACTTCTTCAATTACTTCTTCATAATCATAATCTTCTAAATCAACATATATTCTTCCATATTCTTTATATACATTAAATTTTCCAATTGGCTTTAACATATTTCTTATATTTCTTATAAGTCTATTTTCAAATATATATCTATTTTTTCCTTTTACTCCAATTTCTCCATACTTTACTATTAATATATTATACACCATTTCACCTCTTAAACTAATTTATTCTCATTATTTATACTGTATTCTTTACTTTCTTTTCATTATTGACCTTAGGTCACAAATTGATTCTTTCAATACTTCTACAGCTTCTGATATTTCTTCTTCTGTATTCATATCAGATAAACTAAATCTTATTGTCCCATTTATTTCTTCATTTGTAAGACCTATGGCATTTAAGACATGGCTCCCTTTCTTCTTAGAAGAACATGCAGAGCCAGTTGATACATAAATACCTTTTTGCTCTAAGTAATGAAGTAACACTTCTCCTTTTGTACCTCTAAATGATATATTCAATATATGACATACTCCATCTTCTGGAGAATTAATTTTTATGTCTTCTATATTATCAACTATTTTATTTTTAAATACATCTTTTAAATTATTTACTTTTGAAATAACTGTATCTAAATCTTTATTCAGTATTCTGACCGCTTCTCCAAGCCCATATATACCAGGTACATTTTCTGTTCCAGACCTAATTCCAATTTCCTGTCCTCCACCTGTTAACATAGGTTTAAGACGATTATTTTCCTTTATATACATAAATCCAATTCCTTTTGGACCATGAAACTTATGTGCACTCACGCTCATAAAATCTATATTGTATTTAGATGGTCTAAAATTAATTTTTCCGTATGATTGAATAGCATCCACATGAAAATATATCTTTTCTTTTAAAGACTTCAAATACTTTCCAACCTCATCTATTGGTTGTATAGTTCCTATTTCATTGTTAACATGCATCATACTTACTAAACATGTAGTTGACTTTATTGCATTTTTTAAATCTTCTATATTTATCTTTCCATCTTTTCCGACCTCTAAGTAAGTTATTTCAAAACCATCTTCTTCTAAATCTTTCAATGTATTTAAAACAGAAGGATGCTCTATATTAGTAGATATTATATGATTTTTTCGCTTTTTATTTAAATTTGCAATTCCTCTTATTATAGTATTATTGCATTCTGTACCACCTGATGTAAAATAAATCTCCTTTTCTTTCGCTCCTAGAGATTTAGCTATAACCTGTCTTACTTCTTTTATTCCTTTTTCAACTTCTACACCTTTTCTATGAACAGAAGAAGGATTTCCATAATCCGTACTAAGTGCATAAACCATTTTATCTATAACTTCTTGATAAGGTTTTGTAGTTGCGCTATTGTCTAAGTATATTTCCAACTTAATTACACCTACCTTTATTTAAAATCTTCAACTCTAACTATTATACCACTAATTATAGTATTTTTTTTGTTAATCTTTATTAAAAAGACAATCTTAAATTTACAAAATATTCTTTCATAAAAAATTAGTTTTTTCACTTTATCATAAAGTTTTATAGTAAAATACAATATACTTATACTATATCCTACAAAAATACGTTATAAAATACAATATATGATAAAATAATATATTATATAAAATAAATATATTATATTATACATATGCTTATTTTTACTATAAAAGTTGATTTTATAAGTTTACTTGTTATAAAAATAACTTTTATAATTTATATCAAAAAAAATATTGATTTTTGTGTCGCATTTTGTTATAATAAATTAAGGTTATCCCCCTGGTAACCCTAGTTAGTTAATATATCTATTCCCAATACCCTTTCATAAGGATATATTTTATATTTATTAAAAATCGGATTGATAACGGAAATTGATTCGGTGGAAAAAAAGAGCTTACCCCGAGCTCTTTTTTTCTGCAAAAATTTAGTAAAATAAGATTAATATAATTTAAAATTACATTAATCATCATAAAAAAAGGATGTATTGAATTTCTAATATCAATAACATCCTTTTTTATATACTATAATACTTTTGCTAAGAATGATTTAGTTCTTTCATGTTTTGGGTTTCCAAAAACTTCTTCTGGAGTATTATCTTCTAGTACGCTTCCTCCATCTATAAAAATAACTCTATCTGCAACTTCTTTCGCAAATCCCATCTCATGAGTTACAATTGCCATCGTCATACCTTCTTTTGCAAGCTCTTTTATAACATCTAAAACCTCGTTTACCATTTCTGGGTCAAGAGCAGATGTTGGCTCATCGAACAACATCATATCTGGTTCCATAGCAAGAGCTCTAGCTATTGCTATTCTTTGCTTTTGTCCTCCAGATAATTGTGATGGATAGGAATCTTTTTTATCTAAAAGACCAACTCTACTTAACAAACTTTCTGCTTTCTTTTCTGCTTGTTCTTTTGTCATCTTTTTTAATTTAATTGGTGCTAATGTTATATTATCTAAAATAGTCTTATGTGGGAACAAATTAAAGTTTTGAAACACCATACCTATATTTTGTCTAATTTCATCAATATTAGTTTTTTTATCAACCAAATTTTTTCCTTCAAATATTATATCTCCACCTGTAGGTACTTCTAGTAAATTCATACATCTAAGAAGTGTACTTTTACCAGAACCACTAGGCCCTACTATAACCATTATTTCGCCTTTAGCGATTTCTAAGTCTATATTTTTCAATACATTTAAATCTCCAAAAGATTTACTTAAATTTTTTATTGTAATCATATTATCACTTTCCTTTTTACTATTCTATGTTTTCCCTAAATGCTAAACACGCTCTCATCTAGTTAGACACAGATAGTTTCTTTTCTAATAATCCAACTAATCTTGATAGAGTAAATGTTATAACAAAGTAAATTACCGCTGCTACTATTAATGGCTCTAATGCTTTGAATGCTGCATTTTTTACTATATCAGCAGTACGCATTATTTCAACAACTCCTATTACAGAGATTATTGAGGATTCTTTTACAAGTGTAATAAATTCATTTGCTAATGAAGGTAGTATATTTTTTATAGCCTGAGGTATTATTATATATCTCATAGTTGACCAGTAATTTAATCCTAATGATCTACTTGCTTCCATTTGTCCATTATCAACTGATTGTATACCTGATCTAAGTATCTCTGCTACATATGCTCCAGAGTTTACTGACAATGCAAATGCACTAGCTATAAATTCACTTGGTATACCAAATAACATAGGGAATCTTATTCCTAATTGAGGTAATCCAAACCATACTATATATATCTGTACTAATAATGGTGTCCCTCTTAAAATCTCAATATATATTGATGATATTGCTCTTAATACTTTGCTCTTGGATATTTTTGCCATACAGATAATTATACCTATTATAAATCCAAAGCATAATGCCACAAGAGAAATTCCTACTGTCACACCTGTTCCTTCCAGAAAAGAAGTTCCAAATCTACTTAAAAAACTAAAATCTAAACTCATAATTTCATCTCCCACATAACTTTCTTACTAATTTGAAGCAGCTTCAGTAGATGCTTCATTTAAAAATTCTTCTATTTTTTTACCATCTTGTAATTCTTTTATCTTTTTATTTAGTAATTCTATAAAGTCTTTATTGTTATCAGCTTTTTTGATTGCTGCTGCCATACCTTCTGTTACATCTTTACCAACTTCAGTATTTGCCATTTTGATTCCATCATATTTTTTAACATTTATTAAAGAAACTGCTTCATTAGTAACAACTGCATCTATGTTTCCATTTTTTAATTCTGTAATTAAGTCAGGTATTGCTTTTAAAGATTTAGTAGTTGTCATTTTTAGAGTATTAACTACATATTCTTCTTGGATACTTCCTGCTTGTACTCCAACTTTAAGTTTCTTTAAATCATCTTCAGTCTTTACTTTATCTATATCTGCATCTTTAACTATAACTGCATTTCTACTTAAATAATATAACTCAGAGAAATCAACACTCTTTTCTCTTTCTGGTGTTGGTGACATACCTGCAAGAACTATGTCAACTTGGTCTGCATTTAAAGCTCCTATTAATCCATCAAATGACATATCTTTAATTTCAACTTTTACACCAAGCTCCTTTGCAAATTCTTCAGCTAACATTACATCAAATCCTTTTATTGAATCTTTACCATCTACTACTTTATGGAATTCAAATGGTGGGAATTCTGCACTAGTACCTACTACTAATTTTCCACTTTCTTTTATTTGCTCTAATTTTGTTTTTTCCTCTCCACCACTACATCCTACTAGTGATAAAGTTAATCCTAATACTAATCCTAAACTTAATAATTTTTTAAATACTTTCATTTTAATTACCCCTCTCTTTTAATTATAATTTCCCTCAAATTTTACTACTTTAATGTTTCAAGTTACAAAAAAAGTCTCTCAGTCTTTAATGACTAAGAGACGACTTTACCGCGTTACCACTCTTATTGATAAATACTTTTACAACTTTCAAAATTTGTGAATGTTAGCTTTTAAGCTATATGGATATTTTGATTTTTAAATCAAAAAAGTCCCTTAGCTTTACAGCTAAGAGACGAATTATATCCGCGTTACCACTCTTTTTGATAAGTAAGTACTTATCCTCTCAATCCCTTAAGGCGGGCAAACCAATTATCATACTAAAACTTCTGATAATCTCCTCCAGAGCTCTCTTCACATAGATTTCATTGCTAGGCTTACACCAATCCCTAACTCGCTGTAAATCCATATATGCTACTTTCTCTATCACTGGATTTGTTTCCTTAAATTGTTAATACAATTGTACTTCCTTATAATATTTTTGTCAATAAGTTTTTTATTTTTTTAATAATTTTATTTATAAATTACTTAAACTCTACTACATATATTTAGTTATACTCTTTAGATAATCATAAATAACATCTTTCATATCTATTTATATTCTTTGGATAATCATAAATAACATTTTTCATATTTTAAGCTATTTTTTAATAATATATTTAATCTTTATTACTCTTTTTTAATACTTATAAATAATATATTTTATATCTATATTTTTGCTTTTATCATACATAAATAATATAATTATTACTAACTAATACCCCTAATAATATGTTTTCTGTCTATCTAAGTTTTAATTTTAAATTAAATAATATACATTATGTTCTTCAATAAGCAAGTTTTCAAGTCTAAAATTCGTTCCCTATCTTTAAACTTTATTGTAGACATAATTCCATCTTTTTTAATTATTTCTCCTTCATGAAATTTTTTATGATATACTTTGTCACCTACACCAATACTGTCAATTTCTTTTTTAGTTGGAGATTTTATATCATTGATAAACAGTGATTTATCAACTTTTTTACCATATTTATTTAAGGTAGAGCTTATACATAATTTTTCTTCAGCTCTTGTAATAGCAACATACATAAGTCGTCTTTCTTCTTCTAATTGTTCTTCTTTTTTCTCTTCCTTACAAATATCATATGACTTTTCATGAGGTATTGTTCCTTCATTTACACCTATAATATAAACATTTCTAAATTCTAATCCTTTTGCACTATGCATAGTTGTAAATATGACACCATCAGTCTGCTTATTCTTATTATTTTCCATTAACTCAGTCTTTACTCTATCAATATGCTCTAAAAACTCTGTTACAGTATTAAAGTTTGTAGCTGAACTTTCAAGTTCATTCAATATCTCTACAAGACCATTTGTCTTTATTTTTCTATTACTACAATAATCTAAGACATATCTATCATAATCAAGACTAGTTCTAATATAAGATATTGCATTTTTAGGATTTAAAGTATTTAAATAACTTAAGTCTATTTCTAAATCAGTTATTGTTTTGATTTGTTTAGGATGAAGATTACATTTGTTTATTAGTGCTGTTATAAAATCTTTTTCATCCTTAACCATATTTACACTATCTTTAGATATATATCTAAATGGCTTATTTATAATTCTCAACCAATCTTTATTTGACTTTGGATTAATACCTATTCTTAAATATGCTAGTATATCCTGACTTGCCCAATGGTCGTATATTGTGATTACTGAATCTTTCACTACAAAAGGAATCCTCATATCCATAAATACATCCACTAATGCTCTTGACTGTATATTAGTTCTATAAATCACTGCAAAGTCTGAATACTCTACATAATCTTTTTTTATTTCGTCAATTATTTCCTTGGCAATATGTAAAGATTCCTCCTCTGAATCATGTGGACAAATATAGCTCACACTTCCTCCACTACCCTGACTACACTTAATGATTTTTTCATATCTATTTTTATTTTTTTCTATAAGTCTATTTGCAGTATGTACTATCTCACTTTTAGACCTGTAATTTACATCTAATATTATCTTTTTAGTATTATTGAAATATCTTTCAAATTCCAACAAAAAGTCTGGTCTTGCTCCTCTAAAACCATATATACTTTGGTCTTCATCTCCAACAGCAAATATATTGTTTAAAGGATTAGAAATTAACTTTAAAACTTCAAACTGTACTTTATTTATATCTTGAAATTCATCTATCAGTATATATTTATATACATTCCTAACCATCTCTAATGCAGACTTATTGTTTAAAAGCAAATAATAAGTTTTTATAAGCATGTCATCAAAATCAATTTTATTAACTTTAGATTTTTGTTCTTCATATAAATTATACACCTTCAAAAACTCATCTTTTGTCAGTACCTCTGAATTAAAGTCATTTTTATCCATAAGTTCATTTTTTACATAAGAAATTTCATTTATAACTTGCCCTACATTCTCATCATCATCAGCATTTTCTATATTTAAACTCTTTAGTATTGCCTTGATTGTTATTCGCTTTGCTTTCTCATCAAATATGCTATCTAAATTGTACCTTTCAAAGTATCTTAGAATCTTAAAAAATACAGAGTGAAAAGTACCATAAGTTACCTTATTAAGCCTTATATCATCACTTAAACTTAAGGCTCTATTTTTCATCTCTATTGAAGATGCTTTGGTAAAACTTATTGCTAAAATTCTTGTTGGTGCTATGTTTTTGTTTACTACCATATGGGCTATTCTATATGTAATTACTCTTGTCTTACCTGAACCAGGCCCTGCAAGTATCATGCAAGGCCCATCTATATGTTCAACTGCTTCTAATTGATTTTCATTTAATTTTCTTATATCTATATTTGTTGTGATTATTAGCTCCACCACCCTAATTTATAATTATATTATTTTCTTTTTAATTATAAACCAAAAGTTCATAAAAATACATGTAATTTTTCCTCTATTAAATCACACTATTCCTATTTTCATGACACATCTTGAGCTCTTTTTTAATTTCATCACTTATATCTTCAGGTACGAATGATGGTTTACTAATATAATATCCCTGCATATAATCTGTTCCAAGATTAATTAATGTCTCCATCTCACTTTTAGTCTCTACACCTTCCGCTATTACTTTAATATTTCTTTCATTAGAGTATGAGATAAGATTTTTTAGTATTTTCTGTCTGTCTTCATCCTTATCAATACCTCTTACAATAGACATATCAATCTTTACATAATTTGGCATTATATATAATAATACAGCCTCTCCATTGTAACCTGTTCCAAAGTCATCCAAAGCAATCTCTATATTCCAATGATTTATATAAGATTTCTTTTTCTCAATAAAATCTTCATTAATTTTATCATTTTCTGTTATTTCTAATACAACTCTATTTAAATAATCGCCATATAAATCCTCAATTTCTTCAAAATCAACTTTTGATAGGTTATTATTTGGAATAGAATTTAAAAATAATTTACAATCTCCAAACTTCTCTTTGTATCTTTTAAATGATTTAAGTGCTTTAAACCATGTAATACGCTCAATTTGATACAACTTAGATTGTGAACGAGCCAATCTAATAACATCCACTGGAGAACTAAAAGTTTTTATTTTAGGTCTCATAAGTGCTTCATATGCAAAAACTTTTCCTTCACAACCTACAATAGCTTGAAATGCATATTCAACAAGTTGTCCATCAATCAATTTATTTAACTCTTCTCTATTACTCAATAAGAATGAATCCTTATTATATATATTAATATCAAACTCACTGACTTCACCCTTGATTGTATTTTTAATTTGATACATAGCAAAATCTGCATATCTCATTAATTCGTCATAATTACTTGAATCATAAGGATACCAAGAAATTCCAGCTGATGCCCTTATTTTAAATTCTGTTCCATCATGAAGTTTTAATAATGTATTACTCATTTGTGTCTTAACAGAATTAATAATATCTCTTATACTATCTTTACTTTCATATCCATATAGAAATACATAAAACTCGTCACCTGAAAGCCTAGAAACTATACCATTCCATGATATAAACTTTTTAAGTATACCTGCTGCACATCTAATGTATTCATCACCAGCATCATGTCCATATGTATCATTGATATATTTTAAATTATCTAAGTCCCACATAACAAAGGCTGCTACCTTAAGTTCATCTTTGTTTTTAAATTTTTCCTGTATCTGTGAGTAAAATGCTCTTCTATTTAAAAGATTAGTTAAAATATCAAAATCTCTTTCATATTCTATTTTCCTTTTCTCAACAAATTCTTTTGTGACATCAACAACAACACCGAGAACTTTTGTCTCATCTTCAACAATATTTAGTCTTACCCACTTAGACTTTTTATCTTCAGATTCAAATTTATATATATATGTATTTTCCGTTTCATAACTTTCTTGTAAATATGTATCTAGCTTTTTCAATTTTTTAAGGAACTTATCTTTTCTCATATAACCATATTCTCGAAATCCTTTTTCTGTAATAAATACATTAAAAAATCCTTTTGTACAAAAAACATTATCTGCATTTTTATATAATTCAAAAGCTCCAATAGGCATATCTACCATCTCAATAATCTGTGACAATTTTGAAGAAGAGTCTGCCACATTAGCACTGAGTAGCTCTATAGCAGAAGATAATTCGTCTATTTCAGATATATTTATTTTATCAAGATTTACTGGTTTTGATGGGTTACTATTTCTAACCTTTTTAGCCAAAAGAACAATTGGTTTTGTAAATAAACTTGATGCTATATAAATACCTACAAGTCCTATTGCTAAAGAAATTGCAATAGAAATTATAACCAACCTCTCAACTCTTTTTGAAAAAGACAAAAGACTTTTTTCTTCAATAATTCCCAAAAGAGCCCAACGTTCATTTTCAAATGGAGTATTAGAATTATAT
This sequence comes from Clostridioides difficile, assembly GCA_012955965.1. Lineage (GTDB taxonomy): Bacteria > Bacillota > Clostridia > Peptostreptococcales > Peptostreptococcaceae > Clostridioides > Clostridioides difficile_G. The sequence goes on from JABBZI010000020.1 coordinate 12,638, forward strand.
AAATCTAGATATTGTACACTAGCATAAATATTGCCAACACTACAATTCTCATCTTCATCTTTGATTTTATATATATTCTTATAAGATTCTTTCTGCTCTAAATTAGAATGTAAACCATCCCAAAACTTTTCTTTTAATGAATATCCATTTGAAACTACATTTTCAAATGCCATGTCATCATTTCTATCTACACCTAAAATATAATTACCTTTTTTATTTCCATTTATCTCTGCATATGGTAATAATTCGCTCATATAGTTTATACTTAAATCTATTCCAAGTACTCCATACACAGTTCCATCTTCATAAATAAGAGGAACTGAATATGTCATAACCTTATCACCTGCATTTGTTAATAAAAACTGACTTCCCCAATATCCTAAATTAGAACTTGATACATTTGGATTATTCAGTGCTGCTCTAAATGGCTTATAAAAAAAATTATCTCTTTCCTGCTTATTTTCACTTTTAAATGAAAATTTGGGAGCCCAATAACTATCCATAGATATTCCAAAATTTCTTGCTATATCTGATGACCCTCTCTCAATTAACAAATCAGAATTATCATTTGGGTTAAATTTAGGGTCTAAATCTCTTATGTACAATCCAGTCTTACTTATTTCACCTTTACTATTAATAGAATCATCTTTAATGTTTTTATTACTTAAAACTATAAAAGAACCTGTAACAGAATTTTTTCTCAAAAGATATATCAAATTGCTTGATATATTTTTTATAATCTCTTTGTCAATTTCTTCATTATCACCTACATCTTTGATTGAAACATTATTTTCATCCAAGATTTTTTTTACAGACGAATTAATTGCGGATTCCGTTTCACTTGTTTTTGACCATCTTTGTAACATCTCATTTTGTATATAGTTTTTTCGATTAATTACTCTTTCATTTAAAATGTCAAATGAATTGTCATTTAACTTCTTAATAGTTCCTCCCCATAAAATTGTGGCACAAAATAAACTTGTTTGAATTAGCATAACAATAATTAGGGGAAATATCATCTTTTTCATTATTGAATTATTTTTTTTTAGATTGTTTTCCATACTTATTCCACCTATACCTTTGTGCATGTCGACACACTAACCGCCAATTCACCTACTCTTTTGTAACATTTTCAAGCTCAGCCTTAAAGTCTTTAAACCAAGTTTCAAAATTCTTATCATTATTAAATTGTGCTACTGCATCCTTTTTAGAAGTTCCATTTTTTATTAATTCATTTATTTTATTTAAATCTTCCTTAGCTTTGTCAAGCATTGAATATTCAAGAACTTGTCTAGCTTTAGTTCCACCATCAAAGGCTTTATTAGTATATAAATTACAACTATTAATTTGTTCAATAGATGAAACTAATGAGCCTTCAACTTTATTTGATACCTTTAAATCATCTTCTTTCATAACTTCTTTTATAATATCTAAATCATTTGTTTTTTTCTTTACTGGCAAGTATCCAGAAGCAATAGAGAATTTTATATTAGGCTCTTTATCTGTAAACCATTTTAAGAATTCCACTGATGCATATTCTTCTTCTTTAGTAGATTTTGTTACAGCCATTCCTGCACCTTGTTGTACAGCGTATTTTTCTTTATCTTTAAAACGTGGAGCTTGAAAAATGGATGTTTCAATCTTATAACTCTCATTGTCATTTAACATTACTCTATCTGGGAAGTATGCTGCTCCTGAGCTAGAACCAACAAGAGCTAGTATATCTCCTGTTTTTGCATCATCAGAACGAAACTTACCATAAGATGCAAAATATCCATTTATATATGGTACATAGAAATTATCCCATAATTTCCTCATAACTTTTTCATCAACGTTTAATGTAACCTTTCCATCTTTAACAGAAAAAAGTTCTACTCCTAATTGCTTACTTCCTATAATAATATAATTTGCTAAAGCATCTCTTCCAAAAAACGCTTTACCATCGTTAGGCTCTTTTGTTAAACTATCTGTCCATTCATAATATTTTTTTGATATTTCTGTTAATCCCTCTATTGTCTTTATATCATCTATATTTGAATTTGTAGCTTTGGCAAATTTATCCCAATCAGTCTTATTTATCATCAAAATCTCAGTTGATTTTGCAATTGGAAAAAGTTTAAACTCATCATTAGAGTTTATTCTACCCTCTTCTACATATTCTTCTATATACTCATTTAATTCATCTTTACTTATATATTGGTCCATATCCACTAGTAATCCTAATTTGTCCATTTCATAGGCAGTATCTGAGTATGCTGCAAATATATTTGGTACCTCTTCAGAACCAACCTTTTTATTCGCGGAATCTAAAACCTTTCCTGACAAATCAACCACATTACCTTGACTAAACGCTTCAACAATAATTCCTTTTTCAGCACCTACAGTGTCATTAAATTCCTTAACAAGCTTATCAAAAGCCATTTTTTGCTGTCCATTATAATAATGCCAAATTTCTATTGATGTCGGATTCTCTGGGTCTAGCTTATAATTATCTTCCTTTTTTAAACTACATCCTGTAAGTAATAAAACAATCATTGATGTGATAATTAATTTTGCAAACTTACACCTATTCATAAAATCTACTCCTTCAAATTTATAAAATTTATAATAGCATTAAAACTGCAACTTCACTATTTATATTAATTATAGAACGTTTACTGATATATTTAAACAGGATTAACAACATATTTAAAAGCAATTAAGAAACATATAATTACAAATATTGAAAATAAAGCTTTTACATAATTTTTATTTCTAAATGCACCAAACGATACTAGACCTTGCTGTATAGCTACTGTAATCACTAAAAGTATCATTATTATATTAAGTTGAACTAATTTAAATAAATAAAGCAAAGAAAATATTACTAAAAGAACACATAATACAATGCTAGACTTATTGATAATATCATCAATTTTATCTACCTTTTTAGAATTTTTATTAGTTTCTTTTAATTTTTCTTTATTTAAAGTCTCAACTTTTTTGTTATACCTTTGTCTTGTTTTATCTTTATACTTTGTGTTTTTATTCTTATTACTCATTTGTTCCCTCACCCTCTATTAAAATTTTTTAAATTGAGTTTTTTATCGTTTAAACATTTATATATTTAAGATACCATATATTCTTCCAAAAAGGTAACTTACTGTTCATCTATTTTTAGTTTTTGCATAAAAAAACTATCTCTTTTTAGAAATAATTCTTTACTGAGATAGTTCATTTAACTATTTATTTTCACCAACATTTTCTACATTATCATATTTACTATCAACTAAAACTATATCAACTCTTCTATTTTTTGACCTACCATCTTGAGATGAATTTTCTGCTATTGGTCTGAATTCGCCATACCCTACAGCAGACAACTTATCTGGTGCTATACCTGCATTGTCAATAAGAAGTTGAACAACATTAGTTGCTCTCATAACTGATAAATCCCAGTTTGATTTAAACTCAGAATTTTTTATAGACATGTTGTCTGTATGACCTTCTACCCTTATGTAACTATTCATTTCATTTAACATCTTACCTATTTGAATAATCTTATCTCTAGAATTATTCTTTACGACTGCTTTTCCAGTATCAAATAATATGGTATCTTTAAGACTTATTACCAGCCCTCTATCTTGAGCCTTTAATGATACAGAATTAGACATGCCATTTTCATTTAAATACTTCTGAATTTCCTCTCCAACTTTTTTAAATTCAGCATTTTGCAAACTATCTAAATTACTACTTCCTGGTTCAACTACTGGTTCCATTTGGCTCTTACCACCTTCAATAACCCCAGAAGAACCACCAAACGCAGAATTTAGAGATTCAGATAATTGTTTATATTTCTCTGCATCAACATTACTCATAGAATACATTATGACAAAGAAAATCATAAGTAGTGTTATGAGGTCTGAATAAGTTAAAAGCCATCGCTCATTGTTTTCTTCTTTTTCATCTTCATCATGTAACATAAATATTCCATCCTTATTATATTATTCAGTTCTACTATCATTTCCTTCAAGTTCAATTAATTCTTTTGAATTTAAAAATATTTTTAATTTTTCTGTCATTAAATTAGAATTATCCCCCTCAAGTATAGATAATATCGCTTCTATCACCAAAAGTCTTTCATTTATTTCTTGTTGATTTATAGCTTTAAGTTTTGATGCTACTGGTATCCATATTAAATTGGCAGAACCAACACCATATAATGTAGCTAGAAATGCAACAGATATTTGAGGACCCAGCGCATCTGGATTACTCGAAAGATTACCTAAAATATGTACTAACCCCATAACTGTACCTATTATCCCCAGTGTAGGTGCAAATCCCCCTGCTGAATCGAATATTGATATACCTTCTTTATGTCGCTTTGATGTTATTTGTATCTGTGATTCCAAAATATTTCTTATAGTCGCTGCATCAACTCCATCTACCATAAGTTCAAGTCCTTTTCTAATAAAGGGGTCTAGGTCATCATTCTCACTTATTTCTTTATCAATGCTAAGAAGACCCTCTTTTCTAGCTTTGATTGCAATTTCTTTAAAATAGATTATATTTTCTACGTTATTAGGTTTTTTATTTTTAAAAGCTAATAACATTATCTTTACTGACTTTTTAAACACAGGGAAGGGTGTTGAGGCTCCAACAGCCCCTATAGTTCCACCAAAAACAACCAGTGCTGATGAAAATACAAATAATGCTCCAACATGTCCTCCATCAATAACAAAAGCAACCACTAAAGATGCTATTCCCACTATGAAAAAAATTAAAGTTGTCATCTATTTCCTCCTTTCTCTAGTTCTTCTTTATAAATTACTTTTATTAATAGACACTACAAAAAGACTACCTTTTAACAAGAATAGCCTTTAATAATTGGCGGAGAAGGAGGGATTCGAACCCTCGCACCGGTTACCCAGCCTAATCCCTTAGCAGGGGATCCTCTTGAGCCACTTGAGTACTTCTCCAGATTATCTATACTAGTAAATTATATAATAAAATTATATTTTAGTCAATTATTTTGTAAAATTTAAGTTATTTAGAATTATTAAATATCTATTTTTACTTTTTTGTTTAAATGTAAGTTTCAAATAATGAATGTGTATTGTCTTCTATGATTAGATAAGGAAGATGCTGATTTATTAGTTAGGAATGGTGTTTTTGGAGAAAGACTAGAAGAAATATTATCTAATTATAATGTCACTTTAATATTTACTCTTAATGAAACTTTAACCGAATTTTTAGAAGATGACAATAAAATAGAAAGATATAGAGAATGTTCTGCTAGTAACTTTTCTTTTTAATGCTCTTTAATCTTTATTGATTAAATTCTATAGAATATTAGTACAAATTGAATAGACTGATTTTTTAAATTTTAATTTAACAAGTTATGTTTTTCATTTAATATAAGGATGAACTCTAAATATATAAAGTTCACCCTCATATTAAATTTTATATTGATGCAACCTTTTATGTTTAATTATTTTATATTTTAATACAATCGTTTTAGATTTGGTTATCTTATATTTTTAATACATTTGTTTTTAGATTTGGTTATTTTATATTTTAATACATTTTTTTAAATTTAATTATCCTATATTTTTGATACAATGTTTTTGAATTTAATTACTTTATATTTTAATACAATCATGTTTACATTTAATATTATTTTTCAAGCTCATCAAAGTAGTTATATACAACAACTTCACCTGTTTCTTTATCTGTTGTCTTTATAATTCCTTTCGCTCCATTTACTTCTTCTTTTGTAAATTCATCATCTAATACAACTTTAAACTTATCATCTTTTCCATATCCTTGTTGGAATTCGTCTCTTAAAATCGCATTTTTTTCTTCTTTTGGCTTCAACTCAAATTCAATTCCAGATTTCATCTCATCAAAATAATTTAATACTACTACTTCATTATTCACTTTATTAGTCGTCTTTATAAGCCCCTTAGCTCCATTAACTTCTTCTTTTGTAAATTCATCATCTAATGTTATATTGAATTTGTCCTCGTTTCCATACTCCTGTTGAAAATCTCTTTTCATTTCATTGTATTTAGTCTCAAATTCCTTACTCTTATTTAATTCCATAGCTGATACATTTGTCAATGATGCTCCAATCATCATAATTGTTAATGCTGATACTACACTATTTTTTAATTTTTTCACTTTCATATCTTACCTCCTAAATTAAATATTCTCAATGCAATTATATAAAGAAAGTCATAAGTTTTACAGTTTCATTCTTGTAACTAAAATTACTATTATGTAACCAAACTTTTTGTTTCAACTATTCCTTAAAAGCTACTTTTTTGAGGAATAGTTGAAATCAAATAATAAGATTTTTGTATTTATCAATAGCTTTAAAATCAAACTAATAAAATATCTTTTTAATAAAATGAAAAGTTTGAATATATATCAATCCAACTTATTTACTTAAAAACTTATAATAATTAAATCTAAAATATCTACCTATTCTAGCACTAATTTATTTATTTTTGCTATACAAGATATATCAAACATATTAAGAATAATTATCTAAATATTCAAAAAACATATACCCTATCTTAGTATATATATTTACACATTAAAAAAAAGTTTTAAATAAAGTTATATTTTTTACAACAGTTTTGTAATTAAAAACATATTGAAGCTAAAATTAAATGTACTATATACTATAAATATGTCGACAAAATAAATTAAAAAAGGAGAGATAGAAATGAAAAAAAATCTATTAATAATAATATGCTCAGTTGTCTTAGTCTTATCAAGTATGATTACTATATTTGCATATTCCAATATCAAGAATAATAAATTAGTTTATTCTAATATGATAGATAAAAAAGTTCAAAATAATGTAAAAGAAGTTTTAGAAGAAAATAAAGTTAATAAAAAAGACATAGATATATTTATTAAAGCAGTTAACAATTATAACAGACATCAGGTTAAAATGCTCCAAAATAATATAAACATATCTAAATCTGGATATTCTTCAACTGGTGAAAAACAAGTTCCATACGACCTAGAAAAACTACAAGATAATTGGATGAAAAAATATACTGATTATATGGATGTAAATTGTAGAATAACAGCTTTTAGACTTTTCAAAGATTTTATAAATTCAAATAAGAAATTTACTGGAGACTCCATTGATTTAAGTATAGATTTAGATACTATAACAAACAATAAAGATGCTAAGTTTAGTCCTAAAGATGTAGAGAAATTTATCAACTTTTTTTCTGCAATACCAACTAAAGATACAGATGATGTAAACAAAAATGCAGAACAAATAAAAAATGAATGGAAAAAGAGAAAAATATCTTTTAAAGATAATAAAAATATGTCTATTATAAGTGGATTTATTCGCTATCCAGAAACTAAAAACGTATTTATAGGTCATACAGGTATATGTATTAAGACTAATAATGATATTCTATTTATAGAAAAGTATGGAGTTACATCTCCTTATCAAGTTACTAAATTTAAAAGTAAAAAAGATGTAAAAAATTATATGTTCAATAGATTGAAAATGACAGAGTGGGGAGAAGAATTGCTTGACCCAATAATAATGGAAAATGATAAACTTATGAAGTAATAGCTTTAAACACAAAATAACTTTTCAAATTTCTAAATTGACGTAAGAACATACAAATAAAATATATTAGTTTTAATTTCCATTATTATTTTAAATTAACTAAACTTGAAAAAGACTGTAGATAAATTTATTTTATACAAACTTATCTACAGTCTTTTATGTGAATATCTCTAAAAAATATTATAGTTATTTATTTCCTCTGCACAATGAGAATCTGAACCTAGCACTAGTGGAATATCATATTCTTTTACTAACTTTAATAAGTATCCATCTATATAAGGCTCTTTACAGTATTCTTTTCTATTTCCAGAAACATTGTAGTCAAGCTCGTAGCCTTTTTCTTTGACTAGCTTTATTAACTCTTCAAGAGTTTTATTTCCTTCATAATTATATGGGAATACTTGATTAAACTTTCTAACTAAATTTAAATGACCTATTCTTCTTGGCTTATATATTCCTAAATCTGAATTTACAGCTTTTATCAATGTTTCATAATATTTATTATAAACAGATTCAATACTTCCTAGTTTATCAATCAAATTTTGAAACTCTTCCACACTATAATCCACACAATAATAATCATCATCAATCTTAATTATATGTACTGATAAAAGAGAATCCTCTAATTCATATCCATATTTATCTAAGTTTTGCTTTATTCCTTCTTCATAACCCTCTATAAAATCTACTTCCGACCCTACATTTATCTTGATTTTACCTTTATATTTATCCTTCAACTTCTTAACATCATTGAGATACTTAGGTAAGTCTTCAATACTCATACAACTATCATTTTCAGGAGCAGGGTCTTTAAATCCATCTGCATATGGAAAATGCTCTGTAAATGTCATTTCTGTTATGCCAACATCAATTGCTCTTTGTATGTATTTCTCAAAATCATCCTTGCTTCCATGAGGGCAATAAGGTGAATGTATATGACCGTCTTTCATAAATAACTCATCTCCTTTTTAAATAAAAAATTTCATATAAACATATAAATTCTTTGAACTCTAAAATAAAATCTTTTAATTATATTAATCTTTATTATATCTAATATTGAAGTAATTTTAAACAGTTTTAAGAGTATCTTAACATTAGTACTAGTTTTAAATAATAATACACAGTATATCAACACTGAGCATTAAATAATTCAATTTTATAATAAAATTTACTCATTAAAGTATATTACATAACTTCTAGAAATTTCAATAATTAAATATCAAAAAACGTAAAAATCGCCTATATCAAACAATATAAGCGATTAATCACATTTACATATGCTTTTTAGCCTCTAACAACATCTTATTAGCCTCTTCCATACACTCTATAGCTTTTTCAATATTTTTTGCTGTCTCTTCTTTTCCAATAGCTCTAGCCTTTTCAACCCACTCTCTAAATCCTTCTTCATGAGTTTCATTGTGATTTATCCAATGTACTAAAAGTATTTTTAAAGTTTTTTCATCCTTAGACTCTGATGATTCCTCATGACTATGTTCGTGGTCATTATCATGAGCATGGTCATGTGGATGTTCATGACATATATCTCCATGAGTATGTTCGTGGCAGTGGTCATGGTCATGGTCATGATTACCATGATGATATCTTACAATCTCTCTATCAAAAATCATTAGTTATTCCCCCTGTTATTTTATATTAAATTCTTTCTTTATAAGACTTACAGAATCTTTTACAAGTAGTGCTAATGGTTTACCTTCTAATCCAACTAATTCTATATTTTCAGGCATAATAGGTAACAGTATCTTTAGTGCCTCACTATCTGCAATAGCTTCACTTATATTGCAAGTAACTTCTCCCATCATAGAATTAGGTATTATTACAGAAATAGGTGCAACTACTATATTCGCTTTTTTGGCTGACACTACTATAGCATTTTCCCCTGTAGCTCCTTTATTAGCATGAGCCTTCATCATAGAACTAGTTGCTATAGAATTAGTTCCTAGTGCATAAATTTCTACATATGTAGGTAATTCTTCTCTCAGAGAAGAAACTATCTGGGCTCCAATACCTCCACCCATTCCATCTATCACTGCTATTATCATATAAAATTCCCCTATTAATTAATTTTCTTGTATTATTATCTTATGGTCCATCAATCTTATTTCTTTAATTATTCCATCTATTATCTTTTGCTCTCCTAATAAATCAGTTAAATAAATCTTTCCATCACAAGGGTCTATATTAACCACATTTTCCATAACCTTTTCTAATTCATTATTACTTTTACAAATGAAAGCTGATGATTCACACATATAAATCTCCTCCTAATATGATTTTTTTATTAAAAATCAAAAAAAGATTTCCTTAGGTATTTCAATACACCAAAGAAATCTTCATGATTTCAATTTTCGTATATTATTATACCTTAAGTATAGCACTTTAATTTATATAAAGTCAATTAAAGTTAACGCTTTTTATTGTACTCTTCATTCTTATATTTTTCATATAATTCTTCAGCTAATTGCTTCTCATAATCAGTCAAATCTTCCTCTACAAACTCAACATTAAATTGATTGGCTAATCCTTTTACTATATTTTCTTGCAGAATATCTATGTCTACTTTTTTGCCAAGTTCATTTTCTATTCCACTAGCCTTCTTAGATGTAAATTTCATAGCCCTTTCCTTAAGTTCTGGTGTTTTTGTTTTTATTAATTTGAATAATTTTTCTACATCAAAATTCAATATTATTGAACCATGTTGCAATAAAACTCCATCTTTTCTGCTTTGAGCACTTCCAATGATTTTCTTATTATTAATAGTAACTTCATATGATGCATGTGCATTAAAACATGCAGCTGATAGATTTTCCCTACTTATTCTCTCACCTCTATTTAAATTATCTGTTTCTATACCACTTAAATTCAAACCTTTAACTAGACCTTCACTTATATATCTATAAGATAGATTGATACTCTTATCTATTAAAGGATTATCTTCTCCTATAGTTATACTATAAGTTAGCTCATTATCATGTAATACCGCTCTTCCCCCTGTAATTCTTCTAGTATAATCTATATTCATACATCTACACTTATCCAAATCTATCTCATCTTCCAATTTCTGAAAATATCCTATACTTAAACAAGCTGGCTCCCATGTATAAAATCTAAGTGTCGGCTTATTATGTCCCTTCTTGTATGCAGTAAATATAGCTTCATCAATTGCCATATTCATTGCACCATCATATGATTTATTATGTATAACTCTCCACTGATTCATGATTATTACGCCCCCATCTTTAGTATAAATATATCCTAGAAATCACTTATAAATTTATTTCTCTTATCGCTAAATCTATCTCATTTTGATTTAAAGGTCTTGAATAGTTGTATATAGTACTTCCTGGTCTTTCATTATAATATGGTCTATTACAGTCCTTACATCCTCTTATTTCAAAAGGGTATCCTTTGTTTATGTCTTTTATAACATCATTATCAAGCTTTATACTATCTAAATATCCATTTTTAAATTCAAAACATTCTTTTGAATAACCTTTATTTATCATATAAGACATTAATTGTACTCTTCTATAACTTTCTATATTTGGTTGACTTACTTTTTCCATTTTAGTTCCTCTAACTGGAGTAAATGCAAATAAACTAATCGTTATATTATTTTCCTTTAAATAATTATATAAGTTATATATATCCTCATGACTTTCACCCATACCAACTATTATATGAGTACTTATTTTATTAGGATAGGATTTTGACATATCAGTTATAAATTTTAACTTTTCATTATAATTATTTCCTTTTATTTTTTCATATAATTCTTTATTTGCTGCATCTATTGCTATTCCTATTTTATCTACTCCTGCTGAAAAAAACTTATTTATTTCTTCATCACTCTCTAACTTTGCAGACAATGAAATAGGCATATCTATTTTACCATTTATATAATTTATAAAATCTAAAACAGACTTATGCGCTTCTTCACTCGCCATTGATTGAATACATATTCTCTTTATATTTTTCTTTCTATAAATTCTTAAAGCATCCAATATTTCTTCTTTAGAAAATTCTGGCCAAACTACTCTTGATAACTTATCTTTTCTAGTACTACTTTCTATTGATTGAGAACAAAAACTGCATTTATTTATACATTTTTCTCCAATCATTATATATGCTGTAGTAGGAGGTATATCGCTTTTTTTATTTAATATTCCAAGTTCTATTGCTGTCCCAGATGATAATCTAATCATAAAACGCAACACTCCTTACACTCAGTTATTGTCATATTCATTTCTATAGCCTTATTCTTAGCAGACTTTGATGGTAATACTATTTTATTGACTCCACACATTATAGATAGTTGGTCTAACTCTTTTCTATATGTTCCTCTCGGTCTCATACAACCTAGATTAATTTCAGTATCTGGCAAATTAATTCTAGCTTCACATAGGATGTCTATTACTCCTTCTAGCTCAGGAGGCTCTACATTCTCATACTCAGTTCCTTTTGTTGGAATAAGGACTATAAATGTAAGTTTATTAGGAGGATTTTTTTGTAGATATTCTATGATTTCATATTCACCCTTTATTTGTCCTCCCTTTAAACCAATACATATATGTGGTGCTACTTCTGTATTTTCTCTTATTGTATTGTAAACTTCAATGTAATCTTCTTTGCTTTTTTCTATCTTATAAACTTCTCTTATTGTTTCTTTATCAAATACTAAATCAAAAGAAACTATATCTAAATACTTACACAACTCTATAATACTATATTTATCCATAAGTCCTAAATGAGCATTCAGTCTATATCCTTGCTCCTTTAAGTCTTTAATAGTCTTAATATGGATATTTATTGGCACGTCTCCTTCATAGCTACAACCACCACTTAATAAAAAACTAGTTATATTTCTTGATTTTACTTTTTCTTTATAATCCTCTATTGGCACCATATTGTTTAAGTAGTGACCATTACAATGAGCACACTTTAAACTGCATTTATTACTTGTAGTACTAAGTGCTAGTGTCTGATTAGGATAAGCAAACTCTATTTTATTTCCAAAATTATTTAGTTTAACATCAAAAGCCATTTTCATTTTTTTAGATAAATTTTTATTCATAATTTATTCCTTTTCAGTTACGTTTTACTCTTCAAGTAATCTTTTTGCTGTTGGGAACTGCTCTATATTTGTATGTGGTAAGAAGCAAGCAGATATAAATTCATCCATATAACTTGGGTATACACTAAGTTCAACATAAGTCATTTGATTACCTATTTCTTCAAGCTTATTTTTTGCATCTTTACTTATAAGAGCTAAGTAAGAGCCAACAAGTGAACTATTTCCAATATAAGTAAATTTTTCTCTCTCAATATCAGGAAGTAATCCTATAATTATTGAGTTTTCTATGTCTAAGTTATTTCCTATACCTCCTGCTATATACACTCTATCTAATATACTAAAATCCATACCTAAGCTATCTACAAGAGTATATGCACCTGAATATATAGCTCCCTTAGCTCTAATGAAGTTATCTATATCAACTTCATTGACTACTATATCATTTTCTAAATCAAATTCTTCTTTAAATGCTAATACATATTCTCCTATCTCATGCTCATTAAATCTAACTCTCTTATTATCTAAATCCCTGTATATCTTACCTCTTCTATCTATTACACCTTTAGTAATCATTTGGCAAATTAAATCAATTATACCAGAACCACATATACCAACAGGAGCACATTCATCAATAATCTTTAATGTTGGCTCTAAAGTTTCTTTATCAATAGTTACTTTTTCTATTGCTCCTGCTGATGCTCTCATTCCACAGCTTATGCCTCCACCTTCAAAGGCAGGTCCTGCTGAACATGCACAACTCATCATATAATCTTGATTGCCAAATACTATCTCTCCATTAGTTCCTAAATCTATAAATAAAACATTTTCTTCACTTGACCATATACCTGCTGATAGTACACCTGCTGTTATATCTCCTCCTACATAACTTGCAACAGATGGAGCTAAGTACACATATGCACTGTCATTTACAAAAAGACCTACATTTTCCCCCATCAGTTTTGGGGATTTTAAAAATGGAGGTATGTAAGGCTCTTGTCTTAAGAAGTCTGTATACACACCTAAAAATAAGCTTGTCATGGTTGTATTTCCAGCAGCTACTAATGTAACTACATCCTCTTTATTTATGCCATTTCTTTCGTATATTGTTTTCAATAGAGGATTTATAGTTTCTTCAACTATAGCCTTATTAAGTGTCTCTAACCCATTTTTCTTAGTTGAATATATAATTCTATTTATAACATCTGCCCCGTATTTTATTTGTGCATTTCCAGAAGAAGCTTTATCTACTACTTCTTTTGAATATAAGTCAACTAGACATACAACTACTGAAGTTGTACCAATATCTATTGCAATTCCATACAATGAATTTTCTTTGTTGCCTTCTTCTATATTTATAATTGTAAGCTTCTTTTGTTTTTGGACATAAGTTATTGTAACTTTAAAATCACTCTTTCTAAATATTGTTGGCATCTTTCTAAGTATATCTAGTCTAAAATCTATTTCATTATATCCTAGATTATTTCTAACGTATCTCTCTAATCTATCTACATCACTTATATTATCGTCTAAGTTCGGCTCTTCCATTTCTATGTATTTCTTTTTTATATTTGTTTTAAATTGAAGATTATGCTCTTCAATTATCTTTTTAGCTCTTTCAAAAATTTCTCTATCTTCTTTTTTATTACTACCTTCTATCTTCATACCATGCATAGAAGATGATAGTTTAGAAGGAACTTCAATTTCTATATCTGAGACTACTTTTGTACAACAAGCTAATATATAACCTTGCTCCCACTCGTCATCCGTTATATGTCTTGTTTTTTCTGTATCAACTTTCCCATTCAATAATTTTACCTTACATTTACCACAGGATACATTTCCATTACAAGGAGCATCTATAAATACATCTGCATTTCTTGCAACCTCTAATAACACATCCCCCTCATTGCAATAAACTTCTTTATTGTTTGGTGTAAAAGTTACTTTTATCATACTATCCCTCCCAATTTGTTCTATATATTATAAAAGGAAAGTATAGCTAAATTTGCGTGCACTCAAATTTTACTATACTTTCCCCAATTATAATAATATACTAATCTTTAATTATTCTAATCCAGCCTCGTATTCTTTATCACTTAATAACGTATCAAGCTCAGCAACATCAGCTAGTTTTACTTTTAATATCCAGTTTTCGTATGGGTCTTCATTTATACATTCTGGCTCATCTTCTAATTTTTCATTAACTTCTAATACCTCACCATTAACAGGAGATATTAAATCAGAAGCTACTTTAGAAGATTCAACTACTCCAAAATCTACTCCCTTAGTTACAGTATCTTCTACTTCTGGTGTTTCAACAAATAATATTTCTCCTAATTGATCTTGAGCATAATCTGTTATACCTATATATACAACATCTCCATCAATTACTTTCACCCACTCATGATCTTTAGAGTATTTTAATTCTGGTAATAATTTCATTTCAATAGACCCCCAATATTATATTATTGATTAAATTATTTAAATCATATTAATATTATATCACACTATTTTAAATTTTCCATCAATTACATTACACTTTCCATAGCTAATGCTGGATGACCTTTTTCTTCTAAGAAAGCTAATACACCTTCAGAATCATCAGCTATAGTTTCATCACAAACCATATCACAGAAGTTTTCTATTCCAGTCATTTCTTTAACTGTAGCATTTAATTTATCAGCTACATAATCTTTTAATTCTTTTGGCATCCAAACTATTCTTTCTGGTCCACCTTCTGCATAAGCAAACTTTTTAGAAGATATGAAATGTCTTCCATGTCCCATGAATCCTGGAGTTTGAACTCCTCCACCTGTCATAGAAGCAAGTTCTCCGAAAGTCATACCAACTGGAGTAACACTTGGGAACTCTCTATTAACTACAACAAATCCGTTTGCTTCTGGCATTATACCACAGATACACTCGAAGCATCCACAAGAAGTCATAGGGTCTTCTAATATAGAGTATAATGTAACAGCTTCAACTGCACCTTGAGATATTTGGTTTACAGTTTCGTTTACTGAATTCCATACACCTGTTCTATCGTCTAAGCACTCGCCTTTTTCTATTGGTTGACAAGGTCCTGTTGGGTCTAGTTCTTTAGTAGCCTTAGCATCTAACCAGCTAACTGCTCCACAAAGACCAAGTCTTTCAGGAGTAACAACACAAACGTGAGCTGGTGCAAATGATTGACATAAGTTACAAGAATAGAAAGTTTCAACACTCTCATCAACTAATGAAGCTAATCTTTCATCTCTAGCATTGTACTTAGCTATTGCTTCACCTTTTAATTCAGAAACTTTATCAGCATCTGTAATTATAGTTATTTCACACTTATCAACTACTGATTCAAATTCATCTAACATCTTAGCATATAAAACTTCTCCTATATGCTCAAGTCTAAATCCTTTATCAAATGCATCTTTAGAGATTCTTACCCAAGCCATATCTCTTTGTCCAACGTGCATTACACCTTCTATATAGTTTAAGAAGTAGTGGAAACGTCTTTCAAGTACTGGCTCGAAATCTTCTTGCATGTTTTTACCAGCTATCTTAACTATTACAGCAAGTGGTAATCTCAATACACCATCTGCTTCAACTTCATCTATATTTGGTCCTATTATTTCTATCTTATGGTCTTCAACTTCTGCTGCTTCTTTCTTAACAACAAGTTCCCAAGCTTCAGTTCTATTTCCACCAAACTCAGCAAACATGTCACTCTTTCTAATTCTCTCACCTTCAAATGCTGCTGCAAATGAAACTGGGATAGGTATTTCAGTAACTTTTATTTTTATTCCTCTAGCTTCTAATGAAGTAGCTACTATCTTATCATAATCTTTTTGAGTTAATAAGTTCATTGGAACTTCAAGAACTGTTTGGTCAGTTACAACTGGGAATCCTAAAGCTATTGCTCCAGCACCTGCAGATACAACTAATTCACTTAATGGTCCAAATGCATTAACAAATGCAGGAACTCTATTAGATGTGTACTCTAATAATCCATTTAAATCACCAGGAGTTAATCCACCGAATATTAATGCTGCTCTTACTGCAACAGATACAACGTGGATAACAGAAGTTACATCGTATCCTAGAGGTATGACTCTTAGTTCAAGACCCATTTTTACTCCAGCTTCTATAGCTTGGTCTATAACTTTACCAACTAAGAAAGTTAATAAACCTTTAGATTGGTAATCTTTTATAACTTTTGCTGCTGATTCAGCATCAGGACATTCACCAAGAACAACTGCAACACCAGGTATGTCTCCTGTAACTAGTGGTACACCAAGTGATCTGATTATAGGGTCAGTTATATGACCTGCACATGGCTCACTATATGGAGCATCCATAGTTGAGTATTTTAATGCTTCAATTACTTCTGCAGCTAAAGCTGTAGCTAAACCAGCATTAAAAGCATGTTCTAATAAATGAGTTCTGTTTATTAAAGATTTTACTACTTCTAAAGCACCTTCTAAGTCCCCTAAAGTATTCATTTTTTGTCCTGTTGCAGCATATATACAAGGTAATGAGTATGCTGTATCAGGGAAAGCAACTTTATGTTCTTTTCCGTTTTTTTCTATAGCTTCAGCTAGCATAGCTTGAGCTGCACCTAAAGCTTGTTCTGACCCTGTAAAGATTATATTATATAGATTCATTCTATTTCCCCCTTTAATATTTACACCTATTTTTTATTAACTATACCCTAAAAACCCTAGAAAGCAAATCCACCTTCATTTAACTCTAAGAAAGAGTCTGCATATAAAGATGCCCCATTGATTATGTCACAAGATTTTACAGTTTTCATTAATTCTGGGTCACATGGATTCATTATAGCTGAACTAAATCCATTAGCCATTGCCATTGCTAAGAATGCACTATCTAAAACAGGTCTAACATGTTTAGGACATCCATTAGATACGTTAGATAATCCTCCTGTAGTTAAAAGTCCCATCTCAGTCATCATTTTTATAGCTTCTAAAACTTCTACTTGTTTTTCTTGCATACCTTTTATAACTAAGCATAATGGGTCGAATAATATATCAGTTGGCTCCATTCCTAACATTAAACCTTTTTCTAATATTTCTTGGCAGTAAGCCATACGCTCATCATTATCTCTTGGGATACCTTCTTTTGCACATAAACCTATAACCATTGATTCATATTCAGCTGCTATATCTATTAAATCAAATCTTGAACCAGCATCAGCAGAGTTTATTATTGGTTTTGCATTAGTTCTATCATAAACTTTAAGTCCAGCTTCGATAGCTTTTTTATTAGCTGTATCTAGTGCTATAGGAACATTGTTGAACTCAGATTGAAGTAATTTGATTCCCCATGTCATTATTTCTTCGCCATCTCTTTCAGCAGGTCCTATGTTGAAATCTATATAATGTGCTCCTGCTTCTAATTGTTCTTTTGCTCTTTTTAATATTGGAGCTGGATCTCTTTCTGCTAATGCCTTTCTTATTGAAGGTGAGATACAGTGTATTCTTTCACCTATAATCATAAATTTTTCCATTTATAATGTCCCCCTTTAAATTTAATATTAATAGTTAGTTAATATTTTATTAGTTTGTTTGGCATGCTTTTTCTTGGTATCCTTTTAAGAACTTAGGTAATTCCATAGATTCTTCTGGTCCTATAACTACACTCCATCCTGGTAAGTTGTCTTCTATATCACCTTTAAGTACTGCAACTTTTCCTGGAATGATAAGGTCTTTACAATTAGTTACTTCTTCTACTTTACTTTCTTTAATGAAAGCAGAGATTGAGTTTCCACCAAATTTACCAGCAGCCCAAGATGTAAGAACTGAATATCCACCTGCATCTGGTATTACTAACCATACTGGAACTTTTGATCTTTCTATGTCTCCAGCAACTATGAAGTAAGTTAATGCAAAGTCAACAGTAACTAATACTGGAGAGTTTTCATCTGGGTTATTGATTGGATAAATCTTTGGTTCAACTCTCATTGGTCTTTGTGGGTCAGTGTATATATTTTGTCTTAGTGCAAATAATGGTAATGCCTTAGCATAACTAATATCATCTATTACTATTATAGAACCATATTTTATAGTAAATATTGATGATAAAGCAATTTCCATCATAGGGTTAGAATTAGATAATCTATTTGCAAATACTATTGAAGGATATCCAAATGTTCTATCTTGTTCTTTTAAAGCTATTCTTCTAACTTGTATAGCATTAGTGTAAGTATCTTTTATGTTTTCTCCTGTTACATCTAATACTAATTCTTTATATCCAGCAGCTTGAACTAATTCAACTGTTTCATATAATTCTTCTAGGCTACCAGCTTTTACACCTAATGGTAAGCTTGCTCCTTTAACTGCTTCTATCATATCTTTGTAGTTTTCTTTAGTTGCTCCATATACCATTGGTCTAGTATCTTTTAATACTTCAACAGCTTCTTTAACTACTTGTGCATCATCACAAGCTAAAATGTAAGCTACTTCTAATCCACTACCTTTTATTTTATCTATTAATTTTAAATATGCGTCTTTATCTCCACAATACTCTAAAACAACCATTTCAACTTTCATTTGTTCACCAATTCTTATATAGTCAACTTTTTTCATGTTAGCTATTTTAGAATCTACTGCTTCATCACTCATACAAGTACAGAATGAAACTGCATATCTATTTCTACTTACTAATGTTTTTTCATGTCTAAATAATACTGTTTCTCCACCTAGTTCATATTCAGATGCACCAGTACCAACTTTTAAAGCTTTCATTAAAGGTGCTGTAGCTTCTGATAATTTCGCTATAGCGTCATCAGACATGTGTGGGCATTTACCTACTTCTACAGCTCCTGAAGCAACCTTCATAGAGAAAGCCATACAAGTTGGGAATCCACAATCCTTACAGTTTTTCTTTGGTGTTAATTTAAATATATCTAAAGCTTTTAATGCCATTATTTTTTCCCCCTAACCTTAACAATTTAATTAAGCTAATGCGTTAACCAATTCTTTTATAGTTTCTATTGATTTTGGATGACGAAGTATAACTGCGTTTGAACCACCTACTAAAACACTTGCTGCAGTTGAAACTTCCATTGCTATAGTTCTTTCTTCTGGACAACCCCAATCTGGCTCATCTTCTATTGGAGCTATAGCTTCTTTAACATGACCTACTTCAAAAGCTACTGGTGTTATGATAGGCATTTGTAATGTCTTATCATTTTGACCAAATGCTGCAAGTCTAATTCTATCCATAGTAGATGCAACATACTCATATCCATAACCAACTGCTGAACATCCAACATTCATAACTATATTTTCACCTTTAACGCCTAATTGAGTTAACAGTACGTTTAATTGTTTAGCTAGGTTTATATCAACAGAAGATTCAGCTCCAACTTTGTGTGCATAAGCCATACCAGCTGATGCTCCTACTCCTTTGTAGTTATCTTCTACTGCTGACATAAATAAGCAGTTATGCCCATCTAATGTTTGAGCTAATTTTTCAAACAATTTACCATCTTTTTCATGGTTTCCTGAACCTGCTACAACTAAAGGTAACTCTATTACTTCAATTACTGCTTTAGCTACATCAGCACATTCATCAACTGACTTATCTAATCCATTTGGGTCAGAACCATCAAATTTTAAGCAAATAAAGTCTGCTTGTGTATTAGCTTCAACATATTTAGCCCATTCTACTGGACACTTAGCTACATCTTTGTATAACTCTTTATATGAATCAGTCCAGCTTTCAGGATAAACGTCTGATATTTGTATACCTATTTTTGGAGAATTCCCTACTTCTCCATCAAAACTATAAAAAGGTAATACATTTTCTCCACCTAATTTAATTGCCTTTTCCCCTATTCCTACTTCAACTTCTGATATTTTTCCAGAATATTTTTGAGTAGACATTTTAAATGCCATATTTTTTTCCCCCTTAAACCTATTTTAATTCTAATTTAGCAAAAATCTCTTTCATAGCTACTTTAGATTTTGAATCTTCAGGTAAATTAACTAAAGGAATACCTGTAGAGTCATATTCATATATCAATTCATCCATAGGTACAACACCGATTAACTCTAGGTTATGCTTTTCAATTTCTTCTTTAACACCATCATTCATAACCCCATTTGGAACTTTATTTACAATTAGAAGTATTCTTCCAACATTTAACTTCAGTTCCTCAGCTAAGTCTCTTATTCTAGCAACAGCTTGTATGCTACGTCTTGAGCAATCACTAACCAATAAAAGTGTATCAACATGTCTAGTGACTTTTCTGCTTAAGTGTTCCATACCAGCTTCGTTGTCCATGACTAAGTATTTGTAATGACCAGATATTTTGTTTACTTGTTCTCTAAGTATTCCATTTACAAAACAGTAACACCCTTCACCTTCTGATCTACCCATTACTAATAAGTCATATCCTTCGCCTTCTTCAATTATAGAATTTAATCTAAATTGTAGATATTGTGCTTTTGTCATACCACCAGGGAATGCATTGCCTAACTTTTCTCTTTGATTTACTTCTTCTCTTATTTCTCCTATCGTTGCTTCAACTTCGATACCTAATACTTCATTTATATTAGCATTGGCATCAGCATCAACAACTAATACTGGTCCCTTATTGTCCTTAACCAAATAATCAATCAAAAGCCCTGTGAGACTTGTTTTACCAGTTCCACCTTTTCCTGCAACAGCTATATTGTATCCCATTTTAAGACTTCCCCCTTAAATCTAGCCACAGAGCCTTATGTACTCTGTTTACGTATTATAATTTAGGTACAGAATGAACACATTCACCATGTACATCATGAAGAGCTTCCATTAGTCCTTCTGATAAACTTGGATGTGGATGTATTGCATCCCCTACTTGTTCTACTGTTAATCCTAGATGAACAGCTAGTGACAACTCTGTTAATAAATCTGTAGCATGAGGTCCTACTACTGCTGCACCTATTATTTTATCTGTTTCTTTATCAGCTATAATCTTTACAAATCCTTGGAAATGTCCTATAGCTTGTGCTTTTCCAAGACCTCTAAAATCAAATTGACCTACATTGTATTCTACACCTTCAGCTTCAAGTTGCTTTTCAGTTTTACCAACACCAGCAACTTCAGGCTCTGTATAAACACATCTTGGAATTGCTCTATAATCTACTGCCTTAGTTTTACCTAAAGCATTTTCAACTGCTACGATACCTTCCTTAGAAGCAACATGTGCTAAGAAAGGAGTATCTATTATATCACCTATTGCGTATATACCTTCCACATTAGTTTCAAGATGCTCATTAACTACTACTTTTCCTCTTTCCATTTCAATTCCTATATCTTCTACTCCAGAATTATCAAGGTTAGGTCTTCTACCAACACATACTAGTGCATATTGTGCTTCTATAACCTTTCCATTAGAAAGAGTTGCAATAGCTTTGCCATCAACTACTTCACAAGTTTGAACTCCAATACCTGTGATAACTTTAATTTTATCTTTCTTAAATTGTCTAAGTAGTTGTTTAGCTACATCTTTATCTTCATTTAATAGTATTTGGTCAACCATCTCAACTATAGTTACTTCTGTTCCTAAGGCTCTAAAGAACTGCCCTATCTCACATCCTATAACTCCACCACCTACTATTAACATAGATTCAGGTATCTCTTCAAGTCCAAGAACTTCATCACTAGTTATTACTATTTTTCCATCATATGGGAACATTCTTGGTACAACTGGAACAGATCCATTTGCTAGTATTATCTTGTCAGCTTTTATAGTTTCTACTGTTCCATCTTCTTTTGTTACTTCTATAGTATTCTTATCAATTAATTTTCCAAAACCATTAACTAGTTTTACTCCTCTTTTTTCAAATAGGAATTCTATACCACTTATTAATTGATTTACTACTTTATTTTTTCTTTCCATTATGGCAGTGAAGTTTGGTGTAACTGTTCCATCTATTTCTATACCAAAATCTTTTGCTTCTCTTACAGTATTTAATACTCCTGAAGAAGCAAGAAGTGCTTTAGTTGGTATACACCCTGCATTTAAGCAAGTTCCTCCAACTCTTCTTTTCTCAATAACTGTTACCTCTGCACCAAGCATAGAAGCTTTTATAGCTGCTACATATCCACCTGGTCCACCACCTACTACTACTATCTTCATCCTTAATTCCCCCAAACCTTATATAATCTATAATATTACAATACTATAAACCTGCGGCATCTAGTATAGCAGGTATATTCTCTTCTGCCCCAATTGCCATTATATGAACACCATCACATAAATCTTCTTCTTTTAATTGTTTGATAAGTTCTCCTGCCATTTTTATTCCTTCACTTGCCCAGTTTTCTTTTCCAACTGCTCTTAATCTTTCGATTTGTTCATCTGGAACAAATATTCCTGGTACATTTGCAGTCATAAATTTGGCCATTCCTGGTGATTTCAAAGGTACTATTCCTGCTAATACCTTGCAATCCATATCCCTTGTTAATTCTCTAAACTTTCTCATTGTATTTATGTCATAAAGTGCTTGAGTTTGGAAAAATTTAGCTCCTGCTTTTATTTTCTTTTGCATTTTTAATAATTGAACTTCTATTGGAGAATATTCTGGAGTTACTGATGCTCCTAGATAAAAATCTGGAGAACCTTTTAATTTATTACCAGCCATGTCCGTACCTGCCATTAAAGTCTCAGCAGTTTGAAGTATCCCAACAGAGTCTAAATCAAAGACTCCCTTAGCTTGTGGATGGTCTCCTACGCTAGTATGGTCTCCTGTTAGTGCCAACAGATTGTTTATCCCAAATACGCCTGCTGACAACATTTCTCCTTGTATAGCTATCCTATTTCTATCTCTCCCTGTTATTTGAATAACTGGCTCTAATCCAGCATCTTTTAGTAATTTACATGTAGCAAGAGAAGTTGCTCTCATAACTGCTGATTGAAAGTCTGTTACATTTGCTGCATGAACCCTCCCAACTAATGGCTTTGCACATTCTATTAAATGTGAAAGGTCAGTCCCTTTTGGAGGAGCCATTTCAGTAGTAACTGCAAATTTTCCACTTTCTAATGTTTCTCTTAATAAGCTCATCTCTAATCCCCCTTTTAACCTTCTAAAAAAAACTTTTATGAATTTGCTGCTGCTTCTTTCTTTTTCTTTGCACTTAGGCTTCTTGGATTATTTTGCTTAGAATAGTCTTTTGGTGGTCTTATTTCTGCTAAATTGCTTAATTGTCCTATAGCTTCTAATCTTTCATATATCTTTATCCAAGCACAATCATTCTCTGAATTTACTTCACACTTACCATTTTTAGCTCCACCACAAGCTCCATTCATAAGACCTTTAGCACACATAGTTACTGGACATATTCCACCTGTCCAACCAAGTTCACAGTCTCCACAAGCTTTACAAGCTTCTTCATATTCTCCAACCCTTTGTACTTCCCCTATGAACAAAGTATTGTTGGCTGGATAAACTGGCTTATCTTTTAGGTTCTTAACTATTGTTTGTGTACCATCTCCACATGCTAAAGATAAAACTGCATCAGCTTCTTTAGTCTCTTCTTTTAGAGCCTTTAAATCCTTTTTAGACTTTAAAAGGTTACAAGCAGGGTCAAGCATTACATATCCTAAGATTTTTTTGCCTTCACCTTCAAGAGTTTCTTTCATTTTTAGAACTTCTTCTTCTCCACCACTTTTACAAGTCGCTGCACATTGATTACAACCAACTAAAACTAGCTTGTCAAAATTCTTTAAGTACCCTAGTACTTCTTCTAATGGTTTATTTTCAGAAATTATCATATCTACTTCCCCCCTAAACCTTCCACTTATATATATCTATTTATTATTTTGTAATTTACAAGCTTTAACTACATGTTTTGCAAGTATAGATGTTGTAACTGAACCAACCCCCGCTGGAACTGGAGTTATCATTGATACTTTATCTAAAACTGCATTTGTATCAACATCTCCACATAAATTTCCTTCTTCATCAACATTTATACCAACGTCTATAACTACTGCCCCATCTTTAACAAAAGTTTCATCAACCATCTTAGCTCTACCAATAGCTGCTATTAATACATCCGCGTCTGCTGCTACACCTGATAAATTTTTAGTTTTTGAGTGACATATTGTAACAGTTGCATGTTCACTTAATAAAAGCATTGATACTGGCTTCCCAACAACCATTGATCTTCCAAGAACTGTTATCTTACTTCCTTTTAAATCGACATTATAATGTTTTAATATTTCTACTACTGCTGTAGGAGTACATGGTGGGAATCCACTCTTATCACCTTCCATGACTTTAGCAGAGTTTATTGGACTAAAACAGTCTACATCTTTTTCTGGTGCAATAACATATTTTATAACTTCTTCATTTAAGTGTTTTGGAAGAGGTCTAAAACATAATATACCATTAACATTTTTGTCATCATTAACTCTCTTTAATACATCAATGTATTCATCTTGAGTTATATCTTCAGCTAATTCCAACACTTCTGTTGTTATACCAATGTTTTGACATCTTTTTAGTGCGCCTCTTTCATATGATAAATCATCACTTCTTGCTCCAACCCTAACTATTGTTAGTTTAGGACTTATACCTTCTTTTACTAATAATTCAACTTCTTTTATTAACTCTTCACTAATTTTATCAGCTACAGGTTTTCCTTTTATAATTTGTCCTTTAGTTGACATTCCTTCCATATATTCACAACTCCCCTACAAGCAAACTTAAATTAATTTATTCTATATACCACATATTAACAACATAGTATTTACTTTCGTCATTTAAAAATTATTTTCCAAGAGCTTTTTCAACTTTAGCATAAACTTCATCACAAGTCTTTACGCCTTCTTCAACTAATTTATCTACTTCTGTTTTTACTTTATCAACATATTCCTTGTCTTGTATAGAATTTATATTTATAACTACATTTAACTGTCCACCAAGTATAGCAGCTCTTAAACATTGAACTCCTACACCAACATCGCTTATAGCAAGTCTTGAACCTTTATCAACTAAATCTTCATGTAACTTAATAGCTTCATAACAAACTCTTACTATATTTAGTGGTACTTCACAAGCAACTTTAAGTGCTTTTTCCATTGTCTCTGCTTTTATTCTTTTTTCTTCTTCTGTTTCTTTAGGAAGCCCGTAAGCTTTTGATAATGGTAAGAAACATTCTGCATCATCATCTATCATTTTTAATAAATCTTTTTCTAGTTTTCCAGCTTTACTTAATATCTCTTTTACGCTTTCTTCATACTCAGCATATTTTTTCTTTCCTATTGTAAGATTACAGACCATACTGCCTAGAGCCATACCAATTGCACCAACTAGTGCAGCAGCTCCACCGCCACCTGGTACTGCTTCTTTAGAAGATAGTACTTCTACAAAATCAACACAAGTTTTATCTGCTATTTTCATGATAATCCTCCTTGAAAGGATGTAGGAAAATACCTCAAATTATTCGAGATATTTTACGAAGTATTTTAAGATATCTCCTACTCTTTATTTATAAATTAAAGTGCTTAGAATAATCCAGCTATTACTCCATTTTCATCAACATCTATTTTTTCTGCTGCTGGAACTTTTGGTAATCCTGGCATCTTCATAATTTCTCCAGTAAGTGCAACTATAAATCCAGCCCCTGCTGAGATTGCTGCTTGTCTTACAGTTATTCTAAATCCTGTTGGTCTACCTAATTTAGTTTGGTCATCAGTTAAAGAATACTGAGTCTTAGCCATACATACTGGAACCTTAGTAAATCCAAGTTTTTCTAAGTTAGCTATTTCTTTATCAGCCTCTGGAGTATAATCTACACCATCTGCTCCATAAATCTTAGTAGCTATAGCATTTATCTTGTCTTTTATAGATAAATCATCTTCATAGCAGAATCTAAAGTTATTTTCTTCTTCATCTAATAATCTTAGAACTTCTTTAGCTACTGCAATTCCACCTTCTCCACCTTTTGCCCATACTTCAGAAAGAGCAACATTTACACCTAATTCTTTACACTTATCTTCAACAAGTTTAAGTTCAGCTTCAGTGTCAAGTGGGAATCTGTTTATTGCAACAACTGCTGGTAATCCATATACTTGAGTTATGTTTTCAACATGTTTTAATAAGTTTGGAAGTCCTTTTTCAAGAGCTTCTAGGTTTTCGTTATTTAAGTCTGCTTTAGCAACTCCACCATTGTATTTTAATGCTCTTACAGTAGCAACTATTATAACAGCATCTGGTTTTAAGTTTGCCATTCTACATTTTATATCTAAGAATTTTTCTGCTCCAAGGTCAGCACCGAAACCAGCCTCAGTTATTACATAGTCTGCAAAGTGCATAGCCATTCTTGTAGCTATAACAGAGTTACATCCATGAGCGATATTTGCAAATGGTCCACCGTGCACAAATGATGGTGTTCCTTCAAGAGTTTGAACTAAGTTTGGTTTTAAAGCATCTTTTAATAATGCAGCCATAGCACCATTAGCTTTTAATTGTCTAGCTGTTACAGGGTCACCCTCGTAGCTATATCCAACTATTATGTTTCCTAATCTTTCTTTTAAGTCAGATATATCACTTGCCAAACAGAACGCTGCCATTATCTCAGAAGCAACAGTTATATCAAATCCGTCTTGTCTAACTGCTCCATCACCTTTTTTACCCATACCATCAACGATATTTCTAAGTTGTCTATCGTTCATGTCTACACATCTTCTCCAAGTTATTTTCTTAGGGTCTATTCTAAGAGCATTTCCTTGGTGAATATGGTTATCAAGCATAGCAGCTAAAAGGTTATTAGCAGCTCCTATAGCATGGAAGTCACCTGTAAAGTGTAAGTTTATATCTTCCATAGGAACAACTTGTGCATATCCTCCACCAGCTGCTCCACCTTTAACACCAAATACTGGTCCTAGAGATGGTTCTCTTAAAGCAACTAATACATTTTGGTCTAACTTAGCAAATGCATCTGCAACACCTATAGTAGTAGTAGTTTTTCCTTCACCTGCTGGAGTTGGATTTATAGCTGTAGTTAATATTAACTTAGCTTTTTTGCCAGTCTCTCTTTTTAGTAGATTGTAGTCAACTTTGGCTTTGTATTTACCATAAAGTTCTACATCATCTTCACCTAGTCCTAATTTTTTTGCAACCTCTCTAATATCTTGAGGTTTAGCTTCTTGAGCTATTTCAATATCAGATTTAAATCCCATAACTGAATCTCCTCCCACAACCTAAATAGATTTAAAATATAATTTTTTTCAAAAATTGTATTAATATGTAAAAATTATATTTTATAAGATAATTATACATGTAAAATTACTTAAAAACTAGCTACTAAGCTATTAAAATATTCAAACTTAATAGCTAGTTATTTATCTAATTCCTTATTTATTACCTATCTATTACCTATGTCTAACCTTTAACCAACCTAAAATCCCAAATCAAAATTCTATTTATCTTTAAGTGACATTAATTTATCTTTTATTGCTTTAATTTGTGCTTTTGTTGTTTCACTAGAATCATATGGAGATTGATTTGCTCTATCAGAATCTATAACATCTTGATTGTAATAAATAAATCCTAAAGATTCTCCATCTTCTAAGTTTTGAATTATAAATTCTTCATCTTCCTTATTTCTAATTTTATTACCTACAACAAATACCTTATTTACTCCTATATCATGTCCAAGTTTTTTAACTTTTCTATAAGTCTGTAAACTTCTTTCCCCTGGTTCTACAACTACTATAAAAGCATCTACACCTTGAGCTGTTCCTCTTCCTAAATGTTCAATTCCTGCTTCCATATCCATAACAACTACATCTTTATTTTGTAGTATTAAATGTGAACATAATCTTTTTAAAAGAACATGCTCTGGACATACACATCCAGTACCACCAGAATCTACTGTTCCTAAAGTAAGCAATCTTACTCCATTATATTCTTTACAGAAATTTTCAGGGATATCATCCACTTTAGGATTCATCTTAAACATTTTTCCAAAGGAACCTACAGAAGCGGCTGTTCTATCTGAAACTAATTTCTTCATTTCTGATATAGGTACTATTGATTCATATACTTCTTTTGGAAAACCTAGTGCTAAAGCTAAATTAGCATCCGGGTCGGCGTCAACAGCAACAACTCTGTATCCGTCTTCAGCAAACATCCTAGAGAGCATTGAAGAAAAAGTCGTTTTACCTACTCCACCTTTACCTGTTATTGCTATCTTCATAATCCTTACCACCTTTATTACTATTTGCTTTTTATGTAGTTAATTTATAGTTGTTTATTTTTTGTACACTAAAAATAAACTACAGCTAGTCCTTACAGGAACCAATTACATTTACCTTACTAGCTTTTCAAAGCAGCATGTATAGTTTTATTATTCTTCATTATATTGTTTATATTTTATTTATTCAGTATATTCGTTATATTTTGATGTTCTTTGCTTTAACATTTGACTTTATTCATCCATAAAACTTCTTATAAAATCGTTTTTTCTATGCTTTCTATCTCTCTTAAGCTTCAGCCTTTTCTGCCATTTTTTCTTCAACTAATGCTTCAAAGTGAACACGTTTTTTCTCTATATCTTCTATTATTGTAGCTGCTAATTCTTTTGGATTAGTATTTACAGTAAATGTTGCTCCAACTTTATCTTTTAATTCGCTAGTTAATATGTCTACTGCTCTTGAAGAACCAGTTATTGGAGGCATTATTCCTAAATAAGTGTCTATACCAGAAGCTACAACATAACATCCTATAGCAACTGCTTTTTCTGACATCCACTCTGGAGCTATACCTACAACTGGAAGGTCACACATATCCATATCTAAGTAATTAGCTGCTGCTCCAACTAAATCTAATATACGGCTTATATCAACGCAAGAACCCATATGTAGTACTGGTGGGATTCCTACTAGTTTACAGACAGTTGCAAGACCTTTACCTGCATATTTTTCTGCTGCATCAGTTTCCATTAAACCAAATTTAGCTGCTGCTGAAGCACCACATCCTGTAGTAACTACTATTATGTCATTTTTAATTAATTCTTTCATTATTGTTACGTGAGCCTCATTTGAAACTCCTTTAGCATTGTTACATCCAACTACACCAGCTGCTCCTCTTAATACTCCAGATTTTAAACAGTCTGTTAATGGCTTAACTGTTCCTGCTGGGTCTATATGAGAGTTTACAACTCTATCTAATTGGTTTACTACTGCTTCTACACTATACCCAACTGTTGCCCCTGATTTTAATTCAGGTATAAGTACTTTTGATTTATCTCTATTTTTAAAGTTTAAAATAGCTTCTTTAACTATTGCTTTAGCATCATCAAGTGCTTGTTCTTCTCTAAATTCAATATAAGTTGAACCTGTTATTTTAGCTTTTGGAGAAGTTGTTACAAATTTAGTATGGTAACAATCTGCAACTCTAGCTAATGCAGGGAATATACATTGAACGTCAACTATTACAGCTTCAACTGCTCCAGTTATTATTGCAAGTTCTTGTTGATGGAAGTCTCCTGCTATTCTTACACCATGTCTCATTGTAATCTCATTACCTGTACAACACATACCAGCTAAGTTTATTCCATCAGCTCCAACTTCTTTAGCTAAAGCTACTAAGTCTGGCTCTTCTGAAGCTAAAACTATCATTTCTGATAATGCTGGCTCATGTCCATGTAATATTATATTAACTTTATTTTCTTCTAATACTGCTAAGTTAGCCTCTGTTCTTCTTGGCACTGGAGTTCCAAATAAAATATCGCTTAGACGAGTACCTATCATAGAACCGCCCCAACCATCAGCCATAGAAGTTCTAAGACTCATGTGTATTAAACTATCTATATCACCAGTACATCCTATATGAGTAGAGTGCATTATTGTTGCAATTTCTCTATCTATAGCTCTTGGTTCTATAGCATATTCTTTCCATATTTTTTGTCTTGGTTCTGGTGCATTTTTTATAAATCTTAATGTTCCAAAAGGCTTCCCAAACTCCATTAATGCAATTTCTGCCACTTCATGTGCTACATCATAGATATCTCTACCTTCTGTCTCTACATCCCATTCTTTAGCTAAAGTTATTAACTTAGCTTCATCTCTTATTTTATAGTTTCCATTTGGATCAGCTAATGCTAATGTATGTGCGATATCTCTAGCATGGTCTGAATGGGCAGCTGTCCCACCAGCAACCATTCTTGCAAAGTTTCTACCTACTATAGTATGTTCATCTGCTCCACATAACCCTCTTGGAGTTTTAGGACTTATTCTACATGGTCCCATTCCACATATTCTACAGCAAACACCTTGAAGACCAAAACCACATTGTGCCTTAAAGCCTTCTTTTCTATCATACATTGTTTCTACGCCTTCTTCTCTAGCTTTTGCTATCATCTTCTGGCTGTTTAAATCAATTGTTAACATTTTTTCATCCATATTCCTATCCCCTTTTTTTGATTTTTAAAATCCCCCAGGTGACTGACTTCATGTCATAAAATAATAAAATAAATGCTTTCTAAGTTGATTATATACTAATTTCCAACACTTTGCTTTAGATTTAAATATTTTTTTAACAAAATTAGATAATACATAAAAATTTAATTTTTGGTACCTAATTTAAGTTAATTTTACTTCCTATTTTTGGCTATTTCTTAATACTTAAACCCATTTTTTGATGCTTTAGTTTAATTAAATTATGTTTTGATTTTTTTTAAATCAAGTTTGAATTATTTCTATTCATTTTTTTGTTTTTATATATTGATTGTGTATTTATTATTTTTCATTGCTTTTGGACTTGTTACAGATTTTTACTCCCTAAACTCAATTAGTAAAAACTTCTTAGAATAGCATTTTTTGGACTAATTTTTTTGAATTTTTTTACTTTTCCTACTTTAATATTAATTATAGCTTCAAATTGAACATTTGTATATATTCATTTGAAGCCATAATTATTTTTTATATAAAATTTTTTTAATATCGGATTAATTTAGACATTTTGACTTATTTTTCTATTTTTATTCATTTATTTTATACGCTTGATTTTATTTCATACTCTTTGCTACAATAGCACCATATGCAATAGAATATAATTTAGATTCATGTGAATCAGCTCTTGATACTAAAACTATAGGAGCCTTTGCACCCATAATTATACCTGCTGATTTAGAGTCTGCCATATATGTAAAGGCTTTCCCTATTCCATTACCAACCTCAATTGTTGGAACCAACATAATATCTACATCACCAGATACTTCACTCTTAAATCCCTTTATTTCACTAGCTTCTTTTGAAACAGCTAAATCAAAAGCTAAAGGACCTTCTACAATTACATTTTCTCCAAATTCTCCTTCTTTACAAGCCTTCGCTAACATATCTGCATCTACAGTAGCTTGCATCTTAGGATTTACTTTTTCTTTAGCTGCTAAGCATGCAACTTTTACAGTTTCCATACCTAAAGCTTTTGCAGCTTTTATTGAATTTTTTAATATCTTTGCCTTTTGCTCATAATCAGGAGCTATGTTCATACCTCCATCTGTAGTTATAAGTAATTTATGGTATCTTTCTAACTCATATACCATTACATGGCTTAATAAACTATCAGTTCTAAGACCATAGTCTTTATTTAACACTTCTTTTAAGATAACTGATGTATCTAATAATCCTTTCATTACAAAATCAGCTTCTTTACTTGATACTAGTTTAACTGCTATTTCTGCACAATCTTTGATATCATCCTTATCCACTATTCTGATACCATTTAAATCAAATCCTATTTCTTTTGATATGTCTCTTATTTTTTCTTCATTTCCAACTAATATAGGAGTAATTATATTTCTTTCTACAGCATCTTTTATTGCCATCAAAACCTCTTTGTCATGAGCTGCTGCTACAGAAAGTACTATTTTCTCTCCTCCCTTAAGTTGCTCTAAAATATCATCTAATTTCTTTATCAAAAGTAACCCCTCCCTTATATATATTTAACTAAATAATACCATATTTATTATCTCTTTTCCCAATTTATTTTTTATGTTACAAAGAATTGATACAACTAAAAATTTGGTTAATATCCCAAATTTATGTTGATTTAATATTCATGTTATATTACTGTCCATAGCTTAGTTTTATTTATATGTATCCATATATATAAAATCAATTTTTTTATTTCTATTTATTTTTAATTGAGTTTATATAATACTGATTTACTAATGTTCTAATTCCATTTTGTTTCACATGTATCTTTACACATAACAATAAAAAAGTATGTGCCTATAGTCAAAATCAACTATAAACACATACTTTTTATACTTATATTTAGATTAACATATCTAAAATATTTATATTAGCATACCTAAGTATTTCATCTTCATCTTAGTATTTTTTAAGATGGAGTATTCGCATATACTTATAAAATTTACTATTACCTTACTTATTTATTCCAAGCTCTTTTAAACAAGCAATCGTAATTTCATCTTGTGGATTCAATTCATAAGCTCTTTCTATATAGTAAGTCGCATCATCAATATCACCATTATTTAAATAAGCCATACCTAAATTACAAAGTATTTCTGGGTCTTCCTTTATCTTAGCAGCTTGTTCAAAATACTCTATTGCTTTATCTAAATTATTTTTATAAGCTTCACAAAGCCCTAATTCCACTATAGCATCTACTTGCTTAGGCTTTATTATCAATATCTTCCCCAAATACATCTCAGCCTGTTCTATCTCTCCCATACCCTTATATCCAAGTGCTATCATGAACAACAAGTTCCACCAATCCATATGTTCTTCTTCTAATGGAAGTAGTTTCTCTAATCCTTCTTTAAATTTACCTTGGAATACAAGCGTATATCCTTCTTCATACTGAACTTTAAAGTCCATCTTTCCTAAGTTATCTTGTATCTCAGCCACCAAATCAGCCTCTAATCCAAGTCTTAATGCATCTTCCCAAGTTAGCTTAGTTTTTAGATATTGACCTTGATTATAATAATGATAACCTAAATGGTAATAACCTAATGCAAAATTCTCATCAACATAGATTATATTCTCAAGTTTAGCCATTGCTTCAAGTAAAAATGCATTCATTGCCTTCTCATCCATATCTTTTTGATACTGTTTTGCTATCTCTTGGCAAACTATTGCATAGTTATACATTGCATCTAAATCATCTGGATACATTGTTATAAATGCTTTTATATATATTAAAGAATCCGTATGTTCGCCAATCTCAAAGTATTTTCTTGACATATATCCCATATACGCCTTTAAATCCAGATTAATATCTTTAGATAAAGCATTTAAAAATTTTTCATATTCTCCATTGTTTTTAAATTTACTATCTACACCAATTATATATATCATAGCATCTGCTATAGACATTGAGTTTAACTTATCTTGGGCAGTCTTTTCTTTTATTCCTTTTACCAATACTTCATTTTTTATAGGTACATCTAATCCACCTTTTGGAACATCATAACTCTTTAATTTAAACTCTCCACCATGCTTTATAGTAATAAAAGCTAGTTCCTCTGCCTTTTTTAGCAAATATTTTTCTATTTTAAAATCCATTTTTTCCTCCTAAATATTTAAATCTCTACTTTATGAGTTTTAGATTTCTCAAATACTTTTTTATCATCATATTCAAACAAGACTATATTTTTTTCTTTTCTTATTTCTATATTTATATCACTTTTTAAATCCACAATATTGAATTTAAATGGCTCGAAATGAACATATTTTATTATATGTTTAGCTGGTTTATCAACAAAATTAGGTAAATATGTTGATAAGTTATCATTATCCTGTAAAAATACATGGCATCTATTCTTAAAATCATCCACATCTAACTTATTAAAAAACTGTGGTATATTTGATGTTTTTCCCAGTGATATATAGTCATACTTTAATATATCATTGAATACATCATTATCTACATTTATATTTTGATTATAGAAATCTATCAATATTTTATACAGTTGATTCTTTCCTTGTGCTAAATCAAAGTATCCATTCTCATCGAAATACTTAGCAAAAGTCTCAAAGAATTTAAAAGGACTTTGTTTATAAAATCTCCCTATAATATATCTCATAGATAACACAAAATTTTTAGAATTGTAATATCTCTCCAATATATCCTCTATATCCTTTAGCTTCAATGTTTCCTCATAACTTATATAATTATTATATAAAAATTCATATGGAGCATAATCTTTATATTTAAAACCATGTTCATCTGCCACTTTTCTCATGCCTGTCCCTTTAATCATCTTTAAAAAACCTAATTGTAGATGCTCTATACCTAAATTAAATACATCATTAAAGGAATTCTCAAAGCTCTTATAATCTTCATAAGGAAGCCCTGCAATTAAATCTAAGTGCTGATGTATATTTCTATAAGATGCTACAGTCTGCACAACATGAGACAATTTTTTAAAATCATCCCTTCTACCTACTGCATCAAGTGTTTTTTCATTTGTAGATTGTACCCCTATTTCAAACTGAAAGAGACCTTCTTTACAATCAGCTAAAAATTCAAGCATCTTATCATCTATCAAATACGCTGTAACTTCAAAATGATAAGTTGTATATCCATTATCATTTTTCATAAGAAAATCCATAATTTCCATAGCCACTTTTTTATTTGCATTAAAGGTTCTATCAATAAACTTTATCTGTGATACCCTTGCATCTATTAAAGCTTTCAAATCACTCTTTATCCTATCTAAACTAAAATATCTTAGACCTGGAATAGTAGATGATAAACAATACTGACAGTTAAAAGGACAACCTCTTGATGATTCATAATACACTATTCTATTTTCATATTCCTTTGGATTTAAATTTTCATAAGGGCTAGGAATCTCGTCCAAGTTTTGAAGTAATTCCATCGGTTTATTCACTATTATCTCATTGCCTTGTCTATATACAAGTCCATTTACATCGTTTATTTCTTTTTTACCTTGTAAGTGAAGTACTAAGTCTTTAAAAATTAATTCTCCTTCTCCATAAAGTATATAATCCACAAAATCATACTTTTTCATTGCCTCATAGCTATCATAACTAACTTCTGGTCCGCCCAAAGCTATTTTAGTATTAGGTCTAATTTTCTTCAGATTATCACAAAGCTTAACTATATCTCCCACATTCCAAATATATGTGGAGAATAATATTATATCATACTCATTTTTGTATATATCCTTTAAAATATAGTCCAAATCATTGTTTATCGTATATTCTTTCATATCAACATCTAACAAATCTCTTACAAATTCTTTTAAGTATCTTATCGCTAGATTTGTATGAATAAACTTAGAATTTAATGTTGTTAATAAAATTTTCAAATATTTCTCACCTCTTTTTAAGATTATACTGTCTTTTTGTACCCCTTATAGGTTAGAATAGTATATGTAAAGTTTTAATAATATCTATATAATTAATTTATTAATTTCAAGTAATGTGAGGAAAGGAAGTTTTTTATGGAATTAATTGAAAAAGTATCTATCAACTCTTTATCAAAAAGAGATCTACTACTTATTATAAAGTCTCTTGAATACACTAATGAAAATACTCAAATTAGTGATTTCATCGACCTTAGAAATAATATTGTAAAGGAATTATGTTTTTTAACTGACACTAAGGAAAAAGATTTTCTGGATTATCTAGAGAAAAATAGCACACTCTGATAGCCTAAACCTTTTTAAATTTCAATATATGAATACCTGATTTAGAATTTATTTTTATGCTTAATATGTTATCATTAAAGGTTTTTGACATAACTGTTATTTGATTAAATATGGGGTCTATTATAGTATTACCTTCTTCAAGTCTTATAAGACTTCTTGGGTCTATTTTTTTATTATATGCCTTAACTCCAATTTTATATTTTCTCAATTTAACAACATATTCCGACATAGAAAAAATGAAATCTATATTATCTTCATTTAATTCACTATCTTCACCCAAAATGGATAATATAGATTTTTTTATGCTCTTAATTCCTTCATTTTCTACAGCTCTATCTTGCATATATACATCATATAAGATGTTTAACACGTTTAATAGAACACTTTCTTCATCATACTCTTCAAACTTTGAATCAATATATTTATCAATTAATTGTATTGCTTTAATCCTTGCCATCTGAAATTTTACAATATCTGATTTGTCTAATTCTATAGAAAATCCTATTATCTTGTCTTTAATACTCTGTAGTAATTCGACATATTCTATTTTACTATTATTTATAAGATTGTGCATAACAGAATTATATGCTACAGAACCTAATAAATAATCAAATAAAGATTCTTCTTTTTTAAAATAATTCACATATCTTTTTATTAGTCTAACAACCTCATCCTCACTTTTTTGGATATTAGTATTCGATAAAATTAATGGTAATAAAATATTTAAAAAATTAATAGTCCCTATTTTCTCTCCATAAAATCTATAGTAAATAAGTTCATCTCTCAGTCTATTTTCGTCTATATATACACATCTTTGCGTTTTATCATCTATTAAGGATTTTGTATTTATTATAATTAAATCTTTAAGAGCCCTACTTGCACTACTAAAGGAAGATGTATAGACTTTTTTTAGTAATTCATCATTCATAAATATATCCTTTCTAAAAAATTGAATCTAAATATCTTGCCATTAAAAAAAAAGAGACAGCCCGTTTAAGAAGCTGTCATATATAGGGGGATAGTAGTGTACAAAAATCATTGTAATCTACTATCTATATATTATTATACGATACTACTTTTTTATATGTAAAGCATCAGTTTTCGACATCCCTATATTTTACAGTTATACAAATTGCGTACTAAGTTCAATTTTATTCTTTTTATTTCAACATTTTATCGTATTACATTCTTTCAGGAGCGTGCATTCCCAACAGTTCCAAGGAATTCTCTAAAGTTTGTTTTGTAGCTAGAACTAATGCAAGTCTCGCTTTTCTAATTTCCAAATTTTCTACTAAAATTGGATTGTCATGATAAAATTTATTAAACGCTTGAGCCAAATCTAACATAAATCTAGTCACTATATGTGGCTCATTTTTCTTTAGAGCAAGTAAAATATTTTTGTTAAATGATTCTATAACTCTAAGAACTTCTGCACTATCTTCATCAGCTAACAGACTATAATCTATATCAGAAGTTATTTCTTCTTCTGCTTTTCTTAAAACTGCACAACATCTCGCATGTGTATATTGAACATATGGTCCAGTCTCACCATCAAAGCTTAATGTTCTTTCCCATGAGAATGTGTAGTCTTTAATTCTACTATTGGACAATTCTTGGAATACTACTGCACCAACACCTACTTGTTTAGATATTTCATCTACATTTTTAGCATTTGGATTTTTAGTAAGTATAATGTCTTTAGTCTTATCTATAGCTTGATTTAAAGCGTCTTCTAAAAATACTACTCTTCCTTTTCTAGTTGACATGGTACCTTCTTCAAGAGCTACCATACCAAATCCAACATGAGTCAAATCTTTTGCCCAATCATATCCCATAAGCTCAATTACCTTAAACCATTGTTGGAAATGTAAGTTTTGTTGAGAACCAACTACATATATACATTTGTCAAAATTATAAGTTTCTTTTCTATATATTGCAGCAGCTAAATCTCTTGTCATATATAATGTTGAACCATCATTCTTAGTAATAAGTGCTGGTGGCATTTTATATTCTTCTAAATCAACAATCTTTGCGCCTTTAGACTCTATTAGAAGATTTTTTTCTTCTAATAACTCAATAACTTTACCCATCTTATCAGAATAGAAACTCTCCCCTGCCAAAGAATCAAATTCTATATCTAAAAGCTTATATACTCTGTTAAATTCTTTTAAACTCTCATCTCTGAACCATTGCCATAATTCTTTTGCTTCCTCGTCGCCATTTTCTAATTTAGTAAACCATGCTCTTGCTTCATCTTCCATTTCTGGATATTGTTCAGCCTCATCATGGAATCTTACATATAATTTTAGCAATTCTGGAATTGGATTAGATTCTACTACTTCTTTTTCTCCCCACTTTTTAAAGGCCACTATTAACTTACCAAATTGAGTTCCATAGTCACCTAAATGATTTATTCTTATAGTCTTGTATCCTTGTGAGTCATATATCTTATATAAGGCATTACCTATAACTGTAGTTCTTATATGCCCTATATGGAAAGGTTTTGCTATATTTGGAGAAGAATACTCAACTATTACAGTTTTATCTTTACCAAAATCACTATGACCGTAATTTTCTTTTTCTGCTAGTACTTTTTTGATTACAGTTTCTGCTAATTGAGATTTATTTACAAAAAAGTTTACATATCCACCTAATTGTATTACCTTTGTTATCTCTCCACTTGGTTCTATACTTTCTGCCAATTCATTTGCTATCATATTTGGAGCTTTTCTAAACACTTTAGCTAATTTAAAGCATGGAAAAGCATAGTCACCCATGTCCTTATTTGGTGGAACTTCTATAAGTGCCTCTATCTCTTCTTTCGATAAATCTTCTATTTTTTCTTTAAGGCAATTTGATATTGCTACCTTGAAATCTTGCATCTTGTTGCTCCTCTCTACATTGTACCTGGTTTATATTGTGCTTATCTCTTTATGTTAAATCAAATTTCGTGTTTTTTCAAGTATTTCATTACATGGCAAAGTACTTTAAAAATTGTACCTTTTGTACTAATTATCCCTATGTTAAAAATACTATTTTTACATGCAATTTTTTATTCTTTTATTAATTTTCTACAAATCTTTTTCACTTTTAACTTTTATTCCTGCTTCTTCAAGTAGTTTTGCTGTGACACCTTTTCCTGAGATTTTTTTACCAGAAAAACTACCATCATAAATTAAATTACACCCACAAGATGGACTACCTTCTTTTAATATTGCTTCGCTACATACATATAAATTTGCTATTTTTAGAGTCTCTTTAGCACCCTTTACGAAGTTTTCTGTCACATCCTTATTATCGTTGGTAATTACCTTATTATCAACTATCTCAGCAGGTGGTCTTGGTGTAGATAGACCACCTAACTGTTCTGGACACACAAGTGTAAATTCTTTGCCTTTTAAATATTCCTTAACTTTTTCATTTTCATTATTATCGCCACTATATTTACAATTTATTCCTATTAAACATGCAGATACTAATATCATAAAAATGTGCTCCCATACAAATTATTTTAGTTTAACAATCGTTACTCCTGCTCCACCTTCTCCATATTGACCACCTCTTTGTGATTTTACATGTCTATTTCTTCTTAAGATATCTTGTAGCCCTGATTTTAGTACTCCTGTACCTATTCCATGTATTACTGTTACAGATTCTAATCCTGCCACATATGCATCATCAAGGTATTTTTCAACTTCCATTATAGCTTCTTCTAAGTTTAATCCTCTAAGGTCAACTTCATTTTTTATATTACCAGATTTTGACCTTATGATATTTCTTGTTGATTTAGTTACATTTGTTGAAACATCCTTACGAGTTTTTTGTAAAGACTTAAAAGGTAGAGTCATCTTCATTATACCAATTTGCACTACTGCTTCTTTTCTCTTTTTATCCACTGAAACCACACTACCATTTTGATTTAGAGTTATTACCTTAACTTCTTCTCCTGGCTTTAGGTCTTTTATCTCTTTATTTGAAACCTTTGGAACTATCATACTTTTTACTGTTGGTTGAAGACTTCCCATAGAACTAGTCAATTCTTTTCTAAGTTCTTCTATCTTACGATTCTTTTCTTTTGAAGCTCTTTCCTGTTCAAGATTTCTAAGTTCCTTTATTATAATGTCTACTTCTTCTTTAGCTTGTCTTATAATTGAAAATGCTTCTGACTTAGCTTTTTCAATCATCTTATCTCTTTGGCTAATCAACTTTTCAAGTTTTTCATCATACTCTACTTTTAGTCTTTCAATCTCTTCTTTTAATCTTTCAGCTTCTTCTCTGTCTTCTACTGCTTTGATTCTATTCTTTTCAACATTCTGCAATACATCTTCTAAAGCTATGTTATCTGTATTTATATATTCTTTAGCACGTGAAATTACATAGTCACTTAGTCCAAGTTTTCTTGAAATCTCAAAGGCATTCGATTTTCCTGGAACACCTATAAGTAGCTTATATGTTGGGCTTAAAGTTTCTATATCAAACTCAACCGCTGCATTTTCTACACCAGATTTAGTAAGAGCATAGTTTTTAAGCTCACTATAGTGAGTAGTTGCTATACATTTGGCTCCTACAGAATTTATATCTTCTAATACTGCTATTGCAAGGGCAGCTCCTTCAACAGGGTCTGTTCCTGCTCCTAATTCGTCAAATATAACTAAAGAGTCTGCTGTTACGTTTTGTAGTATTGATACTATATTCGTCATATGAGATGAAAATGTTGATAGACTCTGCTCAATACTTTGTTCATCTCCTATATCTGCAAATACATTATCATATACACACATACTACTTCCATAATCAGCAGGTATATGAAGTCCACTTTGTGTCATAAGTGCAAATAGACCTACAGTTTTTATTGTAACAGTCTTACCTCCTGTGTTTGGACCTGTTATTACCAATGTATGGAAGTCTCTTCCTAAATAAATCGTATTTGCTACTACTTTTTTCTTATTCAACAATGGATGTCTTCCATTTTTTATATTTAAATATTTGTCCTCATTTAAAGTTGGTTCTATACCCCTCATTTGTATAGAAAGTTTTCCTTTTGAAAATGCAAAGTCCAATCTCCCTAGTATCTCTTGATTAGAAGTTAAGTGTTCACTCACTTCTCCAACCATAGCAGAAAGCTCTGATAAAATTCTTTCTATCTCTTCTTGTTCTCCTAATTTCAACTGTCTCAATTCATTATTCATTTCTACTATAGTCATTGGCTCTATAAAAAGTGTCGCACCAGAAGATGACTGGTCATGTACTATACCAGCAACTTGCGACCTATATTCAGCTTTTACAGGCACTACAAATCTATCGCCTCTTAGAGAAATTATGGCATCTTGTAAGTATTTTTGATAAGTAGTTGAACTTATTATTGAATTTAGTTTAGACCTAATGGATTGATTTTTTTGAGATATTCTTCTTCTGATATCTCTAAGTGTACTTGAAGCATTGTCAGATATTTCTACTTCACTAATTATCGCATTATATATCTGGTCTTCTATATCTTTATACACATACAGAGAATTTGATAGAGATTGTATTATTGGATAATTGAAATCTTCTTCATCACTGCTGGATAGACTATTTTTCAATCTCCTAGCTACTCTTAAAGTATCTGCTATCATAATTAGACTTCCTGGGTCAAGAGATGCTCCTATATAGGCTCTCTTTACCTTGTCTTCTATATCATGAATACCTTCCAAACCTACTGAACCTCTCTTTATAATAATTGATTGAGCTTCACTAGTTTCTTCTAGCATTGATTTTACTTCTATAAAATCAGTATTGGGGACTAAATTTTCTATATATTTTAGACCTAAAGAAGATGAGGCTTTCTTCTTTAATAAGTCTATTATTTTATTGTATTCTAGAACTCTTAACGATTTCTCATTCATTTTCTATATTCACCATCCTCGATATTTTAACTTTTTTACTTAATTTTAAAAATGTATGTTTTCAAGCATTTCCAATAAAAACTGCAAGTTTTATTTCTTTTTCATTTGTAAAATTATTATATTTTTTCTCTTTTAGATATATTTTAAACATATTTTGTATTATACTATGTATGTAGCTATCTATATATTATACATAAACATGCTTTATTTGTAATATAATCTGTTAAAAAATCTTCTTTAATATTTTTAAAGTGGTTTATTTTAGCATGTTTTTAAAGAATAGCTACTTATATAGATAAACTAAGGAGGAACATGAGTCATGGGAAACGTATTAGAAGGATTAAAACCAGAAAATGTTTTTAAAAACTTTGAGAAAATATCTCAAATTCCTAGAGGTTCTGGAAATGAAAAAGGTATAAGTGATTATTTACTTAACTTTGGTAAAGATTTAGGTCTTGAAACTATTCAAGATGAAAGCTTAAACATAATAATAAGAAAGCCTGCTACAAAGGGATATGAAAATTGTCCAGGTGTAGTTCTTCAAGGACATATGGATATGGTTTGTGAAAAAGAAAAGAATGTTGAACATGATTTTCTTAAAGACCCTATAAAATTAAGAATCGATGGTGACATGATATATGCTACTGGAACTACTCTAGGAGCTGACAATGGTATAGCTGTTGCTATGGGTATGGCTATATTAGAAGACAACACTTTAGAGCATCCAGCATTAGAAGTTTTAGTTACTGTTAATGAAGAAGATGGTATGAATGGTGCTGATGCATTAGAGCCTAGCTTAATTAAAGGTCAATATATCCTAAATATGGACTCCGAGGAGGAAGGATACTTATTAGTTAGCTGTGCTGGTGGTAAAACTTGTGTTGTTAGTTTACCTGTTGAATACAAAGAAGTTGAAGCTGACAAGCAAGGTTTATTAGTTGAAGTTACTGGACTATTAGGTGGACACTCTGGTATGGAAATTGTTTTACAAAGAGCAAATGCTAATAAAGCAATCGCTAGAGTATTAAGTGTATTAGATGTTGATTATGATTTAGCTTCAGTTGATGGTGGAACTAAGCACAATGCTATACCTCGTGAAGCTAAGTGTGTAATAGCTGTTAATAAAGCTGATGTTGAAGTTGCTAAAAAACAAATAAATGAAATTTTAACTGCATTTAAACATGAGTTCACTACTTCTGACCCTGGTATGTCTTATTCAGTAGCTGAAACTTCTGTAGAAAAAGTTCTTGCTAAAGATTGCAAAGAAAAAGTTGTTCAAATGTCAAGCTTAACTCCTCATGGTGTTCAATCTGTAAGCCTTGATATAGAAGGATTAGTTGAAAGTTCTACTAACTTCGCTATAATTGAAACTAAAGAATCTACTATTGAATTTTTAACTTCTGTTAGAAGTTCTGTTATGTCTATTAGAGATGAAATAGCAGATAGAATAAGACTTTTAGCTCAAGCTTTAGGTGCTGATTATGGTCTTACTTCTCAATATCCAGCTTGGGAATTCAAAAAAGGTTCTAAATTAGAAAAAATATGTAGTGAAACTTATGAAAAATTAACTGGTAAAGTTCCTACTGTTATGGCTCTACATGCTGGTCTTGAGTGTGGATTATTACTTGATAAACTTCCTCATGCTGAAGCTATTTCTATAGGACCAGATATGTTTGATGTTCATACTCCAAATGAACATGTTAGTATCCCTTCTATAGCTAATGTTTGGGATTATGTTATAGAAATACTAAAATCTATGAACCAATATTAAATCTAAATTTTATTTAGATTAAGTCTTGGATACAAATATAGATTATAAATAAATCTATATTAAACTTAGTCTATAAATTAACATTATAAT
This sequence comes from Clostridioides difficile, assembly GCA_012955965.1. GTDB lineage: Bacteria > Bacillota > Clostridia > Peptostreptococcales > Peptostreptococcaceae > Clostridioides > Clostridioides difficile_G. Next base: position 56,722 of record JABBZI010000020.1, read on the forward strand.
AATTTATAGGAATAAAGCCTAATGATGCATTTTTATATTTGTCATTAGGCTTTATTATTTTATTACTATTTTTCTTTGATAGATTTTTTATTCTTTAAATATATAGCAAAGTTTTTTCTATTCAATAATCTTAAAACGATTTCTACCTTGCTTCTTCGAATTATAAAGAGCATCATCAGCAATTTTGTATATATCATCATAGGTTTGTCCTTGCTTTGACATTACACCACCCATACTTATAGATATACTATTGCCATTTGGTAGTTTGATACCATGAATTTTGTCATATAAAATATTACATTTTTCTATAAGGCTTTCCATATTCTTTGCATTTTTAACATATATACTAAATTCGTCACCTCCTAGGCGACCTACTATGTCACATTCATCAAAACATTTAACAAGAATATTTGCAACTGCAACCAACATCTTATCTCCAACAAGATGACCATAATTATCATTTATATCTTTAAAATGGTCAATATCTAAGATAAGTAAAGCTCCTTTTTCACTATTAGATAAATTACCTAAACTTTTTGTAGCCATCTCCCTTATAGATGCCGCGTTAAAAATATTTGTTAAACTATCTCTTTGTGCTTTATCTAACAACTTCATTTTTTCCTCTTTTTCACAATCAATATTATGTAATTTGCCTATTGAATACACAGGAACATTCTTTTCATTATGAATTATCTTCGATGTGATTCTAATCCAATGAAACTCATCATCAGGGCAAACACAATAAATTTCTGTTGAACCATTTTCTTGTTCCCTAATCAAATTAAAAAATTGTTCCTTATACTCTTTTTCAATTTCATTTTTATCTTCATGTTCGTTTTTACTATGACTTAAACCATTAAAGACATTAACTCCACTTTCTTGCATAGCAATCGTGATTTTATCTGCTTGATAATCATATTCAAAGAAATACTCACTTGCCATCTCATATACTTCAGTATGCTTTTTAAGCTCTAAAGAAATTCTCTGATTCATACTTGTACGAGTACGAAGACTCCAAGCCATAATTATAATAATACATAATGATATACTAGAAACTACAAGAATAGTTTGAATTGGATTTTCCTGCATAATATGAATTAAAGAAAAATTTGATATATATGTAGTATTCTTATAAATAATTGATTGCATGTTTTCAGTGGGCATACTATTGATAGCCTTATTTAATATACTATATAATTCCTGTTTGTTCTGTTTAGCTACACCAAAACAAAAACGATGTGGTTCATAGTTTTGTTGAATTAGACGAACATACTTATACTTGGGTTGATTGACATAATACTGTATAGAATATCCTTCACCATATGTATAATCAGCTCTTCCACTATTTACAGCTTCAATACATTCTTCTAAGGTATCATACCAAGTAATATTATTAGATGAATATTCTTTATAAGGGGTATCTTTTGTAAGAGCTAAACGTTTATTTTCTAGACTATCTTCATTAATCTTATTATTAATCATCATAATATATTGTGTAGAAATAAATGGGCGAGTCATAGCCACACGCTGTTCACGTGCCCTTTCATAATCATAAGACATACCAGCTACAATATCAATCTTAGAGTCTTTTATCATATTGTTCAAATCTTTCTGAGATTCTACAGGTACCATTTCAAGTTTTAAACCAGTTTCATCTGAGATATAATTAAGTAAATCTATTGAAATTCCCTTTAATTTGCCTGTTTTGTCATCTACATATTGAAATGGTGGATTTTTTAGTAAAACTCCTACTTTCAAAGTTTCTATATTTTTTATATATTCAGATTCCTTATTGGATAAAATTAACTCTTTATTTTCTGGCGTAAAATATTTCTCATATAATGTCTGTGAAAAATATGGGTCTGTTTGCTCAATATTGGATACTGCTGAGTTGAGTTGTTGAGATAATTCTTTATTGCCTTTATATGTAACAAAATAGAATGGTTTAGGAGAAAATTTAGCTATAGTTCGCACACCATCTATATGGTTCATGCTGACATTAAGCATTGCATCTGCCTTTCCATCCTTTAACGCTTGTAACTGTGCTTCTACTGTCTTACAAGGCACCAATTCAGGAGATATTTGATTCATTTCACAATATCTATCTAATTCTTTAATCTTATTTGTTGCATTTTCTGGTACTGCAATACGCATGGTCTTTGTGACTTGTGAACTTACGCTGTCAATATCTACATTGTCTTTAAGCACTTGTAATATTGTATTTACAGTCCCATAGCTAGAACCTGCATAATCATATATCTTCTCTAATTGTTCCTCGTATAACATTCCACCCATTAAGTCAACTTCACCTTTTTCCAACATCTCCATAGATTTAAGAAGAGAAGTGTTTAAATCTCCTCCAACTCGAACAAACTCGTAATTCCATCCAGTATACTGAGCAATTTCTTGTAAGTATTCATAGTTATATCCAGAGTATCTACCTTGTTCATCTACTTCATTTAGACCTTCTTGAATAGGATAAGCAACACGTATAGTACGATTATCATTATTCATGGCATTAATATCAAAAGGAAATATATAAAAAGTGAATATAGACACAATTATAAAAGTTAAAGAAAATAACTTTTTCAAATTCACTATCGCTTCCTCCATATAATAATATTTACAGTGTATACACTGTATAAATTTTGGGGTTTGAAATATAAGTTAGTATAAAAAAGGACATAAAATTTCGTAAAAAATTTAATATCCTCATTCACACATAATATAACTTGATTATACTCCATTTACCTTGCCTTTACAATGAATTTGATATATTAGCAAATTATTTATCTTAATTTGATATATAATATGATTTTTAATCTACATTATATCAAATTTAGCATCATTTCTATTTACAGTCCTTTTATATTTTACCTTTGGATAACCTAATATAAATGAAGTTATAACTGCCTCACTATCATTCATCCCTAATAACTCTTTTATCTTTGGCTCTATATTTGATGCCATAACAAAGAATCCATTATAACACATTCCTAATCCTTGCGAATAAGTCATAAGCTCCATATTAGATGCAGCCAATCCTCCATCTACATATACACTTCCACCTAAAGAAATATCACCAACAACTACCATAAGCAATGGTGCATCATAAAATAAGGAATCAATTCCCTTTTCTTTATATCCTTTATACATTCTCTTAAATGTGTTCTTATATATAGAGCGAACAGGGTCTTCATCATCAGTATTTAATGCCATATTATAAAGCCCTTCTATTGCCAATTCTTTTACTTCTTTTAATTTGTCTTTTACTAATATGTATCTTAAAGGCTGTCTATTTCCACCTGTTGGTGTATATCTACCAGCTTCTACTATATTTCTTATTTTTTCTTCTTCTACGTCTATATCTTTGTAGTCTCTTATACTTCTTCTAAACTTTATAAAATTCATCAAGTTTTCAGATTTTAAGTCAAAAGTTTCATGATTATATTCTAATACTTCACTCTTATCAAATCCCTGTATTTCTATAGAATCTGTTGGGCAAATTGCCATACAATGACCACAATTAATACAGAGAATATTTTTTACCTTTGCTTTATTTTCTCTAACTTTTATTGCATTTACAAGGCAGTCTGATTCGCACAAGCCACAACCTACACATGTTTCTAAATTTATGTCTATCATCCTAGATTTTTCCTCCATTTGAAAATTTTACTTTAGTATAAAGCAAATAGTTGTCTAAGTCAATTTTTATTTTTTTAACAATATTAAGTCTAAGTCAGGTCTAAATTGAAAATGTGTATACAGATTAAGTTAAGAAATGTACACTATAATCTTCCAATTTTCCGTTATTATATATTATCTTTGCACTAAAAATTTTCCCAGTCTTAGCCCAATTCAAAAATAATCTGTCACCTTCCCACATATTTAAGTCGAATATTTTATCACTGTCTACCCAAAGTAATTTTCCTTCCTTACAATCATCCAAATCTTTTTCAGATAAATCGCCTTCAAAATCATCTGAAAAATATAAGAACATGTACCAGTCTTCATCATTCTTAAATTTTGGAAAAGTTATCAGTCCTTTATATGTTAGTGAGTTAAGAGTAAGCCCAGTTTCTTCTTTGACTTCCCTAATTACACAATCTTCAGGAGTCTCCCCTTGCTCAAATTTTCCTCCAACTCCTACATATTTACCTTCATGTATATCATCTTTCTTTTTATTTCTATATAACATCAATGTCTTGTCTTCTTTTTCTATATAACAAATAGTTGTAAGCTTCATACATCCCGCCTTACTTTCTTTTTCTGTTTTTTATTCGTATATTATTGGTATTATTCATTTTCATTACTCTCAAGAACATCACTGATATTCTTCATTGCATTAAGAGAAAGCTCTGCAAATTCATCAAATGGAATCCCTATATCTTCTATACTTCTCATTGCATCTCTATTTACATTTGAAGCAAACCTTGTTTCTTTCATTCTTTTAATTACAGACTTTGTTTTTACACTAGTAAGTTTTTTATCTGGATAAACCAATGCTATAGCAGTTATAAATCCAGTTATAGGGTCTGCTGCATATATAGCTTTTTCCATTAGACTAGTTCTTGTAACTCCCATTCCATCATGATGACCAAGTATCGCTCTATACATTTCTTCATCACCAAAGTTTTCTTTTTTAAGCAGTTCAACCGTTGTTGTAGCATGCCCTTCACATATTTCCCCTGGTTTTCTTCCAACTATATCTGAATCTAAATCATGTAAGAGACCTGCAACTGCCCACTCTTCTTCTTTTTCTGGCTCTAACCTTTTAGCCAAATCTCTCATAACTGCTTCAACAGCATAGCAATGTTTTCTCATTCTGTCAGTCTCTAAATACCTAAATAAAATTTCTAAAGCTTCTTCTCTCATTTTCATTATTCCCCCTATTTTTTCATGTATATGATATTTTTATATTTTAATACACATAAATTTAATCTTATTTATATATTTATGTATATTTTTCATGTTATATCTATTCTACACCTTTATAGTAGTGTCCTGCAACTGTTCCAACTTTATCCAACTGCTTATATAGGTTAGTCGCCTTTTCTCCAAGCTTATAATCATTACTCAAAACCTCAAGATGGGCTTCGATAACTTTTTTAACCATCTCATTATCTTCCACTGTAAAATCTATTCTAAAAGCATCTATTCCAATTTCATCTAACTCATATAGATTATCTAACATACAAGTAACTTTTGAATTGTAAATTGTACTTCTACAGAATACATCTTGTGTTATCCTATAACTTGCATCTGTAAAATCTCTCAAGGCATAGCTACTTTCCTTACATTTAGCAACTCTCTTATCCTTTTTACAATCCCTAACAACAACTCCCATAGGACAGTATTCTGTAATCATCATAGGAGTATATCCATATATTACTGCTTCAATTTCTACATCTGTATATTTTAAAGTTTGTTTAATTTCATTTAGATTTAATTCTTGTGACAAACAAACTGTACCTGCTCCCTCATCTTTGAAGTGATTTATACTTTCACTATTAAATGTATTTAAATAGCAATCTATATTTAAATCTTTTCCTTTAAAATATTCCATAGAACCCCAATTACCAATTTGAACCTTATTAACTCCTTTTATTTTATCTAATGCTTCAAACTGCTTATACTCTTTATTTCTAATAATTCTTGGTACTGAATATATTAATCTACTTTCAGCATTTTCAATACTAGAACTCTTTTCATCAGAAGTACTTATGTTATCTATATTTGAAACCATTGATTCTTTAGAAATACTTGATACCATCTCTAAGGCTTTTGATAATGTATTTATATCTTCATAATAAATTAAATCCACATTATATTTTAATACCGCTTCTAATTGCTCCAAATTCTTAACTTTAACTCTAACTTTAGGAACTGTATTAAATTTTTGCTGTTTAGTTACTCTGTTTGGTTGGTATTTTAATCTATTCTTCTTAAACTTTCTATCTTTTATTTTTATTCTTTCTTCATCCAAAAGCTCAATACAATCTCTTCTCATTTGATTTAACACACTTATAGGCATACTTACACCTTCATCCAAATCAATTTCTATATCTTTTAATGTATAAGGTGTATTTCCAAGCTTTTGTATTTGTGTCTCTATTTTTTCTTTGCTTAAAGCTACTTTTATAGCTTTTTCAACTAACTTTTCTCCCTCTACAATTGATGTATTCCCACAGAAATCACTTATAGAAAGTACTGGTTTTTTACCTAGCTTAATACTTGCCTTTGCTTTTATATTAGTCTTTATTAACTCTTTATCTTGTTGGAATGTAGCTTGTACTCTATCCATTAATTCACTATCTGATGTCTTAAATATAAGCTGATTTCTCTTTGCTTCTCCAACAAAATCTAGTTCTATTAAATCTCCTTTATGCGCTATTGTATTTATCTCTCCATCCTTTATTATCCTTCCAATAGTACCTCCACCTAGATTTATTCCATCACCTTTTTTAAGTGTATTTTCTAACATGACTCTAAGCCTTTTACTTTTTCTATTATAATCTAAAACTTTTCCAACATATAAACCTTGATTATTAGGTCTATTGGAGTTCATTACATCTTTACCAACTTCACCTAGTATATATCCTCTTGTAAATTTTCTATTAAATATCGTATACAAATTATTTATTATTTCCTCAGAGATACTTATTTTATTCTTATCTACAAATTCATTAATTGCTTCTCTATATCCTGAAACTACAGTAGCTACATATTCAGGCTTTTTCATTCTTCCTTCTATTTTTAAAGATAGTACACCTGCCTCAATTATTTTATCTAATTCCTCTATAGTACTTAAATCTCTAGGGCTTAACAAATAGTCTCCATCACTATTTACAACTTCACCTGTATTTATATCTATTAACTCATATTTTTGTCTACATGGTTGTGCACATCTACCCCTATTTCCAGACCTATTCCCTATCATACTACTCATAAGGCACTGACCTGAGTAACATACACATAAAGCCCCATGAACAAAGACTTCTATATCCACAGTTGTATTCTCACAAATCCACTTTATCTCATCAACATTTAATTCTCTTGCCAAGACAACTCTATCAAACCCAACACTTTGAAGATACTTAACATCTTCTAATGAATGAGCTACCATTTGAGTACTTGCATGTAGTTCAAAATCAGGTAATAGTTTTTTTATAAGTCTTGCCATTCCTATATCTTGTACTATTAAAGCATCAACATCTATATCATATAAAAATTTTACATACTCTACAAAATCCTCTATTTCGTATTGTTTTATCAATGTATTCACTGTGACAAAAACTTGTACTCCTCTTATATGAGAGTATTTAACAGCATCAATTAGCTCATTTCTATCAAAGTTGTTTGCAGATGCTCTTGCACTAAAGTCTTTCCCACCTAGATACACAGCATTTGCTCCATTTTGTACTGCTGCCTTTAATGAATCAAAAGAGCCAACTGGTGCAAGTAATTCTATTTTTTTCATATTTTTCTCCTCTATTTATACTTATTAGGTTAATATAATTATATCTATAGCATAAATATTTACATTAAATTTATACACTATTTACTATATCTAAAATACATCAAATAATTTATATCTTCTTTATTATATTTAATGTATTTAAAATAACTTGTTTACTACTTATTATATTTAATATATCTCAAACAATTTATACACTACTTGCTATATTTGAATTGATATATCTCAAATACATTATACATTACTTGCTATATTTGAATTGATTTACTATTTACTATATATAAAGTATATCAAATAATAACTCATTTTTTATCAATTTATACTAAGTTAGTTTTCATTAAATGAATCATCTTTATTGATAAACATAATTCCAAAAACCACTGCTAAAATAAATAAACATACTAGAATTGACTTTTCTACAAAAATTTTTGTACAAAAAGTTCCTAAAATAGCTCCAAATATAAAGAATACGATAATAGCATAATACTGCAAACTCTTTTTTATCATAAAAATATTCTTAGTCTGTATATAATGAAATAATGTTTCTGTGGCACTTCTTAAATTTCCAGTACACATTGTAGTTGCAAAACTATTTCCATTTACCTTTCTAAAACTCTCTACTTGCATCGAACAAACAAAAGAAATAGCAATATTTACAAACATATTAAATTCTCCTCTAGGTACAAAAGAAACTACAAGTATAGTAATCATTTCAATTATAATAATAACTTGGCGCCAATGAATCTTGGAATTATTTTTAAAGTACTTTCTTATCTTCTCTGCTATAAACACACCTAACATAAATGCCAAAATAGGAATCAAATAATAAAAAGATTTTTTTAGATTTCCTTCAGCTATATTAAGCCCCAATAAAACTATGTTTCCAGTCTGTGCATTAGCAAATACCTTCCCTCTTACTACATAAGTATAAATATCTAAAAATCCTCCTGTTATTGCCAATAAAGAGCATAAGAAGAATGATTCAGACATCTGGCTCTTGTTTGTCATATATAAAACATCTCACTTTCTAATGATAGATACCAAATCAAAATTATTTTAGATACTATTTTTTATTAACATAAAACAACTTTTATCTTTACACATCATTTGAATTTATACATTAAAAGAAGCTGTCTCAACAAACAATAGAGACAGCAAATCTTTTAATTTTATTTCACATTTTTTTCATCGTTATTTAACCCTGTACATTTTAGCTGTAAATCATAAGCTTTGTTTTGAAACTCAGAAGCCAAATTCTCAGCTATTGTAGCTCTTTCATTTGCCTCTTCAAGTTGAGCACTTAATTCCTCAATCTTGCTTTTATAAGAATCTAACTCGGCTCTAGAACCTTCTGTCGTATTACTAAGTTCGAATATTTCTTGCTTTTTATTTTCTATAATATCAATTAACTCTTTCATCTTAGCCTCAGTTTCACGACTTTCTGCTTCTTTCTCTGCTATTGTAAGCTTTAGAGACTTGATTTCTAATTGAAGCTCTTCATTAGATGCCCCAACTTTTTTACTCAATTCTTCATTAGCTTTAATCAACTTCTCATTCTCATCTGAACATTCAAATAAAAGGTCTGATATATTTAATGCAGTTAATATCGCAGCAACTGATAAGCTTAATTTCGGGTTTTGACGTGTTATTTTATCCATTTCTTTGTCAACAAAATCAGCGATACTAATCATAAACTTCTCTGACTTATCTCCAACCATTGGATATTCAGCGCCATGGATTTTAACCATTACTTTGTTCATCCTAACCTCCCCCGACATTAGTTGTTAATTTGATCTTAAGTTAGCATTCAATTTTTCGCTTAATTCACTTAATATCTTATCATGCACCTTAGCTACATCTTCGTCTGTTAGAGTTTTATCTTTACTTCTATAAGTTATTGAATATGCAATTGACTTGTATCCAGCCTCTATTTGAGAACCTTTATAAACGTCAAATAACTTGTAACTTTCTACTAATCCTTGACCATTTTCCTTTATTATATCTTCTATTTGTTTTACAAATACATCCTCTTTAACAATAAGAGCTATATCTCTTGATGTAGATGGATATTTTGGTAATGGTACATAATTCTTTGTTCTATCAGAATTATCAAATACAAAGTCAATATCTATTTCAGCTACATAAACCCTTTGACCTAGATTGTAGTTTTCTATAACATCTGGATGCAATTCACCTAATGTACCTACATATTTATTATTATACACTATTTTAGCACATCTACCAGGGTGGAAGGTAGTATTATTATCTTGAGGTTCAATTTCATATCCTTCAAATCCTACATTTACAAGTATTGTTTCTATAGCACCTTTTAATGCAAAGAAATCAACATCTTTACCATACATACCTACGCACATTCTATTTTCTTCTTTAGGTAACTCTGAGTCTTGTGGTATGAATATATGGCCACACTCAAATGCATATACTTCTTCTATTTTATGAGATACATTAGTTGATAAAACATCTAACATGTTTGGTATTAAAGTAGTTCTCATTACAGAAGTTTCTTCTCCTAATGGATTAAGTAATTTAACAAAGTTTCTCTTAGCATTACCTTCTGGTACTCTTATCTTATCTACTCCCTTAGGGCTTACAAATGAATATGTTAATATTTCGTTTAATCCTACAGCAGTTGAATTATCTTTTAAAGAGTCCATGAATTTTTGTTTTGAAGTTTTGATTCCCGCTGTTGTATTTCCTTCTAATTGTACAGAAGGTATGTTTTCGAATCCATAAATTCTAGCTATTTCTTCCCATACATCAGCTTCTTGCTCCATATCTGTTCTAAAACTTGGTACATCTATTTCTAATTTATCATTAGCTATTAAATTACATTTAAATTCTAATGATTCTAAAATTCCCACAAACTGTTCCATTGGTACATCTACACCTAGAAGATGATTAATTCTTTGAGGATTTACTACCAATTTTTTAGGCTCTGGTTTATTTGGATATACATCTACAACACCTTTTAAAACTTTACCTGCTCCTAACATCTCAACAAGTTGTACAGCTCTATTTGCTGCTATCTCTGCAATATTAGGGTCTAAATCTTTTTCATTTCTTGAAGATGCTTCTGATCTAATTCCAACTTTTTTAGCTGTCATTCTTATATTTTCTGGTTTGAAATTAGCACTCTCGAAAAGTACAGTCTTTGTACTTTTAGTTATTTCTGAGTTAGCACCACCCATTACACCAGCTATACCAAGCGATTTTTCTCCATTTGTTATAACTAGCACATCTTTATCTAAAGTTCTTTCAACATCATCTAATGTTACAAGTTTTTCTCCATCTTTAGCAGTTCTTACTACTATTCTTCCAGTCTCTACTTGATTTATATCAAAAGCATGAAGTGGTTGACCAAGCTCTAACATTACGAAGTTTGTTATATCAACTATGTTGCTTATAGGTCTTACACCTGCTTCTGTAAGTCTTCTTTGCATCCAATATGGAGAAGGCTCTATTTTTACATCAGTAACCATTCTAGCAAAATATCTTCTACATAAGTCTGGGTTGTCTATTTCAACTTTGAAGTCTATCTCTTCATCACTTTCTTTTACTTCAATTTCAGGATATTTTACTTTTGTTCCTATAGTTGCAGCCGCTTCTCTAGCTATACCTATCATACATTTGCAGTCAGGTCTGTTTGAAGTTAATTCAAAATCTATTAAAGCATCTTTTAATCCTAAAACATCTTTTATATCTTTTCCTAATTCATAAGAATCTTCGTGGTCTAAAATATATATACCACCTCTTTTGTACTCTTCAATGTAATGTTCATCTATACCTAATTCAGCTGCTGAACACATCATACCATCTGATAATTCCCCTCTGAAGTCAGTTTGATTGATTTCAACTCCTCCAGGTAATTTAGAACCATTTACAGCTACTGGAATATAATCTCCTTCTGATATATTTGTAGCTCCTGTAACTATTTGAACAACTTTATCTCCAATATCTACTTTAGTTACAACTAACTTATCAGCATTTGGATGTTGTTTTATTTCTAAAATCTTTCCAACTAATATATTTTCTATTTCTTCACCATAATAATCTATTGTTTCAACTTTAGTTCCTGTCATTGTCATTTTATCAGCGAACTCTTTTACATCCATGTCTATATCAACATAGTCTCTAAGCCATTTTAAAGATACTAACATCTACATACCCTCCTAATTAAAATTGATTTAAGAATCTCATATCATTTTCGAATAATAATCTAATATCATCTATTTCATATTTAAGCATTGCAAGTCTTTCAACCCCAACCCCAAATGCAAATCCACTATAAACCTCTGGGTCTATTCCACAATTTCTAAGAACGTTTGGATGAATCATACCTGAACCTAATATTTCTATCCAACCTTCATACTTACACATTGGGCAACCTTTACCACCGCATTTGAAACAAGTAACATCAACTTCTGCACTTGGCTCCGTAAATGGGAAGTTGTGAGGTCTAAACTTCGTTTTGATATCAGAACCAAACAATTTTTCAACGAAGATATCCATAGTTCCTTTAAATTCTGCCATAGTTACATCTTTCCCAACAACAAGACCTTCTATCTGATGGAACATTGGTGAATGTGTTGCATCTGGCGAATCTGATCTAAAGCATCTACCTGGTGCAATTACTTTTATTGGTAACTCTTGACTTCTCATAGTTCTTACTTGAACTGGAGATGTTTGAGTTCTAAGTAATACCCCATCATTCATGTAGAATGTATCGCTCATATCTCTTGATGGATGGTCTTTAGGAGCATTTAAAGCATCAAAGTTATTATCAACAGTCTCAACTTCTGGACCTTCTGCTACAGAGAATCCCATTCCAATAAATATATCTGTTACTTCATCTATGATTTGAGTTATTGGATGTCTTTTTCCAACCTTTAGAATTTTTCCTGGTTGAGTAACATCTATTACTTCTTCTTTTAGTTTTCTTTCTTTTTCAATAGCATTTAATTCTTCTTTCTTAGAATTTATGCTAAGTTCAATATTCTCTCTTACATCATTAGCAACCTTACCAACTACTGGTCTTTCCTCAGCAGATAATTTTCCCATCTCTTTAAGTATGGCAGTTATCTCACCTTTTTTTCCTAAATACTTAACTCTTAAACTTTCTACACTTTCTATGCTTTGTGCCTCTTTTATTTCAGCTAAAGCTGCATCACGTAAAGCAAGTAATTTTTCTTGCACACATATCACCCTTTCATTTTTTTGTATAAAAAAAGCCCCTCAATCCCTGTCTAGGGACGAAAGGCTATAGTTTCGCGGTACCACCCTAGTAGTTTAACAATTAAAAAATTATCAAACCACCTCTAACAAACTTAACGCGTTTTTCACGTCAAAGCCTACTATCAAATTTCAGCTCTGTTACTCCAGAGGGAACTTCTCCTGACCTCTTAGAAAACACTCCCAGCCTAGGTGTTTATCTCTTTGCTAAGTTTAATCAAAATACTTTCCTCTTTCATTGCATCTAAAATATTATATTGTTTATTTTAGTATTATATCATTTCCATTAAAATTATGTGACTATTTTTAATATACATCTAATACATAATTAATTCAATTATTTTTTTAAATATATTGACTATTTTTGATACTCTACTATTTAATTCAAGATTATAACATGACATTATATTTATTACAATACATTAAATCAAGTATTTTTTTATTTCATACATCAATATAGCAGAGCTTATTGCTGCATTTAACGACTCAGCTTTACCATATATAGGTATCTTAACCAAAATATCAGATTTTGATACAAGTTCTTCATTTATTCCATTAGCTTCATTTCCTATCACTAAAGCAACTTTTGAGCCATAATCTATTTTGTCATAAAAATTATCTGTATTTAGGTAGCTTGAAACTATATTAAAATCCAATGATTTAAGCATGTCCACAGCATCATCTTGAGAAGCATTAATTATATTCATATCAAAAATGGAACCCATAGTCGACCTAATTACCTTTGGATTATATATATCGACACATCCCTTTAGTGCTATTATAGCATCCACACCAGCAGAATCAGCAGTTCTTATTATAGTTCCCATATTTCCTGGGTCCTGTATCCTGTCCAATATCAATACGAATTTATCTTTCTCCTTTATATTTTCTTTTAAATTTTTTTCCTCAAATGAAACTACTCCTATTATACCCTGAGTATTTTCTGTATCTACAAGTTCCTTAAAGTTTTTGTTAGTAGTCTTATATATCTTTGTGTTTTTTTTATCTAAATCTTCTAATAGTTCTACATGTTCCTTCTTATTTTCAAAGTCCTCATTAATAAATACATAATCAAGATTTGCTCTACATTCAAGTGCAAGTACTACTATTCTATAACCTTCTATTATGAATTTTGATTCTTTATTTCTGTTTTTTGACTTCAAGAGTGCTTTTGTATACTTTAATTTTTCATTATCCTTACTGCTTATATTCGTAATCATTTTATTTAAATGCTAAATCTATCTTAGCATAACCTCCTTACCTTACTTTTAATTAAAATCCTACTCATCTAAATCCTATTTTTGATTAAATAAAAATAGTATCATATAACTATTCATAATTATATGATACTATCTACTTTTATTGCAAATTAAATATATACTAAATAATAAATTATCTCCTTCTAATTATCCCCTTATCTCCAGATGTTATGGCTGTTATACTAGTATTTTGACCAATTATAACTAGAATACTTCCAGATATAAGTTCCTCATCTGGAGAAGGTGTAACATTTATATTTTTACCTGTTTTTATAGCAAGTACAGTTATTTCATATCTAGCTCTTAGCTCAAGCTCTACTAATGTCTTACCAACCCAACCATTTGGAGTTACGATTTCAACAATTGAGTACTCTGGGTCAAGCTCTATATGGTCTAATATGTTATCAGAAACTAAATTGTGTGCAACTCTTACTCCCATATCTCTTTCTGGGAATACTACTCTATCTGCACCAATTTTATAAAGTACTTTAGCTTGTAGTTCATCTTTTGCCTTACATATTATCAACTCTACACCCATTTCTTTAGCTATAAGAGTTGCCATTATAGATGCTCTTATATCAGAACCTATTGCAACTACTGCCACATCAAAGTTACCTAAGCCTAATGATCTTAATGCTTGTTCATCAGTAACATCCACTATAAGTGAGTGAGTTACCTTATCAGATACACTTTGAACTGAATCTTCATTTTTATCTATTGCCATTACTTGATGTCCTAAAAGATGCATAGTAGATGCAACGGAACTTCCAAATCTCCCACACCCAATGACTATATATTGCTTCATCTCGAAACTTCCTCCCTAATACACAATTTGTATAATATCTCTTAAATTAATTTTCTTGTATATAAACTTTATATATACATAGATTAATTTAATTTTAATTTACCATTTTTATTTTATTTATTAATCAAATTTATCTGTTCACATAACTGTATCTAAGTTCATTACTTTATTAATAAATTTATATTTTAACCAACCATAATTTTGCCTTCTGCATATCTAACTGGTTGACTCTTTCTTCTACCTCCAGAAAGTATCGCCATAAATAAAGTAAGAGAACCAACTCTACCCATAAACATAAAGATTATTATTATAATCTTTCCTAAAGCATTTAAGTTTGGACTTCCAGCTAAACTTGAACCAACTGTAGCAAGTGCTGATGTAACCTCAAATGCTGATTGAACTAATGTAAAATTAGGCTGAGTTATTGAAATAATCAAAGTTCCAAAAATAACTGCTGATATACTAATTACAAATATACCTAGAGATTTTTTTATAGTTGCTGGAGCTAATCTTCTTTCAAAAGCTTCTATATCTGATTTTCCTGATATAAAACTTCTAACAGTAATTATTAAAACAGCCAATGTTGTAGTTTTTATACCTCCACCAGTAGATGCAGGTGATGCTCCAATAAACATCAAAATTATCATTATAAATATACTACTTTCTTGTAAAGTAGCTAAATCAAGTGTATTAAACCCAGCAGTTCTTGCTGTTACTGATTGAAATATTGCTGATAATACTTTACCCTTTAAGGGCAAGTCTGCCATAGTGGCTTTTTGATTAAATTCTATAAGAAAAATAAATAATGCACCGACTATAATAAGTGTCGCAGTTGAAAATAAGACAACTTTAGAATGCACATTTAATTTTGATAATCTTCTTTTTCTTACAATATCAAGTACAACTGGGAATCCTAGTCCCCCAAACACTATAAGTGAAGAAATAGTCATTGATACTGTAAAGTTATTTACATAAGAATTTAGCGATGTAAATGGTCCACTTACACTTCCCATCAAATCAAATCCGGCATTACAAAACGCTGATATTGCGTGAAATACACTATACCATATCCCTCTAGATAAACCAAATTGTGGAATAAAGACAGTTGATAAAATCAGTGCACCTATTCCTTCTATTGTTATAGTTATTATCAATACAAATCTTGTAAGTTTTACAAGACCCGACAAATCAGCTTGATTCAATGATTCTTGTATTAATAGCCTTTCTCTTAGTTGTATTTTTTTTCGTGCCATAAGTGAAAACATTGTGGCTACAGTCATAAATCCAAGCCCACCAATTTGTATCAATGTTATTATAACTATCTGTCCAAATAAACTCCAATAAGTTGCTGTATCTACCATAACTAGACCAGTGACACAAACCGCTGAGGTAGCCGTAAATAGAGCATTTAATAACCCTATACTTTCTCTACTCTGTGACGCTATCGGGAGCGTCAACAGCAATGCTCCAATTACAATAATCGCTGCAAACCCAGATACCATTATTTGAGTAGGTCGCATTCCATCTGCGTAGAGAATAAGTCTTCTAACTATTGTTTTCAACTTTCTTTATACCTCCTTAACATAAAATCACTACTGTTAAGACCTTTAATTTGTTTATTTTTAGAGCTTTTCTCTAAATTATTATTCTATTATAGTATAAATATTGTATAAAGACAATGATATGAATTTTTATAATTCTTGTTTGGAATATTTCAAATTTTTATATATATCTTTAAATTTAAATTATATCAAAAACATCTATATTTTTTACATATAATAGGTCTAAAACTATCATAGTTTTTACTGTTTTGTACTTAAAATTTATTTATCATTTTATCAATATAAATTTCATATACTTTTTTGAAGTTAAATTTTTTATATTATTTATAATCTTGTATATATCTTTATGTTAAATTTTCTTAACATGCATTTTTTATATTTAATATAGTAAAATAATTAATAACTATATCCATGATTGGAGGATTTTTATGATTAAATCCAGGAAGAAAATATTTATTTCCCTAATTTTAATTGCAGTTTTTATTATATTTGCATCATACATAAGAAATTATACTAATAACGCAAAAAAAGATTCGGTTAGAGGAACTGTTCCTTTTGAAAAAATGGAATATAAACGTCCAAATATAAAGTCAATTTGCGAAAATATTAACACATATAACGACAAACTTTTAACATCTAAAACCGCTAAGGAGCAATTAATTTTATTTAATGATGTTGATAAGATTTATCAAGATTTTTACAGTACACTTACTATAGCAAAAATTAGAAACAATATAGATTCATCAGATGAGTTTTACTCTAAAGAATACAAATATCTTATGAGTAAATCAGTAGATGTTGACATGGCATATAAAGATTTTCAGGATATATTTGTAACTTCTAAGTTTTCTAAGGAATTAGAAAAAGAACTTGGAAAAGATACCTTTGATTATTTAAAAAACATTGGAAAACTTAATTCTAAAGAAGTTAAAAGTTTACTTAAAAAGGAGCAAGACCTAGTTGTAAAATATGAAGACTTACTATCTAAATCTACAGTACCAATGGATGGTATAGAGACAGACTTTGAAGAAGCATTATCAACGCCAAACCTTAAGCCAGAAGAATATGTAAAAATTTATTCAGATTACTTAAAAAAATACAACCCTATATTTGGCAATATCTTTTTAGAGCTTGTTCAGACAAGAACTGAGATAGCAAGCAAACTGGGATTTAAGAATTATATAGATTATGCTTATATGAACTTAAATAAAGACTATTCTCAAGAAGAAGCAAAAAAATTTAGAAAAGATGTAAAAGAGTACATAGTTCCATTATATAGAGAGATTTCATCAATACCTTCTGATTCTTCTATCTATACTAAGGTATATAAAAATCGTTCATTTAGGAAATTTGACAAGGTACTTGAAGATATATCTCCAAAATTAAAAGAGAGTTTTAGCTATATGAAAAAATATGACTTGTATGATTATTCTTCTGGTAAGAATAAATCTCCTGGAGGATATACTACGTATATAACTAAGTACAACGCACCTTTTTTATTCAATACATGGGACAATTCTTTTTTAGGTGTCACTAGTTTTGCCCATGAGTTTGGTCATTTTTATAATTACTACAACAGTGTTAATCTAAATAACAAGATACAGCCAAGTATAGATATATGCGAAGTTCATTCAACATCTTTAGAAATTTTATTTTACAAATATTTTGATGATTTTTTTGGTAAGAAATCTGAAGCTATAAAAAAAGAACACTTATCAATTGTTCTAAACACTATTATTGATGCTTGTCTTTATGATGAATTTCAAGAAATTATATACAAAAATCCATATATGAACTTAAATGATATAAATAAATTATTTTTTGACTTAGAAGAAGAATATGGAGTCTCCAACAATGTACTAAAAGAAAAGAATGCTCCGTTTTGGATACTTGTATCTCACAACTTCCAAGTTCCTTTTTATTACTTGAGTTATGGTCTTGCATCTGATATATCACTTCAGATATGGCAATTGTCACAAGATGATTATAGAAAAGCAGTTAATGTGTACATGGATTTTTTAAATCAGAATACAGATGCTGGATTTAAAGATGTTGTAGAAAAAGTAAACTTACAATTACCCTTCCAAAATGGAAATTTAGAAGATATAAGTTCTACTTTATATGATTATTTTGGTATAGATAATCCACTTGAATTAAAAAATGTTTCTTAATCTATAGTACTCAATTTACAATACTCATTTTGATATTCATTTTAATACTCATCAATACTAAATACACAATTACTATTTAATAATTAACACTAACTACCTAATTACAGTTTAATAAAATACACTGATAAAACATCAGCAATTCCAAAAGCTCTAGTCTTTAGAATTTCTGATGTTTTATCTATTAATAATGATTGATTGTATTATTTATTTTTAATGATATTATTATTTTTTTACATACATAATTAAAAGAACTATTGAAATCACTAAAAATACACCTGTAATAATAGCACTATTCATATGAAACTTAATAGAGCTTGCATCTGTCACCTTATTATTCTTAATCCAAAAACCACAAATCATTGTTGAAAAAAAAAGTAAAGCAGTAATAATACTTGAACCAATAGTTATAATTTTCATTTTACATCACCATTCCCTCTAATAATATTTTCTATTAAAATATCAATAAAACTATCTCGCTGATGTTTATTCTTTACATTTATACCACTATATAATTGAAATGCATCTGGTGATAATGCAGCGACCTGTATCGGCAAAATAATTTGTAAAGCAATAGTTCTTAAACTCATTTCATCTTTTTCACTTCCAAAAATTTTTCTAAGCATAGGTACAAGAGCAAGTTCTGCTTGCATATCGCCATTAGATATACATTGATTTACCATAAAGGTAAGCATCTTTTCATAATGTAACCCAATATCACATAGTTTCTTTAGTAAATTTTTCAAATCTTCAATAGGTCTTAGAGTATATACAGTATCATCATATAACTCTGCTACAACATTTGACATTACCTCTCCGATTGCAATGCTTAACAAATTATCCTTAGTTTTAAAATGATAATTTATTAGACCAACCCCAACATTTGCACGCTCAGCGATTTGTCGAACTGTAACCTTATCAACATCATCTACCTCATCCAAAATATTCAATGTAACTTCAATTATACGTTCTCTCGCATCCTTATCATTACTTTTCATAATACACCTCCAAAACAATCAACATTTTCAGTTCTGAACATGTTCAGTATAATATTTTTTTTAATATATGTCAACACAATTTTAATTGACTCTAACATTATGACATAGTTTATATTAATAGTAAGACACAAACACCTTTATAAAGGAGGTACAAACATGTTTAAGATAGGTGATTTCTCAAAACTAAGTAAAATTAGCATTCGTATGCTACGTCATTATGATGAAATTGGACTTTTAACACCAAGTCATACAAATAAATCTAATGGATATAGATACTATAGTGCAGACCAACTTTCAACAGCAAATCGAATCCATGCACTAAAAGATATGGGTTTTAGCTTATATTCTATAAAAGAAATTTTGACAGAATACAATGATAAAGAAAGTCTAATAAAATATTTAAATATTCATCACTCTCAAGTAAAAGAACAATTAGAGGATATACAGAGAAAGATACTTAAGATAGAAAATACTATTAAAATAATTGGAAGGAATGATAATATGAACAATTGTGATGTAACTATAAAGAATTTTTCACCAAAATATATGATGACTCTTAGAAAGGTTATATCAACTTATAAAGATGAAGGTCTCTTATGGCATCAGTCGTTTTTAGAGACAAAAGAGCAAAATATCCAACTTGAATATCCTAATCATTCTAAAGCAGTCTTTTATGATACAGGATATCAAGAAGATTATGTCGATGTTGAAGTACAAGTTGCTGTATATGGAAAATATAATGATACTGAACATGTTAGATTTAAGACTGTACCAAGCGTGACTGCTGCAACTTCTATAGTTAAAGGAAATTTCAATCAACTTACAGATACTTGTGAGGCTATTGGTAATTGGATATCAGACAATAATTATGAAATGGATGGTCCTATGTTTAATATTTATCATATAGGTCCTGATAAGGATAATAATCCTGATAATTGGGTAACAGAGGTATGTTTCCCAGTAAAAAAAATATAACTCTATCTTGTATTTTAATATGATAGCATTTTAAAAAGTAAAGTACAAACAATGGCTTTGTACTCTACTCTTTTTTAATCCAAATAGAGCTATATCGTCTTTTAATTTAAATAAAGCTATGTTATTAATAAAAAACAAACTTATTATGCCTTGATATGCTGTTGTTTTAACCAAACCTTCATCACCATCTTTTGTGGCAATAGTTTTGCTAGTACATGACTGGATTTTGTATTGATACCATACACAGAAATATCCTTATTTTTCTTTGTATCTTTCAAAGCCTTTCTAGCAACAACATCTGGTGTTACTATACCTGAGAATTTTTTTGTTCCTTTTTTTGCTTTAACTATACCTCTTTCAAATAGATTTGTACTCATCCACCCTGGACATATAGCAATTGCATTTATCCCCTTATCTTTAAGTTCAACATTTAATGCTCTTGTGTAATTTCTTACAAATGCTTTAGTTGAACTATAAATATTTTGATATGGTAATGGTTGGAATGATGCTTGAGAAGAAACATTTATAATATGGCTCCCCCTTTTCATATATGGGATACATATAAGACCCATTGCCACAACAGCAGTAATATTTAAATCAATCATATTGATAGATTCATCTATGCTCAAATCATCATATGAACAGAATTTTGCAAAACCTGCATTATTTACAAGGTATTTTATACATATATCTTCTTTATTTAAAAATGTCCCAACTTCTTTTACTTCTTCTAGTTTGGACAAATCTTTTGAAAAAATTTTTATCTTACTTCCAAATTCATCTATTAATTGATTTAATCGCTCTTTGTTTCTTGCAATTGCCCATATTTCTGTTATTTCTTCTTCATTTACCAATAATTTCAGAAATTCTTTGCCAAACCCACTATTCGCTCCAGTTACAATTGCAATATTCTTCTGACTCATAATTTGTCTCCTTTTCTATTGAGTTTATATATTTAGACTTATATTTTGCAAATTAAACTTGCTATATTCAAGAGTTATATCTATATTACTTTCAATGTATAAAGTAGCCTTAATTTTACTGACTTTTCCAAACTTATATTATAAATACTCTCTTTCCAACTTAAAGAATATTTTTTAAACAATAAAACTACTTTTTAGTATGTATCTATAACTAAGTATTACAAAGCTAGATTCAATATAAATGAAAAAGAGGCTTATCCCTATTGTGAGATAGCCCCTTTTTTATATTATTTAGTACTTACTTTTTAAAATTTGATAGAGGTCTCAGGTTTAGGAACTTCATAATAATATACATTTTCTTTTCCAATAAGTTTCGAACCAATTTTTTCCCATTCTCCTCCATAGGTAGATTTTATTTGAGAAACATCTGAATCTAGTGATTTAGCAATAAGACCTTGTTGAGCTCTGAATATATATTTTTTTTCATCATCAGTGCCAGTTTTGAAACTCAACTTATAATTATCCAATAATAATAAATTCTCATTTTTACGATATGACCTCGTGTTAATTCCATTAACAATTTCTGGAATAGATGAATCAATAAATATATAATCATTGAAATTATTTTGTAATCTTAAATTTCCACCTCCATGTACTGCTTTTACTATATAATCATAAGCATCTATATTGCATTTCAATGTAGACTTTATCATATAATAAGTTTTAAACACATAAACTTTATGCTTATATTCTAATCCATCATCCCAGTTATCTCTATTATCACTAACTAAATTAACATAACAATTTTTAAACTGATTTCCATAAAACAATGAATATGCTTCCTCAACTCTATCCTCATCTTTTATATCTAAATAAGTATCATAATCTGTATTATAATAAAGTTGCCCACATCTTCTTATAATCCCAGATATGGATGTATTAATAATTGTGTCAAATGCAAATCCACAATGTCCACATTGATCAATAGTAATATTATTAATCTTATAACTACCACCACCCTTACTTCGAAGACCTACTTCTTGTATTTTTTCGATTTTGATATTATTTAGACTAGCCCCTACTTTAATTTCCATACCTTTCTTACATTTAGATATTCTACTGTTGGAAATAATTATGTCATTTCCTAAATCAATACCTAATCCACAAGATGACACTGTAATGTCATTTACTATTGAATAGTAAGGGATTTGAATTCCTGTACCTGAAAAACCAGTTATATAAAGTCCTTCATAATGTCCTAGACCTTTAGCGTCAGTAGTACATGTAATAGCTGATACATTATCTAGTGATTTATTATCACTATTTTTCTTAATGTCTATTTCATAGTGATAATGCGGTTTTCCTTTTGTTGGTGGTTCATCATGAACAAGTATACTGCAACTATCAGAATAAAAACTTATATTTTTAATACATTGCTTTCTTCCTGTCAATGTAACAATACTCATATTAGGAACTCCACTTGTTATAAATTGTGTAGCTTCTGTTGATGAATCAGAATCCCCTAGTAATGTAGTTTCTTTATCAATCGTAATACCAGTTTTAAATAAATACTTGCCTTTTGGGAAATATAAAACACAAAATTCTGTTTCATTAATAATCTTCTGTACAAGAGGTCCTACATCTTTTGTACCATCGTTTTTAATATCAGGCTCCCTTTTTAATACGTTAATCCATTCTTTATACTTAATTTCTTCCATAATATTATCTATTCCTTTCTTAATTTACTCAATACCAAAATATTATATTAAATAGATTTTTTATTTCTACTAATTTGACTATATAAAACTTATACAAGCTAATAACTATACTATTATAAAAATATTTATTTAAGTGTAATATACTTGTTTACTTCTCTATAACTTTATAGCAGTGTATAGTTCTTCCAAATTCTACTTCTTGGCTAACTTTCTTCAATTTCACTTTATATTGACCAGAAACTGTGTTAATATCACTAACTGTTGTTGATATAATATCATTTACCTGTGGACTATGCATCTTTATATTACCATTTATATACATTTCATTTTTTTCTATTTTGATTTTATCACCATAATCTTCTTCAGATATACCAATTCCATTAATACTACTTAATTTCCCATTATAAAATCTAACCGTTTGTTCTTTATTATTGTATATTAGGTTTCCTTTTTCTGAATTAACAATCATGTCAGTAATATCTATATTGCATCTTAATAATAAATTTTTGGTTTCAAGAGCTTCTATAAGGTATATCTTATGTGGGCTAAATCTTAAATCTCCTTTTTCAAATTTATCTTTCCCTTTATCATCCCAATAGTCTCCATTATCGTTTGTAATTGTTATATTACTTGATTCTATTGAATTTCCATATAATAAAGAATATGCTTCTTCCACTTTATCATCTAACTTCAAGTAGTCATCATAGCTAAAATTAAAATAATATTGTCCACATCTTGAGATATTTCCTGATATTTGGGTGTTGGATATCGAATTAAATTTAAATCCACAATAACCACATTGGTCAATTGTAATATTTGTAACAAAGTTTGAGCCCTCACCAATATTGTCAATAGCAATCCTACCAACTTCTTCTACTCTCATACCATTGATAAAAGTTCCAGTTGAAATTTCCATTCCATAATCACATCCCCAAGTCTTTCCATTAGTAATTATTGAATTTTCTCCTGCACTAATACCCTGAGTACAGGAAAAAACAGTAATATCATTTGCTGTAGAATTATTAGACATTTTAAGTGCGATTTCACCAAAACCACCAAAGTCTACATTTTCATAATGACCAGGACCTTCTAGTGTA
>JABBZI010000210.1 GCA_012955965.1 Clostridioides difficile
TTTTTAAAGAATAGGTTACTTTTAAAATAGAAAGATGATTAGATTTGAACGTTTCTTTTAATATAGAATTTAAATTTATTTTTTATAAATATGTGAAAGTAAGTAAAATAAACAGAATTAAAACTTTTTAGTGACCCATTCTTTAAAAATGGTTACTAAAAAGATAGAAAGGTGATATTTTTATGATAGAAAAATTAAACGAAAATGCAAGTTTAAGTGAGTTAATAACTGCATTTGGGAAGGTTAAAAATGAATTACA
>JABBZI010000211.1 GCA_012955965.1 Clostridioides difficile
CACCTGCATAGTGGCTTCCATTTGTACAGAATGAGTATTGAGTTATTTCTGAATCTATTCCAGCTTCTTTTAATCCTTTATATGCTGCTTGAACAAATTCATCCTCTTCATCATATAACCAACCTGGGAAGAATCTCTCACTTTCTATAGTATTTCCTGTGTAACAATCAGCTTTTTCAACTGCATAAGAAACTTTTGCATTTAATTCTGCATCTTCTTTCATCATTTCATCTAATAATGCTTGTATTGGAGCTA
>JABBZI010000212.1 GCA_012955965.1 Clostridioides difficile
TAGCTCCAATACAAGCATTACAAGATGAAATGATGAAAGAAGATGCAGAATTAACTGCAAAAGTTTCTTATGCAGTTGAAAAAGCTGATTGTTACACAGGAAATACTATAGAAAGTGAGAGATTCTTCCCAGGTTGGTTATATGATGAAGAGGATGAATTTGTTCAAGCAGCATATAAAGGATTAAAAGAAGCTGGAATAGATTCAGAAATAACTCAATACTCATTCTGTACAAATGGAAGCCACTATGCAGGTG
>JABBZI010000213.1 GCA_012955965.1 Clostridioides difficile
CAATGTATCCAAGTCAAAATATATCTGATGAGATAAAAGAAAAGATAGTAGAATACACTAAAAAAATAGCTTTAGAGCTTAATGTAATTGGTATGGTTAATATACAATTTATAGAATTCCAAAATGAGTTATATATAATTGAGGTTAATCCTAGAGCTAGTAGAACAGTTCCATATATAAGTAAGGTTAGTGGAGTACCAATAGTTGACTTAGCGACTAAATGTATGTTAGGAGCTAAATTAAAGGATTTAGGAT
>JABBZI010000214.1 GCA_012955965.1 Clostridioides difficile
ATATCAAGATTGACCAATTAATCGCAGGTGGCTCAAATGTGGCATATACTCAAAGAGTCACAATTGATGATTGGGTGGATGATACAGAAAATGGATTTAAAGCAACTGTAACACATAACTTATTAACGCAAAGAATAGTTGTAAATATTATAGATGCTACTACAAAAGAAAATGTAGTTACAAACTTTAAAATTATAGATGATAATTCTATTGAGGTTAGAAGTGAAACAAAAACTGAATTACATGTTTATGTTA
>JABBZI010000215.1 GCA_012955965.1 Clostridioides difficile
AATGTAAGTGTATTAGTTAAAGCAGGAGCAGTATCTGGAACAGGAGCTACAGACTCAGTAGCAAATACAACATTTGAAGTTAAAAAGTATGTAGCACCAGCAGTAGGTCAATTAACTTTTGATGCAACAGATAAACAAATAAAAATGGCATCAGGTGATGAAATGGTAGATCCATCAGATAATGAATATGTACTAACATTAACAAATGGAACAGTAACAAATGGAGATGTAAAAGCGAATGTTGAAGTAACAG
>JABBZI010000216.1 GCA_012955965.1 Clostridioides difficile
TTTTCACCTTTCCCTCACGGTACTATACGCTATCGGTCACTAGGTAGTATTTAGCCTTGGAGGGTGGTCCCTCCTGCTTCCCACAGGGTTTCACGTGTCCCGTGGTACTCTGGATCATATCTAAAGTCTTCTCGTTTAACATACAGGACTATTACCTTCTGTGGTGGGTCTTTCCAAACCTCTTCAATTACGATACCTCTTCGTTATGATATGTCCGCAACCCCAATAAAGAAAACTTTATTGGTTTGGGCTC
>JABBZI010000217.1 GCA_012955965.1 Clostridioides difficile
AAAACTTTTGGATGTTGTAGATTTGTATATAATAAATATCTTGCTAAAAAAATAGAAGTTTATGAAAACGATAAAGACATTTTTACTTATAAACAGTGTAGTTCTGATTTGACCAATTTAAAAAAGGAATTAGAGTGGCTTAAAGAACCTGACAAATTTTCACTACAAAATACCTTAAAAGATTTAGAAAACGCATATAAAAAATTCTTTAAAGAAAATGCAGGATTTCCTAAATTTAAATCAAAGAAAACTA
>JABBZI010000218.1 GCA_012955965.1 Clostridioides difficile
GTTTAGGAATGGTTACTTAAAAAAGCAAAAGACAATGAATTTTGAACTATTTCAAAAATAGTTTTATATTTTTAATTAATTTACTTTAGTATATAGATTAGCAAAATCAACAATTACAAAAATATAAAGTAACCATTCCTAAACAAATAGTTACTTTATAATTCCGGTATAAGACACATAACATTTCCACTTGAGCAATAATATACAAATTTATTTTCAGTTGAAACAGCTTTAATATCATAACTTGTAGGTA
>JABBZI010000219.1 GCA_012955965.1 Clostridioides difficile
CATTTCATCACCTGATGCCATTTTTATTTGTTTATCTGTCGCATCAAAAGTTAATTCACCTACTATTTGTATTACATACTTTTTGACTTCAAATGTTGTATTTGCTACTGAGTCTGTAGCAGTTGCTCCAGATACTGCTCCTGCTTTAACTAATACACTTACATTGTCTAAATCATTTTGTACTGCTGGATTTGCTGTTCCTGATACTGTTACTGTTATTGTATTCGCTGATGTATTCCCTACTGCTGTATAA
>JABBZI010000021.1 GCA_012955965.1 Clostridioides difficile
TATATTTTTAAAACCTGGATTTGTAATGGGAGGAGGTAATAATCAGATTACACCAGATGATGAACAAGAAAGTGATGATGCTGGTGGTGACCGTGGAGGTGGAGGAAGAGATGACCCAGATAGAGAAGAAGATAATAATGGTAATCTAAATAGTGACAATAAAGATAAAGATGATAACAATAGTAATAATGATGAAAAAACTCCTAATACTCCAAATGATGATAATATAGAGTCTGGCTCTAGTAGTACTATAAATAAAAATCCTCCAAAGGACAAAGATGATAATAGTGAAGTAAATGATAAAGAAAAAGACAGTATTTTAAAAAACGAAAATGAGTTAAAAAATGAGGATAAATCTAACAAAAGTTTTATATTAGAAAATGATAATAAAGACTTGAATCAAAAGTCTGTATTTAGCACTAATAATAAATCATATTTTTATGATGAGAATTTGGATATAAATAGTAATCAATCAAAAATAAATAACCAAATAAATAGCAATAATCAAAAGATAGATAAAGTTAACACTAAGCTATTAACTAAAAAATATAACTTTGAGAAAGATAGTTTCATTTTAATTGGAGTGTTAAGTTTAACCATGTTTTGCTCCATATTGATTGTAAATCCTAACACAAGAAAAAATATAATTAGATTCATACAAATAAAAAAATAATTTTTAGGAAGGTATTATTTATCAAATTATGAGTTTGTTAAGTGATACCTTTCATTATTATGAAAACTATATATTTTTATCAATAAAATGTGTAATACATGTAATTTGACTAAATAGTATAAAAATAATAGAATATTGAAAAAAAATTGACAAATGAAGGTATAGGTATTAAAATATATTAAATATATACATAAAAAGTGATTTACTAACAAATAAATGAAATATATGCTAATAAAAAGTTCAATTTGTGAAAATGTAAGATTTATAAAAAAATAAGGGAGGATATTATTATGAGAGCAATTTTAACAGTAATTGGAAAGGACAAACCAGGTATAGTAGCAGGAATCAGTGATGAGTTATTCAAGCAAAATATTAACATAGTGGATATTTCACAAAAGATATTACAAGAGTATTTTACAATGATTATGATAGTTGATTTAGAGAAAGCATTAAATTCTTTTGAGCAAACGGTTGAAGATTTAATAAAAAGAGGGAAAGAATTATCAGTAGATGTAAAAATTCAAAGAGAAGAAATATTTAACTCAATGCATAATCTGTAAAAAAACAGTAATAGGGAGGTGATAATAGTGAATGTAGGAAATATACTTGAGACAATCAAAATGATAGATGAAGAACAATTAGATATAAGAACTATAACTATGGGGATTTCTTTATTAGATTGTATAGACCCTGATGGAGATAAGGCTAGAGAGAAAATATATAACAAGATTATGAACTCTGCTAAAGACTTAGTGAAAGTTGGAAAAGAAATAGAACGTGAATATGGTATTCCAATTGTAAATAAAAGAGTATCAGTAACTCCAATATCTATTATTGCAGGTGCAACAGATGAAAGTGACTATGTAAAGTTCGCACAGACATTAGATAAAGCTGCAGAGGATTTAGGAATAGATTTTATAGGTGGATTCTCAGCATTGGTTCAAAAAGGGTATACAAAGGGTGATAAGATATTAATCAAATCAATTCCAAAAGCTTTAGCAAGTACAAATAAGGTATGTGCATCAGTAAATGTAGGTTCTACAAGATGTGGTATAAATATGGATGCAGTAAAAGAAATGGGAGAAATTATAAAAGAAACTGCAGAATTAACGAAAGAGGCAAAGGGCTTTGGTTGTGCAAAGCTAGTAGTATTCTGTAATGCGGTTGAAGATAATCCATTTATGGCAGGAGCTTTCCATGGCGTTGGTGAAGCTGATAGAATAATAAATGTCGGTGTAAGTGGTCCTGGTGTTGTTAAAAGAGCTTTAGAAAAGGTAAAAGGAGAACCATTTGATGTTGTAGCAGAGACAGTTAAGAAGACTGCATTTAAAATTACAAGAGTTGGACAATTAGTAGCAAAAGAAGCTTCTAGTAGATTAGATGTACCATTTGGAATAATAGACCTATCTCTAGCGCCTACACCTGCTATTGGAGATTCAGTGGCAAACATATTAGAAGAAATGGGTCTTGAAGTTGTTGGTACTCATGGTACTACAGCAGCGTTGGCTCTTTTAAATGATGCTGTTAAAAAAGGTGGAGTCATGGCTTGTTCACATGTTGGAGGTTTAAGTGGTGCATTTATACCAGTATCAGAAGATGCGGGGATGATTGATGCTGTTATAAAAGGTGCTTTGAGTATAGATAAGCTTGAAGCAATGACTGCTATTTGTTCTGTAGGTCTTGATATGATAGCTGTGCCAGGAAGTACTACAGCAGGTACACTTGGAGCTATGATAGCTGATGAGGCAGCAATAGGTATGATTAACAATAAGACTACAGCAGTTAGAATTATACCAGCTCCAGGATGTGATGTAGGAGATATGGTAGAATTTGGTGGTCTTTTAGGACGAGCACCAGTAATGCCTATAAATACAAATTCGTCTGAGTTATTTACTCAAAGAGGAGGAAGAATTCCAGCTCCTATACATTCATTTAAAAACTAAGTATATTTACATAGAGTAATATTTAAATAAATATTTATTGACTGGATAAAAGATGTTTAGATATTAAATAATCATAATTAAGATAATAAAATTTATTTGTTAAGATTAAGATAATAATAAAGCGATATATAACCTTGTAAAATGGTCATATATCGCTTTTATTTTAATACTATCTACTATCTAATTAATATAAAATTTTTATGTATTTCAAAAGTTATGTTATCTAATAATAATTATACTAATTTTTATGTTCAACATATCAACTAAATAAAAAACTAAATAAAAAGAATTAAATTAAAAAATAAAAATTTATCTAAATATTCAACACACATAATAATTGTAAATATAAATAAAAAATAAAACGCTTGCAATCAATAAAATTGCTACAATATAAAACTCTACTATTTAAAATATTGACTTAAAATATAAATTTAT
Organism: Clostridioides difficile; assembly: GCA_012955965.1. GTDB lineage: Bacteria > Bacillota > Clostridia > Peptostreptococcales > Peptostreptococcaceae > Clostridioides > Clostridioides difficile_G. Next base: position 3,052 of record JABBZI010000021.1, read on the forward strand.
AAATCTTATAAATTTAAGCAATTTCTTCTTCTACATCAGTACCACGTATCTTGTCAGCAGTAAGAACCTTAAAGGTACTGAATATTTTTGAGCCTACAAATCCTGCTATTACATTAAATAAAGCACATAGTCCAGCTGTTATGAGAACTTTATTAACTGGATTATAGGCAAACATTATGGCAAAACCAGCCACAGGTGTAGCTGTACCAGGTGTCATGTTTACAAGACCCATCAAAGCTACAATGATACCAGAAAAAGCTCCTCCAAAGAAATTAGTAGAATATATTGGTATTGGATTAGCTGAAATTATGTCTGATTGAGTCAGCGGTTCAATCGCAACAGATATAATATCTTTTTTAGAACCTAACTTTAATCTTGCAAATAGTGTTGAGTTCATAAAAGCAGAACCAAAAGCTCCTAATGCTCCTATTGCCATAGGAAGACCAGTAAGACCAATTATAGATGTAAGAGCCATTGAACTAAGTGGAGACGTTCCAACTACTGTTATAAGACCTCCTAATATAATTCCCATTATTATAGGGCTAATATTAGTAGCTTCTATTAGAACTTGTCCAATTTGTAATAGTGTACTATTAACTAATGGGTCTACATTTGATGCTATAAAACGAGATAGTGGAGCACATAAAAGTATTACAACTACTAAATCTACTCCAGGTGGTACTTTTTTCTCTATAAACTTAATTAAGAAAGAAACAAAGTATCCAGCAACGAATCCAGATAATATCGAAAAATCTAAACATGATAATCCTATTAAAACTGCATAAACTGGAGACACACCTAAAGCTAAAGGTACAAGTATAGCAGCAGCAACTCCACCAAGGCTACCATTAGCGACACCAACACTTCTAAAAAATTCCATACCTAGAACATCGCCAAGCAAGGAAAGGTTGAATGCCTCTACTAAGAAAGTAGCACATGCAGCATTTGCTAAGGCTCCCATAGCTTTCATACCATATGGAGCTTTGTAACTAAAAATTGTGAAACAACATAGAACCAATAAAAGTAAACCTGTTCCTAATAAAATTTCTGACATAAGAAAATCCTCCTTGTATTTTTTTTAGGACATAAACCTTTGTTGTGATAACGTTATCCTAACGCATAAATGCTTAACCGAATTAATATCAACAAGACAAAAGTTATTTTAAATTTTAATTGGTTTTATATTGTATCTAAAAATAAAAATAACTATAAAAATATATAAAGTAAGTTTAAAATATAAATTAAACTTATACTTTAATAATATAATTATATATAAATAATACAGTCTTGTATAGGAAGATTGATAAAAAATAAATTTAATATGAAAAAAACAATTATTAGAATATAAAATATTAGCATATAAAAAAGGAATAAACATTTTTTAGAAGAAGTACTTATAATGATAGAAATTTTATAGGGGGAGAGTTTTTGAAAAAGATTAAATATACCAGATTGGTGATACTTGGTATTCTTATATATTTAGTATTTAATGTGTTAGTAATCATTATTAGCAAAAATGTAGAGAGATTGGTTTTAAAAGTAGAAAAAGTTGATGCAAATATTCATGTAGAAGGAACTATAGAAAAAGATGCTAATGACCAAAGTAATTATCTATCAGCATATATAAGTAAAGAAGATTCTAAGAACTTTGAAAAAAATCAAAATGTAATAATTGAATATCGTGAGCAAAAAATAGATGCAAAAGTTTACAAAATATATAAAAATAATAATAAAATAATGCTAAAATTAAAAATAAGTAACCAAATTGTTGCAAATCAGGATACAAGTGTCGAAGAATTTGATATAATATATAATCAGATGGAGTGTTTAAAAATACCTAAAACTTCTATAAAAACAAAAGACAATAAACGTGGTGTATATGTAATTGATGAACAATCACAAAGTGTAAAATTTGTCATATTAGAAGGAATAACTTATGAAAATGAATCTTCTGTATTTGTGGATTATTATAAAAATGACATAAATGGGGTGACAAGTGTTAATCTATATGACAAAATAATTTTAAGACCTAATTGTATAAACACAAATATAAGGATAAAGTAGGTGATAATAATGGGTTCTATTAAAGATAATTTATCTGAGATAAGAAATAAAATTGAAAAAGCTGCAAAAAAAGTAAATAGAGATAGCGAAGAAATAACTCTTTTAGCAGTCACAAAAACTGTTGATGTAGATTTAGTTAATGAGGCAATGAATGAAGGAATTACTTCAGTTGGTGAAAATAAACCACAAGAATTAGCTAGAAAGTATGATATTATAGGTGACAAATTAAACTGGCACTTGATAGGAACTTTGCAAACAAATAAAGTTAAATACATAATAGATAAAGTTTGTATGATACATTCTTTAGATAGAATTGCATTATGTGAAGAGATTCAAAAACGTGCAGAACAAATAAATAGAGATATAGATTGTTTAATACAAGTGAATATATCTAAAGAAGAATCTAAGCATGGACTTTATAAAGATGAAGTTGTAGATTTTGTCAAAGAAGTGTCAGAAAAATATAAAAATATAAAAATAAAAGGTCTAATGACAATGGCACCTTTTGTAGAAGATGAAAATGAAATAAGAGGTGTATTCAAAGGTCTTAAAGATTTATCAACACGAATAAAAGAACTAAACATACCTAATGTAGGAATGGATGTTTTGTCAATGGGAATGAGTCACGATTATGAGATTGCCATAGAGGAAGGGGCTACCATTGTTAGGGTTGGAACATCAATCTTTGGAGAAAGAAACTATAATAAAAAATAATTACTCAAATCTGAATAAATTCTAAGGAGGAAGTTAATAATGTCAAATGGAATAATATCTAAATTTAAGAACTGGATAGTTGATGAAGAAGAAGATTACGTTGAAGAAGAATACGAAGGTGGTATGGACGATATAGTTCAAGAAGAAGAAATAAATAGTGGATTTAGTGCTGCAAAAGCAAATAAAATTGTAAATTTACATACAACAAGTCAAATGAAAGTTGTAATAGTTGAACCTAAAGTTTATGATGAAGCTGCAACTATAGCAGACCATCTAAAACAAAGAAGGGCAGTTATAGTGAATTTGGAAGGATTGACTAATTCTGAAGTTCGTAAATCTATATTTAACTTTATGAATGGAGCGGTTTATGTTTTAGATGGAAGTATACAAAAGGTTTCTAAATCAATATTTATACTAGCTCCTAACAATGTGGATATAGATGCAAATATGAAGAAAGAATTAGAAAGTAAAGCATTCTTCCCTTGGCAAAATAAATAGTAAAAAGGCGGTTAATATATGGGAACAATAAGAATTGCACTTTATTATCTTTTGGATATAATAGCATGGATGATAGTTATAAAAAGCTTGATGACTTGGTTTCCAAATGGAAGACAAAGCAAAATTTTCGAGATTTTAGAAAATCTTACAGAGCCAATAGAAGGACCAATAAGGTCTATAATGTACAAATACACAAATGGACCTATAGATTTTTCTCCTTTAATTGCGATAGTATTATTGATGTTCCTAAGACAATTAGTATTGGTTATATTCTAAGGTGATAGAATGGATAAATTAAAATTAACAAATCACATAAAGGATATAGACTTGAAAAATAAAATGTTTAAAGTAATAGACAAGGCTAATAGTTGTATAAAAAACTATGATGTTAAATTTACTGAGTTTCTTAATCCATATGAAGTGAAAAATGCTGTAGCGATATTAAATTCTACAAATGAAATAAAATACAGTGTGGATGGAGGTTATGAACAAGCTGAAAGAAGCACTGTATTTATTTATCCATTTTACATAGAATATGAAGATATAGAAGATACTCTTAGATTTTTACAGATAGAAGGGAATTTCAAATTTAAAAATATATCTCATAAAGATTATTTAGGTGCAATTATGAGTCTAGGTATAAAAAGAGAAAAAATTGGAGATATAATTATACATGATAGCTTTTGTCAAGTAATAGTAAGTAGTGATATTTGCGATTTTATAATCGTGAATTTGGAGAAAGTTTCGAGAAATAATGTAATTGTAAAGGAAATTTCCAGAGAAAACATTGTTAATAGTTCTTCAAAATATAAGGAAGTATCATTTACAGTATCTTCAGATAGGTTAGATTGTGTCATAAGTGGTCTTTACAATATATCTAGACAAGATAGTGCAAAATACATAAATGGAGAAAAAGTCCATGTCAATTATGAAAAGATAACTTCAACCTCTAAAATAGTTAAAAATGATGATTTGATTTCTATTAGAGGTAAAGGAAGAGCTAATGTAACACAAATAGGAGATATTACTAAAAAAGGTAAAATAAAAGTTCAAGCAAGATTAATTGTATAAGGACTAATTTAAATTATAGCTGGGAGGAAATGTAATGCTAACTCCAATTGAGATAGAAAATAAAGAGTTTAAAAAAGGTTTAAGAGGGTATAGAGATGAAGAGGTTGATGAGTTTTTAGACATTATCAAAGAAGATTATGAATCTCTATGTAGAGAAAATACAGCTCTTAAAGAAAAATTAGGATTATATCAAGACCAAGTAAATAAGTATGAAAATATTGAAGAAACATTAAAAGCTACTCTAATAACTGCTCAAAGTGCAGCAGAAGACACTTGTAGCGCGGCTAATAAGAAAGCTAAGATAATTGTTGAAGAGGCTGATTTAAAAGCTAGACAAATTATAGAACAGGCTAATAACCGTGTTATAGAAATAAGAAAAGAGTATGATGCTTTAGTTAAAGAATTTAAGATATTTAGAAATAAATTTAAGTCACTACTAGAAGATGAGATAAGAAGTGTTGATGAAATTTTTTATGATGTAGATGAAAAATGTGTAAATGCATTCGAAGGAACAACAGTGTATAATTATAGTAATGATGAAGCTGCTACAACTCTAGAATAAAGCTGTGATTTATTGGATTTTTAGGTAAAATTGTTGTAGAAGTTTGAGAAATCTATAACAAAAATTTAAAATAGGATAAAAATGTAAGAAAAATAGAAATTATTATATTTTTCAAAAATATATTGACTATTCAAATTATTTGTTATAGAATTTCATATAAACACAGATAAATTTTTAAAAGCGTTGATAGAGACAATTATCTTTAGATAATTTTACAGAGAATTGGGAATGCTGAGAACCAATGAATTTATAAAGGTAAAAATCACTCTTGAGCTGCAGGCTGAACGATTAAATTCTACTAAGCTGTGCCGGTTAGTACCGTTATACTATTAGAGTGTTATATGTGGATAGTATTAAGTTCACATATAGAATTAGGGTGGTAACGCGATTTATAACTCGTCCCTTTGTTTAAAGGGGCGAGTTTTTTAGTATTTAAATTTATGTGAAAGAATAAAAAATTTTGGAATTATAATATTTATAGGAAAGGGTGATTTGCATGGCGAAATTTAAGCCATTAGTGGACAGTTCAGTAAAACAAGCAGAAGCACAAGTTTTTGATTATTGGAAAGATATAAATATACTTGAAAAAACTTTAGAAAAAGGGGAAAATGACCCAAGTTTTGTATTCTATGAGGGCCCTCCTACAGCCAATGGAAATCCTGGAGTACACCATGTTTTATCTAGAACACTTAAAGATTCAGTTTGTAGATATAAAACAATGTCTGGTTATCAAGTAAAGAGAAAAGCTGGTTGGGATACACATGGATTACCAGTTGAAATACAAGTAGAGAAAGAATTAGGTCTTACTAGTAAGCAACAAATAGAAGAATATGGAATAGCTGAATTTAACCAAAAATGTAGAGAATCAGTTTTCTCATTTGAAAAACAATGGAGAATAATGACTGAGAGAATGGCTTATGAAGTTGATTTAGATAATCCATATATAACTTTAGATAATAACTATATAGAGTCTGTATGGTGGATACTTAATAAATTCAACAAAGAAGGATATATCTATGAAGGGCATAAAATACTTCCTTATTGCCCAAGATGTGGAACTGGTCTTGCTAGTCATGAGGTTGCACAGGGGTATAAAGAAGTAAAAACTAATACAGTTATAGCTAAATTTAAGAAAAAAGATGCTGATGAATATTTCTTAGCATGGACAACAACTCCATGGACTTTACCATCAAATGTTTCATTAACAGTAAATGCTGATGTTGATTACTTAAAAGTTAAAAAAGGTGACGAGATATATTATGTATCTAAACCTCTAGCTAATAAAGTACTAGGTGAAGATTATGAAGTTTTAGAAGCAATGAAAGGTAAAGACCTAGAAGGATTAGAATATGAGCAATTAATGCCTTTTGTAGAAGTTGACAAGAAAGCATTTTTCATTACATTAGGAGATTATGTAACTACTGAAGATGGTACAGGAATAGTTCATACAGCACCAGCATTTGGTGAAGATGACTATAATACAGGTAAAAGATATGATTTACCAGTTGTACAACCAGTAGATGAAACTGGTAAATTTACAACTACTCCTTGGGAAGGTAAATTTGTAATGGAAGATGGGCTAGATGTTGAAATAATAAAATGGCTAGCTTCTGAAAATAAGTTATATAGTAAAGAAAAAGTAGTTCATAATTATCCACATTGTTGGAGATGCCAAACTCCATTAGTATACTATGCAAAACCAAGCTGGTATATAGAGATGACTAAACTTAAAGATAAATTAATAGAAAATAACAATGGTGTAAAATGGTTCCCAAGCTTTGTAGGTGAAAAGAGATTTGGAAACTGGTTAGAAAATCTAAATGACTGGGCAATATCAAGAACTAGATATTGGGGAACTCCACTTCCTATATGGAGATGTGAATGTGGTCATACGGATTCAGTAGGTTCAAGAGCTGAATTGGCTGAAAAAGCTATGGAAGATGTAAATCCAGAGACTGTTGAACTTCATAGACCATATGTAGATGATATACATTTAAAATGTGAAAAATGTGGAAAACCAATGACAAGAGTAACAGAAGTTATAGACTGCTGGTTTGATAGTGGGGCTATGCCATTTGCTCAACACCATTATCCATTTGAAAATAAGGAAAACTTTGACCAATTATTCCCAGCTGATTATATATCAGAAGGTATAGACCAAACTAGAGGTTGGTTCTACTCATTACTTGCAGTATCAACATTTGTATTAGGAAAGGCGCCATATAAGAGTGTTTTAGTTCCAGACCTTGTACTTGATAAAGATGGAAAGAAAATGAGTAAATCAAGAGGAAATACAGTAAATCCAATGGAGTTATTTGACCAATATGGAGCAGATGCATTAAGATGGTATCTACTATATGTTTCTCCACCATGGACTCCAACTAAATTTGATATGGATGGATTAAAAGAAATACAAAGTAAATTTATAGGAACTATGAAGAATGTATATAACTTCTTCACTTTATATGCAAATACAGATGATATAAATCCAACTGAATTCTTTGTAGAATATAAAGATAGACCAGAACTTGATAGATGGATACTATCTAAGTTTAACAATTTAATGAAAGAGGTAGAAGAAAATCTATCTATATTTGAATTAAATAAGACTTTAAGAATGATACAAGATTTCATAAATGATGATTTATCTAACTGGTATATCAGACGTTCAAGAAGAAGATTCTGGGCAACTGAATTAACAGAAGATAAAAAAGCAGTGTACAATACAACTTATGAATTATTACATGGTCTTTGCAGAGCTATAGCTCCATTTGCACCATATATGTCAGAAGAAATGTACAGAAATTTAACAGGAGAAGTATCTGTTCATTTAGCAGAATATCCTAAGCCTAATGAAGAATTAATGGATACTAAATTAGAAGAAAAGATGGATTTAGCTAAAAATCTAGTTACTTTAGGTAGAGCTTCAAGAGAAGTTGAAAGAATAAAAGTTCGTCAACCATTACAAAAAGTATTGGTAGATGGTAAGTTTGAAGATACAATAAGTGATGTAGTTGATTTAATAAAAGAAGAGCTTAATGTTAAAGAGGTAGTATTTGCTAAGGACTTAGATGAGTACATGAACTTTAGTCTAAAACCAAACTTTAAGGCAGCAGGACCATTACTAGGGGCTAAGATGAATTTATTTGTGGGAGCATTAAATAAATTAAATGCACATGAAGCTGTTAATAAACTTGAAAATGGTGAAAGCTTAACAGTTGATTTAGATGGTGAAGCTTTTGAGTTTAATAAGGATTTAGTGTTAATAGGTATAACTGCTAAGGAAGGATTTAATGTATCTGTTGAAAATAATCTTTTTGTTATACTAGATACTAAGTTAACTGAAGAATTAGTTGATGAGGGTTATGCTAGAGAATTTATATCTAAAGTACAGCAATTAAGAAAATCTAATAACTTTGAAGTATTAGATAATATAGTTATAGATTACTGTGGTGATGATGAAATTGCTAAGGCTGTTGGTCACTTTGAAGAATATATCAAGTCTGAAACTTTAGCTTTAGAAATAAATAGAGTAGACGATAAGTCTTTAGAAGAACAAAACTTAAATGACCATATGACAGGTATAAAAGTTACAAAAAAATAAAAAGAATAGTTAGTTAATTAAAATCCTTATAGAAATTAGTTTATAAATTTCTATAGGGATTTTTTAATACAGTATAATTGTATATTCAATAAAATGTTGAAATATTCCAAAATTTACAGTAAATAAATATATATAAATCATATAAATTATTTATAGTATGTGATAGAATATTAGTGAATAAGCGTTTAAGTGAGGATGAATAATATTTTAGAGTAAACTACTTCTGATAAATTTATTTATAAATTTATTGTGTATAATGCAGGGTGGTTTATTTATTATGCAAAGGGGTGCGTTTTGATGTATGGTGAAAGTAAAAAACTAAGTATTGATAATAACATATTTTTACAATATGGTCTTATTATATTGGGTATGATTTTATCAACCTTAGGAATAAATTTATATCTAGCGCCAGCCAAGTTATTGAGTGGAGGAGTAGCTGGAATTTGTGTTATATTATATAATCTATTTGGTATAAATCAAGGAATCTCCAGTTTTTTGATGAATATACCAATATTTATTATAGCTAAAAAGTATTTTGATAATAAATTTTTGTTAATAAGTTTTGTTAATATGTTACTATTTTCTGTTGCTCTCGGATTAACACAGGATATTGCTAAATATTTTCCAATAAATGACACTATGCTACAGTGTATTTATGGTGGTGCTTTAACTGGTATAGGTATGGGGTTGACTTTTAAAGCAAGAGCTACTGCTGGAGGACTTGATATAATAGCAGCTATAATGAAAAGAAAGTATGATATACCTATGAAAAATACATTTTTATTTATAAATTTCTTTGTAGTATGTGCAGGTGCATTTTTATTTGGAGCTAAGTTGGTAATGTATACTCTAATTGCTATGTATATAATTTCTTTTACAATGGACATAGCAAAAGATTGTTTTGATAGAAAAAAATCCATACTTCTAATATCTAATAAATATGATGAAATATCCAAAGTAATAATGAATAAGATGGGAAGAGGAGTAACTTTTCTAGAGGCAGAAGGAGCATACACACAAAATAAGAAAAAGATGATTTATTGTATAATATCTGCAAATGAAATAGGTAAATTTAAAGATTTGATTTATGATATGGATAGTGAGGCTTTTATTTCTGTTAATAATGTGGAAGAAGTAAAAGGAGGAGGTTTTAAAGATAAGTTTCTTTAAAATATCAATGTTAAAAAATACCATATGTATTGTGATTAAACCCAGTTAGATGTATACTGTAATTAATGGGTACATGAAGTACTCAATAATATACTAGGAGGTATAAGCATATGTTAAGAGAGAGATTTGTAGTAAGAAATCACCATAATCCACATACAAGTGGATGTTGTGGAACTGGAGGAGAAGGATGCTGTGGAGGAGATAACCATGAGCATACACATCAACATTCTCACAGTCATGGGCATGAACATGAGCATGTAAATGGTGCAGGTCACGACCACAATCATGAGGATGGTTTTTCAGGAACTCATGAGCATAGTCATGAGCATTCACACACACATGGGCATGAACACTCAGATGGACATACACACGAGCATAAATAGAAATATTTAAAAATTATAAAAGATTTTTATTTTGTGAATCCATGAAGGTTTAAATAAAAATTATTGATAATAAATAAGAAAGTGAACTGTTAAAATAAAAACTTTAATAGTTCACTTTTATTATGTATTAAGTATTAAATTTAAATCCAATGATTAACTAAAAAAGAAGCTATATTTTCATAAGGTATTTTTTCTGTTCTTAATAAGCTTTGGACAACTAAACCATCAACTATAGACATAAGTAAGAAGGAAAATGATTCAGCATCTTGTTCACTTTCATTGCTACTGTATTTTTCTAAGGACTCAACAATTTCAGATTTAAGAGTAGTTCTCCATTCAATATATTTTAATCTCATTCTTTCTTTCAAATCATCATTTGAAGTAATTGCTTCGCAAATAAGATACATATGTACTCTACCACGACTTTCTATAGTAGATATTTTCTCTAAGATTAAATTAACCATTTCTATTTGAGAATTTTTTGATTTGACGTTTTTTACACAGTTTAATATAGCACTGGTTATAACTTCTAAATGAGTGTCTGCAATATCATATATAATATCATTTTTAGATGCGTAGTGATAATACAAAGTACCTTTACTTATATTTACATCTTTTGCAATATCAGCAAGACTAGTATTTTGAACTCCATTTTTGGCTATTAAATTAGTTGCAGATGATAAAATAGCCTGTTTCATATTGTTTGTTTTCATAAAACCTACCTTTCTATGTATATTTATAACAAATTAATAACATTATAAGCTTATGGATATTTATTGTCAATAAAGCAAGAATCTATATCTATTGACTTTTTTTCATTCAAAATATAAAATAATAATTAAATCGGTCGTACGACCGACTGAATAAATAAAAACAATATCTTATAGTGAGGTTAATATGGATAAAATAAAATTGATAGTGGATAGTGCATGTGACTTACCTAATGATATAATAGAAAAATACAACATCGAAGTTGTTGGTTTAAATGTATCTTTTGGAGAAGAAAGTTATATATCTGGAAAGGAAATAGATAATGAAACTTTCTATAGAAAAATGAGTGAAAGTAAAGTACTGCCAAAGACATCATGTCCTTCACCTGATAAATTTTTAGAAGCATATCATTGTCAGGAAGAAAGTATATTGGTGATTAATATAAGTTCAGGATTATCTGGGACTTATAATAGTGCACTTTTGGCAAAAGATATGTTTGAAAAAGAAGGGAATAACAAAAAAATTGAGGTTATAGACTCACTTAGTGGGTCAATTGGAATAGGACAACTTGTGTTAAAAGCAGCAATATTAATCAAAGAAGGAAAAGAACTCGAAGAAATTGTTTCAATAATAGATAAATATAAAGATAATCCTCCGTTTTTTGGAACTTTAGAGACATTAGAAAATGCTATTAAGGGAGGTAGGATAAACCCTATAGCAGGAAAAATTATAAATACATTAAATTTTAAGGCTATAATACAAGTTGCAGATGGAATTGTAACTCCAATAGATAAGGCAAGAGGCGAAAGTAATAGCTTGAAAAAATTGATTAATTTAGTAGAATCTAAGATTAACGATAGAGAAGAAAAAGTTTTATTTATAGGTCATGCAAACTGCCCTGACAAGGCTCAAAAGGTAAGGGAAGTCATGGAGAAAGATGTGAAATATAAAGAGGTTGTAATCTGCGAAGTTGGCTCAGTTATGGGTACATATACTTCAAAAGGTGCGATTTTAATAACTGCTATATAAATCATGAACTGAAAAATTAAAGCCATAAAAAAATGCTTTAAAGCATTTTTTTATGGCTTATTTTAATTTTAGTGAGTTAATTTTATAATTAACCAACTACACATATTTCTTTATCATATTTATTTAATATCTCACAACCATCTTCAGTAACAAGTACTAAATCTTCTATTCTAACTCCAAATTCACCTGGTAAATATATACCTGGCTCTATAGAGAATATCATTCCTGGTTGTACAGTATCTGTATTTATAGAAGATACATCTCCCTTATCATGAACTTCAAGTCCTATAGAGTGACCTGTTCTATGAGTAAAGTATTGTCCATATCCTTTTTCAGTTATGTAATCACGAGCAGCAGCATCTATATCACAGAATCTAACTCCTGGTTTTACAATAGCTTCAGCTCTCTTATTCGCTTCAAGAACTATTTCAAATATTTCTCTACCTTTTTCAGGTACTTCTTTATAGAATACAGTTCTTGTCATATCAGCACAATAATTGTCTTTTATACAACCTATATCTAATATTATTGCATCTCCTGGTTTTACAAGTGCGTTTCCAGGTTCACCATGTGGATTAGCTCCATTAGGTCCAAATCCTATAATAGGGTCAAATGAAAATCCATCAGCACCTAAATCTTCATATATTTTAGATAATTTACCAACAAGTTGTTTCTCAGTAAGTTCACCAGAAACAGTAGCTTTAAGTTGCTCCATACCCTTGTCATTTAATCTTGAAGCTATTCTCATTAATTCTTTTTCTTCTTCATCTTTACACATTCTCAAAGTATCTATTATATAAGATGAATTTACAAATTTACTTCCTCCACCTAATTCCATTAAGCTTAATAAGAATCTAGCTGGCCAGTTTTTATCAACACCCATAGTGGCATTTTTGTCTATATGTTCAGTTATTATTTCTACTGGATTTTGAGTATCATTAAACCAAACCATTTCAACACCTAAATCTTCTGCAACTGGGAATAATTCATTTATAAATAATTTATTATTTCCATTTAAATTTAGGTATAATGCTAATAATCTTTCACCTGGGTGGATTAGTGCTCCTGTTAGATAAAATATCGAAGTAGGATCACTTACCAACATTTGAGAAATATCATCTTTTTTCATTTGTTCAAGTACAGCATTTAATCTTTGAGCCTTCATAATAATTTCCTCCTAATCAAAATTTAATACAAATCAATTTTAGCATTATTAAACAAAAAAGAGTATACTTTTCTTTTAGAAATATAAAAAATTTTTGTTATATATTTTTTATATTAAATTTAATCATCACTTTTACATTAAATATAGAGGCAAAATGATTTTTTATTGTGAAAAATTTATAAAAATAATAAATAAAAGACATAAAGTTGTGCATTTAAGCTTTTTATATCGTCATGAAAAATAATAAATAAAATTTTATATTAAAATAATATTGAAACAATTTTAAAAATTTAGTATGATTAGAATTGAAGTGGTAGAGCTTTTGAGATTTATCATTTTTAATAAACTTTGATTTCAAAGTATTTGATTTTTATTAGTGAATGACTTTAATAAATTGAAAATTCTGAAAGCAATTGATTTAATGATAATGAATTTATTTTATCAATTTTGAAATCAATTTTTAACTAATTAATAGAGAGGAGAATTTAGATTAAGATGGAAAAGAAAAAAATAGGCCTATGGAGTTTGGTATTTATGAACGTATCAGCTTTATATGGTATCAGATGGATAGCTAAATCCACAGCATCAAGCTTTGGTTTAGGATTAGGTGCAATACCTATGTGGTTATTATTCTCATTTATATATTTCGTACCAGGAGCTTTAATTTGTGCTGAATTAGCTTCTACATATCAAAAAGGCGATGGAGGTTTATATGATTGGGTTAAGGAAGCCTTTGGAGAAAAATACGGATTTTTAGTTTCTTGGTTAAATTGGACAGCTAAAATATTTTGGTATTCTTCATTCTTAACTTTCTTAGCAGTAAATGTTTCTTATACAATAGGAAATCCAGCACTTGCAGATAATAAGATGTTTGTACTTATATTATCTTTAGTAATATTCTGGGCATTATCTCTTATAGCAACTAAAGGTATAAGTTTTACAAAGATATTTACTAATACAGGTGCATTAGGTTCAACAATACCAAGTGCTATACTTATAATATTTTCATTTGTAGCAGTATTTGTATTGAAAAAACATGATATAGCTTCAACATATACAATAGCTTCAATGACTCCAAAACTTAACATGGATGCATTTGTTGCTATATCAGCTATCATGTTTGGTTTAGCAGGAGCAGAAACTGCAGCTAACTTTATAACAGAGATAGACAAGCCTGAAAAGAACTTCCCTAAAGCTATATTAATATCAGCTGGGATAGTAGCTTCATTATATGTATTGGGTTCAATTGCAATAACTATGATAATACCACCAGATCAAATTACAGCTTCTAAAGGTGTACTAGATGCACTTGCAGCTGTTTGTCAATCTTTAGGAATCGGCTCTTGGTTGGTTCAATTAATAGCTTTTGGTATAGCTTTCTCAATATTAGGAGCTATAGTTCTTTACATAGCATCCCCAATAAAAATGTTATTTGGTAGTGTTAAAAAAGGAGTATTCCCAGATAGCTTAGTAGAAGTAAATGCACATAAAATACCTTCTAAAGCTGTTATACTTCAAGCAATAATAGTTACTATAATATTATTGGTGACAACATTAATGCCTTCTGTTGATGCTATATATAATGTCCTTGTAACTATGACAGCATTAACTGCATTATTCCCATATGTATTATTATATGCTTCTTATATTAAATTAAGAAAAGAGAGACCAGATGAAATTAGACCTTATACTATGGCAAAATCAACAAGCACTTGTATAGGTTTAGCTAAAATGGTTTTAACAGTAACTGTAGTTGGGATATTATTATCTGCAGCACCAGTTATGCCTACATTTGCTGAAAATATCATATATGAGATAGAGATGATTGGTGGAGGTCTTCTAGTTATATTATCTGGTTTATGGTTGTGGAATAGATATGAAAAGAAAATAGCTAAATAAGATGTATTTTAAAAATTTCTTTTGGATATTATAATATATAGTTGACAATTTATAGTGTAAGGAATATTATAAAATAAAGAAATTAATGAATTGAATCCTGTGATAAGAAATAGTAAATAAATATACTTTTGTACAGAGAATTAAGGGTGCTGAGAACTTAATAAAAAGTGTTTATTGAATGGGTCTTTGAGGAGTGAGGTGAAATGTAGTTAAAGCTACAGAGTATCTGATATCGTGTGTGCACGTTACAGCACATATTGAGATATATATATTTATTTTTAAGTATATATAAATTTAGGTGGTACCACGGAAAATATATCCGTCCTATTGATTTAGGACGGATTTTTTAATATAGAAAATTTAGGAGGAAAAATGAACGTAATAGGAATTATAGGTGCAATGGATGAAGAAGTAAGTATTTTAGTTAATCTAATGGATATTAAAGAAACTGTAAAAAAAGCTAGTTTAGAGTTTCATCAAGGAACATTAGAAGGAAAAAATGTAGTATTGGTGAAATGTGGTATAGGTAAAGTTAATTCTGCTCTTTGTGCACAGATACTAATAAGTGAATTCAAAGTTGATGCTATTGTTAATACAGGTGTTGCAGGTGCTTTGAATGAAAACCTTGATGTTAATGACATAGTGATATCAACGGATGCTATACAATATGATATAGATACTACAGCATTTGGAGACCCTAAGGGAGTTATACCAAGAATGAAGACTTCTGTATTTAAAGCAGATGAAAGACTTATAGATGCTGCTTATAAATCTTCTGTAGAAGAAGTAAAGACTCACAAAGTATTGAAAGGGAGAGTAGTTACAGGAGATAAATTTATAAATTCTAAAGAATTAAAAGATGAATTAGTAAATGATTTTGGTGGATATTGTGGAGAAATGGAAGGTGGAGCTATAGCTCATGTATGTTATTTAAATAATACTCCATTTGTAATAATAAGAGCAATGTCTGATAAGGCAGATGGAAGTGCTGATGTTACGTATGATGTATTTGTGCACGATGCTGCTAACAATTCTAAGGATATAGTTTTAAATATGTTAAAATCAATATAAATATAAGGAGGTACAAATAAAATGAGTGAAAAAAAAGTTATATTTAGTGGTGCACAACCATCAGGAAAAATGACTTTAGGAAATTATTTAGGAGCTATAAAAAACTGGACTGAACTTCAAGATAATTATGATTGTTATTATAGTATAGTTGATTTACATGCAATAACAGTACCTCAAGACCCTAAAGTTCTGAGAGCTAATGCTATAGAATTACTTGCTCAATATATAGCTTGTGGGTTAGACCCAGAAAAAAATACTATATTTATTCAATCTCATGTTAAAGAGCATGTTGAACTTATGTGGGTATTAAGTACAATGACTTATATGGGTGAATTAAGTAGAATGACTCAGTTTAAGGACAAATCACAAAAGAGTGAAGCAAATCTAAATGCAGGTTTATTTACTTATCCAGTTCTTATGGCTGCTGACATATTATTATATCAAACTGATTTGGTTCCAGTTGGAGATGACCAAAAACAACATTTAGAGTTATCTCGTGATTTAGCAAATAGATTTAATAATAGATTCTCACCTACATTTGTAGTCCCAGAAGGATACTATCCAAAAGGTGGAGCAAGAGTAATGAGTTTACAAGAGCCAACTAAGAAAATGAGTAAATCTGATTCAAATGAAAATGCTTTTATATTATTGGCAGATGATTCAGACACTATAAAGAGAAAGATAAAGAGAAGTGTCACTGATTCTTTAGGAGTTGTAAAGTATACTGACGAGCAACCAGGTATTAAAAATCTACTTGATATATATTCTAATTTAAGTAAAAAGAGCGTAGAAGAGATTGTAAACATGTATGAAGGTAAGGGTTATGGAGTATTTAAAGAAGATGTAGCTGAAGTAGTAGCAGAAACTTTAAGACCTATAAGAGAAAAATATGTTGACCTTCTTAATAACAAAGATTACTTAGAAAAAATATATAGTATGGGAGCAGAAAAAGCTGAAAAACAAGCTAGAAAGACTCTTAGAAAAGTTTATAAAAAAGTTGGCTTTATAGAAAGAAGATATTAATGATTAATTATAGATAAACATTTATCTTTTTAGTTGAAGAAATTATAGTAATAAATCAAAAATAATATTTATTTATGAAAAGGTTGTAAGTAGATTTGTATAAAAATACATTCGCATACAACCTTTTTTATTAAATAAGTCTAATAGTAATTAAAAATTTATTTAGATTCTTTTAATTTTCTCCATAAAGTACTTCTGCATATTCCAAGTTTGTCAGCTACTATTTGTTTATTCCACTTATATTCATTTAAGTAAGATAAAATAATTTCTCTTTCCATTACTTCAAGGGTATCTCTATGTATCTTAATAATATCCTTACCTTCTTTTTTGTCTTCTATAACATTATTATCCATGACATTAGTTGTATTTTCTAAACAATTATAAATCAAATTATTATTATTTTCTTTGCCATAAAGAAGTACAAATCTATGAATAGTATTCTCTAATTCTCTCACATTACCTGGCCAATTATAATTTGTTAATATATCTAACTCATGTTTTTCTAAATATGGAATGTTTATTTTGTATTTTTTTGAATAGTAATTTAAAAAATGAGTGGATAAAATCTCAATATCATTCTTTCTATCAGAGAGAGTAGGTAGATTCAAATTTAATATATTTAAACGATAATATAAGTCAGTTCTGAATTTATTATTGTGAGTTAATTTATTCATATCTTGATTTGTAGCTGCTATTATTCTAACATCAACTGAAATTATAGAATCTGAACCTATTCTATTAAATTCTTTTTCTTGTATTACTCTTAACAATTTACCTTGGAGAGAAATTGGTAGAGAATTAATTTCATCTAGAAAAATTGTTCCTGTATGGGCTAATTCAAATAAGCCTTTTTTTCCATTCTTTTTTGCACCTGAGAATGCTCCTTCTTCATAACCAAAAAATTCACTTTCAAGAAGCGTTTCAGGAATTGCTCCACAATTTATAGGTACAAAAGGTCTATTTTTTCTGTTACTCTCGTTATGTATACTTTGTGCTAATAATTCTTTTCCAGTACCACTATTTCCAGATATTAGAATGCTTGCATCTGTTGAAGCATAGATGCGTGCAGAATTAATAATGCTTTTAATAGCATTACTTTTTCCTATTATATCATCAAAATTATACTTTGCTACAAATCCTTTGGCATTCAATTTTGACCTAATTTTCTGCTCTTGCTCTTGTATTTTTTCAACATTATGGAAACGTAATATCTTTTCTGCAAAACCACTTTCATTAAGATTGGATTTTTCTATTAGAAAATTTGACTTATCAATTTTGATTATTTCTTTATCCTTGCCTTCTTTATTTAAAAAATCAGCTATTGTATTGTTTATATCACCAATTTTTTTATTAAATACCTGAATATTTTTAATACTTAAGATATCTTCCAAAGTTGAATTAATCAGCACCACTTTATCGCCATTAATGGCCATAACACCTTCTGATATATAGTTTACAATTAATTTTAGACTTTCTAATTGTTTTCTTTCTTTTTTTCTTACTTTAATTATAGATAGAGCTTGCTTT
The DNA here is from genome assembly GCA_012955965.1 of Clostridioides difficile. Lineage (GTDB taxonomy): Bacteria > Bacillota > Clostridia > Peptostreptococcales > Peptostreptococcaceae > Clostridioides > Clostridioides difficile_G. The sequence continues at coordinate 21,543 of JABBZI010000021.1, forward strand.
ATAGCTTCAATTACAGAAGTTTTACTTGATTTAACAAATACTACTGGTATTTTATTTGATGTACCACTTTCTAATGCTGCTATTCCTCCACCTACCATTGCATCCATACCATCGGATTTTCCACAAATTACTTGGTTATGAATGTCATCTATAGTTTCAAAAGCATATATTTTAAGTTTATGTAGATTAAGGATATTTTTAATTATGTCAACTTTGTCTGTTATCAATTCTATTGTTTCTGAATGCATTATAATACCTATATTATCACCATATAACTTTGCAGAATTAACCGCATTTATAATATCAAAGTAATCAGGTTCCATTCTAATTATAACCGTATTTTTAAATATTTCACTTATGTGACTTGCCACACCACCTCTACTAATTATTACTTCAGGATATGAATACTCTGTAAAAAAATTGTTTAATTTACTTATTAAATAATCATTTATATTGTATCCTTCAATTACAGTTGGATATAAATTCATTTCATTAAGTATCTCAGATAGTTGGGATTCAAATCCCTCATAAGGAGATAAAATCACCAAATCCTTTTCTAAATTGTTTACTTCTGAATTAGTTATCTTCAATTTAATCACCTTCAAATCGTAATAATATGTCTAAATTAAGCTTTTGGAGTCTATCTATTAACAATCATTATATATATCTTTGTTTAATTATTCAACAAAATGTTTTATAAGATTATATAAATAAACATTATTAATTTATAACTATAATAAATATTAAATATAGAATACCAATTTAAATCTATTTCAAAGACCTGCAATAGCATTGATGAGTAAGAAAACGATTTTTAAAAAAGTTATTTGGCATATTTGTTGCTTATTATAGTGTTGAAAGATTTAATTACATTTAGATAGGAGAAATATAATATGATTGATTTAAGAAGTGATACACTTACACAACCATCAGAAGAAATGCTAAAAATGATTCTTTTAGCACAAACTGGAGATGCAGGTAGAGAAGATGAGTATGGTAGAGGAGAAGATAAAACAGTTAATGAATTAGAAGATTTTGCAGCACAATTAACTGGAAAAGAATCTACAGCATTTTTTCCTTCAGGAACATTAGCAAATACTACAGCAATCCTCACATATTGTAAGCCTGGAAATAAGGTACTTGTAGATGAAAAACAACATATTTTACTTAGCGAAAAAGTGGTTTTTGATTCAAGTTTTGGACAATTATTGCCAATTAAATTTAAATTAACAAAAGATGGTATTCCTGACAAAAATGATATCATTAAACTGATTAAAGCAAATAATATCAATTTGATAAGTATTGAAAATACACACAACTTTGCAGGTGGAAAATGTATACCTTTAGAAGATTTGAAAGAACTAAGAAAAATATCTATAAAACATCATATTCCTATTCATATGGATGGAGCTAGACTATTTAATGCATCTATTGCAACAGGAGTCGATGTAAAAGATATTTGTAAGAATGTGGATTCAGTTATGTTTTGTATTTCTAAAGGATTAGGAGCACCTATAGGTTCAATTTTATCTGGGAATAAAGATTTCATAGATGAAGCTAGAAAACTTAGAAAGCTATTAGGTGGTAATATGAGACAAGCTGGCATAATTGCTGCTGCTGGTATCTATGCTCTAAAGAATAATGTAGAAAGATTGGCTATTGACCATAAAAATGCAAAATATTTAGCCAATAATTTAAAAGATATTAAAGATATAAATATAGACCATAATATTCAAAGTAATATTGTGATTATAAATATAGCTAAATCTAGAGTAGTTCAAGAGGCGTTTTGTGATAAATTATTACAGAAGGGTTTGAAGGTCACAGTATTGCCATCTGGAGAGATTAGATTAGTATTTTATAAAGGAATTACTATTGAAAATGTAAAGCAAGCTGTGAAAATTATAAAACAAGCTTTAAATGAAATATAAAAAATTATAAAAAAGATTAGTGTTTATAAAAGTTATTAAAAAACATATAAAGGGGTGGCAAGTTTTATGGAAAAGGTAGATAATAATAAAAAATATATTATTTTAGGTATACTATTTATTGCTTGGTTTGTAGGATACTGTGATAAGATGGCAATTAACGTTGCTGCAATACCAATAAGTAAAGAGTATGGTCTAAATCCAACACAAGTTGGTTTTTTAATTAGTTCATTTTCTTTTGGTATGGCTATTATGTCTCTTTTTGGAGGATACTTTGCTGATAAATATGAATCTAAAAAATTGATTATAGTAATAGTATCTATATGGGCTATATTTTCTACATTTACAGGTATGTCATGGTCATTTGTTTCTCTCATGGTGATAAGATTTATGTATGGATGTGCAGAAGGCATATTTCCACCAGCAAGCTCAGTTACAATAGCAGAGAATTTTAAAAAAGAGGAGTTTGGAAGGGCAAAGTCTTTTCTTATATCAGCAGGTCAGTTAGGGACTGCTTTTGCAGGTTTGATTATAGCTTATTTAGCATTTTCTTATGGATGGAGAAAAGCATTTTTCATTTTTGCTATAGCTGACTTAATAATTGCTTTATCTTTGTACTTATTAAATAAAAATGAAAAAAAGACAGGTAAGAGCACACAAAAAACAAAATCAAAAAAGGTTCCCCTTAAAGAAGCTTTTAAAAATCCTATTGTGTGGAAGACACCAATTATTCAATTTGGCGTAGGATTTTTAATGTGGGGATTGAATTCTTGGTTGCCACAATACTGGGTGAATGTCAAACATTTAGATATCAAAACTATGGCTACTTATTCAATGATACCAGCACTTGCATCATTTATTTTTGTAAATATATCAGGATGGATTATTGACAAATACTTTGTTGGACGTGAAAAAATAGCTATTATTGCTTCTCTAATTATCATGTGTATTTCTGTTTTCTTAATGTATAATACTGGAAGTATCGTTTTAGGATTTATATATCAAACGATTGCTAATTTGGGAGTATGTTGTTTGAGTCCAGCATTTTATACCTTAGTGTTAAAATATGTTCGAAAGGATTTAGTTGGTACAGCAACTGGATTTATAGCTTTTGGGTCATCTGTTGCTGGAATTATTGCACCATTAATAATGGGGCTTTCAATTACTCTTCTTAAAGGGTCTTATATAGCAGTTTTTGGAATGATTATAGTTATACTTATATTATGTATATTTCTTGCAACTACAATTAATACACGTGAACAAGCTGAAAAAAACATGAATGAACAGAACTTGTAGTGAATAAGGTTTTTAATATTTGAAATGAATAATATTTATAAAGGGAGTGTGTATTATGTATTATAATTTTGAAAGAATTGATGAAATAGAATTTAAGAAAGAGCTTCTTAAGGTTCGCAGAGACTTACATAAATATCCAGAATCAGCATGGACTGAGTATCGTACTACTGTAAAAATAATTGAAATGTTTGAAGAATTAAAAATTCCTTATATGTATGGAACTGAAATTCATTCTCCTGAACATATGCTTGGAAAGCCTGATGTGGATATTCAAGAAGAGTGTATTAAACGTGCTATCAAAGAAACTGGAAGAGAAGATTTAATCAATAAAATTGCTGGAGGATTTACAGGAGTAGTTGGTGTTATCGAAGGAGAACAAGCTGGTCCTACTGTTGCAATTCGTTTTGACATTGATTGTAATGAGTTGATAGAAAGTGAGGAACCTGGACATGTACCTGTAAAGGAAGGTTTCAATTCAGAACATCATGGATGTATGCATGCTTGTGGTCATGACGCACATACTGCTATTGGATTTGGTACAGCAAAGATTTTATCAAAATACAAAGACAAGATTAAAGGAAAAGTTATGCTTATATTTCAACCAGCTGAAGAAGGTGGAAGAGGTGCAATTTCTTTAGTAGAAAAAGGAATACTACATGAGGTCGATTACATATTTGGTGGTCATATTGCAAATGTAACAGGTAATTTAGGAGCAATAGCAGCTGGTAGTTATGGATATCTTGTTAGTAGTAAATTTGATGTCTGTTTTGAGGGAAAATCAGCTCATGCAGGTAATTGCCCAGAAGCTGGTCATAATGCCCTTGCTGCAGCAGCAACAGCAACACTAAATATGCTTGCTATACCTAGAACTGGAAAAGGTGCAAGTCGTATTAATGTTGGGGTGTTACAGGCAGGTACAGGGCGTAATGTTATCCCTGATAATGCTATTTTGAAGGCTGAAACAAGAGGTATTACAAATGAAATTAATGAATATATGCTTGAAAGTGCAATTAGAGTATGTGAATCTTCAGCATTAATGTATAAGTGTAAATATAGTCTAGATTTTAAAGGAAAATCTGCTGATTCTTATTGTAATAAAGATTTTGTAGAGTTTGTAACAAAATCAGGTAAATATATTGATGGAATTAGAGAAATAGTTGATTATGCTGATTTGGGTGCAGGAGAAGATTTTACATTTATGATGAATGATGTTCATAAGCAGGGTGGAAAAGCGACATATCTTCTACTTGATGCTGAATTAACTGAAAAACATCATAATAGAAACTTTGATTATAATGAAGATATTATACCAATCTCTGCTAAGTTATACTCTAAAATTACTTTAGATATCTCATCTAACTATTAAAGTTGTTATAAAAAATTAAGATATATAAAATGGGGCATATCAAATGGATATCAGCCCCTATTTATATGTAAATGTTAATAAATTTAACTTTACAAATATATAAATATGCATAAAAAAAGATGAGCTTTTGCTCATCTCAAAGGGGTTAGATTATTCTTACTTTGGGGAAAGTAGAATAAAGGTAAAAGTTAACTAACGTTAACTTTGTCTTTTTTGCATATCACTACTGAGCATAAAAAAATCAGAAAACCATAGCCTTCTGAACTAACTTTAAATATGTACTTTATACCCAATATGTAATTTATGAGTTAATTTTAACGCTTATAATAAAAATTGTCAATAATATATCAAAAAAACATTTTTTAAATTTATATAATTAAACGAATTTATGTTTCTATATAGATGATATGATACAATAACTATGGAATTTATTTTTATGTGTTTAATTTACAATAAAAATAATAAATTTAGAGTGTGTAAAGATTTATTTTTTAAGAGGGAAAATATGAAAACATCAATTTTAATAGCATTAATAGAAAAAACAAGTTTTATTGTCGTACTGTTTCTTCTGATAACAAAGTTAAAAACATTTAAGCAAATATTTCAAAAAGAAGAATATAGCTTTAATGATTTGGTATGTATAGCATTAGTTTTTACCTTTTTAGCTATATTTGGTACTTATAATGGTATAAATTATATGGGTTCAATAGTAAATACCAGAATAATATCCATAGTATCAGGAGGTGTTTTATTTGGGCCAATGGTAGGTATTACAGCAGGGGTTCTTTCTGGTATTCATAGATATTTTATGGATATTGGAGGTATAACATCTGTTCCATGTCTCTTATCGAGTATACTAGCAGGTGTATTATCAGGATTTCTATATAAGAGGATACCGAAACAACATAGAGTAATATATGGCATATTGGTAGGTATGGTTTCTGAAAGTTTTACTATATTACTTATATATTTAATAGCTCACCCACATTCTTTAGCAATTCAAATAATTGGTGGAATATATTTGCCTTTAATTGTTGGACAGATTGGAATTGGATTTGTTATATCCATAGTTGAGGGGATTGAAAAAGATAAAAAGGATATAGAAGCAAGAAATAAAGCAGAAATAAAAGCACTTCAAAGACAGATTAATCCTCACTTTTTATTCAATTCCCTAAATACAATAGCTTCATTTATAAGATTTAGTCCAGATAAAGCCAGAGAACTAATAATAAATTTATCAACTTATCTAAGATATAATCTGGAATATAGTGATAATTTGATAGATATAAATAAAGAAGTTGAGCAGGTCAAATCCTTTGTAGAGATAGAAAAGGCTAGATTTGGAGAATTATTAACTGTATCTTATGATATAGATGATGTAAATATAAAGATTCCAAGTCTGATTATACAGCCATTAGTAGAAAATGCAATAATACATGGGATTTTGGAAAGTGGTAAATCTGGGACAGTAAAGATATCTATAAAAAAATTACAATATTCATTAGAAAATACTGTAAGGATATCAATTGAAGATAATGGTATAGGTATAAGTGAGGAAATCATAAATAATGTATATCAAGATAATATGCCTGAAAATAAGATTGGGCTTTATAATGTACATTTAAGACTTAAATTAATGTATGGAAATGGGCTTAATATGAGAAGAACTGATAATGGAACCTTGATAGTATTTTATGTAAAGGAGTAGTGGGATGAGAGCTATAATAGTGGAAGATGAGTTTCCAGCAAGAAAAGAATTGAGATATTTTATTGAAAATAAAAGTAGTATTGAGGTAGTAAGTGAATTTACTAATGGTATAGAAGTGTTAGATTTTATTCAGGAAAATAAAATAGATGTAATTTTCTTGGATATAAATATACCTCATCTTGATGGTATGTTACTTGCAAAAACATTGAATCAATTTAAATCAAGGCCTAAGATTGTTTTTATAACGGCATATGAAAATTATGCAGTTGATGCTTTTTCTTTGGGAGTATTTGATTATGTACTTAAGCCATATTCTGAAGAAAGAATAATTTCCATGCTGAATAAGTTAGAAAAAAGTGAAATGAATAATGTTGAACTATCTAATGATAGTAATAATTTATCTGATAGCAAGAAAGACATAACAAATCAAAATATAGAAGAAATAACACATAAAATTAGTCTTTGGAAAGGTGACAAATTGGTTGTAATAGATATTGATGATATATATTATTGTGAGGCCAATGAAAGGCAGACATTTATATATACAGAGAAAGAGAAATTTATATTAAAAGAAGGAATATCAGAAGTAGAAACTATGATAAATGATAAAACTTTTTTTAGAACACATAGGTCTTATATCGTAAACTTAAGCAAAGTAAAAGAAATTATACCATGGTTTAATAATACATACATATTAAAATTAAAAAATAGTGACTATGAGGTAACTGTAAGTAGAAGTAAAGTAAAAGAATTTAGGTTATTGATGCATATATAAAGTCATTTCATGTACTTAAATATGCACTTAATGTAATTAACATTTATATTAGCATAAAAAAGTATTACTATTTGAACTGGAAATAGTTTTCTTAAACTTATAAAAATTTATAAAGCAATTATATAAAAAACTAAGGGGATGAATTTATGGTAAGTTTTTTAGGTTCAATAGTAGTGCTTATAGCAGGGTATTTTATCTATGGTACTTTTGTAGAAAAGGTTTTTGGAATCAATGATAAAAATCAAACTCCAGCTATAGCTTGTAGAGATGGAGTAGATTATGTTCCAATGAAATGGAAGAGAATCTTTTTAATTCAATTTTTAAATATCGCAGGATTAGGACCTATATTTGGTGCTATACAAGGAGCGTTATTTGGACCATCAGCATTTTTATGGATTGTATTTGGAACAATCTTTGCAGGTGGAGTACATGATTTTGCTTCTGGATATTTATCAATGAAAAACAAAGGGACATCTGCATCAGAGTTAGTAGGTCTTTATTTAGGTAATAGTGCAAAAATAGCAATGAGAATATTTAGTGTTGTTCTTTTAGTATTGGTTGGAGTTGTATTTGTAACAGGTCCAGCAGGATTATTAAAAACATTGACAGGTATAAATACACAAATATGGGTTGGAGTGATAATCCTTTATTATATTATGGCTACTGTTTTACCAATAGACAAATTAATTGGTAAAATATATCCTGTATTTGGAGCTGCTTTGTTAATTATGGCAGTAGGTGTAGCAGGAGGATTAATAATAAAGGGATATAACATACCAAATATAAATTTACAAAATATGAATCCAAATGGAACTCCTTTATTTCCATACTTATTTATAACAATAGCATGTGGAGCAATATCAGGTTTCCATGCAACACAATCACCACTTATGGCAAGATGTGTTGAAAAAGAGAGTGAAGCAAGACCTATATTTTATGGGTCAATGGTTGCAGAAGGTATAATAGCATTAGTTTGGGCAGCAGCTGCTATGTCATATTTCCATGGTATACCTCAACTTAATGTAATATTTAATGATGGTGGAGCAGCTACAGTTGTAAACACAGTGTCTGTTGGATTGATGGGTCCTATTGGAGGAGCTTTGGCTATACTTGGAGTTGTAGCATGTCCTATAACTTCTGGAGATACAGCATTTAGAAGTGCTAGATTAACAATAGCAGATGCAATGAATTATAATCAAGATGCAGTTAAAAATAGATTTTTAATAGCTTTACCATTGTTTGCAGTTGGTGTTGCTCTTACATTTATAGATTTTAATATAATTTGGAGATATTTCTCTTGGGCAAATCAGACACTTGCTATGATAATGTTGTGGACTGGTTCTGCATATTTGGTTAAAGCAAATAAAAATCATTATATAACTACATTACCAGCACTTTTTATGACTGTAGTTACATTTAGTTATATAATGCAAGCAAAAGAAGGTTTTAGATTGCCAGTTAATATATCTAATGGAATAGGTATTGTTGTTGCAATAATTCTTGGACTTTTATTCTTTAAAAAAGCTAAAGATATAAAAAAAGAAAATAGTCATAAATTGGCAAGTTAGAAAAAAACTTATTATAAAAATTAAAAAATTTATATTTAAATTATGTTCAAAAAATTGTAGGTGAATTTAAAATTTACCTACAATTTTTTTTATCAAATCTTATTTTTTATTGTATGTTTAATTTAGTTTTCCACATACTATTTTTATGATATAAATATGAAAATAGAGGTGTTAGAAATGAATACTAAAAAATATAAAGATAGATTATTAAAAGAAAAAGAAAAATTAACTAATTTAGTAGTAGATATGAAAGATAATACTTTATTTGGAGATACAACTAAACATACAAGCGAAAAGTATTCATCAGGAGAGCTATCTAGCTATGATAATCATATAGGAGATATGGGAACAGATGTATATATGCAAAATATGCAAAATAGCTTAATAAATCATGAAGAGGGAAGAATGTATCAAATAGATTTAGCACTATCTAAAATAGAAGATGGAACGTATGGGATTTGTGATTTATGTCATAAACAAATAGATTTAGAAAGATTAGATATATTGCCAGATACAAATTTATGTAATAGTTGTGCTAATGAGAATGATGATTTATTAGGAGATGCAAGTGAAAATCCTGAAGTTGAAAATACTAATTTTTATTCAGAATATTTAACTGATTTGACTGATTTAAATAAAAATGAATTATTGAAAGATTAAAAACTGACATCACATATTATTCAAGTTAATTGGAAAAGAGGTAATGACATGAGAAAGATAATATGGGGTATATGTATATGTTTATTATCACTAGTAGGTGCATATACATATAATCATAATCAAGATAACTTAAAAGAAACTTATAATTTGAGTGAAAATAAAATCAGTGATTATGAAGATGTAATAATCAAAAAAGGAAATGATGATGAAAAGGTTATAGCTTTGACCTTTGATGATGGACCAGACGAGGTCTTTACACCACAAGTACTTGATATATTAAAGAAAAATGATGTAAAGGCAACTTTTTTTGTAGTTGGAGAAAAGGTAGAATATAATAAAGAATTATTAAAAAGACAGCATGATGAGGGACATGAGATAGGGAATCATACATTTACACATATAAATGTCGCAAAAAATAGTTATGGTAAGGTAGAAAAAGAAATAACAGATACACAAAATGCTGTAAAAAATGTAATTGGAGTGGAACCCAAAATATTTAGACCTCCATATAGAGCTATGAGTAAGAGTGTTTGTGATATTATAGTCTCTAAGCGTATGAACATAATTCTATGGTCAAACTTAGACCCTAGAGATTGGTCTAATCCTGGGGTGGGTAGTATTATAAATACTATTCTTACAAAAGTTCAAAATGGTAATATAATACTTTTACATGATTATAACAATAAAAGAAATGATAAGTCACAAACTATACAAGCCTTAGAAGTAGTAATACCTAAATTAAAAGAACAAGGATATAAGTTTGTAACAATATCAGAACTTATAGAACATCTAGATAAAAATGAGCAGGTACAAAAATAAAAAATACTTATTAAAATATTAATGATGTTTGTATTTCAAATTTACAAACATCATTAATGTTTTAAGATAGTTGCTCTTTAGAGTATTTTTTTTGTATAATAATAATAGTGTGTTTTAAATAAATTTGATTTTTAAATAACTTATAGGGGGAAAAATCATTGTTATATATATTGATAATAATTCTACTCATAGGATTAGACCAATTATCTAAAATATGGGTATTGAATAATTTGGTAGATGTATCAACAATACCAATAATAAATAATGTATTTCATTTAACTTATGTGGAAAATAGAGGTGCAGCATTTGGGTTACTACAAAATAACCAATGGATATTTATAATAGTTGCATTGCTTGCAACAGTATTTGGATTATATTATCTTAATACAAGAAAAGTACATATATTTGGTAAATTGGGGATTATATTAGTAATATCAGGAGCATTAGGAAATCTAGTTGATAGAGTTAGACTTGGTTTTGTAGTTGACTATTTTGATTTTAGGATTATATGGGAATATGTATTTAATATGGCAGATGTATTTGTAGTTGTAGGAACTGTATTTTTATGTATATATGTATTATTTTTTGAAAGTAAAAGTAGGTGATTTAATGGATGAAATAAAAGAGTTTTTAGTTCTTGAAGAGGAAGAAGAAATTAGACTGGATGTTTACCTAGCAGAGCAATTAGGTGATATGTCACGAAGTTATATACAAAAAATTATAAAAGATGGTAAAGTAAAGGTTAATAATAAGGTAGAAAAGGCTAAGTATCTGGTTAAAGAAGAAGATAAGATTGTTATAGAGATACCAGAGCCTAAAGATTTAGAAGTTACAGCTCAAGATATTCCAATAGACATCGTATATGAAGATAATGATGTCTTGATAATAAACAAACCTCAGGACATGGTTGTTCATCCTGCTCCTGGAAATTATGAAAACACATTAGTAAATGGAATTTTATACCACTGTAAAGATAAATTATCATCAATAAATGGTGTTATTAGACCAGGTATAGTCCATAGAATAGACAAAGATACATCTGGTCTTCTTATGATAGCTAAGAATAATTATGCACATAATTTTTTAGCAGAACAATTAAAAGAACATACTATAACTAGGGAGTATGAATTTATATGTTATGGTGTGGTTAAAGAAGATAAAATAACTGTAGACAAGCCTATAGGAAGGAACCCTAAAGATAGGCTAAAAATGGCCATAGTAAAAGATGGGAGAAATGCAACTACACATTTTGAAGTGGTAGAAAGATTTGAGAAATTTACTCATATGAGGGCTAGGCTTGAAACTGGTAGAACTCATCAAATAAGAGTCCATGCTTTATCTATAAATCACCCACTTTTAGGTGATAATGTATATGGTCCAAAAGAAAATAAGTTTAAATTAAAAGGACAAACTTTACATGCCAAGAAATTGGGATTTATACATCCTACTACAAAGGAGTATATTGAATTTAATTCAGAATTACCTGAGTATTTTAAGGAAGTTATTAGAAAAATTAAATAAGATTTTGTGTAGTACTATAAATCATTTATTTGGTTTTATATAAGTGATAAATTTAGTGAAATTTAACTAAAATATTTTATATTAAAGCATTTTGCTTAAAAAAGCTTGAAAAATTTGAAATATAAATATATAATTTGAGTTAATGGATTATAAAAATTATCTTTAAACGATACAGAGATATCGTAAGACAATTGCTAAATTAGACTGTATATTTTTATATAAGAGCTTCTTGTCTTGTGATGAGGAGTTTTTTGTTGTTTAAATTGAAAATTTAAGTAAAAATAAAATTATAAAAATTAAAAGAAAGGAGTAGATTTGTCAAAAATATATATTATATATTTGACAATAATTATGATATGGTAGAAAAAGCTCAATTAATGGATGAAAAGGCAATAGCAAGAGCAATTACTAGAATAAGTCATGAAATAATTGAAAGAAATAAAGGTGTAGAAAATCTAGTTTTAGTTGGAATAAAAACTAGAGGTGTACCAATTGCAAATAGAATTTCTAAAAGAATAGAACAAATAGAAGGAACAAAAGTGGATACAGGAGATATTGATATAACATTGTATAGAGATGATTTGGAAAAAATTGATGTTGAACCTGTAGTTAAAGGAACTTATTTAGATTTTAATGTAAATGATAAGACTGTGGTTTTAGTTGATGATGTTTTATACACAGGAAGAACTGTGAGAGCAGCACTGGATGCTATTATTGATATAGGAAGACCTAAGTCAATACAATTAGCAGTATTAGTAGATAGAGGTCACAGAGAGTTGCCTATAAGAGCAGATTATGTAGGAAAGAATGTACCTACTTCTAGACATGAAATTATATCTGTTAGTTTACTAGAGATTGATGGAGAAGATTCAGTTACAATCAAAGAATAATAATTTTAAAATATTGTATAAGAGCTTAGCATTGAATAGTCAGGGAGGAGGATAAAGCTTACATAGATTGCACAAAATAAATATTATAATTTTATGTATGTGTGTCTTAATGTAGCCTTTATTCTCCTTTATTTGAGTTTTTAATGTCATAAAATGTAAAAAGAGCAAATTATATAATAAATATATATAGATTAAAGAATAGAATCTAGGGAATGATAATTAATTAAAAGATATTAATTAAACAGATAATTTATTTATATATAATAATTTTGGAGGTTTTTATGAAAAAAACAATAATGTCTTTACAGCATCTATTAGCCATGTTTGGAGCGACAGTATTAGTTCCCATTTTGACAGGTTTTAATCCGTCAGTTGCCATTTTCTGTGCTGGTGTTGGTACATTGATATTTCATTTTTGTACAGAAGGAAAAGTACCTGCCTTTTTAGGTTCAAGTTTTGCATTTATACCAGTTATACTGGCTGCTAAAGAGGCATATGGTGGAGATTTAGCATATGCTCAAGGTGGTATAATAGTAGCAGGATTAATTTATATTATAATGTCAATTATAGTAAAAGTTGTTGGAGTAAATAAAATTAAATTGTATTTTCCAGCACAAGTTACAGGAGCTATGATAGTAGTTATAGGATTAAATTTATTGCCAACAGCTTTTAGTATGGCTTCAGCAAATTTTGTAATAGCATTTATAACTTTAGCAATAGCAATTTTAACTAATAAGTTTGGTAGAGGATTTATAAAGCAATTAGGAATATTAATAGCTGTTTTTTCTGGATATATAATATGCTTAATATTAAATTTAGTAGATGTAACTACAATTACAGAAGCAAGTTTATTTGCAATACCTAACTTTACAATACCTAAGTTTAGCTTAGGAGCAATTGTAATTATATCTCCAGTTGTATTAGCTGTATTTATGGAACACATAGGAGATATGACTACTAATGGTGCTGTAGTAGGTAAAAACTTTATAGAAAATCCAGGTCTAAATAGAACTTTACTTGGAGACGGATTTGCAACTATAGTTGCAGGTTGTTTAGGTGGACCAGCTAATACAACCTATGGAGAAAATACAGCTGTACTTGCTATAACTAAAAACTATGACCCTTCAATTCTTAGACGTACAGCAGTCTTTGCTATATTACTTGCTTGTGTAGGCAAGTTTGGAGGATTTCTTCAAAGCATACCAAGTTCAGTTATGGGAGGAATTAGTATAATGCTATTTTCAATGATAACTTATGTAGGATTAAAAACTATAAGAGATAGTTCTTGTGTAGAAAGTAAAATCAATTTGTTAATAATAGCAGTTATATTACTAATAGGTCTTGGAACAACATACCTGTCTAATAAAGGTATCTCTATAGGTATACCAATAACAAGTACAGTAAAGATAACAGGTCTTAGCTTAGCTGCGATTGTTGGAATTGTATTAAATAGAATTTTAAATAATAAAGATTTTAAAGTTGAAGAATAGTAAATAATAACTTGTATAATTTAAAATAATTAAATTTCTATAGACATTTGTAATTAATGTTGATATAATGATTAAAAATAAATGAAAGAAAGGGCAAGGTAACTGGGACAATGAGAATATAATCTATTTTTTATAATTTAAAGTATTGTAATTTTGAAAAGCCTATTTTGGTGGCTTTATTTATGATGCTTAAATTAAGGAGAGTAGATTATAGTCTATACGTTTATTTGTTATGCCTATTTATATAAATCTCTCCTTATATTTAAGTGTGTTAAGGAGGGATTTTTTTATGTTGTTAGTAAAAGTAGAAAATTTAAAGAAATATTATTCTGATAGATTAGTTTTAGATATAGATAAGTTTGAAGTTTCAGAAGGCGAGAAAATAGGTCTAGTTGGTTCAAATGGTCAAGGAAAAACAACTTTATTAAGGGCAATATTAGGTGAAATAGAAATTGATGAAGGTCAAATTTATCTTACAGACAGCTATTCTTATATAAGTCAAAGTGAAAATAACATTGAAACATGTAATAATAGCAGAGAAAAGAGTATTTTAAATGCTCCTGATAGATTGGAAGAGTACTTATCAGGAGGTGAAAAAGTTAAGCTAAAGATAGCAGATGCGTTAAGTGATAAGAAAAGTATATTAATTGCTGATGAACCAACTTCAAACTTAGATAAAAAAAGTATTGGTATTTTAGAAAATATGTTTAAGAGGTATGAGGGAGCATTATTATTAATATCCCATGACAGACGTTTCTTAGATGAGTTATGTACAATCATACTGGAGCTAGAGGATGGAAAATTAAAAGCGTATAAAGGCAATTACACTGATTATTTAATGCAAAAAGATGAAGAAGTAAAAAGAGCTGATTTTGAATATCAGGAATATATTAAAGAGAAAAAAAGACTTGAAAAAGCTCTTTTATACAAAAAAGCTTTAAGTGATGGTGTAAGAAAAACTCCAAAACGAATGGGTAACTCAGAGGCAAGACTACACAAAATGGGTGGGCAAACTAATAAGAAAAAATTAGACTCAAATGTTAAAGCTATAAAAAGTAGAATTGATAAGCTTGATATAAAGAATAAACCTAAGGTTTCTGCTGAAATGAAGATTAAGATTCAAGATGGTATGGAGATAATTAGTAAAAATTTAGTAGAGATAAAGGATATGACTTTAACTTTAGGAAATAAACTTTTGCTAGATAATGTTTCTTTTAAAATAAAAAAAGGTAAAAAAATAGCTTTACTAGGTGACAATGGATGTGGAAAAAGTACTTTGATAAAAGAAATATTGAGTAATAAAAATGACTGTATAAAAACAAATGGCAAGGTAAAAATAGGTTATTTCGACCAACATCAAAATATCTTAGATGAAGAAAATAGTGTTTTATACAACGTTAAGGTTAATAGTTCATTTGATGAGTCTTTTATAAGAATAAATTTAAATTTATTTGGATTTAATGGTGATGATGTCTACAAAAAGGTAAAAGTACTAAGTGGTGGAGAAAAAGTAAAAGTAGCACTATGTAAAATAATATTGGAAGATAATAACTTTTTAGTATTGGATGAACCAACAAATTACTTAGATATAAAATCTATGGAAGCACTAGAAAAGGCATTGATAAATACTGATAAAACTATGCTTATAGTATCTCATGATAGAGTATTTACATCGCATATTTGTAACTATATTGTAGAGATAAAAGATAATAAGATAAGAGAATTTGATTGTACTTATGATGAATATATAGTTAATAGAAATAAAAGAAATCCTAGTAGAGATAGTCAAACTAAAAAAGAAAATCTTTTAGTGTTAGAAAATAGACTTACAAATGTTATCTCTATGTTGTCCATAGAAAAAGATAACACAAAGAAAGAACATTATGAATCAGAATATAATGAGTTGCTAAAGCAAATCAGCAAAATAAAAAATAGTTTGTTAGAAAATTAAATGTATCTTCATCATTTCAGCAATGAAAAAGAGGTCTATCTCTATTTTGAGATAGGCCTTTTTCATTTGACATGATAATGTATAATTATTTTAAATTAAATTTTATATTTAATTTAAACTTTATTCTGATTTAATTTTAAGCTTGGCTACCATTTCTTCTTCAGGAGTAACATAAATAGTACTATTAGTCTCGTAAATAACCATACCTGGTTTAGAACCGCTAGGTTTTTTTACATTTTTTCTTTTAGTGTAGTCTATAGGTACTTGAGAAGAAAGCTTTGACTTACTAAAAAATGCTGCCAGCATAGCTCCTTCAAATATAGTGCTATCAGGTACTTCCTTACCAGCACACTTTATTATTACGTGAGAACCAGGAATATTCTTTGTGTGCATCCACAAGTCATCATTATCAGCAAGTCTTAGTGTAAGATAGTCATTCTGTTTATTATTTTTACCAACTAAAATCTTAAATCCATCAGAAGAAATAAATTCATGAGGTTTTGTAGAAGGAATAGTATCCTTTTTGCTATTTTTCTTTTGAGCTTTGATATAACCAACTTTAGCAAGTTCTTCTTTTATATCTTGTAGTTCAGCTAAATTTTCGCAGTTTTCAATACTTAAAATTATATTTTCTAAGTAATCTATTTCTTCCTTATTTAATGAAATCTGATGAGATATTTCAACTTTAGCATGTTTCATTTTATTATACTTTTTAAAATATTTTTGAGCATTTTCAGATGGTGTCAAGTTTTTGTTTAATTCTATAGTTACATTGTTACAATTTTCATCATAAAAATTAGCAACTTCAATATTTTCCATACCTTTTTCTACCATATAGATATATGAAGTAATCAACTCTCCTTTTACCTTATAAATATCTGCATTTTCAGACTCTGATAATTCTTCCTCTTGTTTCTTTAGTTTATTATAAAGTCTATCAAGTTTAACTGATATACTCTTCTTTAAGTCAGATGAACGTTGATTAATTCTATCCTTAATATCTTTAGTTCTATAAAAATCTTCTAGGATACGAGACATACTATCTTTATTGATATATGATAAATCATTAAATAATGTAAGATTTACACAACTGAAATCTACTACTTTATCCACTTTTTTATCTATAACAATACAAGGTGAGTATTTGCTAGCATTTATAGCACTGAACAAACTACAAAATTCTTTGTATAAAGAATCAAACTGTTCGTTAGTTACATCCTTTATAGAAGTACTTTGATTTACATTTGCTCGGTAACAGATTTCTTTGGCTATAGTAGGGCTTATACCTAGAAATTTAGAATATATAGACTTAAAAATAGGTCCTTCAAATTCATTCAAGTTATTAATAAACAAATCTTTAGATATACTATCAAGAGGGTTAAGTTTATCTTGTTTTGGTGGCAACGAATAGCTATGAGCAGGTAAAACCTGACGCACTCTACTTATGCTAAAAGGTACTCTTTTTATTGAATCTATAATTTTATCATCTTCATCATGAGTTATTATTATGTTGCTATGTCTTCCCATAATTTCAATCATAATATTTTTAGTTGTTTTTTCTTTTAGTTCATCCAAGGATTCAATACTTATCTTTATTATTCTTTCAAAGCCTATCTGAGAAATTTCTACTATGTTACCACCTTGTATATATTTTCTAAGTAACATACAAAACATAGGTGCTTTTAGAGGGTTTTCTTTTTGATAATTACTTGTAAGATAAACCCTAGGATTTGAAGCACTTGCACTTAAAACTAATCTGAAATTTTCTTTATTATTTCTTATATTAAAAATTACCTCATCATCTTCAGGTTGATGTATTTTATCTATTTTACCGCCTGTAAGTTTTGATGATAATTCATCTACTATTGAATGTATAACTAATCCATCTAATGCCATATATAGCACCCCTTTCTTTGACCAAAATAGTCAGTAAATTAATTATACACATAATATATGCTTTGTGACTAGGGGAAATTTAAACAAGATAGTAATATTTGAATTGAATAATTATTTATGCTTATTATGAAAGGAAATACTATATTTTAAAATTAATAATTTAAAGTTGATTAAATGTAAAATAAATATAGTATAATTATTGTGTAAAGTATAAGTTATTATAATATATGAACTTTAAAAAATAAATCAATTTTAAAGTATAATAGTACACAAATATGAAAGAAGGTTGAAAAAATGAAATTTATTGATTTAAGAAGTGATACTGTTACTATGCCTACTGATGAAATGAGAGAAGCTATGGCAAAGGCTCCTGTTGGAGATTCAATCTTTAGGGATGACCCAACTGTAAATAAACTTGAAGAATTAGCAGCAGCTAAAGTTGGAAAAGAAGATGCTATTTTTCTTCCAAGTGGAACTTTTGGAAATCAACTGGCTTTATTTACTCACTGCTTAAGAGGACAAGAAATCATTATTGGTAAGGGTTATCACATTGTAACTCATGAAGTTGGAGCACCTGCTGTAATAGCTGGAGTTCAACTTAGAACTATAGATGAAGATGAAAATGGAGCTCTTAATCCTGAGCTTGTTGAAAAGGCAATTAGAAGAGATGACATACATGAACCACAAACAGGTCTTATATGTGTAGAAAATGCGTATTCAGGTGGAACTGTTGTGAGTCTTGAAAATTTAAAAGAGATTAAAAAGATAGCTGAGAAACATAACTTACCAGTACATTTAGACGGGGCAAGATTATTTAATGCAGCATTAACTTTAGGTATAGAAGCTAAAGAAATGGCAAAGTATTGTGATAGTGTTATGTTCTGTGTATCAAAAGGTTTAGCTGCACCAATGGGCTCTATACTTGCTGGAAGTAAAGAATTCATAGCAAAAGCTAGAAGAAAGCAAAAAATTATGGGTGGAGGAATGAGACAAGTTGGTATAGTTGCAGCTGCTGGTATCATTGCCATTGAAAAAATGACATTAAGATTAAATGAAGACCACGAAAATGCAAAGTATTTAGCTTGTGAATTAAATAAAATAGATGGCATTGAAGTAAACAATATTAATCCAGACATAAGCATGGTGTTCTTTAAAATGAGTGAAGAGGTTATAAAAGAGGATGTCTTAATAAAAGAATTTTTTGACAGAAATATAAAGATTAATAAAATGGAAAATGGTGAGTATAGATTTGTAACTCATGTAGATATCACTAAAGAAGATTTGGATTATGTTTTAAAAACACTTAAAGAGTTAATAGGTGTATGTTAATAGAAAGCTACAAAAAGAGAATTATAGCTAACTATTAGATGTTTAATTATAAAATTCATAAATAGTTTAAATAAAACATACATAAAATTCATATAGAAATATTATTATATAAACATAGAAAGAACTAGCTTAAAAACATAATATAATTACCCTAATTGTAATGGCAACTCTCCCTCACATCCTCAAATTATAGTTGTCATTACAAAACTTTTCCCATAAATTATAAGTTTATGGGAATTTTTTTATGTTATAATAGTTTAAGTGTTAATTTACAAAGGAGCGATACTTATGAAATTTTGGAAACTACATGGAATAGGTAATGATTTTATTGCAGTAGATGGAAGATTCGACAATATAGATTCATCGAATTATACTGCTTTAGCAAAAAAAGTATGCCATAGAAGATTTTCTGTAGGAGCGGATGGCTTATTAGTCGTAAAAGATTCAAAAGTTGCAGATGTAGAAATGGTATATTACAATTCTGATGGCTCAAGAGCAGCCATGTGTGGAAATGGTCTTAGATGTTTTTGTAAATTTGTTTATGATAATGGGATAGTAAAAAAAGAAAATTTTACAGTAGATACATTGGATGGCATTAAAGATATAAAAATAAACCTTACAAATGGCGAAATAAATTCCATAAGAGTCAATATGGGAGAAGGAAGTTTTATAGCTAAAGATGTTCCAGTATCTACAGATAAAGAGCGTTTTGTGCAAGAAAGTATAAAAGTTCTAGATAGGGATTTTATGCTTACTTCTATGTTGATGGGGGTTCCTCATACAGTAGTTATAGTAGATGAACTAGATGTGGATGATGTTTGTAAATATGGAAAAGAGATTGAAAATAATAAAATATTTCCTGAAAAAACGAATGTAAATTTTGTAAAGGTAGAAGATAAGTATAATATACATGTTTACACTTGGGAAAGAGGTTGTGGATATACTTTAGGCTGTGGGACTGGTATGACTGCATCAGCAATAGTATGCAATTTACTTAACATGGTGGAAAGTAGTGTAAATGTAACTTCTCAAGGTGGAACAGTTAAAATAGATGTAGGAGAGTTCTCTTATATGACAGGTCCAGCAGTAAAAATATGTGAAGGTGTTTTGGAGGATTAAGTAATGGCTATAAGTATGACTGGTTTCGGAAGAGGGGAATACAAAGATGACAATTATTATTTTCTAGTGGAATGTAAAACGATAAATCATAAGTATTCAGATATAAATATACGTCTTCCAAGAAAAATTTCATTTTTAGAGGATAAAGTTAGAAATTTAGTAAAAAATTATGTAAAAAGAGGAAGAGTAGATTTATACATAAAATTTGACTTATTAGGCAAAGAAGATGTAAACTTAAACTTTGACGAAGGACTAGCTTCTCAATATATAGAGATACTAAAAGAAATAAAAAACAAATTCGATATTATAGATGATATTAGTGTTATGAATGTTGCAAGGTTTCCTGATATTGTAAAAATAGAAGAAAAAGAAGACGATGAAGATTTATTATGGTCAATGTTGAATCAAGCCGTTGAAGACGCATTAATAAAATTAAAAGAAATGAGAAGTGAAGAAGGTAAAAAACTAGCAGAAGATATTACTATGAGATGTGATTTATTAAAAACTCATATAGAAGAAATTGAAAAATATTCAAGTAGTGTTGTAGAAGATTATAGGGAAAAATTGAATTTAAGAATAAGTGAATTGTTGGATGACCCAAGTATAATGGATGAAAATAGATTGGCACAAGAAGTTGCAATATATGCAGATAAAAGTAGTATAACAGAAGAAATAGTTAGATTTAAAAGTCATATAGGCCAACTTAAAAACACTATATTTAAAGACGATTCTATAGGTAGAAAAATTGATTTCTTAATACAAGAGATGAACAGAGAGACTAATACTATAGGTTCAAAGTCATCTGATATAAATATAACTAATTTAGTCGTGGAAGTAAAAAGCGAATTAGAAAAAATAAGAGAACAAATACAAAATATAGAGTAAGAATACAATATTAGAAGGGGAATGCTTAAATGTTTGCGAAAAAAGGATTATTGCTAGTTGTATCAGGACCATCAGGTGCAGGAAAAGGTACTATTTGCAAAGAACTACTTAAAGAAAATGATACAATAAAACTTTCTGTATCAGCTACTACAAGAAAACCAAGAACTGGAGAAGTTGATGGAGTAAATTATTTCTTCATAAGTAAGGAAAAGTTTGGAGAAATGATAAAAAAAGGTGAGTTTTTGGAGTATGCTCAAATTTATGATAATTTTTATGGAACTCCAAAAGCAGCAATAATGGAATGTTTAGAAAAAGGTCAGGATGTACTATTAGAGATTGAAATGCAAGGGGCAAAACAAATAAAAGAAGTTTGCCCAGAGGGAGTATTTATATTTGTACTACCACCATCACTTGAAGAACTAAAAAATAGAATTGTTGGAAGAGGTACAGAAACAGAAGCTGAAATAGAAAAGAGATTTAGTTGTGCATATGAAGAGATTAAAATGATTAAGGATTATGATTATTTTATATTTAATGAAGATGTAAAAACATCTGCTAAAGAAATAGAAGGTATAATATCATCTGAAAAGAATAAAGTTAGCAGATATAAAAATATTATAATAGAGAAATTCAAGGAGGAATTATAATTATGTTAAAACCATCTATCAATGAGGTACTAGAAAAAATAGACAACAGATACTATTTAGTAGGGACTGTTTCAAAGAGAGCAAGAAAATTAATTGATGGAGAAGAGCCATATGTTTCAAATAAAGCTAAAGAAAAGCCTGTATGTGTAGCTACTAAGGAAGTTGCAAGTGGAAAAATAACATATAGATTATTGACAGAAGAAGAAATAGAGATAGAAGAAGCTAGACACCACGCTGAGCAACATAAACAAATTTCAGAAGAGGAGTAAGGACATGCTAAAAGATAAAACTGTTGTAATTGGCATAAGCGGCGGAATCGCTGCGTATAAGGCTTGTGATGTTGTAAGTAAGTTAAAAAAACTAAATGCAAATATCCATGTTATAATGACAAAATCGGCAACAGAGTTTGTTAAACCACTTACACTTCAATCACTAAGTCAAAATTATGTAGTAGAAGATATGTTTGAAGAACCAAAAACTTGGGAAGTTGAGCATATATCATTAGCAAAAAAGGCAGATTTATTCTTAATAGTGCCAGCAAGTGCAAATATTATAGGAAAAATTGCAAATGGTATAGCTGATGATATGTTGACAACTACTGTTATGGCAACCAAAGCACAAGTTCTTATAGCACCAGCTATGAATACTAATATGTATGAAAATCCAATTGTCCAAAAAAATATTCAGACTTTAAAGGATTTTGGGTACAAATTTATTGAACCAGAAAGTGGAAGACTTGCATGTGGAGATATTGGAGCAGGTAAATTGGCTAGTCCAGATGTAATAGTAGAGGAAGTATTAGCTAATATTACTAAAGAGCAAGATTTAAAAGGGCAAAGCATTATAGTTACAGCTGGTCCAACTGTAGAAAGTATAGACCCAGTAAGATATTTAACTAATAGGTCTTCTGGGAAAATGGGATATTCTATAGCAAGAGAAGCTATATCTAGAGGCGCTGATGTAACATTAATATCAGGTCCTACAAATCTTTCTATTCCACAAAACCTTAAAAAGTTTGTGAAAATAGAGTCCGCACAAGATTTGTATGAAGCAGTAGTATCAAATTTAAGTGAAAATAAAATAGTAATTCAAAGTGCAGCAGTTGCAGATTATAAGCCAAAAACCTATTCTGACAAAAAGATTAAAAAGAAGAATGATGATTTATCAATAGAACTAAGTAGGAATTATGATATTGCTTATGAAATAGGAAAAATAAAAGAAGATAGGATATTAGTAGGATTTGCAGCTGAAACTAACGACCTTATAGAACATGCCAAAGGAAAAATAAAAAAGAAAAATCTAGATTTTATTGTGGCAAATGACTTAACTAAAGAGGGTGCTGGTTTTAGAACTGATACTAATATTGTAAAAATAATAGATGTAGAAGGAAATATTACGGAGTATCCTAAAATGAAAAAAGAAGAAGTAGCTAATGTCATTTTAAATAGAATTAAAACGTTACTTGAGAAATAAGAACTTTTTTAAATATGATATTTGTGTATTTTATCACAGCTAAAGTAGCTGAAAGCTGCAATTTAATTTTAGCGAGTAAAAACTCGCAAATGTCAGTTAAATTGTAGTTTTCAGCATTTATTTTGCCATAAAGTATAAAATATAATTAATAGTTAACTATTAAGATATAGTTAATATTATTAATGACTTGAAATTTTTTATAAATACTGAGATTTTTGACATTTTGTAAAATATATTAGAATATAAACAGTAGATTAAATTTAAAGTAGAGGTTTTACAATGAAAAAATATGCAAAGGTAATAGTTAGAAGTAATACTATATACACAGATAATTTATTTACATATCAAATTCCTGTATTTTTATCAGAATCTATAAGAATTGGACATAGAATATTAGTGCCATTCGGAAAAGGTAATAAACCAACAGAAGCCTTTGTATTTCAATTTACAGACAATTTAGAAGAAAAAATAAAGACAAAAGAAATAATTGATGTATTAGATGAGAATCCAATATTTAGAGAAGAAGACTTGGAATTGGTTTATTGGATGAAAAATAGATATTTGTGCACTTATATAGAATGTATAAATTTAATATATCCAAAAGGATACAAATTAAATAATTATAAGGTAATATTATTAGGTGAAAATTTAATTGATTTAAACGAAGCTCAATTAAAGGAAAAAATATTGACCCTAAGTGATAAGAATAGAGAAATAGTAGAAAAAGTAATTGATAGTAAAGGAAAAATTAAGGTTGATAAGTTAAAATATATACCAAATCTAAATAGTTCTTTGTACACAATGAATAAAAATGGAATTATAAAGTTATATTGGGAATACAAAAACCACAAAAATGAAAAGAAAGTATGTTATATATCTTTGAGCTTGGAAAGTGATAAAATTGATGATTATATAGAACAAAATAAAATAAATGTAGGAAGTAAGCAAAAAGAAATATTGAGTTTTCTTAAAAATAATGAAAATGTAGAGATAAATGATTTATTAGATTTATTAAATGCTTCAAGACAAAGTATAACTTCTTTAAATAAAAAAAACTTAATAACATTAGAGTTTAAGGATTATTATAGAGAACCAAAAAGTATTTACAAATCTACATCAAAAAGTATAAAATTAAACAATGAGCAACAACAAGCAGTTGATGAGATAAAGTCGAATATGTTTGTGGATGATAAAAAACCATACTTAATTCATGGTGTAACTGGAAGTGGAAAAACCGAAGTTTATATGGAAATAATAGAATTTGCACTAAATCAAGGTTTAGATAGTATATTTTTAGTTCCTGAAATAGCACTAACTCCTCAAACAATAGATAGGTTGAAGAGTAGATTTGGTGATTTAGTAGGAGTGTTTCACAGTAAACTATCTGAAGGAGAAAAGCATGATGTCTATAAAGCTGTAAAAGCAGGTAGAATAAGAATTTTAATTGGGGCTAGGTCAGCTCTATTTGCACCTTTTAATTCTTTAGGACTTATAATAATTGATGAATTTCATGAGTCATCGTATAAGTCTGAGAAGAATCCAAAATTTAATTCTATAGAGGTAGCTAGATTTATGGCATTAAAAAATAATCTAACTCTTATTTTAGGTTCAGCTACTCCTTCAATTGAAGAATACTATAAAGCGAAATCTGGAGAATACAAACTTATAAATATAAAAAATAGAGCAAATGATAAACCTCTTCCAAATATTGAAGTTGTAGACATGAAAGATGAGTTGGACAAGGGAAATAGAAGTATCTTTAGTTTAAAACTTCAAAAAGAAATAAATTGCGCAATTGAAGAAAATAGTCAAGTTATACTATTTTTAAATAGAAGAGGTTATGCAAATTTTGTATCTTGTAGAAAGTGTGGATATGTGTTTCAATGTGAAAATTGTGACATATCTTTAACTTATCATAAGAAAAGTAATACTGGAAGATGCCACTATTGTGGGTATGAGAAAGAAATCCCAAAAGAATGCCCTGAGTGTAAAAGTCACTATGTTAAGCCTTTTGGAGTTGGCACTCAAAAGATTGAAGAAGAATTAAAAAATATTTTTCCAGATATAAGAACTTTGCGAATGGATAAGGATACAACTTCAAAAAAAGGTGCTTTAGATGAAATACTAAATAAATTTAAAGATAAAGAAGCAGATGTACTTATTGGTACACAGATGTTAAGTAAAGGGTTAGATTTTGATAATGTAACTTTAGTAGGTATTTTATCTGCAGATATGATATTAAATTTTCCAGACTTTAAAAGTTTTGAAACTACATTTCAGTTGATAACTCAAGTCTCTGGAAGAGCGGGGAGAGCTGATAAAGAGGGAAAAGTAGTACTTCAGACCTATGACACTGAACACTATGCTATTAAGCATGCTATTGAATATGATTATGAGGGTTTTTATGAAGATGAGATAAAAATAAGAAAAGCATTTGGATATTCTCCTTTTAATAACATGTTGAGTGTAGTTGTTAGTGGTGAAGATGAAAGGTTAGTAATAAAAAATATAAAAAATATGCATGCATCATTGATTTATTTATTAGAAAAAAGGGGTATAAATAATTTAGAATTTATATTAGGTCCAAACCCATGTTCAATATCAAAAATAAATCAAAATTATAGATGGCAGATACTCTTTAAAGATGAAAATATTGAAATTAATCTGTTAAAGGGTATAATAAAATATATATGTATAACAAAACGAGATTTGATATTTGATAAGAATATCAATGTATCTATAGATATTAATCCAAACAGTGTATTATAAATTTAGGAGGAAATATAATGGCTTTAAGACAAATAGTTCAAATAGGAGAACCAGTATTAAGAAAGAAATCAAAAAAGGTTGAAAAAATTGATGAGAAAATAATACAATTATTAGATGATATGGCAGAAACTATGTATGATGCAGATGGTGTCGGATTAGCTGCACCTCAAGTTGGAATTTTAAAAAGAGTAGTTGTAATAGACATTGGAGAAGAACTTATAGAGCTTATAAATCCTGAGATAATAGAAACATCTGGAGAACAAATAGATGAGGAAGGGTGTTTAAGTGTTGTTGGAGAAGCTGGAGATGTTCGAAGACCAAATTATGTAAAAGTTAGAGCTTTAAATAGAAATGGTGAAACAATAGAGTTAGAAGGAGAAGAACTTTTAGCTAGAGCATTTTGTCATGAGATAGACCATTTAGATGGAATTCTATTTGTTGACAGAATAGAAAAGTAGTAGGAGCTGATTTAATGAAAATAGTATTTATGGGGACACCTGATATAGCTGTTCCTTGTTTACAAAAAATAATAGATGAGAAGTATGATATATTAGGTGTTGTAACTCAGCCAGATAAACCAAAAGGAAGAGGTAAAAAACTGGGAATGAGTCAAGTTAAAGAACTTGCAATTGAAAATAATATACCTGTATATCAACCAATTAAAGCTAGAGATGAAGAATTTATAGAGATAATGAAATCTTTAAATCCAGATGTAATAGTAGTTGTAGCTTTTGGACAGATACTTCCAAAAGAAATATTAGAAATACCTAAACTTGGCTGTATAAATGTTCACGTGTCTTTACTTCCAAAATACAGAGGTGCGGCACCTATAAATTGGGTAATAATAAATGGTGAAGAAAAGACTGGTGTTACAACTATGTACATGGATGAAGGTTTAGATACTGGAGACATGATACTAAAGACAGAAGTAAATCTTGATGAAAATATAACAGCAGGAGAACTTCATGATAAAATGATGAATATAGGTGCAGAAACTTTAAAAGAAACATTAAAGTTAATTGAAGAAGGCACTGCACCAAGAGAAGTGCAAAATCATGAAGAATTTTCTTATGCCCCAATAATGAATAAATCATTAGGAAATGTAGATTTTTCAAAAAATGCTATGGAAATACACAATTTAGTTAGAGGTGTAAACCCATGGCCAAGTGCTTATACTACTTATAATGGTGTTACAATGAAAATTTGGAAAACTAAAGTATTAGATGAAAAAAGCACAAAAGACGCAGGTACAATAATTGATGTAAATAAAGATGGAATAAAAGTGAGTACTAAAGATAAAGTTCTTTTAATTGAAGAAATTCAGATGCCAAATAAAAAGAGAATGTTGGTTGGTGAATATATAAAAGGGAATACTATAGAAACTGGTTTAGTATTGGGTTAGGTGAAAAGTATGACAGATATAAGGAAGTATTTAACAAGTGTTGGGATTTTAATTTTAATATTAGGGATTTTAGTAGGAGTTGTAAACTTTTTTATAATGAGTTTAACTCAAATATTTTCTTTAGCAATAAATATTATAATAATATCGCTAATACTTATAATACTATATTCAACAATAATTACTTATAGAGTAATTAAAGGTAAGAATGTTAACTCAAATATAATGAAAATAAACTTTAAGATTGCCAGTGGCTTATTTCCTATTGTATCTTTCATTGCAGCATCATTTGGTATGTCAAAAAGTGAGATTAGAAGGATATATATAAAGTTAAATAATGAATATATATACAGTAATAAATATAATTTTAATCCAGAGGATATAATAATTTTAATACCTCATTGTATTCAAGAGAATAGTTGTAAATTAAAAGTTACTAATGATATAGATAATTGTAAAGAATGTGGAAGATGCAACATAGGAGAATTAACTAAGTTAAAGAAGAGAAGTAAAGTAAAAATCTTTGTAGCTACAGGTGGAACTTTAGCTAGAAAGATTATAATAGACAATAAACCTAGAGCTGTTATAGCTGTTGCATGTGAAAGAGATTTAACATCTGGAATACAAGATATAAAAAAAATTCCTGTTTTAGGTGTATTTAACAAAAGACCTAATGGACCTTGTGTAAATACTAATGTAGATATGGTAGATATTGAAAAAGCTATAGATTTTTTAACAGGAAAATAAACTAACTTGTAATTAAACTGTTTTTAAGCTATATGAATATTAAGAGGATGTGTAAAAATATATTTTAGGAGAGTGTTATTTATGTACCCTGTATATGGCGGGTTTTGGGGATTTGACCCTACGATGATTATATTAATTCCAGCTATACTATTCACTGCATATGCGCAATTTAAAGTGAGTTCAACAACAAATAAGTATTTGAGAGTAAAAACACGTCGAGGATATACTGGAGAACAAACAGCGAGAAGAGTACTTGATTCAAATGGTCTATATGATGTAAGTATAGAAATGGTTAGAGGTCATTTAAGTGACCACTATGACCCAAGAAGAAAGGTAGTAAGGTTATCAGAAGATGTATATTATGGGTCTTCTATAACTTCTGTTGCAGTAGCTGCACATGAGTGTGGTCATGCGATGCAACATGCTAAAGGTTATGCTCCTCTTCAAATAAGAAGTAGCTTAGTGCCAGTAGTAAATTTTGCATCAAGTATATCTTGGTTTCTAATATTTATAGGATTTATTATGGCTGGTCCATTTTTAAAAATTGGGATACTATTATTTTCAGCTTCAGTATTATTTCAGATAATAACATTACCTGTAGAATTTAATGCTTCAAGTAGAGCAATTGTTCAACTTGGAAATTTAGGTATTATAGATGAAAGTGAGTCGAGACAAAGTAGAAAAGTACTTTCAGCAGCAGCTTTAACATATGTTGCAGTAGCATTGGTTTCAATACTTCAATTACTTAGATTGTTACTAATAGCTCAAAGAAGAGATGACTAAAAGTAAAGTGGGTTGTTTAGAAACAACCCTTTTTTATGTTTAATAAAAGGGAGAAATTTATATGGACGCAAGAGAAATTGGATTTAAGGTATTATGTGATATAGAGAAAAATAATAACTACTCAAATATTGCAATAAACAAACATTTTAAAAATTTAGAAATAAGTGACATGGATAGAGGGCTTGCAACAGAATTAATCTATGGAGTAATAGAAAATAAGTATTATTTAGATTACATAATCAATAAACTTTCAAAAATAAAAGTAAAAAAAATGTCAACTTATGTTAAAATCTTTTTAAGAATGGGAACATACCAAATTTTATTTTTGGATAGTATATCAGATTATGCAGCGGTTAATGAAACTGTAAAATTAGCAAAGAAATATGATAAAAAATCTTCTGGTTTTATAAATGCTATTCTTAGAAATGAAATAAGAAGTAAAGATACTATAATGGACATAACTGAGGAAGAAAGTGTAAAATACTTATCTATAAAGTACTCTTATAATTCTTGGATTATAAAAAACTGGATAGATAATTTTGGACAAGAATTTACAGAAGATTTATTAGAAGCAAACAATGAAAAGCCAAGTATCTATATAAGAACAAACACACTTAAAATAAGTAGAGAAGAACTTATTGAAAAATTAAATAAAATGGGTATTGTATGTTTTAAAGTTCCTATGGTAGAAGAAGCTATTAAAGTCGAAAAAATGAAGAATATAGAAAAAAATGAATTATTTAAGGATGGTTTATTTACAATTCAAGATATAAGTTCTATGATAGTAGGGAAAGTAATTAATCCAAACGAAGATTCATATGTTTTGGATGTATGTAGTGCTCCTGGAGGAAAGTCTACCCACTTAGCTACTTTGATGAATAATACTGGTAAAGTAATAGCTAGAGATATTTTTGAGCACAAATTAAAGCTTATAAAAAATACTGTAAATAGGCTAGGTATAAAAAATGTATGTGTAGAAAAGTTTGATGCTTCTGAAATTGATGAAAATAGTATAAGTAAATTTGATTATGTTTTAGCAGATGTTCCTTGTTCTGGTCTAGGTATAATAAGACGTAAGCCAGAAATTAAATACAAGAAAGAAGAAGATTTAAAAGATATTACTTCTATACAAAAGAAAATTTTAGAAAATGCATCAAAGTATGTTAAAATTGGTGGGAATTTAGTATATAGTACATGTACAATTCAAGATGTGGAAAATATAAATATAATTACTTCTTTTATTGAAGAAAATAATAATTTTGAATTAATTCCAATTGATACAGTAAATGTAGATTTGGATAATCAAGATAAAGGATATTTAAAGATATATCCTAATATTCATGGTATAGATGGTTTTTTCATAGCAAAATTAAAGAGAATAAGGTAGTGAAGATAATGGAAAAGAAAAAGGTAGTATTAAAAAATTTTACTGAAGATGAACTCAAAGAATTTATGAAGACTATAGATGAAAAGCCCTTTAGAGGAAGTCAGATATTTGCTTGGATATATAAGGGTGCAAAAACTTTTGATGATATGAATAATATACCAAAAAGTTTGAGAAATAAATTAGAAGAAGTATCATGTATAGGACATATAGATATAGAATTAAAATTAGAGTCTAAGGTAGATGGTACAAAAAAATATTTGTTTTTATTAGATGATGGAAATATAATAGAAACTGTGATGATGGATTATGATAGTAGGGTTACTGTCTGTATTTCTAATCAAGTGGGTTGTAGAATGGGATGTAATTTCTGTGCATCTACAATGGATGGATTGATTAGAAACTTAGAACCATGGGAGATTTTAGACCAAGTTATTAAAATTCAAGAAGATACTGGGAAGAGGGTATCAAATCTTGTATTGATGGGAAGTGGTGAACCACTTGATAATTTTGAAAATACAAAACAATTTTTAAAAATAATCAATGAAAAAAATGGTCTTAATATAGGGTATAGACACATAACTCTTTCAACCTGTGGAATAGTACCTAAAATGTATGAATTGGCAGATTTAAAGATAGCTATAAATTTAGCTTTATCACTTCATTCACCATATGATGAAGAAAGGCGAAAAATTATGCCTGTAGCAAATGCTTACTCTATTAAAGAAATATTGGATGCATGTAGATACTATATAAAAAAGACAAATAGAAGGGTCACATTTGAATATTCTCTTATAAAAGGAGTAAATGACTCTGAACAAGAAGCAAGGGCATTAGCTAAGCTTCTAAAAGGTATGCTTTGCCATGTAAATTTAATACCAATAAATAAAGTCGAAGAAAGAGAATATGAAAAGCCTGATAAAGCATTTATTTATAAATTTAGGGACAGTTTAGAGAAAAATAATATACCTGCCACAGTTAGAATGTCTATGGGGTCTGATATTAGTGGAGCTTGTGGGCAATTGAGAAGAAAATACAAGTAATTTGTAAGGAGGAAGTCGTATGGTTTATAGTTGTGCCTCCCATATAGGTAAAATAAGAAAAAACAATGAAGACTATTGTGAGGGAGAAGTTATAGATACAGAACATGGTCCAATAGGAATATTTGCCATAGCTGATGGAATGGGCGGACATAAAAAAGGTGAGGTTGCCAGCAAATTAGCAGTAGAAAATATAATTGATTTTCTAAAAGAAAACTTATTACAACATGATAATGTAAAAATAGACTATATAGATGATATATTAAAACAGGCTTATAATAATGTAAACTCAATTGTACACAAAAAATCTATGGAAGATATAGAATTTGAAGGAATGGGAACTACATTAGTTACAGCTATAGTGTATAATAATGTCTTATATGTGGCAAATGTTGGAGATAGCAGATGTTATTTGTTAACAGATGCAAAATTTGATAAAATAACTATAGACCATTCCGTGGTTGAAGAACTTATGATGGCTCATGTTATTACAGAAGAAGAGGCAAGAAGACATCCACAAAGGAATAGAATAACTAGAGCAATTGGAACAGATGATATGGTTGTTGTAGATATTTTTAAGAAAGAAATTAAAAAAAGTGATATAATACTTCTTGCGACAGATGGATTAACTGGGTTTATTGACGATGAAGATATAAGAGATTTAATATTAGATTATGAATATGAGAGAATTAGTAATATAAGTGAAGAATTGATAAGTATGGCCAATGATGTTTCTGGTAAAGATAATGTTTCGGTTATAGTGATAAAAGTATAATTAGGACGGTGATATTGTGGGAGATACAATTTTAGGAAATCGATATGAAATCATCAGAAAGATTGGTGATGGAGGTATGGCCTTTGTATATGAGGCTAAAGACAGGTTATTAAATAGGACCGTTGCACTTAAGGTACTTAGACCTGAATTTGTAGATGACGATGAATTTTTAACAAAATTTAAAAGAGAGGCAGAGGCAGTAGCAAGTCTTTCTCATCCAAATATAGTAAATGTTTATGATGTTGGTGAAGATGGAAAAGTTCACTACATTGTAATGGAGTTTGTAGATGGTAAGAACTTAAAGGAGATTATACAAGATGAAGGTATATTAGATGAATATACTGCATTAGATATAACAAAACAAATAGCTATGGCACTTAGTGCTGCACATAAAAAAGGGATTATACATAGAGATATAAAACCTCATAATATTCTCATATCCAATGAAGGAAGAGTAGTAAAAGTAGCTGATTTTGGTATAGCTAAAGCTGTCTCAAACTCAACAATGACCAATATTGGTAGTATAATAGGTTCAGTACATTATTTTTCACCAGAACAAGCAAAAGGTAAATTTGTAACTAATAATGCTGACCTGTATTCTTTAGGTATAGTTTTATATGAAATGTTGATAGGAAAAGTTCCATTTAGGGGAGATAGCCCAATTTCTATAGCTCTTCAACATATTAATGATGATATAGATTTTACATCAGAAGAAAAGGTTAGGATTCCTCAAAGTGTAAGAACTACAATAAAAAAGCTTACAGAAAAATCTAGTGCAGACAGATACCAATCTGCTGAAGAATTGATAGAAGATATCGAGTATATAGAGAAAAATATCGATTTAGATTTTATAAAAGAATATGATGATTTTGCAACTAAGAAAATTGATGAAAAAGAAATTAATAAAGTTGTAAATCCAGTGCTTGCAAAGCCAGCTCCCGAAAAAGTAGTTAAGCCTGTTGAAGTTGCTGATTTGGATGAAGATGATGATTACTATGATGAGTTTTATGAAGACGATGATGAAGAAGAAGATGAAGATGAGGAAGAGATAATGAGAGCTAAAAAGAATCAGAAACCAAAGAATACTCCAAGCAAGAGGGCTAAGAAAAAGAAGAAAAAACAGGAAAGTCCAAAATCTAGAAAAAGATTAAAAGTAATAGCAGCTATTTTAATAGTGATATTATGTGCTCAAGTATTCTTAGCATATAAATTTTTATTTGCAGGAGGATTTGGGAATAAGTCTTTAAGTGTTCCTAATCTTGTAAATATGACTTTAGAAGAAGCTCAAAGTACT
The DNA here is from genome assembly GCA_012955965.1 of Clostridioides difficile. GTDB lineage: Bacteria > Bacillota > Clostridia > Peptostreptococcales > Peptostreptococcaceae > Clostridioides > Clostridioides difficile_G. Next base: position 55,055 of record JABBZI010000021.1, read on the forward strand.
GTTGAAAAAGAAGGATTATCCTTAAGTGTAAAAAGTGAAGAATATAGTAGTGAGGTTGATGAAAACTGTATAATATCACAGACACCTGAAGGTGGAAGTACAAATGTTAAGAAAGGTGATACTATAAATGTTGTTGTAAGTAAAGGTGCAAACCAAGCTACTGTTCCTAATGTAGTGGGTCTTACTTTGAGTAATGCAAAGCAACTTATTGAAGAAAATAACTTAAAAGTGGGAACAGTTAAGTATGAGTACAGTTCGATATATAAAGAAGGCACAGTTTTAAATCAAAGTCCAGGAGCTAGTTCATCAAGAGTTCAAGAGGGCGATGAGATAAACTTATATGTAAGTAAAGGTTCAGAGAAATCGAATACACAGACACCAACAACACCAGATAAAACACCGACAACACCTGATGATGATACAAAAACACCTGGTTCAAACTCAGGAAATAATGGTAGTAACTCAGGAGGTTCAAACTCAGGCAATAGTGGAGGAAACTCAGGAAACAATGGTAGTAATTCAGGAGGTTCAAACTCAGGAAATAGTGGAGGAAACTCAGGAAGTAATGGTAGTAACTCAGGAGATACTGGAGATAACTCAGGAAGTTCAAATTCGGGCGGAAATGGAGATAACTCAGGAGGCTCAAACTCAGGAAATAGTGGAGATAACTCAGGAGGCTCAAGTTCAGGCGGAAACGGAGAAACTCCATCTGGAACTGGAGGAAATATTGGTAAAACAGAATAAACATTAGCAAAATAAGAGCTGTCTTTTTATGGAAATTATTTTCTTTAAAGAGGCAGTTTGTTTTGTATAAAATATGAAATTGGTTATAATAAAGGAGAAAAGTGTTATGAAAAATAAAACAGTTTTAATTACAGGAGGGGCCAGAGGTATTGGAAAAGCTATGTCTGAAGCTTTTGCAAAAGAAGGGTATAATGTATTAATAAATTTTAATAAGTCAGAAAATGAAGCTAAAGAACTGCAGACTAAATTAAGTGAAAAAAATTTATCTGTAAAACTTTTTAAAGCTGATGTTTCAAATAGAGAAGAAGTAGAGCAAATGATAGAATACTGTGTAAAAGAATTTAGTGGATTAGATGTACTTATAAATAATGCTGGCATAAGTCAAGACAAGTTATTTACAGATATAACTGACGAAGACTGGGATAGGATGATGAATATTAACTTAAAAGGATGTTTTTATTGCTCTCAAGTTGCTTTAAAATACATGGTTTCAGAAAAAAAAGGGAATATAATTAATATATCTTCGATTTGGGGAATATCAGGTGCTTCTTGTGAAGTACATTACTCTATAACAAAAGCAGGTATAATAGGTATGACAAAGGCATTAGCTAAAGAAGTTGGACCATCAAATATTAGAGTAAATAGTATAGCTCCAGGTGTCATTAATACTGACATGTTATCTGGATATAGTAGTGAAGATATAAATGTTCTTGTAGAAGAAACTCCATTAATGAGGCTAGGGGCTCCAGATGATATAGCAAACTGTGCTATTTTCTTAGCATCAGATAAATCAAATTTTATTACTGGTCAGGTAATTAGTCCAAACGGAGGATTTGTTATTTAAAAAAAATGTGGTATTATATAAAAATAGGAAATAATAACACGATATACTACTCATGAACAGTATGTGTTTATATAAATTTTATAAAGGGAGGCATTTGATGCTAGAAGGAAAAATTATAAAGGGGATTAGTGGATTTTATTATGTAGATACAGATAATGGTATTTATGAATGTAAAGCTAGAGGAATCTTTAGAAAGAAGAAAATAACACCTTTAGTTGGTGATAGAGTCAAAATAAGTATTGTTGATGAAGATGAAAAAAAAGGTGTTTTAGAAGAAATAGATAGTAGAGATACAGAACTTATAAGACCTCCTATAGCAAACGTAGATAAGGCATTAATAGTATTTGCAATAAAAAATCCTAAACCAAACTTGTCTCTTTTAGATAGATTTATAGTTTTGGCAGAAAAAGAAAATTTAGAAACTGTAATAATCCTTACAAAAGCAGATTTAGATGATAATGATACGTTAGAAACTGTTAAAAATGTATATGAACTTAGTGGATATAAGGTTATCCCTGTAAGTAATATTACTAAGTTAAATATAGAGAAAGTAAAAGAAGAATTAAAAGGAAATGTTGTAGTATTTGCAGGACCATCTGGAGTTGGAAAATCAAGCTTATTAAATGAAATAGATAAAAACTTTAAACTGCAAACAGGAGTAGTGAGTGATAAAATAAAAAGAGGAAAACATACTACTCGTCATGCGGAGCTCTTAAAGTTGGAATTTGGTGGAATGGTTGCAGATACACCAGGTTTTAGTTCACTTGCTCTTGAAGATATAGAAGAAGTTGAGCTTAAAGATTATTTTATAGAATTTGATAAATTTAATGATTGTAAGTTTGGTTCAAAATGTATTCACGAAAATGAACCTAATTGTGCTATAAAAGAAGCTGTTGCAAATGGAGAAATATCTAAAGAAAGATATGATAGTTATATACAGCTACTAAATGAAATAAGACAAAATAACAGTAGGAGGTATTAGAAGTATGATTAAATTAGCACCATCAATATTATCAGCAGATTTTGCAAAATTATTAGAAGATGTAAGAAAAGTAGAGAGTGCAGGATGTGAGTATCTTCATATCGATGTAATGGATGGACACTTTGTACCAAACATCACATTAGGTCCACTTGTAGTTAAAAGCTTAAAAAAAGAAAATATAAATATGGTATTTGATGCTCATCTTATGATAGAAAATCCAGACCAATATATTGAAGAGTTTGTAAAAGCAGGATGTGATATAATAACTGTTCATCAGGAAGCTTGTGTGCATCTACATAGAACTATACAAAATATAAAATCACATGGAATAAAAGCTGGTGTTGTACTTAATCCAGCTACACCAATAGATACGATTAAGCATGTACTACCTGATTTAGATATGGTATTATTAATGTCTGTTAATCCTGGATTTGGAGGTCAATCATTTATACCTTGTGTTTTAGATAAAATTAAAGATTTAAAAGCACTTATAGATAATCAAGGATTAAATATTGATATAGAAGTTGATGGTGGTATAAGTCCTAAAAATGTGGCTGAAGTTGTAAAAGCAGGAGCTAATGTAATAGTAGCAGGTTCTGCAATATTTGGAAGTGATGACATTCAAGAAACAGTTAATTTATTTAGAAAGAATGCTTCTCTTGAAGAATTGGTTTAAATTTAATAATGAAAATATGTATTATTTTAAATGGAGAAATTGAAGATTACGAAATTACAAGAGATATTCTAAATAAAGAATGTTATGACTATATAATATGTGCAGATGGAGGGGCAAATCATGCCTACAAAATGGAAATCATGCCAGATTATATATTAGGCGATTTAGATTCAGTAGATGAAGAAAAGGTAGACTTCTATAGAAATCAGGGTGTTAAATTTGAAAAATTTCCATCTAAGAAAGATGAGACTGATACAGAGCTTTGTCTTTTTTTAGCTAAAACTCTTAAAGCAAATCATATTGATTTTTTTGGAGCTTTAGGTGGAAGGATTGACCATACAATTACCAATATAAATCTATTGTACTATCTAAAAAAAGATGGTATATATTCTAGAATACTCTCAGATAAAGAAGAGATGTATATAGTTATGAATGAAGAAATTACCTTATATGGAAATGCAGGTGATACTATTTCTGTAATAGCTGTAAAAGGAGATGCCAAAGGTGTAACACTTACTGGTTTAGAATATCCTCTAGATAACTATTATATGAAATACTCTGTGCCTATTGGAATGTCAAATGTTATGCTGAGTGATTCTTGTAGAATTAAAGTAGAGCAAGGGTGCGCAATTGTAGTTAGAAATTTATAAAAATCGATTTTGACAATTGATTTTATATTACAAAGCAGATACAATCAAGTAAAATATATTTATGATTGTATCTGCTTTTTAGTATATAATTATAAATATATGATAAATTTTAGACATAAGGGGGATTTTTTTGTGGTAGATAGTATTATTTTTGATTTAGATGGAACATTGTGGGATTCAACTGAAGAAGTATGCAAGGTCTGGCAGGATGTTTTAAATAAACATGAAGATATAGACTTAAATGTCACAAGAGAACTTTTTAGAAGCGTTATGGGTCTTTCTTTTGATGAAATAGCAAATCGTTTATTTCCAAATCTAAATGAAGAAGAAAGAATGAATTTATTGAATGAATGTTCTATAAAAGAGTGTGACTATTTATCTGAAAATGGAGCTAAATTATTTGATGATATAGAAGATACTCTTAAGTTGTTATCTAAAAAATATAAATTATTTATAGTAAGTAATTGTCAGGCTGGATATATAGAATCTTTTTTAAAAGCACATAAATTAGAGCAGTATTTTATAGATTTTGAATGCCCTGGAAATACTGGTTTGCATAAAGGTGAGAACAATAAGCTTATAATTGATAGAAATAAATTAAGTAATCCAATTTACATTGGAGATACTCAAGGTGATGCAAATAGTGCCAAGTTTGCGAATATACCTTTTATATATGCAAAATACGGATTCGGGGATGTAGATGGATATGAATATTCTATAGACTCATTTAAAGATTTATTAGAACATGATATATTAAAATAAGGTGAGTTTAAAGATTACATTAATATAATAAAAAAGTTATGGGGGGATTTAAAAATGGAATTACAAGATACTATTTTTAAAAGACAAAGTGTAAGAAAGTTTAAAAACGAAGATGTTTCAGATGAAGATATTTTAAAAATGATAAAATCAGCTGGAGCAGCTCCATCAGGAAAAAATATTCAAAACTGGCATTTTGTAGTTATAAAGAGACGTGACTTAATGGAAAAAATTGCAGATGTAATAACTAAAAAACAACAGGAAATACTTGTAGAGATGGATAAAGTATCAGTAGAAAAGGCTAATAGATTTAGAAAGTTTGTGCCAAACTTTACACTATTCTACTTAAAAGCTCCAGTTTTGGTATTAGTTTTTACAAAAGTATATAATCCATCAGGATATTATGAATTAGAGCTTATAGATGCACCTAAAGAGACTATAGATAAGTTGTTTATAAGAAATCCAGGCATGCAGAGTTTGGGCGCTGCAATTGAAAACTTTACATTATCAGCAATTGAATTGGGATATGGCTCTTGTTGGTTAACAAGTCAAAACTATGCAGCAGATGAGATAGAAGCTATTTTAGAAGCAGAAACTGGATTTGAAAAGGGAGAGTATTTTTTGGGAGCAATGTTGGCTCTTGGAGTACCAGAAGATAACCTAAAGAGTCCATCTAAAAAACCAGTAGAAGAAATATGTACATTTATAAAGTAAAAATAAATTAAAGAAAAATAGGTATGTTACAAATTAAAAAGTAGGTTTTATTGATATTAATATTATATTCAAATTATTGATTTAATTAATACAATAAGAGCTACTTTTTTTGTGCATATTAATTTTTAATAGATTTAAATCTTTAGAAAATCTTTAGAAAAGTATGTATAATATCTTTAGTTTTTAACTTTAATATTAAGTATATAAACAAATATTAAATTGTACTAGAAGGAGGTTTTTAAAATGGGAATTAAGTTCAAATAACTAAAATTAAAATATATAAATATATAAAAAAATGGAAAAACTTCTATCATATTGTATAATCATAGATGTAAATAAAATTTTCAAATTAACAGATAAAAGGAGATTAAAATGAATTCATATAATATTTTGGTGGTAGAAGATGAGAAAGAAATAGCAGATGCTATAGAAATATATCTATTAAATCAAGGATATAATGTTTTTAAGGGGTACAATGGACTGGAAGGTCTTAAAGTTATAGAAGACCAAGAAATACATTTAGCTATAATTGATATAATGATGCCTAAAATGGATGGAATAACACTTACAATGAAACTTAGAGAAAGTCATAACTTCCCAGTAATAATGTTATCTGCAAAGTCAGAGGAAGTTGATAAAATAATGGGGCTTAATATAGGAGCAGATGATTATGTGACAAAACCTTTTAAACCATTAGAGTTATTGGCTAGAGTTAATTCACAACTTAGAAGATATACTAAGTATCTAAACATGATTGGAGATAAAGAGCAAAGTGTAGAAACTAATGACAATGTATTTGCAATCGGAGGATTAGAATTAAATGAAAATACGAAAGAAGTTAGTATTGATGGAAAATATATAAAAACAACTCCTATAGAATTTAAAATACTTAGTTTACTTATGAGAAATGCAGGAAGAGTTTTTTCTGCTGATGAAATATATGAAAGAGTTTGGAATGAGAATGCTATAAATACAGATACAGTCATGGTACATGTTAGAAATATAAGAGAAAAAATAGAGATAGACCCAAAAAATCCAAAATATTTGAAGGTGGTGTGGGGTGTTGGATACAAAATTGAAAAAATTTAAAGATAAATATATAGTTACTATTATAGTTTTTATACTTATGTTATCAGCATCATTAGGTATGATTAGTCAATATTCTACTATACAAGCAGGTGCTAAAGGTGGAGCCCAAAATCCGTTTGAACAAGAAAATTTTGTAGATGATATGTATAAAGGAAGTTATGTTTTATATCATAATATGAAAGAAGATCAAGAAGGCAAAATGATACAACCATCAAAGCTTTTTATAAATGAAGAGACTATGAACTATATAAAAAATGTAAGTAAAGAAAAAAACTCATATGATGGTTCAGAAAGCTATTATACAGATGATAGGATTAATGCAGATTTTAATGAAAACTTTGAAGGTTGGGAGTCTTTTATTAATGATTCAGGAAAAAATTTAAAATATTATTTAGTTGATAAAGAAAAAAATTTCGAACTTTTTAATGAAGATAAAGAATTAAGAGCTCTTGATACAACAAAGAATGATAGTTCAGGAGAAAATTCTGATGAAAATCAAACAAAAAATACAACAATGAGTGATGAAGAAAGACAAAAGCAGCTTAAAGATATAAAAGAAAATTATAGATTTTATGTTGTAATGAATTTTAATAAAGATGGAAAAGTAAATCTTGTTGATTCTTATGGAGTAAATCAAAAAGTTATTAATCAAATGTTGTTGTCTAAAGCAAGAGAAGATTTAATGGATACAAATTTAGGTGGAAATTCAATTTCATATAAACTAACACCAATAAAAAATGTAACAGTAGTCTATGCTGTGCCTAAAGTAATAAGCAAAGGTGATAGTACAGAGTACGGTTATGGAAGTATTTATAACAATGACAATATAAGTTCATATATAAACAATGTAGAAAATAATTCTTATTATAAAATTTCTGGAATGATTTTAAAAATAATATTAGCTATAGTTGTGATTGTAGCTTTAGCATTCCCATATAGAAAATCTAAGGAATTATTAGGATTTGATACATTATCAAGAATACCATTAGAGATACTTTTTATTGCCATTGTTATTGTACAAGGGATTGTAGATTTATATCCAACTGGTATAATAAGTGGTACTTTGAATGGAACTTATGTAGAGTATCTAATAAATAACGATATAAGTGCTAAAATGGCAAGTATATTGGTAAGCTTAATGAATTTAACCTATTGGTTTGTAATCTTCTCAATAATATTTGTATTTATAACACTTTTAAAACATATTTTAAACGTTGGAATAAGAGCGTATTTTGTAAAGAACACTGTAACAGGAATGTTTCTTGTATGGTTTAAAAAAGTGGGGAAAAAAGTTATTAATCAAATTAGAACAATAGATTTGAAAGAAAAACCAAATAAAACGATAGCTATAATCCTAGGAGTAAACTTATTAATTATAGTTATAATGTGTAGTATGTGGTTCTTTGGGATAATACTTGCAATAATTTACTCAATAGTTTTATTCAAGGTACTATCAGATTATTCTAAAAAGACAGTATGTGAATATAATCAACTTTTAGATGTTACAAAGAAAATTTCAGATGGAAACTTAGAAGTAAATATGGAAAAAAATTTAGGATTCTTTAATCCTATAAAAGATGAACTAGGAAATATTCAAACTGGATTTAAAAAAGCTGTTGATGAAGAAGTTAAGAGTCAAAAGATGAAAACAGAGCTTATATCAAATGTATCACATGACTTAAAAACACCTTTAACATCTATAATAACTTATATAGATTTATTAAAAGATGAAAGTATAACAGAAGAAAATCGTAGGTTGTATATTGATACATTGGATAGAAAATCACAAAGATTACAACACTTAATAGAAGACTTGTTTGAAGTAAGTAAGGTAAATAGTGGAGATGTACATTTGAATATAGTAAATGTGGATATTGTATCTCTAATGAAACAAACACTTTTAGAATTAGATGACAAAATTGCAGATTCATCTCTAATACTAAAAAATAATTTTTCTAGTGAAAAGATAATATTACCACTAGATAGTCAGCGTACATTTAGAGTGTTTGAAAATCTTATAATAAATATAAGTAAATATGCAATGCCAAGTTCAAGAGTGTATATTGATATTTTAGAAACAGATAATAAAGTGACTATTATGCTTAAAAATATGTCTGCAACTGAGATTGATTTTAGTGTAGATGATATAATGGAGAGATTTGTAAGAGGGGATAAGTCTCGTAATACAGAAGGTTCTGGACTTGGTCTAGCAATAGCAAAAAGTTTTGTAGAGTTACAGGGTGGTAAGATGAATATAAGTGTGGATGGTGATTTATTTAAAGTTACAATTACTTTTAATAAAAACTAAAGTAAAAAAGGCGAATCCTAATATATAGAATTCGCCTTTTTCAATTTATAGAATTGAGTAACTTACTAATTATCTTTTGTATATATTACTATAGCATCTCTCAAAAACTTTGCTAGTCCAGTTTGTTCTTTATCATAGTATGATGTAAAACGTTCATCATACACATACATCTCCGCTAAAGAGGCATGAGCTTCTTTAGAATATGTATTCCAAGTGTAACTCAACCATTTATGATGTAATCTTGCAACTTCCTGAGAAAGTTCATTAGAAGCATCACCAGTTTTAAAAGCTTTTTTGAGTTTATCAATTATCTCAATACTTAAATTCTGCCAATCTTCATAATCTTGTTTAGACATATTTCTAAACTTTTTATTTGATGCATCTACTGCATCGTTACCATATTTCTCTCTAATTTCATTTCCATAATTTTTTTCATTTTCATCAATCACTTTTTCTTTAAAACCTTCAAATTTTTCTATATCTGTCATATTATATTTTCCCTCCTTTAAAGCTATAGTTTTAGTTACATTTTCTATGAGTAAATCAATTTGTTTTCTTTTTGCTAGTAATTTGTTGTGATGTTCTTTTAATGCACTTAGACTATCAAAAGTTGGTGAATTTATGATGTTTTTTATGTTTTCTAAGCTAATTCCTAACTCTCTATAAAAAAGTATCTGTTGTAGTTTATTAACTTCATTTTGACCATATATACGATAACCTGAAGAATTTATTTTAAGTGGCTTAAGAAGCTCAATTTCATCATAGTATCTAAGTGTTCTAGTACTTATACCAGCTATTTTGCTTAATTTCTGAACTGTATATTCCATAAGTGATACCTCCTATAAATTAAATATACGCTTTTACGTAACGTCAATGTCAATATATTAAAATATAAAAATTCATATCTTTTAATAAAAATATAAAAAAATATCTTTACTGGATATTTTGCACACAAGTGTCAATACTCACAAGTGAAAATTAAAAAATAATATTTATAGATTTTCTTTAATGAAATATAGAGAATCTATAATCTAGGAGGAACTGTATGAATTTAAAAAGAAGCAACGAAAAACGAGAAGAGTATATAAGAATGTATTCAGATAAAGAAAGTTTTTTAAGTTTAATTCAAAATTTTACAAGTGTCTCAATAGCAAAAGAATTAACTCTTAAAAATATAGAGTTAGAAACATCTTTTATATGTGAATATAAAGGAAAGGAAGTTGATATAATATATAAGGTTTTTTCTAAAAATCATAAGGTATCACATTATATAGTATTGGAGTTTCAAACAGAAATGGATACTGATATTGTACCAAGATTAAAATCATATAGAGAACAAATTTGGAAAAGCTTTATTATGAAAAAGAGTCTTGAAGAAATAGAAGACAAGAATTTTAAACTTCCTAAAGTTATACCAGTGGTCTTATATAGTGGACCTGAAAGATTAAGTAAAAAAAGAGGTATTTTAGATATGATAGAATCTATATCAGAGGAGAGTAATAATTCTAGTATAAAAAATTAAAATTACATATTATGTTTATTGGTCTAAAGTGGGAAACTTTCGCATAAACTTGAATATGAAAATATTTATAGATACAAGTTCTATGTGGAGGTGTTCCATGAGAAATAACAAGTCTAAGGTATTGCTAGGAATACTATGTCTGGCAACAGGAATGGCTGTAATTTTGTCTATGTTGCTTCCTGGCTGGATTTGGTCAGCACTTACCGCATTAATACTTATTGGATGTGGAGCATTATTATTTTTTTGTTAAAATAATTTTAACTATAAAGTGTGGGGTGAGTATTGATGAAAGTAGTAACAATAAAGTTACCAAAATGGATTTCAAATATAGTCTTAAAATTCATGAGAAAGAGTAAAAATGACTAAATTAAAAAGCCTACTTACGGAAGTAGGCTTTTAAACGTGGTTACTAAGCTCTTTCAATCTTACCAGAACGTAAACATCTAGTACAAACTTTTACTCTCTTAGGAGCTCCATCTATAATCGCTCTTACGCTTCTTAAGTTAGCTGACCATGTTCTTTTATTATGTTTATTTGAGTGTGATACTTGGTTTCCAGAAACCTTACCTTTACCACATACGCTACATACTTTTGCCATCTACGCACACCTCCTTAAAATGATAACTATTTAAAGACTAAAAACATATTTATATTATCATAAATAACAAAAATTTGCAATAGAAATATATATTTGCCTTACACATATTGAAGAATTTCTTATTATCATATAAAATTATATATATAATTTTATATAAAGTAAATATATTTGGAAAATAATTATTATTTTTCTTTGAATATATATACTAATAGAAGAAATTTTATCCAAAAACTTTTCTAGGTTTAAATTATACCATATTTATAGTATGATATGATTATAATTTTATATAATAAATAAGTAAAAATAGTAAAAAATAAATTAAGAAGTATTTTTAATAAAAATAAGCTTAAGGGGGTCAACCATGAGTGCAAAGGTAACGAATCAATATGGAAGTATAGAAATAGATAATCAAGTAATAGCTCAAGTCATATATAGAGCTGCAATGGAAAGTTATGGTTTAGTAGGTTTAGCATATAAATCTAAAGGAATAGTAGAGTTATTAAAAGGCGAAAATGCTACTAAAGGTGTTAGAGTTGAAGAAGTTGAAGAAGATGCCATAGCAATAGAACTTTATGTTATAATACAATATGGTACAAATATATCTACTGTTGCCAATAATATAATAGATAGAGTAAAATATGTAGTTGAAAAAATGACTGGTGTAAGAGTCACTAGAATTGATATTAATGTACAAGGAATAAGAGTTAAGTAATTTCATAGGAGGAAACAAATGATTCAGTATATAGATGGTAAAAGGTTAAGAGAGATGTTTATTTCAGGTGCAAACAATCTCCAAAACAATAAAGATTTGGTTGACAAGTTAAATGTGTTCCCTGTACCAGATGGAGATACAGGTACTAATATGTCATTAACTATATCTTATGCCTTAAAAGAATTAGCAAAAGTGGAGACTGATAACATATCAGACATAGGGAAGGCATTATCTAAAGGCTCTTTAATGGGAGCTAGAGGAAACTCAGGAGTTATACTTTCACAGATAATAAGAGGGATAGCTAAATCTATAGAAGGAAAAAGTAAATTATCGACAGATGATTTAGCAAAAGCTTTTAAAAATGGTTCAGATACAGCCTATAAAGCTGTTATAAAACCAATTGAAGGAACTATACTTACTGTAGTTAGAGAAAGTGGCGAATTTGCAATAAAAGCTGCCAAAAAAGAAAAAGATATAGTAAAGTTTTTAAGTATGCTTGTAAAGGAATCTAATTCTTCATTAGAAAGAACTCCAGACCTTCTAAAAAACCTAAAAGATGCTGGTGTAGTTGACTCTGGTGGAAAAGGTCTTGTACTTATATATGAAGGAATGTTAGCTTCTATAAAGGGAAATGATATAGAAATAAAAAATGTTAACCTAGATGTTAATACCTCAGCGAGTATGGATTTTGCAAAGAGTACTACTAGTACAGATGATATAAAATATTGTTACTGTACAGAATTTATACTAGAAAGTTCTAAGGTAGAAGATACTAAAATAAGAGATATAATGATGGCTTATGGTGACAGTTTAGCAGTAGTTGGAGATGATGGAGTCATAAAAGTACATGTACACACTAATGACCCAGGAAATGTGCTTCAAGAAGCTCTAAAGTATGGTCAACTATTAACTATAAAAATAGAAAACATGAAATTACAACATGAAAATACATTATTAGATGTAGAAGAGAAGAAAGAAAAAGAAGATGAGCCTTTAGAAGAAGAAAAAGAGTTTGGATTTATAGCTACTTCTATGGGTGAAGGATTAGCAAATATATTTAAAGACTTTGGGGTTGACCACATAATAGAAGGTGGTCAAACTATGAATCCAAGTACTGAAGACTTTATGAATGCCATAAATAATATAAATGCTAAGAATATATTTATTTTCCCAAATAACAGCAACATAATAATGGCTGCTAATCAAGCAAAAGAATTGAGTGAGAAAAATATAATAGTTATACCTACAAAAAACACACCTCAAGGATTTGCTGCATTAGTAACATTTAATGGAGAATTAAATGAAGATGAGAATAAAGAAGCTATGATGAATGCTTTAAACTCAGTTAAATCAGGTCAAGTAACTTTTGCTGTTAGGGATACAGTAATGAATGAAATTGATGTTAAAGAAGGTAATATAATTGGAATTGCAGAAGGGAATTTATTATCAGCAGGAGATTATGTGGATGAAGTAACATCAAACCTTATTGAAAAGTTGGTTGATGAAGATACTGCTATAATAACATTATTCTTTGGTGAAGATGTTACAGAATCTCAAGCAAATGAGCTACGTACTTCTTTAGAAGAAAAATTTGAAGATGTAGATGTAGAATTATATTATGGAGGACAACCTCTTTATTATTACTTAATTTCAGTTGAATAATGATTATAAGAACCTGTATGACCAAGTAGCTTTTATAAAGTTGGTTGTACAGGATTTTTGTGTAGTAGGTGATATATTTGTTGGATTTATATAAAGATGTTCAATATGTTAAAGGAATAGGACCTAAAAAGGCAGATAAGCTAAATCGATTGGGAATATTTACTTTAAAAGATTTATTGTATTATTTTCCAAGGCAATTTGAAGATAGAAATAATCTAAAGAAAATAGCACAATTAGAGGATGACGAGAAAGTTACAATAAAAGCAGTAATATCAAGTATAAATACATTTAGTCCCAAAGAGGGTATGACTTTAACAAAGATTGATGTAAAAGATGAGACTGGTTCAGCTAAATTAGTATTTTTTAATAAGAGCTATATAAAAAATACATTTCGTTCAGGAGATTCAATATTAGTTTTTGGTAAGGTTAAGAAAAAATTTAATAATTTAGAGCTTACATCATGTGAGTTAGAGTATCTTACTAATTCACCTAAGAATACTTGTAGATTTATGCCTGTGTACCAGCTTACATATGGTGTTACAAATAAAGAGATTATGAGTATAATTAGAACAGTACTTGAAGATAAAGAACTAATTATACAAGAATATATGCCAAAGAGAATTATAGAGAAATATAGGCTATGTAATATAGATTTTGCAATTAGAAATATACATTCGCCAAGTGATAAAGAATCATTAAAAATAGCTTTATATAGAATTGTATTTGAAGAATTACTTATATTACAACTGGGATTATTTGTATTTAAAAGTGGAAGAAATAAAGAAGATGGAATAAAGTTTGAAATAAGTAAGGACTTAAAAAATATAACAAGTTCTTTACCATTTAAATTGACTAAGGCTCAAAATCGAGCATTGGATGAAATTATACAAGATATGAATTCTGATAAAATAATGAATAGGTTAGTTCAAGGAGATGTAGGGAGTGGTAAGACAGTAGTAGCTCTTTTGGCACTTGCAAATTGCGTTTTAAATGGATATCAAGGAGCTTTAATGGCACCTACAGAGATATTAGCAGGTCAACATTATATTTCACTTACTGAGTCTCTGAAAGATTTTGGAATAAATGTAGGTTTATTAATAGGCAGCCTTACAAAAAAACAAAAAGATACAGTATTAGAACAAATTAAAAAAAATGAAATTGATATATTGATAGGAACACATGCACTAATAGAAGACAAGGTTGAATTTAATAATATTGGATTAGTTATAACAGATGAGCAACATAGATTTGGTGTTATGCAAAGGAGTAAACTTTCAATGAAAGGTGCAAATCCAGATATACTAGTAATGACAGCAACACCAATACCAAGAACTTTAGCACTTATACTTTATGGAGATTTGGATATTTCTATTATAGATGAGCTTCCACCAGGTAGACAGCCAATAGAAACACTTGCTATTGAAAAGAATAAAAGAGATAGAGCTTATAACAACCTTGTAAGAAGAGAGGTTGAAGCAGGCAGACAGGTATATATTGTATGTCCTTTGGTAGAAGAAAGTGAAGCTATAGAAGCTAAATCAGCTGTTGAACTTGTAGAGGAATTAAGAGCTGAATATTTTCAAGATTTAAGGCTTGGATTGCTTCATGGTAAAATGAAGTCAAGTGAAAAAGATGAAGTAATGGGTCATTTTAAAAATAAAGAAATAGATATTTTAGTTTCAACAACAGTTATAGAAGTTGGTGTCAATGTGCCAAATGCAACACTAATGATAATAGAAAATGCAGAAAGATTTGGACTTGCACAATTACATCAGCTTAGAGGACGAGTTGGGAGAGGAAGTCATAAATCGTATTGTGTACTAATTTATGATTCTAAAACAGAAGTATGTAGACAGCGAATGGCTATAATGGAAGAGACAAATGATGGCTTTAAGATTTCAGAAAAAGATTTGGAAATAAGAGGTCCTGGAGAGTTTTTTGGAACAAGGCAACATGGGCTTCCAGAACTTAAAGTAGCAAACTTGTTTAAACATATAAAAATATTAAAGTTAGCACAACAAGAAGCTAGATATATATTAGGTGAAGATAATAATCTACAATTGAAAGAAAATATGCCACTTAAAAAAGAAATTATAGATAAATTCAAAGATACATTGAAAGAAATTTCATTAAATTAATTTTAAATTATGTTAAAATATTATTAATGTAATAATGTGCTGAAGGGAGATTGTCATATTGAGAGTAATTTCAGGAAAAGCGAGAGGATTAAAACTAAATACTCCAAAAAATGAAGATGTAAGGCCAACTACAGATAGAGTAAAAGAATCTCTATTTAATATAATAAATTCATATATAATGGAAAGTGAAGTTCTGGATTTATTTGCTGGAACTGGTTCCTTAGGAATCGAGTGTTTATCTAGAGGTGCCAAGGTATGTACTTTTGTAGATATCAGTAAGGAAAGTATAGATATTGTTAAGTCTAATATAAAAAAGGCAAGAGTTGAAAATGAAAGTGTTATTTTAAACCTAGATTTTAAAACTGCTGTAGACAAGCTTAAATCACAAAATAGTAAATTTGACATAATTTTTATGGACCCTCCATATTATAAAAATATGTTTATAGAAGCTATTGAAAAAATTGATAATTCTAATCTGCTGAATGAAGATGGAATAATAGTTGTAGAACATGATACTAATGATTTGTTTCCAAACAAAATATGTAAATTAGAAAAAACTAGAGATAAGAAATATGGAAATACTACATTAACTTTTTATAAGATGGAGGCATAATATGGAAAATAAACCTAGAAAAGCTATATTTGCAGGAAGCTTTGACCCAATTACTAATGGACATTTAGATATTATTTGCAGGGCTTCGAAGTTATTTGACGAATTACAAATAGGAGTATTAAATAATCCTAATAAAAAAGGTCTATTTAGCTTTGATGAGAGAGTAAAGCTTATAGAAAAAAGTACAAGCCATTTAAATAATATAAAAGTTGTAACTTTTGATGGTTTATTAATAAATTACTGTCAAGAAAATGGGATTGGAGCACTAGTTAGAGGTGTGAGAAGTGGTGCTGATGTTGATTATGAACTTCAAATGGCTCATATGAATAGAGAACTTAATCCAAATATAGAGACTATAATTTTACCAAGCTGTACAAAATACTCATTTATAAGCTCATCTTTGATAAAAGAGGTTTTGCTCTTTGATGCTGATATAAAAAATTTGGTTCCAAAGATTGTTTTGGAAGAATTAAAGAAAAAAACTACTGGGGGTAATTGATATATGAAGATAGATTTAGAAATGATTGAACTATTTGAGCAATTAGAGGAGATATTTAGAAGTGCCTCTACAATTCCTTTCTCACATAAATGTACGGTAGATAAAGACGAAGTTTTAGCTATAATTAACGATATAAGAACTTTGATACCAGAGGAAGTAACACAAGCAGTATGGATTAATAAAGAAAGAAATAAAATAATAAGTCAAGCTAAGCAAGATGCTGCAAATATAGTTGAACAAGCAAAAAAAGAAGCTGAAAGAATACAACAAGAGTATCATGAAAATATAGAAGAGTTAAAGAAAAATTCTGAAGATGTGGTAAAAGCATATGTAGAATCAAGTGAACCTGTTGTTCAAGCAGACCAAAGAGCTAAGGATATAGTTGAGAGGGCTGAAAGAATAGCAAATGAGATAAGAATTGGGTCAATTGAATATGCAGAGGATGTTCTTTCTAGCGTTGAATACAATTTGAAGGAAATATTAGAAGAAGTAAAAAGAGATAAGAATGAACTTAGACCTAAAAAATAAATTTTAAATGAATAAAATGGGGCTATCATACAAATAATTTTAAATGATTTGTGATAGCTCTTTTTTATTATAGAAACTCTTTTACATTAGAGTTGAAATGTGCAAAATTATAAAATCATGTGCAATTATTTGGTATGGAGTTATATATAGAAAATATAAATACTTTAACAAAGCTAGAAAACGTTGTCATAGAAAAAAACTATAATAAAAAAAAACACATAGAAAAAACTGATTAGACAATAAATACATGCTTTGATAATATTTAAAATGGAATAAAAATATGTAGAATTATAATGAAAAATAAAATAAGATGGAGGGAATAAAATTGGGTATGTTGAAAAAATTATGTTCACTAGCTATGGTGGCAATTATGACTACAACTCTTATAACAGGGTGTTCAAGCGGGAATGGAAAAGATTCAAAAAAGGATGGAGAAAAAGAAAAGCTAGTTCTTTGGATGCCACCAGTAGAAGATAATATGAAGGAAGTTTGGGACCCTATTTTAGATAAATTTGAGGAAAAAAATAACTGTGAAGTAGATTTACAGATAATTCCTTGGGAGAATTATTCTGAAAAATTTGCAACAGCTATAAGTGCTGATGAAGGCCCAGATGTGGGGTATATGTATGCGGAAATGTATCCACAGTTTATACAAAGTGGTGCAGTAGAAGACTTAACTAACTATGCAACTAAAGAAGATAAGGAACAATCTATTTATATAAAGACATCTGAAATGATGGGTGGAATGTATGGAATGCCATTCCAAGCAGCAAATCCAGGTGTACTATACTATAACAAAGATATCTTAGAAAAAATAGGAGAAAAGCCTCCTAAGACATGGGAAGATTTTAAAAGAATCTGTAAAAAAGCAACACAAGATACTAATGGTGATGGAAAGATAGACCAATGGGGATTGGCTCAAGGATGGGGAGCTAAAACTTTTGGTAATTTAAATTGGAACTGGTACCCTTATTTATGGCAAGCTGGTGGAGATATATATAATGATGATTTAAAATCAGTTAAGTTTAATAATAAAAATGGCTTAGATGCAGCCAATTTCTTAAAAGAATTACAAGCATATGTACCTGAAGATTCTTTATCTAAAGATAGTAATGAAATGATAGAAAGTGTATTTGGTCCAGGGAAAGCAGCATTTACAGTAATGTTATCTTCTGCAGCAACAAGTATATTTGATAAATCATTCCCAGACTTAAATTGGGGATTTGTAACTGGATTAGAGGATAAGAAAGCTGCGACTTTTGGAGCAGTAGACCACTTATCTCTAATGTCATCAGCAAAAAATAAAGAACTTGCATACAAACTAATACAACATATGTTAAGTGTTGAATCAATGACAGAATTCCATAAAGCAATACCAAGAGCACCAATAACAAAAGGCGAACCATATCAAGGTGATGAAAGATTTAAAGAAATGGTTGAAAATGACAAAGATATATATAGACCATTGGTTGTAGGACCTCATGGAGTTGAAATATATGAATATTTATGGAAAGAACTTCAAACAATGATTTCAGGAGATAAAACTCCAAAACAAGCATTGGATGATGCTGCAAAATATTCAAATGATTTATTAGCACAATAAAAATTTACGGCTGTAAGACGTTTCATAGTATCTTGCAGAATAAAATTAGCATTGTATCATAAGTACAATGCTAATATTTATATTGGAGAGGATAAAATGGAAAACTTAGTTAGAGATTTTGAAGGAAACTCAAAAAAGAAAAAAATAAGATTAAATATTAAACCATATATCTATATATTGCCATTAGGTATAATTTTAGTGGCATTTTATGTGATACCAATAATAATGTCAATATACTTTAGCTTTACAAAGTATAATATTATTAGCCCAGCTACATTTATAGGTTTAGAAAACTATAAAAAATTATTTACAGATGAAACACTAAAAGTATCTATTATAAATACAATTAAATTTACTCTTGTTGTAGTACCTTGTCAGACCATTTTATCATTGATTTTGGCAGTTTGGATTACGGGAAAAGGAAACAGTAAAATAGCTTCATTTGCTAAAGGTGCGATATTTATACCAGTGTTATCATCTATGGTTTTGATAGGTATGGTATGGAGAGCTCTATTAAATGGAGAAGGTTCAATTGTATATCAAGTATTGGGAGTCTTTGGAATAGAATCATCTAAACTTTTAGGAGACAGTAAGACTGCACTACCTACGCTTATGTTTATATCTATGTGGAAAAATATAGGTTATTTCATGGTAATTTATATTTCAGGTATAATGAATTTACCAAAACATTGCTATGAAGTGGCAAAGGTTGATGGAGCCACAAAACTTCAAGAATTTATGAAAATAACAGTCCCTTTATTGAAGCCAACAACAATAATGGTTGTGTTTTTAGGGACTATATGGTCATTACAGGTATTTGACTTAATCTATACTGTAACTGGTGGAGGGCCGGGAATATCTACTATGAGTATAGTTATGCATGCTTTTAACTTAAACTTTAAAAACTTTAATTCTGGATATGCAATGACTGTAGCAAATGTATTATTCTTGTTGATAGCTATAGTATCAATTTTGCAGAATAAATTTGTAAAACGAGATAATTCAGATATTTAGAAAGGTAGGTACAAAATGAAAGCGACAAGAAGATTATTGAGTGATGGTTTGCTATTATTTATAGCATGTGCAAGCTTGATACCTTTTATATACATGTTGATAATATCTTTAAAGATAACATATAATTCATATAATTTAGATATATCTTTTTCAACAGTTACACTACAAAACTATATAGATATATTTACTAAAAAAGGATTTGCACAATACTTTTTAAATACAGCTATAGTATCTTTCTCAGGTGTATTATTAAATTTGGTATTTAGTACATTAGCAGGGTATTCTTTTGCAAAGATGAATTTTAAAGGTAGTGATAAGTTATTTTTGTTTATGATAATGACTTTAATTATACCCTCTCAAGTTACAATGATACCACTTTATATAATAATGAAGCATTTAGGTTGGATAAATAGTTACCTTGCACTTATTATGCCAATACCAACTGCATTTGGTGTATTTATAATGAGACAAGCTATTTTAGGGGTACCAAAAGAGCTATTAGAGTCAGCAAAAATAGATGGTTGTTCGGATCTTAGGATTTTAATACAAATAGTGTTGCCTCTAATCAAACCAGCATTAATTACATTAGCGATATTTACTTTTATGGGAGCCTGGAATGAATTTATGTGGCCTCTTATAGCAACAACTAAGGATACAATGAGAACATTGACAGTTGGGTTGTCTACTCTTAAGACCTTCCAGATAACGAACTATGGGCAAATGATGGCAGGGGCAACAATAACATTTTTACCTCCATTTATTTTCTATTTGATTTTACAGAGCAAATTTGTAGAGGGTGTATCTTTGTCTGGAATAAAGGGTTAGATAGCTTAATTTAAAAATATAAAACAGAATTATGTAGATATGGAGGAGTTTAAAATATGGAAATTTCATATGTATTAAAGGATTGTACATTTAAACATAATAAATATTCAGTTATAGAAGCTGAGACTTGGGAACATAAAGATTTAAATATTGTAGTAGCTAAAGGGGAAAAGTTTGCTTTTCAAATTATGTTAAAAGCTACAGAAGAATTTAATTGTACGATTGATGGAAGTAGTACTATATCATGGAAAGGTCTTGGAAATAGGGTAAGACTTGGATTAAATGTACCAAATGAATTAGAAAATGATTTTAGTATCAATATAATGGGATATGTTCAAGATGATACAAAAGCATTTGTAAATGATGCTATTTTGAGAGATAAAGATGTATTAGTAGAACAACATTTACCTCAAATGTTCTGGGTTGAAGGTCAAGTACCTGAGAACTTCACAGAAAATAACTTCAATATAGGTATTGATGTGTTCAAAAGTTTTGGATATGAAGATGAAGAAAAAGTTTGTACAATTACTGCTCCTGTGGAAGTAAAAAATGTTGTATTAAAGCCTTTAGATGAAAGTAGATTCTTTTTAGATTTATGGCAACATCCGAGCTGTTTAGCTAGAATGTATAAAGTTGAATTATGGTCTGATATACATTTTGAAATAATTGATAACTATTTAAAAGAACTAGCTTCTTTAGGAGAAAAAGTCACAACTGTGATAGTTTCTGATTATCCATGGGCAGGTCAAAGTTGTTATAAAGTTTATAAAAATCCATCAAACTTATATGAATACAATATGGTGAGTGTCTCAAAAGATAAAGATGGAAAGATTAAATGTAATTTTAAAAGTATGGACAGGTATATAAATATAGCTAATAAGCATAAAATGGCTCATGAGATAGATTTATTTGGTTTATTGGGTAATTGGTGTGCTGGCGAGTTTGGAAACCCTATAGAAGGATACAAGGACCCTATCAGAGTAAGATACTATGATGAAAATGATAAGGTATTTAAGTTTATAAATAATACAAGCGATTTAAAAGAATACATAGGATTAGTTTTAAATCACTTAATAGAGTGTGGGTTATGGGATAGAGTTAGAGTGATAGCTGATGAACCAAATAATCCAGAAGTAGTAAAAGAGTGTATCGAGTTTATAAACTCCACTGTAGATGAACATAAAGTTAAGTACAAGTCAGCAACACATGACCAAAATTTCTTAGATAGAGCTAAAGATGAAGTTGATGATATGTCGATAAACTTAAAACTTACTATTCAAAATTATAAAGATGTAGATAAGTTAAAGAAAAAGATTAATGATAAGGGTGGAATATTAACTTGGTTTGTATGCTGTTTTCCAGAGAAGCCAAATAGTTTTATAAGTTCTCCTTTTGTGGAAAATAGAATAATAGGATGGTATACTTATTATTTTGGTCTTGATGGATTTTTAAGATGGGACTACAATTTATGGACGGAAGACCCTTGGAAGGATGCAAGTTACAAATTCCCTATTTGGAAGGCAGGGGATATGTTCTTTGTTTATCCTGGAAAAGATTTAAAGCCAGTTAGAAGTGTCAGAATGGAGAATTTAAGATTTGGTATACAAGATTTTGAATTATTCACTATGTTGGAAAAAGAAAAAGGAAGAGAATATATAGAAGTTGAGCTTATGCAAAAATTATTAAATAAAAAAGAAAATGCTGAGATTAAAGGTTTTGGAAATATAGAACTAGGATATTCACTTGATAATTGTGGATATGATAAAGTTAAAAAACAAGTATTAGATTTATTAGATAAATTGTAAAAAATATAAGGGGGATGTCTCAAAATAAAAATTTGAGTTATCTCCTTGTTTTTACAAAAAAAAGAAAAGGGGTTCCTAAGAACCCCTAATCTATGTGATAATTGTTCTGTGAAAAACCAAAAACCACATTTTGATTA
>JABBZI010000220.1 GCA_012955965.1 Clostridioides difficile
CTCTAACAGATCCCCTTAACCTTCCAGCACCGGGCAGGCGTCAGCTCCTATACATCGTCTTGCGACTTAGCAGAAACCTATGTTTTTGGTAAACAGTCGCTTGGGCCTATTCTCTGCGGCCACCAGATGGTGGCACCCCTTATCCCTAAGTTACGGGGTCATTTTGCCGAGTTCCTTAACAACAGTTCTCTCGCGGGCCTTAGGATACTCTCCTCACCCACCTGTGTCGGTTTGCGGTACGGGTACCTTTAA
>JABBZI010000221.1 GCA_012955965.1 Clostridioides difficile
TGAGACAGTGCCCAAATCGTTACGCCTTTCGTGCGGGTCGGAACTTACCCGACAAGGAATTTCGCTACCTTAGGACCGTTATAGTTACGGCCGCCGTTTACTGGGGCTTAAGTTCACTGCTTCGATTGCTCTAACAGATCCCCTTAACCTTCCAGCACCGGGCAGGCGTCAGCTCCTATACATCGTCTTGCGACTTAGCAGAAACCTATGTTTTTGGTAAACAGTCGCTTGGGCCTATTCTCTGCGGCCACC
>JABBZI010000222.1 GCA_012955965.1 Clostridioides difficile
CATAACCACCTTTACCGAATGAACCATGATATTCTTCTGTATCGTAACTTGCTCCACCTTGAAATTGAGAACCTCCAGCAGAAAAGTCTCTCTCACAGCTAATTCCATTTTCTCCTACATAACCCCCCCCATGACCAATGGAGTGAGCAGCTGCGTAATTACTTCCCATTCCTCCGCCACCGCCTGCAACAAGTATGCGTGAAAGCAAACTTTTAGTGTTATCCCAAGTTGCGCCAGGTTGATAAAGTCTTA
>JABBZI010000223.1 GCA_012955965.1 Clostridioides difficile
TCTTTTTAGGCTATTTGAGATTATTTAAACTGTCTTAACTTTACCATTAATATATCGAACCACTATTTACAACTGGTTGTGCATCTTTATTACCACAAAGAACAACCAATAGATTACTTACCATAGCACCTTTACCGATTCTAACACCTTCAAGAATAACTGCGTTAGCTCCTATCAAAACATCATCTTCAACTATAACAGGAGTAGCAGAAGGTGGCTCTAAAACACCAGCAACAACAGCTCCAGCACCT
>JABBZI010000224.1 GCA_012955965.1 Clostridioides difficile
TGTTGGTCCTACTGTCCCATTTGCCCCTGTCGCTCCGGTTGCTCCGGTTGCTCCAGCTGCTCCGTTTGCCCCTGTTGGACCTGTCGGACCTATTGCCCCTACTGCTCCATCTGCTCCTGTCGCTCCTGTATTTCCTGTCGGACCTGTTGCTCCCGTTGGGCCTTCTAACCCTGTATTTCCGGTTGGGCCTGTTGCTCCCATTGGACCTTCTAGCCCTGTATTTCCTGTTGCTCCCATTGGACCTCTTGGTC
>JABBZI010000225.1 GCA_012955965.1 Clostridioides difficile
TCCACACAGCTTAGAATATGCAATAATAGAAATAAATCCAAGAGTTAGTAGGTCATCAGCATTGGCATCAAAAGCTACAGGATATCCAATCGCAAAAGTAGCAGCTAAGATAGCTCTAGGTTATACTTTAGATGAGATAGAAAATGCAGTAACTAAAAAAACATATGCTTGTTTTGAGCCAACTATAGATTATGTAGTAGCAAAAATACCAAAATGGCCATTTGATAAATTTAAAAAAGCAAATAGAAAAT
>JABBZI010000226.1 GCA_012955965.1 Clostridioides difficile
ACCATCTAACCAATTTTTTCTACTTTCGTAACTTTCACACTTAGGTTTATTTCATCCTTATGTTTTAGTTTGGTTAGCTTTAGGGGTTTCCAGCAATTCAAGTAGTATTGGATAGGTTATATCCTATTCAATACTACTTGAATTGCTGGAAACCCCTAAAGCTAACCAAACTAAAACATAAGGATGAAATAAACCTAAGTGTGAAAGTTACGAAAGTAGAAAAAATTGGTTAGATGGTATAAGGTTAAA
>JABBZI010000227.1 GCA_012955965.1 Clostridioides difficile
CTTTTCTTGAAGTTATATCTTCAATTATACATTCCTGTGTTACATTATAGTCTTTTAAATTTAATCCCATCTTTTCTAGGTCTTGTTTGTTTAAAGTTTTAGGATTAGTTTCACTATTTATTGTTATACCTTGTAACTCCCAAACATTTTGATATTCTGGGTCTTTATTATAATTGATAGTCCCTTCATATGCTCCAGTTGATTTGTTGTAATTTATAGTTGTGTCTAATGGCATGTCATAACATTTAT
>JABBZI010000228.1 GCA_012955965.1 Clostridioides difficile
TATATACAAATCTACAACATCCAAAAGTTTTATTAATTAACTCTTGCTGTTTTTTATTTGGATACATTCTAAACTTATATGCTTTTTCCACTACTATCACCTCACTTTACTTGTTTTTTCTGATTATGTTAATACTCCATGTCCATATTTTACACACTATACTATATGGTATTGTACTAAATATACATATCTGGGCCACTTCAATTTTTCCTTACCCATCCTAATATTAACAAGGTCAATTTTTTTA
>JABBZI010000229.1 GCA_012955965.1 Clostridioides difficile
AATTCTAAAAGATTTGGGGAAGATTTTTCAAAGAAACTTTTAGAAGATAATGTGGATGCTGTAATTTTAACATCTACATGAGGTACTTGTACTCGTTGTGGAGCAACGATGGTAAAAGAGATAGAAAAAACTGGACTTCCAGTAGTTCATATGTGTACAGTAGTACCTATTTCATTAACAGTAGGGGCTAATAGAATAGTTCCAACTATAGCAATACCTCATCCACTTGGAAATCCAGCGCTTGACC
>JABBZI010000022.1 GCA_012955965.1 Clostridioides difficile
CACTTTCATGTAAGCACAGACTATATCTTATCCTTCGGCATTATCCGTTAAGGTCTACCCACTTCCACTACCAATAGCTTGTAGTGTACTTCCCTCAAGAGGAATAGTCGTTGAAGTTTCTCCTATTTGGAGCTTACCTGCTGATTGCCCATTTTAAAGTACTTAGGGTTTAACCTTATACCATCTAACCAATTTTTTCTACTTTCGTAACTTTCACACTTAGGTTTATTTCATCCTTATGTTTTAGTTTGGTTAGCTTTAGGGGTTTCCAGCAATTCAAGTAGTATTGAATAGGCTCTATCCTATCTCTACATATAAGTTTCCCTATATGCTGACTATTTTAGCTACTAACTCACGACTAAAGTCATGAGTATGCGTATCTATTTTTTAATCAAAGTTCTCCTTTATAGTATATTGTATAAAACATTTTATTTATATATTTAAATTTATATTATTTTTAATAAAAGACACTATTACTATTAAATTAATCTTGACAAATCTATTCTACTCACGCAGAATAAACTTATACATATATATTTTCATACATTATTTATCTTAATACAATTCTATATTTATGAAATTATTTTATCAATAGAATTTATTAAAATAAATTTTTTAGGTGTATATTATAATTTAATCGAATAGAAATGAACAATATACATACAGTTTTAATTTTAAGCAACAATTAGGGGGATTTGGTGACAAGATTTAATTATAAGAAAGAAAGTGTCTTAAGGTGACTTTTATAAAGTCATGGATAGACACTTTCTTTTTTATTTGATAAATTTAAATTATAAAAATTATATAGCTCTATACAGTCATTTTGTTAGAGGCTATTTATTATATAAGGAGAAGTTAATGAAAAAATCAGTTGCGTTGGTAAATGATAGTAGAAAAGATTTAATAGACTTTTTAGAAAATAATTTAAAACTAGTTTTTGGGGATTATATAAATATCAACAGATACTTTATAGATGAAATAAATGATAATGATATTATAAATGATGATGTTATATTAGTAATGTCAGTAGAAAGATTAGATAAAATTATAAATAATATATTAGATAAGAAAAAAGTTATTGTAATAAGAAGAACTTTTAAGGAAGATAAAATATATAATTTATTATCTTTACCACAGGGAACAAATGCTCTAATCGTAAATGATTCTGATGAAACTACTCTAGAAACCATAAGTTTGTTTTATAAAATCGGAGTAACTAATATCAGACCAATACCATATATGAATGATAATAACTATAAAGATATAAAAATAGCTATAACTCCAGGAGTTCCAGAAAAAGTGCCTAGCTTTATCTCAGATATATTTGATTTAGGTCATAGATATATAGATATATCCACTTTTATAGAAATAATAAACTTATTGCAAATTGATTCAAAAGAAATACAGTCCAATCTAGTAAAATATTCAGAAGAGATAATTAGTTTGGATACTGGTATAAAAGATAAATATAAAGAACTATTCTTAAAAATAGAAGAATTAGATACAATATTGAACTTATCAAAGGATGGCATACTATTTACTTCAAAAGATGATGAAATAAATACATATAATAGTAAAGTAAAGGATATTTTGGATATAAAAGAAGATATATATGGAAAACATATTGAAGAAATATTTACAGATAGTTTAAAGGTTTTATTAAATGAAAAAGAAATATTAGACAAAGTTATTATATTTAATAAAAAATATATAAATGTAAATAAAAAAAATATATACAATAGAGATGAAAAAATGGGAACATACTATAGTTTACAAGAAATAACATACATAAAAAAACTAGAGCAAAATCTCACTAAGAAATTAAGAGAAAAAGGGCAAATAGCAAAATATACATTTAAGGATATAAAAACAAACAGCCCTAAGATGATTGAATGCATAGAGTTAGCTAAGAAAGTTTCTAAGTCTGACTTAAGTATACTTATCAGAGGCGAAAGTGGAACTGGTAAAGAGCTAATAGCTCAATCTATACATAACAATTCAAATAGAAAAAATCAGCCCTTTATAGCAGTAAATTGTGCTGCTGTTCCTGAGAATTTATTAGAAAGTCAGTTATTTGGATATGATAAGGGAACTTTTACTGGAGGTCTAAAAGATGGAAAGCAAGGATTATTCGAACTTGCTAATAATGGGACAATTTTTTTAGATGAAATAGGCGATATGCCCTTAGAATTACAAACAAAACTACTTCGAGTTCTTCAAGAAAAACAAATAATGCCAGTTGGCTCTCACAATGTAATTAATATAGATGTTAGAATCATATCTGCTACAAACAAGAACTTAGAACAAATGATTGACAAGAGCCAATTTAGGGAGGATTTATATTATAGATTAAATACAATTCCAATAAACATCCCTCCTCTAAGAGAAAGAAAAGAAGATATATTAATTATCATGGAGGATTTAATTAATAAGAAATTAGTAATTACACTAGAGGCAAAAAAACTTATACAAAACTATAAGTGGAAAGGTAATATAAGAGAACTCCAAAATGTGACATCTTATTTAAATATTATGTGTGATGATATTATACTAGAAAAAGATTTACCCCCAAACTTAAGAACTTTGGATAACAAAAATTCGTCATTAAAATTAAAATATAATAAGAATGATATATTAAACATACTAGAGATATTAATTTTAAATAAGGAATCAGATGTTGGAATTGGTAGAGGGTTAATTTTAAAAACATTACTAGATAAAAATATCCAAATTACAGAAGGTAAAATAAAAAAAATATTTGAATATTTGAGAAAAGAAGAACTTATAATTTGTGGTTCTGGAAGATATGGAAGTAAAATAACTCAAAAAGGAGAAGATTTTTACAGTAAATTAAAATATCAAGACTTATAAATTTATAATATATTAAACAAAGAAATCTATTCAGGGGCAAGATACTCCGTCAATAGATTTTTTACTTTTTTAATATGTAAAACAGTACCCCATTTTGTGCATAATTAATAGGAATTAATAGGAATAGTATATATATAATAATTCCTATTATTTTCATATAGGCTAATATATCGGATTATTCTTATCTAAAACAACAAATTTCTCCGAAAATTGCAATAAAACAATCATTTTTTGTATTTTAATAACAAACAAATGATTGTTTTATTGCAAAATTCTTATAAAAATCAAAATTCATTCATTGAAAATTATGGCATAATAATTGCTACTATATTAACCAAACAATAAAAAGTAATTGGAGGAATAAAAATGCAACAGGCTTTAAAATTAGAATATCAAACTAAAGAATTGGAAAAAGATTTTGTAATAGAAAGTTGTAATTCTATAAAACCTTGGCTAATAAATGTAAGAAGGGAATTACATAAAATCCCAGAATTGGCTCTTGAAGAAAACCTTACCAAACAAAAAGTAATGTCTTATTTAAAAGAAATAGGAATTGATTACATGGAATTTACAAAACATAATGGGATTATGGCATATATTTTAAAAGAAAATGCAAGTAAAACTATTTGTATAAGAGCAGATATGGATGCTCTTCCTATAGAAGAAGAAAATAATATTCCTTATAAATCAATACATCCTGGAAAAATGCACGCTTGTGGTCATGATGCACATACAACAATGCTACTTGGAGCATGTAAAGTTTTACATTCAATAAAAGATAAATTAAATGTAAATGTAAAGTTCTTATTTCAACCAGCAGAAGAAGGTTTTGGAGGCGCAAAATTCTTAGTTGAAGATGGATGTTTAGAAAATCCTAAAGCTGATTATATATTTGGACTTCATGTTATGCCACATATTGAGACAGGATTTATTGAAACAAAATATGACACATTAAATGCCAGTGTAGACACTATAAAAATAAATGTTAAAGGCAAAAGAGCTCATGGTGCATACCCTGAGAATGGTATTGATGCAATAGTTACAGCTTCACAAATTGTTACATCATTACAAACTATAATAAGTAGGAATTTAGAGCCAAATAATGCTGCTGTTTTAACTATAGGTAAAATATATGGTGGTGATGCACACAATGTAATATGTGAAGATGTAAAACTAGAAGGAACTTTAAGAACTTTAAATAACAAAACAAGAAACTTTATGATTGATAAGATATCCAAAATTGTTGAGGACACTGCGTCTGCATTTGGCTGTACTGGAACATTACATGTAAGTGATGACAATTATCCTGCCGTTATAAATGAAAAAGAATTAGTAGACACTATTATCTCAAGTACTAAAGAATTACTTGGAGAAGAAAAATTTATATTAAGACCAAACCCTTCTTTAGGTGGTGAAGATTTTTCTTTTTATACAGAACATTGCAAGGGAGCATTCTTTCATTTAGGATGTAAAAATGAGGAAAAGGGATTAATTTCACCTCTACATACATCTAGCTTTAATATAGATGAGAA
Source organism: Clostridioides difficile (assembly GCA_012955965.1). Lineage (GTDB taxonomy): Bacteria > Bacillota > Clostridia > Peptostreptococcales > Peptostreptococcaceae > Clostridioides > Clostridioides difficile_G. The sequence goes on from JABBZI010000022.1 coordinate 4,404, forward strand.
TTGTCTGCCAATAGGCGTTATGATGCATGTAATGAATACTTTATATTTTAATTAATACAGTAATTAATAAAAGAATAGGAGATAAATTAATATGGAAAAGGCTAAAAAATTAGGGTTATTTAGTATGATATTATTAGGAATTAATAGTATAATAGGTTCAGGTATATTCTTACTACCAGGTAAAGTCTATAACCTAGCAAGTCAAAACAGTATATTTATATATATTTTTGCTACACTTTTAGTTCTATCAATACTTTTATGTTTTGCAGAAGTTGGAAGTATGTTCGATAAAAATGGAGGTGCATATCTATACTCCAAAAAAGCTTTTGGAGATTTTATAGGCTTTGAAGTTGGTACCATGTCTTGGGTTATAAGAATTATATCATGGTCTACTCTAGCAGTAGGATTTGCAACAGCTTTAGGTTCATTTTGGCCAGAAGCTGCCACTGAATATAAAGGTTATATAGCAGCAGCATTAGTAACACTACTTTCTATAAATAGCTTATTTGGAATTAAAAGCACAAAGATAATGAATAATGTAATAACTATAGCTAAATTAGTACCATTAATAGTTTTCGTAATAGTCGGAATATTCTTTATAAAATTCGGAAATATTGCCCCTTCAGGTAATGTAGTTAACTCTAGCATGGGACCAGCAATCATATTGGTATTTTACGCATTTACTGGATTTGAATCATTTATTGTAGCAAGTGGAGAGATGGAAAATCCTAAAAAGAATCTTCCTATCGCCCTAATAACTACAATATTTATATGTGCAATAATTTATATTTTAATTCAAGTTGTCTGTATGGGTATACTTGGAGATAAACTATTTGAAAATAGTATCCCAATAGCAGATGCCTCAAGTGTATTTTTAGGTAATTATGGTAAAGTCTTTATATCTGTAGCGACATTAATATCTATATTTGGTATAAATATAGGCTCTTCAATAGTAACTCCTAAATGTGGTTCTTCTCTAGCAGAAGAAGGTTCTCTCCCAGCATTTATAGGAAAAACAAATAAACATGATGCCCCATATGTAGCAATAATAATATCTTTAATTTGTTGTATACCACTTGTACTAACTGGAAGTTTTGAACAACTTGCAGTAATGAGTGTAATTGCAAGATTCGCTCAGTATATACCAACTTGTTTGTCAGTAATAGTTTTAAGAAAAAGAACAGATATTCAAGGCTCTTTTAAGATTCCATTTGGCCCAGCTATACCAATAGTAGCTATTTTAGGTAGCTTATGGTTGTTGCAACAAGCTTGGGCAGAAGATATGTCAAAACCTATAACTCAAAATAGAGTTTTAATAGGATTAGGAGCAATGTTATTAATAGCACCTCTATACATATTTATGAAAAAAAATAAGGGAATTGAGTTTGAAGATAAATCAGAAGATTCAAAACTATATATTTCTAGAGAAAAAATTCAATAACATTTTATAAATTATTTAGTATTTTAATTTTATACTGGAAGTTAATAATGACCTAAATTTTGCTCTTCATATAAAATTTAGGTCATTATTTTTCTGAATATTGATCAAAATACTACAATTTTATTTATAAGTATTATTAATATATTTTCTGAGCTAGAATTTAGCCATAAATTCTGATTTTAAAAGCTCTTTATTAAAGATAACAATCTAACAAAATTATTTACTTATGCGAAAAAACCTTCTAAAGATTTTTCATTTATTAAGTTGTGGTAGATATATTTATTTGATATAAGCTCTTCATGAGAGCCTTCTTCAACTACTCTTCCTTCATAAATGACATATATTTTATCTGATTTTTTTATAGTAGATAATCTATGTGCTATTACTATTACTGTTTTGTTTATCAAAAACTCCTTTATATTTTCTAATACAATGTTTTGAGATATATTGTCTAAAGCTGATGTAGCTTCATCAAATACTATAATCTTAGAATCAGATAATAAGGATCTTGCTATTGAGATTCTTTGTTTTTGTCCTCCTGATAATTTTATTCCTTTCTCTCCAACAATTGTATTAAATCCATTTGGTAAACTATCTATAAATTCATTTATACCTGTACTTTTACATACTCTTAATAGAAATTCTTTATCTATAAACTTATTATAAGGTTTTATATTATTTATTATTGTATCATCAAACAATAATAAATCTTGTGTTATAATAGATATATTTTTTCTAATATCTTTGAGATTGTATTCTTTAATAGGTATCCTATCTACAATTATTTCTCCATTTTCGACATCCCATAATCTAAATAGTAGTTTAGCTATTGTCGATTTTCCACAACCACTTGAACCAACTAAAGCTGTAATTTTTCCATTTTCAAAGCTTAAGTTCATATTTTTAATAATATTACACTTATTATCATATGAAAATGTAACATTATCAAATATTATATCTCCTTTAAAACTCTTCATACATCTTATTCCACAGTTATTATTAGATATATTTATAGGCTCATCCAAAATAGTAAATATATGATTTATAGATGTTTTTGCTTGTTGTATACTTATATTGGATCTTATAATATTCATGCAAGGACTAATAAGCATACCTATATATTGCTGAAATGCAATAAGTTCTCCAAATGACATGTCTCCTTTTATTATATTATATCCTCCATATCCATAGATAATTATTGATATAAAGCTACTAAAAACATTCCCTGTTGCTCTACTCATTGAAAATAATCTATCCATTACCATTCTAGCCTTAATCATATTTCTTTCTTTTTTTAAATATTGTCTAAAGAATTTAATATTAGTCTTAGATATAATAATGTTCATAATATTAGAGACATATTCTTGATTTATATTAGCCACCTCTCCTGCACATACTCTTATCTCATCACTTTTTTTGGCTATTAATCTAGTGAATTTAGATTGACTATACATAATTAATATTTGTAATAAGATTATAATACTAAGTAAATCAGATTGCATTTTCATTAGAATTATAAAAGAAACTAAAGCTGTAAAAAAATCTACAATTATAGAAAATATTAATTCAGCTCCTAGACCTTCTATCACATGAATATCATCTTCAAGTATATTTAATATATTTCCTGTTTTAATATTTGTGTAATAATCACCTGACAGTTTGCTTAAATGCTTTATTATCTTTATTTTAAAGGTTATAGATATTTTATTTTTCATTTTAGAATACATATATTCTAAAGCTATAGATAGAAAGCTTGATGTTAGCGATATTATAGTATATAATCCTATCAATTTAAATAACATATTGATATTACCATTTTTTATAGCATTATCTAGTATATTCTTAGTTATTTGTGGTAAACATAAATTTAAAATAGATACAATCATTATAATCGAAAATGCTACTATTATATTAAATATATTTTTTTTTATTACGATTTTAAAAAATCTTATTAAGTTCTTTTTTTTCATTTTATTCATCCTTAAAAATGAAATTATATAAAGAGTATATGGATATCAGGTTTTCATTTGTTACTTCATTATATATAATATTTTGAGATAATTTGTTTTCTAGATATTTCAAAAAAAAATATATATTATCTATTCCCACTAAGCTATATATAGGTTTAGTTTCTATATTTTTATTTTCTATAAGCTTAAATTTTTTAATCGAATCACTTAATATCTTCAATTTAAAATAATCATACTTCCTATTACTATACTCAATTTTTAAAGGTTTTTTTAAATTCAAATCCTCTATAGACCATTTTTTTCTATCTGCATTTTTAGTTATAATATCTATTAAATCTTTATTTTCCATTCTAAAATTATTCTTAAGAAATCTAGAAACTAATCCACAAAAATGTGCAGTACAATAGCTATTTCCTCCAAATAGTTTATAATTTTTGTTTATACTTGGTAAAAGTCTATATTCAGCTTTACACACACATTCAATTACTGCATTTTTATCAAACCAATACTTATTTATATTTGCTATACATCTTTGAACTCCTATTACACCATCCAAATAACTTGGATAACTCACTTTATTCTTATTATCTGAGGAGCAGACTAATAGCTTGTCTTTTTCATTTGCATAATTAATTACATGTCTAAAATCTTCTAAATACTTGTTCTGAAATGTTGAGCAACTTAATGAAATAATTTTTACATCTTGCATTTCAGAAGCATACTCTATTGATTCTATTATTTTTTTTATGCTAGATTGAGAATTTTCATTTAAAACCTTTATAACGTTTATACTAACCTTTGGATTTTGTCTGAGAATCTCAGCTGCACAAGCTGTACCATGACCACTAAAATCTTTTACACTTTTTATACTATTTTCATATGTATTTATATTGAAATATTTTATATTTTTATTTCTAAACTCTTTAAAATTAGTATCTATCCCACTATCAATAATTGCAATCGAATTCATATAATATCTCCTTAATCTCTTATTGTAATGTTTTTATTTCTTCCATAAAATTTTTATTATGAATCTTTTGTAATGTTTTTATTGTGGTTATTTTAATTATAGATACTAAAACAAAAACTATTATAATAATAGCACCTACAAATTCTAGGTTTATTAGATGAATATTTTCAAAAGGCTTTATTATTATGCTCCTTACAATTAAAATAGGTATTACTGCTATAGAAAAACTTACTATTATATATATATAACTCTCTAGTTTAACAATTTTGTTTATTTCATTTTTTGATATTCCTATCCCTTTAAATAAAGCAAATTCCTTACTTCTACTATTAATATTAGTAACTATTGTATTACAACAATTAAATAGAGATAGTATAATTATTACTCCAATTACTAATACCATAATTAAAGTTTTTTGATTATCACTTTTCTCATATTCAGCTGTTTCAGTTTTATAAGGAATCAAAATTCCTTTATTTGTTTTTTCTGTAATTTTGTTTAATTCACTTTCAACATATTTATCATTTGCTAATTTACTTGTCCATATATCAAATCTCTCATATGATGATATCCCTGTAAATTTATTAAATTGGTTTGTAGATATAACGCCTCCAAATTCAGCCCCTACCTGTGAGGTTACTGGTAATGTTTTTATAATTCCACCTACTATAAATTCCTTAGATATAGTTTTAGTGAAGCTATTTGTTTTAGGATCTATTATATCAAAATATACCTTTATTTTATCTCCTTTCTTTATATTAAGTGACTCGCTTGATTTCTTTGTAACATATAATAATGATTCTTTATTAAATTTACTCATATTTTTCTTACCATCTATCAAGACATCAGTTAATATATCTGTATCTTCTATTCCCAAAATCTCAAAGGAATTATTGTATACTTTAATTCCATCATTTATTTGTGATCTTGCCTCAATATTATCTTTATTTTTTTCCCAATAATTAGATTCTTTATTTATATCTTTTTCATCAATCTTTATATTAAACCATTTATGTCTATATGCATTTACTTTTGTAACACCATCTATAGTTTTTATATTTTCTAATGTACTTTTATCATAACTTTTGTTATTTAAATGTATAGTACTTATATCAATATTATGTAATAAATAATCTCCCTGTATCCAATACTTTAAGACACCATCATTTAAAAAATTGCTAGTAGCTTTCGTATATATAGTTGCCATTAAGAAAAAAATCATTACCATTGATACTATAGATAAACATGCACGTTTCCTATTTCTTTGAATATTCTTTGATGCTATATTACCATAATCCTTAAAAAATTTAGACATAATTTTATTTATTAAAGAATTTTGTCTTATTGTAAATTTTTCATCTTGCCTTCTTATACAGACCATTGGATCTATATTTACTGATAACATAAGTGGTCTTGAAACTGATATTATTATAGTTCCTAAACTTAATAATATAGAAGTTATATATGTGCTTATATAACTATAATTTTTAATTGCGTTTACATAGCTAATATCATATATTACTCCTATAACATATTCTCTTGATAAATTAGCTATTAATGTTCCTAAAATTAGGCCTATGAAAATACTTATAAAAGAATATATAGATACTTCTAAAAACATTATTTTAAAAATATCAGATGGATTAAATCCTAGCGCCCTCAATATACCAAAATCTCTTACTCTATTTGATACTAATATATAAAAAATATTATAAATTAGTAATATAGTTGCTGAAGCAAGTACTATATTAACTATCATATATGGTATTTTTAGATTAATACTATCAGCTATTGCTACTAACAATTCATTATTAAAATATACATTATTCTTATTTAAATCTTCATCTTTAATAAGCTTTTCTGATTGTTTTTGTATATTTTTTTCCTTTTTGAAAGTTAGCATAATCTGGTCATATTTATTTTTAATAGGTATATTCTTAATAGCACAATCATTACTTATAAGTGCAATTGATGTGCCTTGAGCTTTTAGAATTGAATTACTATGTAGAATACCTGTTATTTTAAATTCCTTTTTATCAGAATATATAGTTTCTTGATTCATGCCAGTTTTTCTATAATTCAAATTTATTTTTTTCCCTATAGGATTTTTTATACCTTTTTGTTTAATGTACCATGAATCTATAGCAATTTCATCCTCTTCTATTGGTAAATCACCCTCTTGTAATGTGTATATATCATTTAGTTCTTCAGCAATACTATCCTGGAATAATATTTGCAAACTTTGCCCATTACCAACATCATTAATCCCTAGAAGCATTGATTTTCCTACTTTATCTACACTTGGATTTCTTTCTATTCTTTTTATTTCTTCATTATCAGGACTAATATATTGTACATGTTTTGATGTAAATTCTTCTTTTGCTTGGTTTATCATCAAGTTTTTAGCATCTTCACTTATTATATTCATAACTAAAAACAAGGCAGTTGAAATTATAATACTTATAATTATTAAGATTGTATTTTTTTTGTTTCCCATTATATATTTTTTTACAATATAGTTAAGTTTCATAAATTTACCTACTCTCTTATAAATCCGTCTTCTATTTCTATAACTCTATCAGCATATTTTGTTATATCTATATTGTGAGTTATCATTATCATTGTTTGGTTGTATTTTTTTTGTGATTCCTTTAAGAGTTTTAATACTTCTGACTCCGTCTTTGTATCTAGGTTTCCAGTAGGCTCATCAGCAAGTACAATTGCTGGCTTATTTACAAGAGCTCTTGCTATTGCTACTCTTTGTTGCTGTCCCCCTGATAATTGATTAGGCAAATGCATTTTTCTATCTTCTATTCCAAGCAAATTAATCAATTCATTAATATAAAACTCATCTTTATTTTTTACATTTATAGTCGGTAGCTTTATATTTTCTTCAGCTGTTAATACTGGAATTAAATTATATGATTGAAATATTAATCCTAATTTTTCCTTGCGCAAAATAGATCTTTCCTTTTCATCAAGAGATGATATATTTATATTATCTATAATTACATCCCCATTGGTTGGAGTCTCAAGTCCTGCCATTATATGTAATAGAGTACTTTTTCCACTTCCACTTTTACCTACTATTACAACAAATTCGCCTTTATTTATCTCTAAATTTATTTGATTTAATGCCTTTACCTCTGTTTCTTTTTCACCATATATTTTATTCAAATTCTTTATCTCTAAAATTTTCATATACTACTCCTCATTTGTTATATTAATTAAGTTAATTAAAATAAAAGTCTAATTCTTTATAAATTAGACTTTTATCTTCACTTATCAATTTTATAGCTTTACACTTGCATATGCATCTATAAGCTTGTCTTTATAACATCCTTTTGTTGTAGAATTTTTATTACCTATCCATATCCAACGACCACAATCAGCTAAGCAATTTCCATCTTGACCATTTACTTCTAATACTTCTACCTTTTCTAAAATTGATTGTACTTTAAATTCTTTTTTCATAAGTGCCTCCTATATAATTCTTGTTATATTTATATAAAGTAGATAAACTACATTATACTAATGATAATGTCTATTTAACCTTATGTTTATTTTTTATTTGAATATTTTCTAAGATACAATTGATTGTAGGAGGTGTATAATAATCCCCTGTAATAACTTTATTTATAAGTTTACATCTATTTGAAGAACAGGATCTCCTATTATTACATTTTTCACACTTTTTATTATCAATGGAGCTAATATTTATAATATCTTTTACCCTCTCACTATGTATGCCATCTAAAATATTACCTATACTGTATTCTTCTAAACCAACAACAAATGTACATGGATAAATTAAACCATCTATATAAAAGTGTGTGTTTGGATAACATATCCCCAATACTTTTTTATCACCAATTATTTCATCCACTATACTTATTTCTACTTGTAAGCTATTACTTTTCCAGTAACTTAAAGTTTTTTGATATTGTTCTTCTATTATACTTATATGATTTTCATTCCACTCATTTGAGAATAAGTCAAAGGCCACAGATATTTGTCTAAATCCTATGTCTACAAGATATCTAATATTATCATGTAAATCTTCTATTGTATTTGGTGTAACTGTTACTCTACATCTTAATTTTTTAAATATCAACTTCATCTTATCAGCAGTTTTAATAACTTTATCAAATGAACCAATACAATTCTTATAAATTCGATTTTTATTATGAGATCTAGAATGTCCATCTATACTTATAGATATATAACCACTAAAGGAATCTTTATAATCCTCAAAAAATTTTTCTATCTCTATATTCCATATAGTTCCATTAGTAGTCATACCATATTTTATTGTTGAGCTACCTTTGATGTCTTCTATTTCATTTACAAATCTTTTTATTAATTTAAAATTTAATAAAGGCTCCCCTCCATGAAATTGTATAACATGCATATCTTCATTTGATTCCATGATTAATTTTTTTATTTTATTTAATGTTTGATTCTCTACATAATTAATCATATTACCTACTTCTTTATTCTTATGTTCATAACAGTATTTACAATTTAAATTACAATTCTTAGTTGTCCAAACTGTACACTCCATTTTTTACCCCCAAACTACAGATGTTAAAGTTTTTTTAACCTCACTACATCTATTTTCAAATATATGTTCTTTACCTAAAAGATCATCATATTCAGCTGGACAAGACCAGCAAAACAACTTGACTAGACACTCTTTACATTTATTATTATTACATAGTTTTAAATTTATAAATGCTTTATATCCATCATTTGTAGAAATATCCATTTTGTTTACATAATCTACTATATCTTCTATTTCTAATATATTTCCCATAGAATAATTACTATCCATTAAAAGGTTACAAGGATATAGTTCTCCATTACTTCCAATACTTATTGTCGTATCACAACCTCCACAAGCTCCTAATTTAAGTTCTTTCTTATTAGTAGGTATATATGATTTCCAATCTATAATATTTTTTTCTTCTATACCTCTATTTTTTAAATATTCATTCATTTTTTTACTTATCCTATCATAATTTAATCCTGCTCTCCCTTGATATGAAAAATGTCTTATCATTGCATCTGTACCTAAATTTTTATTTAACTCTTCAAATTCTATATTTATCTTCTCATGATTTGGTAAAACTGCTGACATAGATATATTATTGAAACCATGCCTTCTTAGAAACTTAACTTTCTCTATAACATTTTTAAAAACATTATTACCTCTTATTATCTTACATGTTTCTTCATCAATACCATCAATGCTTACACTAATGCTATTAAAATATTTTTTCATATTTTCAATATTATTTTCATCTATTAATAAACCATTTGTCATAATATCTATATTTCCATCAAATTTACTCTTTAAGTATTCCATTATAACCCATAAATCTGATCTGATTAATGGTTCACCACCAGATATGGTTATATTTCTAGGATTAATTTGTAATATTTTATCAACTATAGCAAACATCTCTTCTGTACTTAATATATCTACTGAATTTGAAGTGTCTGCATCAGCACAACAATGTGTGCAAGATAAATTACATCTATCTGTTACAATAAAATAAATACTCTCAATTTGTTTACTTACATTATGTTTTTTATTTGTTAGTATATTTGCATTATATAAGCACTCAATAAGTTTATCAAAATACACTTTATCTTTATTAGATTCAAAACAATCTAAGATCTCATTATGGTTTAAATTCATTTCTAGTACCTTATTTAGTATGTTAAAACATTCCTTTGATATTTTAATCCATTCCCTAGAATCGCCACTTGCTAAAATTACGACATTATTATTATCTGTAAACCTCAAATTATCCGAATATTTATATATATTGCTATATTTTTTTTTATCTGACATAGTAATATCTCCTTTATCATTTAACTAATTGTTCAAATTTATTTAAATTCTATACATTAATAATAATTTTAGTTTAATAACAATTTATATCTATAAATAAATATATCTTATTAACTTTGAAGTTTTTAATATACAGAACTTTAAAGACTATATGATAATACTCTATGAAAACAAAAAAATGTTACCTTGTTTCAAAGTCTGACTGATTCTATTTATGTCAAACTTCCTGTATTTACAAGGTAACATCCTATATTTATTATTTCAATATATTATCTCCAACTGGTCATTTTATGTCTCCAACTGGATATCTTTTACATCAAGGGTATATAAATTATCATCATAAATTTATTTTTTGAAGAGTTTATTTCTATATTTCCATTATATTTCTCTACAGATTTTTTTATACTATTAATTCCTATACCATGCAAAAACTTATCTTTTTTATCAGTTATAATATTGTCTCTTCTAAAATCATTTATTTTTGTATTTGAACATTTAATTATAAAAAAATCATTTAAAATAGTTCCTTTAAGTTTAATAATTTTTTTTGCTTCAATGTCCTTAATTTTTAAACATGCTTCTATAGCATTATCTAGCATATTTGAAAATATAGAACATACATCTGTCATATCTAAAAACTCGCACTTTAAAAAATTTATATCTACAATAAAATCTATATCATTAGCTTTACAATCCATGTATTTCTCATTTAATATAACATCTAAAATTAAATTATTTGTATTAAATAATGATTTACAATCTTTCAATTGCTTATTTATATCTTCAATATACTTATTTGCTATTTCATTTTTTCCATAAATATTTTGTATACATATCATATGATTATTCATATCATGATATAGCTTTCTAGTCTTCAGTGATATCTCTTGTATAGTTAGATAATACTTATACTGCAATTCAATTTTTTTCTTTACAGTTTCATTTTCCAGCCTTAACTTATTGTCTTCTATTATCTTATTTATCACACCTATTAATGATAAATTCGAAATACATAATATAATTGAAATGATAATTATTATAATCCACTCTATATCATTAATGTATTCATATTTAAATATAAAACTAAAAATAGATATAATGCTAATTATATTTTCTATCACAAGTATAATTATATATACATATTCTTTAACTCTCACAGTTAAAGCTATTTTTAAAGATTTAACTATTGGGATTAATGATATTAATAAAGGCTTACAGAAAATTACCAATTCTAATCTAACTTGATTTTTATCTATCAGATTATTCATATCTGATACTGAATGTAAAGCAACTATTAAATTATATGTAATAGCTTCTAATCCTATTATAATCATAATGTAAGTTGAAATTGCAAGTAAAGATTTATTAAATCTTATATCATAATTATACATATAAAAAACATACATAATTACGATATCTACAACTAATCCAATGTTTTGATTAAAGTTGAACAAAGATAATCCTGACACAATAATAATAGAAATCAATAAGCTTATACTTATAACAACCTTACTTTTTTTCTGTTGAATTAATTCATCTAATATTACTTTTAAGACCACAAATTCTACAATTGTAGATAATATTGTTATAATCATCCAAAACAAATTTAATTCTAGCATATTATAGATCCTAAGACATAGGTTAATTTTGTCTTTAAACTACCAACTCTATGTTTACTTACAGGTATATCTTCATTATTTATAACAACACTATTTTTAGATATAGATTTAATATGATTCATGTTTATAAGGTAACTTTTGTGGCATCTGAAGAAATCGTACATTTTAAGTTCTTTTTCTAATTTTTCTATACTATTTTGCATACAATAGAAACTATCAAATGTGTGTATTGTTATATTCTTCTTATTAACTTCTATATATGTAATTTCATCTATTAAAACTTTGTTAATAGTTCCTTTTTTATTTACTATGAGATAGTTATCTCTTTTTTTTATAATATCAGACACACAAGCTAGAATATTATCTTTTAAATCATCTGGTTGAATTGGTTTTAATAAATATCTATAAGCTCTAACTTTATACCCATCTTGCACATAATCCATTAATGATGTTATAAATATAATTTCAGAATTACATTCCCTTTTTCTAATTTCTTTAGCCACATCAATTCCTGTTAATTTATCCATTTGAATATCTAAAAAAAATATATCAATAGCTTCTAAAGTTCTATCTAAAAGCTGTTCCCCTGAATCAAATTCTAAAATTTCTACTTGATTTGAAATTTCATTGAAAATTTTGGATATTAAATCTTTCAATAAAACTCTTTGAATAATATCATCTTCACAAATAACAACTCTGTACATAAATCAATCCTCCCCCAAAACTTAGTAATTAAAATGTATATATAAATTATTTTTATAATTATTAATCTTAATTATATGATTTTTACACACAGTCTAAATTTGTATTTTTCTTTAGTCTATACCCCTTTATTATATTTTACTTACTATTAATAAATCCACTTCACTAATAAAAGAAATAATTTTTATCTCTTCTCTTTCTGTAATAATATAAAACCTCAATAAAAATATACATTTTATCCTTATTTTCAATTTTATTGAAAGTTTTTAATTGCTATTTTAAAACTTGTTAAGTGTATAAGAATAACCTAACTATTTTCATATAAATCTAGATATTTTATATTCTAAATGATTACATTTTGGAAAACTTATTTGACATTAATATCTACAATCAGCTTTCTAATTTCTATAAATTATTAAAATATTATTATATTACTAATTTAGTTTTATCTTGTAAAATATTTACTATTCAAAATATAATTAAATCAGTAAATACATTAAATTATTAACTTTATTTTATTATAATTTATACAATTAAATTTTAACATAAAAATACAAAATAGTACATATCATTCTACAAGTTGATAGTATAAATATTTTATTATATTTTCAAATAAAATCTATATAAATAATCTCGATAATCTATATAATTTATATCAACCTAAATCTTAAAAACAAATCATATCCTTGTCTTGAATACATCAAAAAAGGTAAACTCTATATAGAGTTTACCTTTTTAATTGATTTTTAATCTTTACTTTTAGAAAGCTGTCTCATGACCAACATAACAAGCTATCCCATTATCCAAAAATATATCTTGTAATTCTTCAAGATGCTCTTCATCAACATCTCCCTTATCAGAATACTCATACTCCTTACCTAATTGAATCCACTTTGATTCTCCTAGCCTATGAAATGGCAATAAGTTAATCTCTACCAAATTGTTTTTGTGCATAAAAGATATAATATCACTTATATTCTCAGTACTATCGTTAAATCCTGCTATAACTGGAACTCTAAGTACCAATCTTCCTTTCCAGTCAGAGTTAGCAAGATTTGATACATTTTCCAATATTAAATCATTATACACACCTGTTTGCTCTTTGTGTTTTTCTCTATCCATATGCTTTATATCAATAAATGCAAAATCAATATCTTTAAATATTTTATTAAAAATTTCATTGGAAACACATGCACTCGTCTCAATAGCAGTGTGTACATTTATCTCATGACATTTCAATAATACTTCATGTAAAAATTCATGTTGAAGTAGTGGTTCTCCCCCACTAAATGTTACTCCTCCATTACTTCTCCAATTATTAGAATCACGTTTAATTACTCTTATAAGTTCATCTACAGTATAAGGTTTCGCACATAACTTAAACGCATTATAATAACATGAGTTGACACATTCAAAGCTTTCACAGTCTTTACATATGTTCCAATCTATGATTGGCTTATTATCAAGATTAAAACTCAATGCACCTTTTTTACATTTACCATGACATACAGTACACCCATCTTCATATTTACAAGATAACTCACTAAACATCATATGTGGTCTTACAGTCCAACTTTCAGGATTCGCACACCATTTACAACTAAGTGGACATCCATTTAAAAATACGGTTGTTCTGCAACCTGGTCCATCATGGACTGAAAAGCTTTGTACATCAAAAATCATACCTTCTAGTTGATTTTGACTACTCATTAAACATATGTCCTTCACAAGTAATTGCATTTAATGTTGAATATACCCAATCTTCCTTTTCAAGACCAACACATTTACCTATACCTTCATCATTAGCTTCAACAAAATTTTTACAATTTTTACATTTTGGCATTACTTTTAATTCTTCACAAGCTTCATCATCTAAGTTAAGCATTTGTTTTGATAGTCTACAAATTCCTTTTGTAGCATCTACTGCACAAAAATTCATACAATCACTATGTTTTTTCATATTTTACACCCCTTCATACTCTGTTCTAGCAATTACTTCATCCTGTATTGGTTTTCCTAATTCACACCAGTATTGAGTAAACCCAGCAACACGCACCATTAGTTGACGATAATTATCAGGATTTTTCTGTGCCTCTTTTAATGTTTTAGAATCCACAACATTGTATTGAATATGGAAACCACCTTTTCTTAAATAACTTCTTGTTAAATCTAATAATTTTTTAGTACCTTGTTGTCCTTTAATAGTTGTTGGATGAAGTTTTAAATTCATCTGAGAATTTTGAACTACTGCTTGGTCCCAAATAGTTGCAGACTCAAATAATGCATAAACACCATTTTTATCAGTTCCTGCATATGCAGAAACTGAACCATCTGAATATGTTGTTCCACTTAGTCTACCATCTGGGGTAGCTAAAGTAGCAGCTCCTTGTGGTCCATGTGTAGAAACAGATATTTGACAAGGATACATTTTTTTAGCATATAAAGATTGTGCTTCTTCACACACTTTTGCTAACCATACTTCATAATTTTTAAGAATACTATCCGCATATAAATCATTATTTCCATATTTAGGTGCATCAAGACAGGCCTTATAAATAGCATCATATTTACCAGTTTCATCTACTTTTACTTGGTCTGCCATAGAATAATTTCCAACTTCTAAGGCATCTTTAAATCCAAAGTTATTCAAAATAGCCTCTTTCATTTCCTCAAGTGTAAAGTTTTTATCATCATATACAAGTTTTTTAAGTGCTGCAAATGAATTAACCATCGTAACAGTACCACAAGTTTCTACATTTAATGTTGCGTTATAACGATATCCCATATTTCCTATATGTTGACCCTTGTCTAAGCAATCTGGTTTTAATAGTGAATTTATTACAGAAGTATCAAACTTTCTCCATATATCTAATTCAATATTATTTGCTCTTTCAAGGACATTTATTGCTTGTTTATAATAATCTTTAAACACTTCTACAACCTCTTCATATGTATTTAGAGGTTTATTATGAGGTTCAAACACTTGCATATTCATACGATGGTCTTTACCATTCATAAGAACAAGTTCTAATATTTTAGGATTAGCTAAGAAATGCACTCCAGAACCAGCTGTTTGTCCTGCTCCACCTGCTATAGAATATGTTTTTCCATTTAAAGTTAACTGTTTCCAACATCCTGGAGATGTTTCTAGACATCCACCTAATGCAAAAGCTCTAGCTTCTTCAACAGTCATACCCTCATCGGCAAATTGTCTCATCATGAAAGTTGTTCCATTTGAGTTATTTACCCATGCTGGATAACCAGAACCAAGCTTTGTACATTCAACAGCCTTCATCAAGAAATCTTCTGGAAGTTTTTCATCATACAACATAGTTAAACTAGGTTGAGGAGTTCTACATCTCATACTTGCTTCCAATAGTAATTCTTCTAATTCATTTGCTCCTGTAGAACCATCTTCTCTTAATCCACCTATAGATAATGTGTTAAATGTATTTCCTGATAACACACCTCCATTTACACCAGCTGAAGCAAAACAGTCGATACAAGTGATTTTTATTCTATAAAGTTCTAATAATTCAATAACCTCTTCTTTTGTAATTATGCCTTTTTCTATATCTTGCTCATACCAAGGATATAAGATTTGACCAAAACGCCCTATAGACATACCAGATATAGCATCTTCATTTACTGATGCTATATGAATTGTATAAGTCAATTGAAGAGCTTCTCTAAATGTGCGAGGTTGTTTGTGTGCAATATGTTCTAATATCTCCACTAAATCTGAATATTCTTTTTTAGCTTCTAAATCTTTCTCTATACTTTCTAAATATTTTGCATGTTTTGCATAATTTAAAATCCAAGTTTGTAAACCTTCAATAACTTGAACTACAGCTTCATAGAAATATAGACGATCCATTCCAATAAGCCCATCTCCAGATGCGTTTCCTGCGACTGCTTTCTTACATTCTTTCGCCATTTCTATAATTCCATCTAGTCCATAATTCAAAGGATAAAAATAATTTATAACTTCTCTACCTTGAGGAAGTGTGTATCCTGAATCAAACATACAAATAAGTGTACTCATTAATTTCTCTTTTAAATCATAATCTGGCATCATTTTCTCATAATGAAAACCTAAATCTTCAACTGATTTTCCAACCCATTCCTTAGCCATTTTTACAAGTACAGGTACTTCTTCTTTTCTCATTCCAAATTTACCAGCTATTGAAACAACATTTCCAAAACTTTCGGTTACATTTCCCCCACCAGAACCAAATTTTGTAAGTTCATCTGCTGTATTACTAGCTAACTTATTTGCTTCTTCTTTCATTTGTTCTCCTTGAGCTACAAAGAAACTTTCACTTACCCAAGGCATTGGGAATGACCCTCTATAGTGGCGTGTTTTTTGCATTACTATCTTCTCGCCTGGTATTATGTTTGGTGTCATATGAGAAAAAGCAGATTTAAGAGCTTTAGCCCTTCTAACTACAGGTATATCACCATCTGATTTTCTGTACTCTCTATTATACCAATATGGAAATTCCATATCAGCTGTAGATAATGTATTATAATATACATTTAATAAATCATCAGCTCTTTTACTTGCTTTTTTTTCACTAAATTCATCTAAATTTTCTTTATCTTGAAAATTTGCCTTAATATTTTTTGCTTCTAAAATACTTCTTATTTTGTCTTCTTTACTTTGACTCATTTCTTCCCCTCCTTAATCTTTCTATAATTAGTATAAAACTTTTTAACAAGGGAAAAAAAGGGTATATTACCCACTTTTTGAAATAATCTTTCTACAAAAAAATTAAACTTGAAGTAAATTCAAACCAAATATAACCTTTATATCCTAAAAGTGTTGCAATTCATTAGAATATAAAGGTTATACATAGTTTTACTTCAAGTTTTAACATATACTATATTTACTTTTATTGTATTTATTTTTACTTATATTTATTTTTCTGAAACAATTCTTTAATATATTTATAAATTTATTTCATATCACTGATTTATCTTTAAATTTGGAACTGCATTTAAACTCATATCATGTGTTTTACCATTTATAAAATTATAATATCCTGCACACCCTATCATAGCTGCATTATCTGTGCATAAAATTAGAGGAGGATATTTAACAGTGATACCACTATCTTTCGCTATTTCTGTTATTTTGGCTCTAAGCCCTGAATTAGAAGCAACTCCACCAGAAAGAGTAATGATGTCGTAACCTTTATCTTTCGCCGCTTTTAGTGCTTTAGTAGATAAAACTTCTACCACAGCTTCTTGAAAAGATGCTGCTACATCTTCAACTACTATTTCCTCATTTTTCATTCTTTTTCCATTTAGATAATTTAATACAGAAGATTTTAATCCACTAAAACTAAAATCATAGCTATCTTCTTCTAAATATGCTCTTGGAAATTCTATAGCATGTTTATTTCCTTTTTTAGCTAAATTATCAATAATAGGACCTCCTGGATAACCTAAATTCATAGCTCTTGAAATCTTATCAAATGCTTCTCCAGATGCATCATCTCTAGTTTTTCCTAAAATTTCATACTTACCATAGTCTTTGACTTCAACCAAGTGAGTATGACCTCCAGATACTATTAATGTTATAAAAGGAGGTTTCAAATCCTTATGCTCTATATAGTTTGCACTTAGATGACCTTCTATGTGATTTACTCCTACAAGTGGTATATTCAAAGTATATGCAAGTGCCTTAGCATAAGATAATCCTACTAATAAAGCTCCCACTAGCCCTGGTCCATATGTAACTGCAATATGGTCTATATCATTAAATCCTATATTTGCCTTATCTAATGCCTCCTGAACAACTATATCAATATTTTCCACATGTTTTCTTGAAGCTACTTCTGGTACTACACCACCAAACTTTTTATGTGTTTCTATTTGAGTAGAGATTATGTTTGAAAGAACTTCTCTACCATTTTTTAAAACTGATGCAGCTGTTTCATCACAACTACTTTCTATAGCTAATGTTATTATATCACTCATAAACTCTACACCTCTTTTAATTGGTTCCACATTATAATTGCATCTTCTTTATTATCACTGTAGTATTCTTTTCTTATTCCACCCATTTTAAATCCATATTTTCTATATAAGCTTTGTGCTATTTTATTTGACGCTCTAACTTCTAATGTCATAGACGCAACGTTATTGTTTTTACATAAATCAACTATACCTTTTATAAGCTTGTCTCCTATTTTTTTGCCTCTATAGTCACTATGAACAGCCACATTATTTATATGTCCTTCATCAAGTATAAGCCAAATTCCCACATATCCTACAACTTTTCCATCTAGTTTAGCTACTATATACCTTGCAACTTCATTAGACAACTCTTTTCTAAAAGACTCTTTTGACCAATAATCTTCAAAACAGTTTTTTTCTACTTCAAAGACTTCGTCTATATCTTTAATGGTCATTTCCTCTATTTCTATATCATCTATTATTAGTTTTGTATTATCTTTCATTATTTAGCCTCTTCATTTTTTCATCATATTGTACTTCAGCCTGAGATTTTCTGATATACATAGGATTTATTGTATAACAAGTATGTACATCTATATTTTTATTATATTTGTTTAATGCCAGAGAACATAAGCTTCCTGCATTAGACACATTGTTAACTGGCGAAGGTATTTTTATATTTTTTATATTCTCTAACTTATCTTTATATTTGTATACAGCTTCTCCAACTACTATAAATTCTTCATCACTTGATACTATTTCCTCTAATAAAGCATCAAATTCTACAACATCAACACCATCTAATTCTATTAATTCTCCATTTTCAAATTTATATTTAGCTGAATAAACTTGGTTCTTCTGCGCATCTAATATGCAACATATCTTTCTCTCACATAGATTCATGTTATTTGCTAGGGATTCTAAAGAATTCACTGCTATTATTGGTATATTATTTACATGAGCCATAGCCTTTACTGTAGCCATACCTATTCTAAGACCTGTAAATGAGCCAGGACCTATACATATAGCTAATAAATCTATATCTTTTATACTTAAATCACTCATGTTCAACATACTTTCTATCATTGGCATAAGTTTTTGCGAATGCGTTTTTTTGTTATTTACTGTAAACTCACATATTAAGTTATCATCTTCTACAACTGATACACTTGCTGCCATAGAAGATGTATCCATACCTAGTATTTTCATTATTTAGTCAACTCCTCAACTATTTCTTTGTAAAACTCTCCTTTTGGAGTTAATATCATTTCTCTTCCTTCATCTTTATATTTTAATTCTATATTCAAATATTCTTTCGGAAGTATGTCTTCTATTAGATTAGCCCATTCTATTATGCAAATCCCACTTGAATTTACATATTCCTCATATCCAATATCATACATTTCATCACTACTACCTATTCTATATACATCAAAATGATATAAAGGTATTTTACCTTCATATTCATTTATTATAGTAAAAGTCGGACTTGTTATATAATCTTTTATACCTAATGAATCAGCTAAGCTTTGTGTCATTGTAGTTTTCCCAGCCCCTAAATCTCCTACTAAACAGATAACACTACCTTCTTTTAATAATTTGCCTAATTTATATCCTATTTCTCTAGTTTTGCTTTCACTTTCTAAATATATTTTTGCCATTAATTCATCTCCATTTTGATATAATCGTCATGTGAATTTATATCACTGCTTAATTAATTATAGTATAAGCCTCAATTATTATAAAGTATTTCTATTTATCTTTTTTATCTTTCAATATTAATAATCCTATATACATTCTTCAATAGAAATTTTTACATATTCTTTTGCCTTGCAATTCTGTTTTAAGGCTTCTCTACATATTTTCTCAGATTGTTCTTTTACGTACTTGAGAGATTTATAATTCTCCTTTACTGCTTCAATGCACATTCTCTCTGTCTGATTTTTTATATACATTAACATCTTTCCATTTTGCCTTACAATTTCTATACACATATCTTCTGTATACCTATCTATGTAACTTAACACATTTTTAATATTATATCTTTTATCTAAATGTTTTATAGCTTCTATACATATTGCTTCTGTCTTATTATTAACAAACTGCAGGCTTCTTCCATCTTGTTTGACAGCCTCCATACATATTTTATCTGTTTGTTTTTTTACATATTGCAATGCCATACCATTTTGATTTACAGCTTCCATACACATTTTATCTGTTTGTTTTTTTACATATTGTAATGCTTTGTAATTTTGCTTAATAGCTTCCATACACAATTCTTCACTCTGCTCTCTAACATATGCAAGACACCTACCATCTTTTTTAATTGCTTCTAAACATATACTTATTGTCTGAACCTCTAAAGCTTTTAAAATACTTACAACATCTATATTAGAAGAGCACTTTATTACTTTTATAATAAGATTATTCGTTTTGTTTCGTACATACTTAAGTGCATTACAGTCTTTTTTTATAGCTTCCATACATATTTCATCTGTTTGCTCTTTTACATATTCTAGTGCTTTATAATTATACCTTATTGCCTCTAAACATAATTCATCTGTTTGTTTTTTTACATATTCTAATGCTTTATAATTCTGCCTTATCGCTATTATACACATACCATCAGTTTGATTTTTTATATTTTTTAATTCACGATAATCATACTTTACACTTTCCATATTTTGAATATATTCATTTGTAATATGTTTTAAAGGCATTTCTAACTTTGTGTTATCAATACTGATATGAATATTTTCCCAATTACTATTAAAATAATACCCTTTATCATCTAAAAATAATTTTTTCAATCTTTCAGGTATGTTCATCTATCTACACTCCTATCATTATTAAATTAGATATTATTAAAAAATCTGTTCTAAATCTTTATTTATTTTTAATAATAACTTTATTTTTTCTTTATTATGAATTCGCTCTGTGTATTATAGATACCTTTTTAGTTTTTTAATAGTTAATCGTTTTAATTCTTCCTTTATTTCAAAAATTAAACTTGTCTAAATATTTCTTATTTCATATACAATTTTTGATAAATTAATAAAGCCATAATATATTTAATATATCAATCACAGTATAGGACTGAAGTTACAAATAAATTATGGCTATTCAATGCGTTTAATTTTAAAATTTTATTTTTTCTTGTCTAATTATTTTTTTATTACATTACCCATTTTTTTGTAAAGTGGTAATGTTACTAAAGATATTATGACAGCCTTTAATACATTAAATGGAGCTATCATCCAAATTACAAAAGTAAATAAGTCATGAACTTGAGGATTTATAGCTGAACCTAGACCTATTATAGCATCTAGTCCCATTAATTGCCCATAAAGTGGTAGCATTACAAAATAATTCACTAATGAACCAATTATAGTCATAGCTATTGTCCCTAATACAAACCCAATTACTACACCTTTTAAATCTTTACTTCTCTTATATGAATAACAAAGTATAAGTACATAAGAGCCACCAATTAATATGTTTGCAAATTCTCCTACTCCTCCAGTTGTTGTTGCTGTTATCATTTGTAGTATATTTTTTACTACAACTACACCAAATCCAACTAATGGTCCTAAAGACATACCACCAAATATTGCTGGTATATCTGATAAATCAATTTTTAAGAAATCTGGAAAAATACCTGGTATTGGTGCTTGAATAAACATCAATAAATAAGATATTGCAGATAAAATTGACATAACCACCAAAGTTCTTGTTGAAATCATATTACCTCTTTTTACTGTATTTTGCATAACTACTTTCCTCCTAATCAATATGTTTATATTTTTTAGGAAAAACAAAAAACTCGAAGACCTTATCTTCGAGTTTTTATGGATATAGTTTAAACAAACTAAAATAAACTTATTTATATTCCATAAATATCTTCTCTCATCCAGACTTTACTGTCGGCTTTGGAATCTCACCAAATCAACCACCTAAGTAGTTCGCGGGCTATACCGCCGGTAGGGAATTTCACCCTGCCCCGAAGATCTTCTTTGATTTTTTAATTTTCCTTACACTCTTATATTAGTTAATTTTTTAATAATTGTCAAGTTATTTTTTTTCATATACTATCTTACCATTTATTATAGTACAAAGTACATTACTTTGAATCTCTAGTGGAGAATTATCCCATATTACTATATCTGCATCTTTACCAACTTCTATAGAACCCACTTTATCTTCTATTCCTAAAGTCTTAGCTGGATTTATTGTAATTGACTCTATTGCCTTTTCTTCTTTCATACCATGTTTAACAGCTATGCCTGCACATATTGGAAGATATTGAACAGGTATTACTGGATGGTCTGTCATTATACATACATCAAGACCTGCATTTGAAAGTATTCCAGCTGTATTAAATGTCAGGTTTCTAAGTTCAAACTTAGACCTTTCTGATAAAGATGGACCTACTATCACAGGAAATCCTTCTTCTACCAATTCATCTACAATAAGATGACCTTCTGTACAATGGTCTAATGTAAGTTTTAAGTTAAATTCTTTTGCAATTCTTATTGCTGTAAACATATCATCAGCTCTATGAGCATGTGCCTTAAATGGAATTTCTCTCCTCAACACAGGTATTAAGCTTTCCATTTTTATATCATATTCAGGCTTTTCACAATCCTCATCATCATGGCTCTCATATACATCAATATCCTCTAGATATTCTTCCGCTTTTTTTAAGTTCTCTCTAAGCAAAGCTGCTATAGCCATCCTAGTTTGGGGAGATTTATCATCCTGACCATAACAACTTTTTGGATTTTCTCCAAATGCTATTTTAGATGCAACTGGGTTCTTTATTACCATTTTATCAATTCTTTTTCCATATGTTTTTATAGCTATACATTGACCTCCCATAACATTTGCACTTCCAGGTGTTGTACAAACAGAAGTTATACCACCTTCAAAAGCTTCTTTAAATGTTCTATCCATCGGATTAATTCCATCTATGGGATTTAATTGTGGTGTTATTGGGTCAGTTTCTTCGTTTCCATCTGCCCCTTCAAAACCTATACCATCTTCCCATAGACCCAAATGAGTATGGGCATCTATAAATCCAGGAAATACAAGTTTATTACTTGCATCTATTATATCCACATCTAAAGGTGCTATTAAATCTTCTCCTATTTCTATTATTTTTCCTTCATCTATAAGGATGTCTCCTTGAATTATTCCATTTGTTATGGTATTTATTTTACCATTTTTTATAAAAATCATTCATTTTCCTCCTGATTTTCAAGACTATCGTACTTCTTTTAATGTTGGTTTTTACAATATATTTGTATGATTTTAATACTTATATCTTCTGTAAATCATGTTTACAAACATATCATCAAAAACAAAAATATATAAACTTATTTATTTTTTCATTGATAAAGCCACTCTTTTTTTGTTTAAGTCAATTCCTATAACCTTTACATCGACTATATCTCCTACTGTAACAATACTCATAGGGTCTTTTACAAAACTATTACTCATTTCTGATTTATGGACTAGTCCATCATTTTTTATTCCAATATCTACAAATGCGCCAAAATCTACAACATTTCTTATTGTGCCTTTTAAAGACATCCCTTCTTGTATATCTTCAATCTTTAAGACATCAGTTCTAAGAATAGGTTTTATTCCTTCTTCCCTTGGGTCTCTTCCTGGCTTTTTGATTTCAGTTATAATATCTCTTAAAGTAACTTGACCTACTTCTAACTTTTCACTTAATTCTTTCAGACTAATCTCTTTTATTTTCTCATCTATCTCGTCTATATTTTTATTTTTTATATCCTCTAAAGAGTATCCTATTATCTCAATCATTTTTTTACATATGTCATAACTTTCAGGATGTACACCTGTATTATCTAGTGGGTTTTTACCATCTAAGATTCTCATAAAACCAGCGCATTGGGTAAATGCTTGAGGTCCAAGTCTTTTTACTTTTTTCAATTGTACTCTTGATGTAAAATCTCCATTCTCTTCTCTATATGCTATTATATTTTTTGCAATGGCCTTACTTATTCCTGCAATATGTTCTAGTAAAGAATATGACGCTGTATTTAAGTCTACTCCAACACTGTTTACGGAATCTTCAACGACACCATCTAGTACTTCTTCTAGTCTCTTTTTATTTAAATCATGCTGATATTGACCTACTCCAATACTTTTGGGGTCTATTTTTACAAGCTCTGCTAATGGGTCTTGTAATCTTCTAGCTATAGATATAGCTCCCCTTATTGATACATTTATATCTGGATGCTCTTCATTTGCAAGTTCAGATGCCGAATAAACAGATGCCCCAGCCTCACTAACTATAACATATTGTACTTCTCTATCTATCTCTTTTATCATTTCTGATACAAAAGTTTCTGATTCTCTTGATGCAGTCCCATTACCTATTGAGATTATATCTATATCGTATTTTTCAATCAATCCTTTTAAAACTCTCTTTGCTCCCTCTACATCATTTTGTGGGTCTGTTGGGTATACTGTTGTATAATCTAATAGCTTACCATTTTTATCTACTATAGCTATTTTACATCCAGTTCTAAATGCAGGGTCAAATCCCATAACGACTTTATCTTTAACTGGTGGCTGAAGCAATAAACTTTTAACATTTTTTCCAAATACACTTATAGCTCTTTCTTGAGCTATTTCTGTTAAATGATTTCTTACTTCTCTTTCTATTGATGGAAAAATTAATCTTTTATAAGAATCTTCTATTGAGCTTACGATTTCTTCTTTATTTTTGAAATTTTTATCATTTACATATTCATTTATTATGTAATTTAAAACCTTATCATTATTTATTTCTAGTTTAACTTTTAAGAAGTTCTCTTTTTCTCCTCGATTTATTGCCAAAACTCTATGTGGAGCTATACTCTTTACTGCTTCGTTGTAATCATAATACATATCATAAACTGATTTCTCATCAGTAGAACTTTTGCTAACTATCATACCTTCTCTTAAAGCTAATTCTCTTATATATTTTCTAATCTTAGCATCGTCTGAAACTAATTCTGCAATTATATCTCTAGCACCTTTTAATGCATCTTCAACAGAAAGAACTTCTTTCTCCTCATCAATATAATTCTTTGCTTCTATTTCTATGTTATCTAGATTATTTTCTAGTATTGACAATGCTAAGTTTTCTAATCCTTTTTCCTTAGCTATTGTTGCTCTAGTTCTTTTCTTTTGTTTATATGGAGCATAGATATCTTCTACTTCTTGTAATGTCTTTGCTTTTTCTATATTTTTTGTTATTTCATCTGTTAACTTGCCTTGTTCATCTATTAGTCTAATCACATCATCTTTTCTACTTTGAAGGTTTCTTAAATACATCAATTTTTCATGAAACTCTCTTAGTGTGACATCACTCATTTCACCAGTCATTTCTTTTCTATACCTAGCTATAAATGGTATTGTATTTCCCTCATCAATAAGTTTTAATGTATTGTTTATTTGCTCATCTCTAAGATTAAATTCTTTTTTTAAGATTTGATTTATATCCAATTTTTTCACTCCTAATGTTAGTTTTTTCATAAGTATAATAAACAGAACGAAGGCTGAGGGTTGTCGTCCTCAGCCTAAGTGCTATAAGTGCATAGTAAGCACTAACCTTCTTATACATATATCTTAATTACAGTACATATTTATCAAACTGTTTTATTCATTTTTAAGTATTCATTAATAAATAGGTCTATATTTCCATTCATTACACTATCTACATTTCCAAACTCAGCATTTGTTCTATGGTCTTTAACCAGCTTATATGGTTGAAAAACATATGACCTAATTTGACTACCCCATGTTATTTGTGAATATTTTCCTTGTATGTCTTCTATTTTTTCCTTTTGTTCCAATTCTTTTAATTCTATCAATTTTGCCATCAAAAATCTCATGGCTCTATCTTTATTTAAATGTTGAGACCTCTCATTTTGACACTGAACTACTACACCTGTAGGGATATGTGTTATTCTAACTGCTGAATCAGTTGTATTTACATGCTGCCCTCCAGCTCCAGATGCCCTATATGTGTCTATCTTTAAATCTGATGGATTAATTTCTACTTCCATATTCTCATCTAGCTCTGGTGTTACATCTATAGATGCAAATGAAGTATGTCTTTTTCCTGATGGGTCAAATGGCGAGATTCTCACTAATCTATGAACCCCTTTTTCACTTTTTAAGTATCCATAAGCATTTGTTCCCTCTACAAGAATTGTAGCCGTCTTTATTCCAGCTTCAGGGTCTGATATTATATCTAAAAGCTTAACTTTATAACCCTTACCTTCTGACCATCTTATATACATTCTCAAAAGCATCTGAGCCCAATCTTGAGCATCCAGGCCACCAGTACCAGCATTTATAGATAATATAGAATTATTTTTATCATACTCTCCACTTAGAAGAGTCTTTATTTTAATTTCAGATAATTTCTCTTCTACTGATTCTATAGATTTTTCTATATCCTTTTCTACAGAATCATCCTCTTCTTCTAGGCCTATTTCAATCAGCACTTCTATATCTTCTAATAAATTTTTTAAGCCTTCATATTCTTCTAGCGTCTCTTTCAAAGATTTATTTTCTTGAAGTACTCTTTGAGCAAACTCATTATCATTCCAAAAGTCCTGTTTGTTCATCTTTTCTTCATTAATTTGTATCTTTTCCATTAATGAAGCTATGTCAAAGAGAAACCCTCAATTCTTCTAAATTTGAAGCTATTTGCTCCACACTATGTCTATACTCTTGTATCTTTAACATTTAATCCTCCAAGATTATCTACCACAACAGTTTTTATATTTTTTACCACTTCCACAAGGACATAAGTCATTTCTTCCAACTTTTTCATCCTTCTTAACTGTTTTGCTTGTTGGAAGTGTCCCATCTGATGGCGAAGATAGATTTTCAACATCTACAACTGCTTTTCTTTCCACTGGAGTTTCTATTGTTATATTAAATAAATATCTTACAGTATCTTCTTTGATATGTTTATTCATTTCATCAAACATGTCAAAACCTTCCATTTTATAAGCAATAACTGGGTCTTGCTGACCTACAGCACGAAGTCCAATACCTTGACGTAATTGGTCCATAGCATCTATATGGTCTATCCAATGATTATCAACAGCTTGAAGTAAGATTACTCTCTCAACCTCTCTCATTCTTTCATAGCCTACTTGTTCTTCTTTTGAAGTGTATATCTTCATAGCTATTTCGTAAACTTTTTCTGTTATTTCAACTGGATTAAGCTTTTCTATTTCTGGTATTTCTATGCTACCTTTTGGTAAGAACAGATTATACATATGCTCTTTAAAT
The DNA here is from genome assembly GCA_012955965.1 of Clostridioides difficile. GTDB lineage: Bacteria > Bacillota > Clostridia > Peptostreptococcales > Peptostreptococcaceae > Clostridioides > Clostridioides difficile_G. The sequence continues at coordinate 32,257 of JABBZI010000022.1, forward strand.
CCATCTTCATCAAACCCTTTATCTTGTGTATAAAGAGTCACAGCTTCTTCTATTATAGAATGAGTCATTGATTGTATTTGTTCTTGTAAATCTTCTCCTTCTAATACACGTTTTCTTTCTGCATATATTATTTCTCTTTGTTTATTCATAACATCATCGTATTGAAGTACATGCTTTCTTATTCCAAAGTTTTTACCTTCGACTTTCTTTTGTGCTCCTTCAATAGATTTAGATAATATTCTATGTTCTATTGGCATATCTTCTTCAAGACCTATTTTATCTACGATTCCAGATATTCTGTCACTTCCAAACAATCTCATAAGGTCATCATCAAGACCTATATAGAATCTTGAACTACCTGGGTCTCCTTGACGACCAGCACGACCTCTCAACTGGTTATCTATTCTTCGAGATTCATGTCTCTCTGTACCAATTATAGCAAGTCCACCTGCTTCTACAACTTGTTTTTGTTCTTCTTGTGTTTGTTGTTTAAACTTTTCAAATAGTTTTTCATACTCTTCTCTAGCTTCAAATAGAGCTTCATTGCCTTTTACAGGTATACCTTCTATTGGAGTATCTACTCTGTTTACTATTTCCTCTTTAAATCCATTTCTTCTCATCTCTCTCTTAGTTAAGAAGTCTGGGTTTCCACCTAGAACTATATCTGTACCACGACCAGCCATATTAGTAGCTATTGTAACAGCGCCTAATCTACCAGCCTGTGCTATTATCTCTGCCTCTTTATCATGATGCTTAGCATTTAATACTTCATGTTTTATGCCTTTTTTCTTTAATATTTGTGATAATAGTTCTGATTTTTCTATTGATACTGTACCTACAAGTATTGGCTGATTAACTTTATGTCTTTCAATTATTTCTTGTGCTACAGCATTAAATTTACCTATTTCACTTTTGTATACAGAATCCGGTAAATCTTCTCTTACCATAAGCTTATTGGTAGGTACTTGGAAAACGTCCATTTTATAAATTGCCTTAAACTCTTCTTCTTCTGTTTTTGCTGTACCAGTCATACCAGAAAGTTTTTTATACATTCTAAAGTAATTTTGGAATGTTACAGTAGCTAGTGTTTTAGATTCTCTTTGTATTTTAAGACCTTCCTTAGCTTCTATCGCTTGATGTAAGCCTTCTGAATATCTTCTACCAAACATAAGTCTACCAGTAAACTCATCAACTATTACTATTTCTCCATCTTTAGCAACATAGTCAACGTCTTTCTTCATTATTACATGCGCTCTTAAAGCTTGATTTATATGATGATATAACTCTGTATGAGATATATCAGTTATATTATCAACATTAAAATATACTTCTGCCTTTTGTATACCTGATGCTGTTAGAGATACAGCCTTATCTTTTTCTTCTAATTCGTAATCATCTGGTTTTAGGGTTAACACAAATGTATTTGCATCTGAATATAAGTGAGTTGATTTGTCTCCAGGTCCAGATATGATAAGTGGTGTTCTAGCTTCATCTATTAGTATAGAGTCAACCTCATCCACTATAGCATAATTTAATCCTCTTTGAACCCTTTGCTCTTTGTGTATTACCATATTGTCCTTTAAGTAGTCAAATCCGTACTCATTATTTGTACCATAAGTTATATCGCAATCATATTGCTCTTTTCTAACTTTTGGATTTTGACCATGCACAATAACCCCTACACTCATTCCTAAAAACTCATATATTTTTGCCATTTGGTCTCTATCACGTTTTGCAAGGTAATCATTTACTGTTACAACATGTACACCTTTTCCTGTAAGGGCATTCAAATAAACAGGAGCAGTTGCAACCAAAGTTTTACCTTCACCTGTTTTCATCTCGGCTATTCTTCCTTGATGTAACACTATACCTCCAACCATTTGGACTCTGTAGTGTCTAAGTCCTAACACTCTCTTAGAAACTTCTCTAACTACTGCAAAAGCTTCTGGAAGTATATCATCTATACTTTCATTATTTGCTAATCTTTCTTTAAATATATTTGTCATATTTTTAAGTTCCGAGTCTGCCATAGATTCAAATTTAGGTTCTAATGAATCTATTATATCAACAGTTTTATTGAACTTTTTTAATTCTTTTTTATCTGCCATGTTGAATAAATTATCCATAAAGCTCATATTTTACATCTCTCCTCGTTCTTTATTGTACTATTATTCATTTTACCATAAAAACTATACTTTTAATATTAATTTAAAAAGCTATCGATAATTTATTTATCGATAGCTAATATGATTAAATCTAAATTGCTTTATTCATGTTCTATTATACCATATCCACCATTATGACGCTTATAAACTACTGCTATTTCATCTGAATCTATATTCTTGAACATATAAAAGTCATGTCCTATTAACTCCATTTGTAATACAGCTTCTTCTTCACTCATAGGTTTAACACTAAATTTCTTACGTCTTTGAATTACTAATTCTTGATTTTCATCCCCATAATCTTCTTGTTCATCAGCTAGATTTATTTCTGCATCTTGGAATCTTATGCTCTTGTTGTCTTTATGTTTATCTTGTAGTCTCTTTTTATATTTTTTTAATTGTTTACTTAATTTATCATATACAACATCTATAGCTGTGTATAAATTTTCCTGCATATCTTCTGCTCTAATTATAGGTCCATTTACAGTAGCTATTGTTACCTCTATTTTTTGTCTTGCTTTTTTAGCACTTACTGTAACTTTTACATCAGTGTCTGGATGAATGTAATTATCTAACTTACTTAGTTTGCTTTCGATTTTACTTTTTATTGCATCAGTTAATTCGATTTGTTTTCCAGATATAATTATGTTCATAAGTACATCTCCCTTCAATTATGCCAGTATAAGAAAATTTATACTTTAATAATATATTCTACACGAACTTTCATAATCCTCTTTTTATTATTAACTTTTATGATTTTTTATATTCAATTGATAGAATTATTTATCATTTTTAGTTATTTAAAAGCTTATGTGGATTAATATTATTACAACTGCCTGTGGATAATGTGGATAAAACTGTTAATAACTCTTGTATTTGTTTATTTAAAGCTATTTTTGCTACTGTTTATATCCACAAATATCTCCATTAATTGTTTATTAATATGTGAATTCATGTCATAAGTTGGTAATTTTAGGAAATTATATGTATTATATGCCGCTCGACTTTTATAAATCCTTTATAAATATAAACCCTCTAAAACCTCCATATTTTATTTTTCTTTCATTATCAATATTCAAGACTATGTAAAAGTAGTAAAGCACCTCCAACAATAATTTCATACTTAATACCTATTATCATGCATATACCCAAATTATAATTAACTCACACTCTTTATTTATATTAAATATTTAATTTTTATACTATTTTGAAATTATATTTACAAGTTGTTTAAGTTTTTGTCTATCTATACCTTCAAAAGAACTGTTATTTATCCTAATTGCTGTACCAAAATGAAAATTACTTGCTTTAGTTGATTCCTTTATCTTTTCTATATTGTTGAAATTAAGTCCTCCACCTAGCAGAATTTTTATATGATTAGAACTAAACATCATATTCTTTATTATTTGTATGTTATCAGCTATATTGCCCTTTCCTCCTGATGTTAATATATTTGTAATTTTATTATAATCCTTCAAAACCTTAATACTATCCATTATATTTGATTCATCTATAGCTCTATGAAATGTGACATCAATATTATCACAACCTTTCAATAAAATATTTAGATTTTTTTCATCTATATTATTATTTTTATCTAACATACCAAATACAACCCCATTGGCACCAATATCTTTAATTATACTTATATCTTTTTGCATGATGATTATATCTTCTTCACTATAAGTAAAACTTTTTGCATGATGTCTTATCATTACATTCACAGGTATCTTTACACTGTTAACGACACTTTCTATAAGACCAAAACTTGGTGTTAATCCACCTTCAGTTAAGGCACTAACCAACTCTATTCTATCTGCGCCACAATCTTCTATGATTTTAGCGTCTTCTACTGTCATTCCTATTATCTCTAACATAATTACTCCTTTGCCAATTCATATATTGCATTTGCAAATATCTTTGCATTTAAAATTATATCTTCTATGTCCATATATTCATCAGGATTATGAGCTATTCCTTTCTGTCCTGGAAATGAAGGACCAAATGGAACTATATTTGGCATTACTTTTGCATATGTGCCTCCATTGGTTGTTACTGGAGTTCCATCCAATGATGTTACTCTTTCATATGCTATCTGAAGTTTTTTAATAAGCTCATTCTCTTTATCAAAATATACAGGGTTAAAATTAGAAATAACTTCCATTTCAATACCACTTGGAAAACTAAATTTTATTTCATCTAATACATTTTTTATTTTATAACTAAAATCGTATTTTACCTTTATATCTAATATAATATCACTATTTTCTTTACTTAATTCTTTATATGTAACAAGCACATTTTCAGACATGTTTTCTATAAAATCTAAGAATGTGTCTTCTTCATAGATATTTTTACTTTTGATTCTAATCTTTGCCATTCCTTTTTCACCATATATAACAGGATACTTGCAGTCTGGTGTAAATCCCATAAAAGGAGCTTTTTCTTTTTCTAAATAATATGGTATATCTTCAAATCCACTCTCTTCATTTGTACCAAAAACTATCCTAACTTTTTTATCTAAATTTAAAGCTAATTCTTTAATAGCATACAATCCATATAAAGCGGATATTATAGGACCTTTATTATCTAAGACCCCTCTACCATAAATTCTTCCATTGGCTTTTTCTCCTTTATAAGGATGATACTCCCAACCTTCACCTTCATGCACAACATCTACATGACCAATTACACAAACGTAATCTTCACTCTCTCCATATTCTGCATAACCAATATAATTATCTAAATTTCTAACCTTAAATCCCAATTTTTTTGATATTTCTAATGCTTTATTAAGTGCTTTACCTACTTTTTCGCCAAAAGGGAAGCCATTTTCTGACTCCCCTTTAACACTAGGTATTTTTACAATATCTATAATATCACTTAATAAGTCTTCTTTTAATTCATCTACTTTATTATTTATGATATCCATAAAAATCTCCTTATTATAAAAACTCTACTTTATTATATGACTTATTTATTCTTTCACTTCTATTGGAGCTTTTATTCTAGCTTCATATGCTTCCATCCATTCATTTGATATAACCTTATGTATAGTTTTCCCATCTACTCTATTTGAAATATAGACTGTAGGTGCTTCTTCCTCAGTTACTACCGAAAAAGTAAAGTCTGCTATATTTGTAGCTACTCCCCATTCTCCCTCATTATTCATGGCAACTAATGATAAATCACCAGCTTTCCCTCTTCTTTTAATAAGCTGTTTATCAAGTTCATTTACTGCTATATCACAAGCTTCTTGTGGATGCTTCCCATCTTTCATAAGTCTAACTATCTCATAGGATATACATCCTTTCATCAAGTCTTCTCCTAGACCAGTAGCTGTAGCTCCTCCTATACTACTATCAACAAAAAAACCCGAACCAGATAGTGCAGAATCTCCTATTCTGCCTCTTTTCTTCATAAATAATCCACTTGTTGAAGTAGCTGCACACATCTTCCCATTTTTATCTAAAGATATCATTCCAACAGTATCATGACCCGCATATGGACTCAAGCCCTTATCTAAAGTCTCTTTTTTTCTTTTTTTATAATGTAACTTTGCTCTGTCAGTCAACATATTTTTTCTTTCAAATCCATTTTTATGAGCATACTCTTCAGCACCTATTCCGACCAAAAAATTATTTACCTTCTCATAACTTAACTTTCTAGCTATACTGACAGGATTAGAATAATCTCTTATCCCAGCAACTGCTCCAATGTCTAATGTATTACCATCCATAAATGCAGCATCAAGCTCTACCTCACAGTTTTCATTTGGAAGTCCTCCATAACCAACTGACTTATAAAATGGATAATCTTCAACTCTTCTTACAGCAAGCTCTACAGCATCTCCTGCTTCCATACCTTTTTCTAAACGCTCTGATGCCTCAGTTATACTTTCTAGAGCCATTCTCCATGTTGCTATCATTCCCCACATGTCAAAATTCCCCTCCTTATTATATAGATTCTACCAATCTGTTTTTATTATAAATATTATATTATTTAGACTTGTTCGTATTAGAACATTAATTAATAACAAAATTCTTCTCTCATTAAAGTTATATCCTCTTTATTTGCCATTGATTTTGCTAGTTTACATATGTTATTTAGTGAATCATTAAGTCCAATTCCACCTTTTTTTGGTGTCTTAACTATACATATATCACTTTTATACTCGTTTATTATATCTACATTTTCTTCTGACATAGCTGCAAATGCTGATATATCCGTCTTATCATTTATATTTTTACATAATATAGCTGACATCTTAGAAAAATTTTCATAATTGAAACTTGGTCCACAAATTACTACATCAGGGTTTAATTTTTTTACCATTGCTATCATTTTATTTGTTACATCTTCTTCATTATTTATAAAAAATTCGTCTCCACAAAATAATGTAGCTATTACTTTAGATTCATTTAAAAATGGTTCCATCATTATACCTGGACCTAATGGACTTGATTTTCCAGCAGGAGGTATATTATTTTTTTCTTTTCCTCCAGCACCAGCTTGTATTTGGTCCAATATCATAACTATTTTTTTCATAATATTCCTCCTATAACACTAAATCATCAAAAGATATATCATCATCTTCCTCTTCAACGTTTGTCTTTTCCTCATTCAAATATTGTTTGTCCAGCATTTTTATAAATGGCATATACATAAATATTCCTAGTACAAGAAGTGCTAACTGTAAAACAGCCCCTTGCCATCCTGTCGTTAGAAAACCAGAGAATATAATTGGAGTTGTCCATGGTAATTGAACTCCATTTGTAAGTGGCACCAAGCCTGCTGACATACAGAAATAAGCTATTATTATATTTATTGTTGGAACTATTGCAAATGGTATCAATAATATTGGGTTAAGCATTATTGGTAGACCAAATATCAATGGCTCATTTATACCAAATATTCCTGGTAAAATTGACAATTTTCCCATTGACTTTATACGTTTACTTTTGCATATTAATAACATAGCTATGACTAATGATAGTGTACTACCTGCTCCACCAAATGTTGCAAACATATCCTGGAATTGACCAGTTATTATGTTTGGTATTTTTGAACCAGCTTGAAATGCAGCTAAATTTTCAGCTGATAAAATCTTTAATATAGGATTATATACAGCTCCAACAACACTACTTCCATTTATTCCAAAGAACCAAAATAAGTGTAAGAATATGTAAGCGATTGCCATTGCACCCAAGCTATTTCCTAGTTTTAATAATGGCATCTGTAAAAATTTAAATATAAATTCATGTATACTTCCATATGGTGTAGCTTCAAAGGCTATCTTAACTAAAAAGAAGACTATCATAACTATTGCGCTTGGTATTAATGCAGCAAATGATTTTGATACAGTTGGAGGAACTCCATCTGGCATTTTCAATGTCCATCCTTTTTTGACAACTGCTGCAAACAATTTTACAGAAGTTATTGCTGTTATCATACCTACAAACATTCCTTTAGAGCCCATCCACCCTAGTGGTATTCCTGTGACCATATAAACTGATGTTGTTCCTTCTGGTGTATATGGTATCACAAATGGTGTTACTATAAAAAAAGCAACTATTGCAACTGCCGCTGATGCTATTGGGTCTACATCTATTTGTTTAGCATAAGAATATCCAATTCCTAAAACTGCAAGCAGAGTCATTACTTCAAATGTTGCTACAGTTGGTTGTTGTAATTTAACAGCCCAATCTGAGCCAAAAATTTGACCTACAAATTCATCCCATCCTTTTATCGGAAAATTTGCTACTAATAAAAATAATGAACCTATTATTAATAATGGTGATGATACTAAAAAACCATCTCTAATTGCAATTAATAATTTATTTTTACCTATTTTCTCAGCCAATGGCATAAGTATTCTTTCCAATTTATTCATCTATCCACCCTCATTTCCAATTATTTTCTATTACAATTCTACGCTTGTTTAGATTTTATTAACTTTATAGCAAGTTTTAATACTCTTTCCCCATTCATAGTTCCATAATCAGCTTCATTTATTATATCTATAGGCTTACCTTGAGCTTCAAACTTTGGCTTTAATTCCTTTAGCATGTATTTAACTTGTGGTCCTAATAATATACAATCTGGATTTTTTTCTACAACTATTTTATCAATTTCTGCGATTGGAAATGCTTCTACTTCTATTGGTAAATTATGCTCATCTGCTACTTTCTGCATCTTACCTGCAAGCAAACTTGTTGACATCCCAAAACTACAAAATAAATATACTTTTCTTTTCATTTTTTTAAATCCCCCTTAATTCTTTTTATTTTAATTTTTGAATTTCTTTTCTTAATATAATCATTTCTTTTATAAGATTTCTCTCACTCATACAAGTCATCAAATGGTCTTGAGAGTGAATTAATAAGATAGATATATCTGACTTATTTCCTCCAGCTTCCTTTTGTATAAGTTCAGTTTGTACTTTATGTGCTTTTAAGATTTCTTCGTTTGCACTTTCAACTAATTCATCTGCCTTTTTAAAATCGTTTTCCTTTGCACAACTAAGTGCTTCATAAAGCATAGATTTTGCATTTCCAGCATGAATTATAATCTTTAAAACTATTTCTTCCATTTTTTCCTCCTAAGTTGCTTCTCTGCTTTTAGTTAGTTTATATCTTACAAACATATAATATCGTATAAAAACAAAAAAACATGCACAACTTTTTCCATCACATGGAAAATTTTGTGCTTATTCACATTTTGCTATGAATTTTATATAAGAATATCTTTTACTTTTGTTATATCACATTTATTTAAAGTAGCTAACATTCCTTCATCTTCGGTTAAACTAGATATTTCTTTAAATAACTCTCTAAATATTTTTCTATCATCATCTTTTTTGTAAGCTAATAAAAGTATAATATTTATATCTTTTCCATTTCTAATTTTTATTGGCGTTTTTAATCTTGCAAAACATAACACAGATTGCTTTATATATTTCATGTCCCCATGAGGAAATAATATCCCTTTACCAACATTAGTTGGATATGATTTTTCTCTTGTTATAATAGATTCTAAATACTCCTTTTCTGCATAATGCTTTTCAATCAATAAATTAGTTAAATATGTTATAGCTTCATAAATATCATCATGCTCTAACTCTCTTATTAAATAATCAGACATCATTAATCTGTTCATAAGTTTATATGAGGTATCTTTTTCTTTTATTTTATTTGTAAATTCTTTGAGCTTATTCTCATCTTCATCAGTAAATAATGGAGTTGTTATGAAAATTGGCTTTTGAATATTTTCATATTCTTGAAATGCAATTATAAAATCTATTGTTTTATTAAAGTTATCTCTTTTTAAATCTTCCTCTCTTAAAGTTTCAACAATTTCTATATTATCAAATCTCTTTTCTATTTTTACTTTTAATAGCATACTTACCCCAAAACTAAACGGACACACAATACTTGCTCTCTTATTTAATTCCCTTTTATTATATTTTCTTTCTAGAGAAGTTTGGAAGTGAAGCGTAAGATAACCTATTTCATCTTCAGTTATTTGCTCTCCTTTTAATTCAATTCCTATTGAATTTGATATTACTGTGAATAAAAAACAAAACTTAGTCTTTATATTATCTAAAAGTGGATTTTCCAGATAGACATTACTTTTCATTTGGTGCATTGTAACATTTAAATGACATATTAATTGCTCATAAAGCAGTATATCATTATTGAAATTTATTCCTGATTCCTCTGACACTAAATTTATAATTTTTTTTGTATACTCTGCTAATTCTTCATTTAAATATAGTGCTCTTTTAGTGTTACTACTATTTATTTGCTTATTCATCCCAAATATTAAAGATTCTATAAACAATTTTTCTTCATGATTTAATACTATAGATAAATTAGAATTTAATTCATCTTCTACATCTAAAATAAGCATTTTTAACTTTAGTTCTTTCTTAGCATTTAATACTTCTAAAGAGTTTCCTAGTCTTATTCGTATTATATTTATAAGTAAAAACAACATCAATTGCCTAAATGATATATCTGTAAGTCTTATATCCATATTTTCTTCTATAGTAGACATTATGTTTTTGACAACTATTATATCTACTATATGGAAATACTCTACTTCATCTATATTGAGTCTGTATTTGTCTATGTACTTAAACAAGAATGATACTAGCATTACTCTTATATCTTTCTCATCCCCTTCAACGCATATACCACTACCTTTTTTAGTTGAGACATTTAAGTTATAGTTATTTAATGCCACTGACAATTTACTTATTTCTTCTCTTACTATATTTTTATTTATATACAATTTATTAGATAAATCATTTAAAGTGATTTTTTTGTTGTTACAAAGCAGTAGATTCAATATCTCAACTTGCTTGTGTAGCTCACTATTTACTCTTTTAACTTCACCTCGTAACTTCTGATTTACTAGTATTTTATCTGTATCATCTCCACTAAATTTAATTCCTATGTTAGGTTTTCTTTTTATATAAGCATTACAAAAAGTAGATAACCAGTCATCAATATATTTGCAATCATTTCTTATTGTTCTTTCTGAGCATTCAAAATCATTGGCAATTTCATTTACATTTATAAAATCTTTTTCTAATAGCAATGTTGTTAACAAGTTTTCCTGTCTTTTATTCAAATATATCACCTCTTTATGACTTAACTTTAATTTATTATATACAAAAAAGAGCTACACATAAAAGTATTATGCTAGCTCTCTTTAATATGATATTTAGCTGACCTGGTTTTTGACCCCACACTCGCCTACTGGAGGGTTCGCTTGGGTTCGCCGCACTACTACTCTCTCTCGATTTTATTATCGGTAGGTCTTACTTCTAAGCCGCACCATGATCATTAACCCAATTTTTAGTGTTAACTTACGTGGATCCTTTTGCCTGCGACTGGCTTGGACTTTCAACCACAGACCTAAATATCACTTATTCATTTTAATCTTTAAAATTAAAATTGTCAACATATAAGATTATTCCATAATATAATTATCACTTGCTCTTGTCAGTAGAGTCAATACAAACACCTTATTAGCACCAGATAACTTTAGAAGTTTAGAAATTTCATTTGTTGTCAAACCAGTAGTAAATATATCATCTATTAAAAGTAGATTTTTATCATTTATTAATTTTATATTTTCTTTAATTTCAAATACATTTTCTAGTTCTTCTTTTCTTTCTTTTTTGTTTAATTTATATAGCATTCTAGTATATTTCTTTCTACTTATACAATCTAATAATGGAATATTAAGTATCTTACTTAAATTAAAGGCTATTTTTTGTGCCTGATTAAAACCTCTTTTATTCAGTCTTTTTTTATGAAGAGGGACAAATAGTATATAATCAAATTTCAAGTTTTCTAAATACAACTTTTCTTTCATTATTTGAGCTATATACTTAGCCATAAATGTCTTTTGATTATATTTTAGTCCTAATACTATCTTTTTTGTTACATCATTATATTCAATACAAGATATAGATTTATCAAAATAAAAGTCTTTATTAAAACAATAGCTACATACTTCAAAAAACTCCTTTTCAATTGAATGACGTATTATTGGTTTTCCACATTTCATACAACCATCTTGTATAAAATTCATTTCATTAAAACAGCTTTTACATATTGAATAAGAATTTGTTTTCTTTATGGATTTATCACAAATTATGCAACTTATATTCTCTGGATATATAAAATCCAAACATTTATTAATCATATTTTTTAAACGCTTAATAAAATTATCATTGCATACTTTCATATTTATTCTATCAACAGCCCTTCTCGTTTAAATTTATTCAACTTATATCCTAAATTTGAATACCTTTGATTCACTCTATTATTTTTTATCATATATTCAAGATATTTTACATCCCCAACTAATACAACTAATTTTTTTGCTCTTGTTACAGCTGTATATAATAAATTACGGCTAAGTAACATAGGAGGAGCCCAAGTTATTGGTAATACCACAACTGGAAATTCACTTCCTTGACTTTTATGTATCGTTGTACAGAAACTATGGTCAATTTCATCTAATTCATCATATAAATAGGATACAATTTTAGTTTGGTCAAATAATACATATATAGTTTTCTTATCTTTATCTATGTGGTAAACATATCCTATATCTCCATTATAAATACCCTCTCCACTTTCTTTTTGGTCTTCTGTCTCCCATTTTTTTGTATAGTTATTTTTTACTTGCATTACTTTATCTCCAACTCTAAACAGTCTTTTAGAAAAACTCTCTTCAACTTTAAATTTTTCTTTTTTGTTAAGATACTTTTGTAACTCTATATTGAGATTAGTGACTCCTAACTCTCCTTTTCTCATTGAAGATAAAACTTGTATATCTTTTAATTTATCAACTTTATAAAATTTAGGTAATCTTTCATTAACTAATCCTATTATTTCATTTAATATTTCTTCATTAGTAGATTTTCTTATAAAAAAGAAATCCTTCTCTTTTGTATTTAAATAAAGTGGCTCTCCATTATTTATTTTATGAGCATTTACAATTATCATGCTCTCCTGTGCTTGTCTAAAAATTTCATTTAATTTAACTACATTTATGATATTAGAATCAATCATATCTTTAAGTACATTTCCAGCTCCTACAGAAGGTAATTGGTCACTATCTCCAACCAAAATTACCCTTGTTCCTAGTTTTATAGCTTTAAGCAAGTTGTACATTAAAATAATATCTACCATTGAGACCTCATCAACAATTATTACATCTGAATTTATTGGGTCTTCTTCATCTTTGAAAAAAGTTAAATCATCATCTGTTGAAAAACCCATTTCCAACAGTCTATGTATAGTTTTTGCTTCTTTATCAGAAGTTTCACTCATTCTCTTTGCTGCTCTTCCTGTGGGAGCTGCTAAGGTCACACTTTTACCATTATTCTCAAATATTTCTATGATAGAATTAATAGTGGTTGTCTTACCAGTTCCTGGACCACCAGTTATAATTAATACTCCACTATTAATAGATTCTTTAACTGCTAAAATTTGTTTTTCTGCTAACTTGATTTTTTTATCTTCTTCCAAAATATTAATTTCACTATCTATATCTATTTTCAGGTCTTCAAATTCATACTGTGATAATTTTACTATTTGACTACACACTCCATTTTCAGCTAAATAGTATGGCATAAGATATATAAGATTTTCATTGTTTACTTTCTCTATATGTATTTTTTGATTATAAACTAGCATCATTATGCACTCTTTTATTATCTCTCCATTTAACTCCAATAATTTTTCCGAATCTTGTATTAAGACATGTTCTGGTAAGTATGTATGTCCATTGCTTAGAGATTTATTTAAAGTGTATAAAATTCCCTGACAAACTCTATCTTTGGAATTTTTATCTATACCAATTTTATTAGCTATACTATCAGCCACCTTGAATCCAATTCCTCTTATATCTTCAGCAAGTTGATATGGATTTCTATTTATAACTTCTATTGCATTGCTTTTATATTTCTTATATATTTTTAAACAGTAATTTGGTGTTATTCCAAAAGGGGATAGTTCTATTATTATATTTCTCAGTTCCCTATCTTCTTCATAGCTTTTTACTATTTGTTTTATCTTTTTACTCCCTATACCTTCTACTTCTTGCAGTCTTTCTGGTGAATTTTGTATCACATTTAGTGTATCTACACCAAACTTATCAATTATTCTCTTAGCCATTTTTTCACCAATACCATGTATCATTCCAGAAGATAAATAAACATAAATTCCTTCTAAGGATGAGGGTGTCACTGGCATAAAACTATTCACTTCAAACTGAGTACCATAAATTTTATGGTTTACCCATTTACCTTCAACTTCTATACTTTCTCCAATTGCCAAAGTAGGCATACACCCTACAATTACAATTTCATCCTTTTCATTTACTAGATGAGCTATTGTATATCCATTGTCCTCATTTTTAAAGACTATTTCACTTATCATTCCTTCTAATTTTTCCATTTTTATCTCCTAAAAATACTAATACTCGCTCCAGTTAAGTTAGTGTATTTTATATGTTAAACTATGATAGTGCTAGAAAAGTTTTTATATTTTTATACTTAACGTAATTTCCAACTATTATACATTTTATCAGAAACAAAAAAATTGTGCATCCAAAAAATATGGCACCTTAAAAGACAGGTGCCATATTTCAATACCTATTTTATTTTAATTGCTTTATGTGTAATCTATAAAGTAAATTTGATAAATTTATTCTAATGCTAACTTATTTCAGATTTGTTTTCCTTATATCCACTGGTCTTAGTAATTCTTCTATAAAGCATACATAGTAAAATTAAAATTCCCATATATCCTGTATATGGATATAGTGTTCCTACTAGTTTATCAAATGGTAATAGGCCCCCTATACATGCTAATATGCTTACTACTATTGTTATCATTCTAAATTTAGGATGGTCATCTTCTACAAATCTGTTAGTTACTGACCATAATAGTGGTACTGCTGTTGTGTATATTCCTAATAAAAGTACTACTGAGAATAAAATACCTATTATTGGAGATATCTTATCAGCTAAGTAAAGTGCTGGTATCTCTTTTGTATATATATTTCCTATATCTGAAAGTAATGCTAAATTCATCATTATAGCTGCTGCCATAAGGGCTACTCCACCTATTATACCACCCCACACAGCATCTTTCTTATTTACTGCAGAAGAACCCATTCCTGTCAAGAATGTGATTACTATTATTACATTATAACAAGTATAAAGCACACCTGAGAAATACCCACTTGATGTAGCAGTTTTGATATTTAGACTATCAACCATAGCCCCAGCATTTGGTAAAGCATCAATATTGCTACATAAACTAATAGCTCCTACTAAAAGTGTAAATATTATTATTATAGGACCTATATTACCTAGTATCTTAGAAAGTCTTGTTAAACCTAAAGAAACAGTTATTAGGGAAACGATTGCCATGCCAATCCTAC
Source organism: Clostridioides difficile (assembly GCA_012955965.1). GTDB lineage: Bacteria > Bacillota > Clostridia > Peptostreptococcales > Peptostreptococcaceae > Clostridioides > Clostridioides difficile_G. The sequence continues at coordinate 47,397 of JABBZI010000022.1, forward strand.
CTACATATGGATTTAATCCATAGTACTCTGATAGTGTAGCTCCTGCTCCTGCAATCATTATTACTAGTGTTCCAAATAAAAATAATGGTCCAAACCATTCAAAGAATGTACCAAGATATTTTCCACAATATACTTGATAAATCTTTATTGGCTCTTTAAGCTTTAACTCTCTTCCTTTATCTATAACTTCTGCTCCAAACCATGAAAATAATACCATAGATATTATTCCACCTATAATACCAGCATATCCATAAAACGTAAAAAATTGCAATATCTCTTGACCAGTTGCAAATCCAGAACCTATTACAGTAGCTACATAAGCTCCAGCAAAACTTATAACAGTTTTAATATTTACTTTGCCTGACATACACTACTCCCCCCTAATTAAAATAATTTTTTAAGTGTAAGTTTATTAAGATTATATTAGACGTATTATTATGATATTTCAATATATTTTTAATTATTTAACAGTAGTTAACACAATCTTAACCATTATTTAACATATTGACCATAATATGTACTCATTTAGTATAATATTATAAAATAAAATATACTATTCTAATTAAATACTGTTTATTTATTATATGATGAGAAATTAACATTTATTAAAAATATTTAATCTACAATAAAAAAACTGTTAGAAAGTAATCGTAAAATTACATTCTAACAGTTTCTTAGTTAAAAATTATTCACCTAAAGCATCTTTTCTTAATTGATCAACTTTGTCAATTTTTTCCCAAGGTAAATCTATATCAGTTCTACCAAAGTGACCATAAGCAGCAACTTTTTTGTAAAGAGGTTTTCTTAAATCTAAGTCTCTTATTATAGCTCCTGGTCTTAAATCAAAGTGTTTTTCTACTAATTCAACAAGCTTTTCCTCTGAAACTTTGCCTGTCCCAAAAGTATCTATGAATATAGATAATGGTCTAGCTATACCTATAGCATATGCAAGTTCTATCTCGCATTTATCTGCAAGACCAGCCGCAACAATATTTTTAGCAACATATCTAGCAGCATAAGCAGCAGATCTATCAACTTTTGTAGGGTCTTTTCCTGAGAAAGCTCCTCCACCATGTCTAGAATATCCACCATAAGTATCTATTATTATTTTTCTTCCTGTAAGACCTGTATCTCCTTGAGGTCCTCCTATAACAAATCTTCCTGTTGGATTTATATAAATTTTAGTTTCTTCATCAAGTAATTCAGCTGGTATAACTGCTTTAATAACATGATTAATTACATCTTCTCTTATTTTATCATTTGATACTGTTTCACAATGTTGAGCTGATATAAGAACTGTATGCACTCTTACAGCTTTATTTCCTTCATATTCAACAGTAACTTGAGTTTTTCCATCTGGTCTTAAATAATCAACTATACCTGTCTTTCTAACTTCTGTAAGTCTTCTTGATAACTTATGAGCTAAAGATATTGGAAGTGGCATTAATTCTGGAGTCTCATTACATGCAAATCCAAACATTATTCCTTGGTCTCCAGCCCCAACCTTTTCTATTTCTTCTTCTATCTCTTCTCCAGTCTTACTTTCTAGACCTTCATCAACTCCCATAGCTATATCTCCAGATTGTTCATCTATAGAAGTTATAACTGCACAAGTATCACAGTCAAATCCATATTTTGCTCTTGTATATCCAATCTCTCTTACTGTTTCTCTTACTAGTTTAGGAATATCTACATAAGCAGATGTACTTATTTCTCCTGCTACTAAAACTAATCCAGTTGTAACTGTAGTTTCACAAGCTACTCTAGATTGTGGGTCTTTTTCTAATAATGCATCTAATATTGAATCTGATATTTGGTCACATATCTTATCAGGATGTCCTTCTGTAACTGATTCTGACGTAAATAAATGTCTTGCCATTTTTATTCCCCCTTATACATTCTTAATTTTTATTATAGGTTTTACCTTATTTTTAATTTTAGAAATTTTACTCAAAATAAAAAACCTCTCCTTTATAAGAAGAGGTTAATAATCGTAATTGCATACTAATTAACTGACCTCATCTTTCAAGACTTTTGTCTTGTAGGAATTAGCACCTTTTCCCATTTGGGTGGTTGCTGGGCTTCACAGGGCCTATCCCTCAGCCGCTCTTGATAAGGTAATCAAGATTTAAGTTTTGTTTTACTTTACTAGCTTACTATTTTTTTAAAATTTTGTCAAGATTTTTAGTCACATTTTTCCCATTCCTTTTTTTGTATGACAAATAAAATATTATCCCTATCTGAAATTTAAAGTTAGGTCTTTTTACTGTCTTTTATTCATATATTTTTTTGAAGGGGGTGTTCCTATTGTATTTAGCTAAAGTAAATTACAGCGATGATGATGTTATACAGATGCTAAGTTCAGTTCTAAAAACTATAATTAATGAAAATACGATTGTTGTTTGCATAGGAACAGACAGGGCTATAGGTGATACGTTAGGCCCTTTAGTTGGAACAATACTTAAGAACAGTAAATTTAAATACCCCGTTTACGGTACACTAGATAACCCTATTCACGCCTTAAATATATATGAGTCTTTAGATACTATAAAAAATACACATATACAAGGTAACTTCTTGGCTATAGATGCTTGCTTGGGGTCGCAGAGTAACATAGGTAATATACAGATTAGAGAAGGACCTATCCTGCCCGGAAAAGGTGTTGGAAAAAAACTACCTCAAATAGGAAATTATTCTATAGTAGGAATTGTAGATAAAATTGATGAAAACAATAGACTTTCATTTAATAATATACGTCTTAGCTTTATATTGGACTTAGCTGAAACAATAGCCTTAGCTTTATTAGTATCCACCTAAGTCCAATGTGAAGTAACTGATAAAATTCTTTATATAAAAAGGTAGATATTTTAGAGTATCTGATAGAATACTCAAAATTATCTACCTTTTTAATTTTGTATTTTTACTTTTCCACTAAAGCGAACATTAATTCCCCTTTACAGACAAGCTCTTCTCCAACATATGCCTTAGCATCTGCCTTAGCTATATTTCTTCTAAGAGTCGTCATTTCAACTTCCATAGTCAATGTATCTCCTGGTCTTACTTCTCTCTTAATTCTAACTTTATCTATACCTGCAAATACACCTAATTTTCCTTTATTTTCTTCTACAGACATCATTGCAACTCCACACACTTGTGCCAAAGCTTCTACTATCAATACTCCTGGCATTAGTGGATATTCTGGAAAATGACCTTGAAAAAAGGGCTCATTCACTGTTACATTTTTTATACCAACAGCTCTTTTTCCAACTTCTAACTCTGTAATCTTGTCCACTAATAAAAATGGATATCTATGTGGTATTAATTTCTTTATTTCATCTATATTTAGCATTCTAAACTCTCCTAATTATTTTCTTCTAAAAGACCCACCTGTTTCAAGTAAGTCTATTGAACCCAAGGCTATACCTGTACCTTTTGCAACACAAGATAATGGCTCTTCTGCTATTGTAACAGTTATACCTGTTCTCTGTTCTATTATTTTATCTAATCCATATAATAATGAACCTCCACCAGTCATTATTATACCAACATCTCCTATATCTGCTGCTAATTCAGGAGGTGTTTTCTCTAAAACAGCATGAGTAGCAACTACTATTTGCTCAACACATTCTCTAAGTGCTTCTAGCATTTCTGTTGAATTTATAGTTATAGAACTAGGAAGTCCTGTAATTAAGTTTCTTCCTGTTATCTTCATATATTTTTCTTCTTCTCTCCTAAATGCAGAACCAATTTCAAACTTAATTTTCTCTGCTGTTCTTTCACCTATAAGAAGGTTATGTTGTTTTTTCATATACTTAACTATAGAATCATCAAATCTATCTCCACCAACTTTTATAGATTCACTTACAACAGCTCCCCCTAAAGATATTACAGCTATATCTACAGTTCCTCCACCAATATCTATAATCATATTACCATTAGGTTGAGATATGTCTACTCCAGCTCCTATGGCTGCTGCTATTGGTTCTTCTATGATATATACTTCTCTAGCTCCAGCTTGTCTAGTAGCATCCTCTACTGCTCTTTTTTCTACTTCTGTAACACCAGTTGGCACACATACCATAATTCTTGGCATGAAGAATCTTCCAAATCCTTTTTTATCAACTATCTTATCTATAAAAGATTTTAACATCTTCTCAGTTACATCATAATCTGAAATTACACCATCTCTTAAAGGTCTTATAGCAACTATATTACTTGGTGTTCTTCCTATCATTTTTTTAGCTTCTTCTCCCACAGCTAAAACAGAATCTGTCCTATTATCTATTGCTACAACAGATGGTTCTTCTAAAACGATTCCCTTACCACTAACATAAACAAGTACATTTGCAGTACCTAAATCTATGCCTATATCAGCTCCAGCCATTTTTTCAACTCCTTCATTTATATATTAGATTATATTATAAGTCTACTTTAATACTCCTATAATAAAGCATATACAAAAATCTCGCTTTAATCAAGAGAAAATAAATGTTTTGAGGGTATTATTATTTTGCTATTTATAATTATTTAATATATTTATTACAATAATCTAACTCAATAAAAAAAGTAGGTTTTTAACCTACATTTTTTTATGTTCCTTCTCATACTTTAATTTAGTTGCTAATCCCCCTCTAATATGTCTCTCTGATTTATTCTTGTCTAGCACACTTTTAACTTCTTTGGCAAGGGATGGATTTATTTCCTTCAATCTTTCTGTAACATCCTTGTGAATTGTACTTTTACTTACTCCAAATGTCTTGGCGGTTTGTCTTACTGTAGTGTTTTTTTCAAGTATATATTTTGCTACCACTATGGCCCTTTCCTCTATATGAGATCTCAAAGATTACCCCCCTCACATAATAGCTTTAATGATATATATGTAAAAACACCAAAAAATATAACAAGCTTAACCAAATATGATTAAACTTGTTATACTTTTACTTAATTAGACTCATTGGGTCTATAGATTTCTCTCCATTATATGCCTCTAAGTGTACATGGATGCCCTCTTCACTTTCTATTTGAGAAGTGCTTCCTACAGTACCTAGAGATTGTCCTTCTATTACCTTCTGTTCTTTTTTAACACTAACATTTTCATCTAAGTTTGAATATACAACTACAATATTATTGTCACTTTTTATTTTTACTGATTTTCCATATTCTTCATCATCAAATACATCTACTACCATTCCGTTTAATAGAGATTTTATTTCTTTACCTTTAGTACAACTAACATCTACACCTTTATGAGTCTCCCAAACATCTAGTGTTTTAGAGTAACTAGGTTCTTTTTCTGAATATCCTCTTATTATTTTATCTCCAATGTAGTTTAATTTTGTTGCACTCGACTTATTTTCCTCTTTTGACTTAGCTTTTTCTAAGTTTTGTTTTGAATCTGTTGAAGTAGGAATAGCATCTTTCTTATCTTTTTCAATTAAATGTATTTCCTCTTCACTATCTTTATTAGCATTTTCTATCATTCCTTTATTAGAAGCTAATTTATCTACATTATTATTTGTAAACCAAACTCCACCTACTGCTAATAAACAAACACATACAAATAAAGATAAATAAAAACCATCTTTTTCTAACAGCTTTTTCTTCATTTTGCACCTCCAAATATATTTCTACATTTGGATTATTGACGTGTTTTTGGTATTTTATACAATTATTAGTATATATCTTTTATTTTTGTATCTGTGTAGTAATGTGATAATATATCATAATATTTATAGCCTTCTTCTGCCATTCCTTCTGCTCCCCACTGGCTCATACCAACACCATGGCCATATCCTTTTACTACAAAATCTATGTATCCTTCTCCAAATTTTATGTCAAAGTTTGCAGAGTTCAACTTAAAAACAGTTCTAATGTCTGTTCCAGTCAGCTCTTTATTTCCTAGTTTTATTTTTTCTACAGTTCCTGCATCACTTCTTTGAGTTATTGAAACTTGTTTACTTAAATTATTTGTATCTATTACAATAGTGCTATATGCTCTTCTAAGACTCTTAACAAAGTCTGTATTACTTATTTTAAGTGTAGATGCAAACTTAGGAGAATACTTATCGTAAGGACTTTCTACAGATTTTAGATAAGGATATTTTGCAGAAAATACTTCTTCACTGTTTTCTGTTTTTCCTGAAGATGTAGAAAAATAAAGAGGAAGTATTGCCTTATCATTATAAGTTATTATCTGTCCTTTAGTTCCTCTAACTGCTTCTTGGATTTTAGAGTATTTGTTCTTAATCCATTCTTCACCATTCAATTTTTTAAGAGTATCATAACTCTTGTATTCTTGACAGTGCTTATAGTCAGTACATACTACTGCATTTTTATGCTTACCTGATTGTCCATGCTCTTGCTTATATACTACATAGGTTCTAGCTGCCACAGCTTGAGCTTTCAGAGCCTCTATGTCAAAATCTGAAGACATCTCCCCAGCTATTACTCCACATAAATAATTCTCCATGTCCATTTTTTCAGTTTTTCCTTTTATATGATTGTACACACTGATGGTTGGTGTTTTTTTATTTACAGTTTCATAGTTCACTATCTTTTTTTCTTCATTACTTTCTTCTTTAATATCACTTTTTTTAATAGTTTTGTTTATAGAAACTGACTTCTCTGGCTTTTCAGTTAGTTCTACATTTTTATAAGAAACTAAAGTTATAAGTGATGGAACTAACACAGAACAAGTCACGAATCCTAACAAAACAACCAATGGGTTCTTCATATACTCTCCTCCTTAGCTTTTAAAACCTTGTATTTAAGTATATGAACAACCCTATTAATTTATAACTTTCTTCTCTTAACCAATTATTAATCTTCTACTATTTCGATTCGACCACCTAATGCTGTTATCTTCTTATCTATATCAACATAACCTCTTTGAATATGGTATATTTCTCCTATTTGAGTTTCTCCTTCTGCTATAAGACCGCATAAAATAAGGGCTGCACCTGCTCTTAAATCAGTAGCATTTACTGCTGCACCATGTAATTCATCTACACCATTAACAACTGCACTTCTTCCATCTATTTTTATATTAGCACCCATTCTATTAAACTCAGCAACATGCATAAATCTATTTTCAAAAACAGTTTCTATAACTACACCAGTTCCGTTTGCTACAGTAAGCATAGCCATAAATTGTGCTTGAACATCTGTAGGGAATCCTGGATGTGGTAAAGTCTTTATATCTATTGGTTTTAACACCTTTGGACCTACTACTCTAACAGAATTGTCCATCTCTGTAATCTCGCAACCAGCTTCTCTTAATTTAGCTACAACTGGCTTTAAATGCTCCATTAAAACATTTTCAACAGTTATATCACCTTTTGTCATAGCTGCTGCAACCATATAGGTTGCTGCTTCTATTCTGTCTGGAATTACATTATGTTCTGCTCCTTTTAGCTCTTTAACACCTTTTATCTTTATAGTGTTAGTACCTGCACCTTTAACATCTGCTCCCATTTCATTCAAAAAGTTTGCTAAATCTACTATTTCTGGTTCTTCTGCTGCGTTTTCTATTATTGTAGTACCTTCTGCTAAAGAAGCTGCCATCATTATATTTTCAGTTGCTCCAACAGATGGAAAATCCAGGTATAATTTATTTCCTACTAACTTTTCTGTTGCTGCCTCAACAAATCCATGGTCCATCTCTATCTTTGCACCCAGAGCTTTAAATCCTTTTAAATGTAAATCTATAGGTCTTGTTCCTATAGCACATCCTCCTGGCATAGAAATTTTTGTACTATTAAATCTAGCAAGCAATGGCCCCATAACCAAAAAAGAAGCTCTCATCTTTCTTACAAGCTCATATGGAGCTTCACAAGTCTTTATATTACTTGCATCAACAGTAAGTATATTTTCTTTATATTCAACTTCTGCTCCTACATGTCTTAATAAATCTGATATAACATGAACATCTCTTAAATTTGGTACTCCATTCAATGTTGATTTTCCGTTCGCTAATAAAGTTGCTGCTATTATTGGTAAAACTGCATTTTTTGCGCCATCTATTTTAACACTACCTTTAAGTGGATTACTCTTTTTTACTATTATCTTAGCCATATTTTTTGATCTCCTCATAATTAATAATCTAATTTTATAATTGGTGTGGCAATATATATGAGTGTTTTTCCTTCATCCTCATTATATCTAATTCCTATATTTAAATTAATTTTTTCCCCTAAATATTCTAAATCATCATCATTTAATACTTTACTATATGCTGTTACTGATAAAAAGTTTACGTCTTCAACTTTATCTATTTGCTTAGCATTCATATTATATAATATTTTTTGTAAAATATCATCATATTTGTTGTTTTGTAACCTTTTTGTGTATTCTCCAACGATACAAGCAGACACATCTACTTGAGATGAATATTTATTTAACACAGTTTCTACGTTATTATAAATATCCTCTTTATGTTTATATACTTTGTTGTCCAATATGTCAACTATTATGTAACTTTCTTTATTATTTTTATTTATTCCTTTTATAGAAATTTCTTTATCGCTACCTTTTATAGTAGCACATAATTGTATTTTATCGCCATACCCTTTTTGATTCCAATTTATTCCTTTTTCATCTAGCTTTAGATTGTTAATTATTTCTATAAAAATATTACGAAATTCTTTATTTGATAAATTATAATTTATAACAGAATTAATTTTAACATTATAAAATTTGAAGTCTGCTTCTGAAATTTCAAGCGCATTAATTAATCTATTATATCTAGTATTTATACTTGTATCTGCATAAGATATAGTCATCCCTATAGTCATTAATATAAAAAAGCATATAGCTAATTGTATTCTTTTCATAATAAAAAATCCCCCTTAAATATGTTTTTCCGTATAATAGAATTATTAACAAATTTAAGAGAGATATACTTTCTCAATATGTATTTTTATGCATTTTGTAATTTTATATTCATTAAATGTTTCTCAAACTCTTCTATACCAATTCTTTCCAATACTTTGCTTATTCTTTCTCCTGGACTTGCTAATTGTTTATATGTATTAAATACATCTTGAACTAATTCTTCTATATTATCTTCTGTATACAAGTTGCTAAGTCTATCTCCAAATCTATAACCTCTTCCCATTCTACCACCAAGGTAAACAGCTAATCCTTTTTTATCAACTTCCATAGCTCCAAATGGACATACCTGAGCACATTTCCCGCAATTTACACACTCTTCTTTATTCCACACTAACTTCTTATTTTCCATATATACTGATTTTTGTCTACAAGATGATGTACATAATCCACAATTTTTACATTTATCTTCATTAAATTTTACATATACTTGTCCTACAATACCTACATCATTAGTATTAGCCTTAGCACAATTGTTTGGACATCCAACTAAAGTAATCTTAGTTTTAGATGGTAAATCATATCCAAAATATGAATCATGTAACTTTCCACATAATTCTTGTGTATCATATATTCCGTGTTGACATACAGTACCTTTACATGCAACTAGTGGTCTTACTTTTTTTCCTGTACCACCATGTTCTAAACCTACAGTTTTCAAATCTTCTTTTATTGAATCTATATCTTCATATTTTATCCATGGTATTTCCACAGCTAATCTAGTAGTAACACCCAAATAACCTCTACCATATTTTTCAGACAACTTTGACAAGTTAATAAGTTGTTCTGCTGTAAAGTTTCCAGCCCTACTTAATATTCTTATTGAAAAATATCCCTCTTGGCTTTGAGCCAATATACCTTCAGCTTTCAACTTTGCTTTTTCATCTTTGCTAATCATATTTCACACCTCATAATATAAATTTATAGTTCTATACTGCTAATAATATGTTTAAATAAGTCTATATTTATATAATCATATTCTAACTCTGTTTATATTTTAAAACATAATAAAGGTATATTCAACTTAATAAAGCTAATACAACTTTATATTAAGTAATTCTATTGCACTTTAAAAGACTTTATTTATATTCTCCAACTTCAATTGGATTTGAGTTATCAAGACTCCATCCCATCCATCCATCACTATAAAGAGAGCTATCTTCTACACCCATCACATTTGCATATGTTAATACTTCAGCAGCACGCCATCCACTTCCACACATAAATATCAGTTGTTTATTCACATCTATATTTCCTTTATTCCACATTTCTAAAATCTCATATTTATTTCTCATTGTATCATCAACATTACGATATTCTTCTAGTGAAACACTATCACTCCCTGAATGCCCATATAAAGCACCTGGTACACGTCCTTTTTTATCATAATATGTATATCCAGATATTTTACCTATATGCTCATTCCAAGTACGAATATCTACTAATGCACATTTATTTTTTTCCTTTAGTTTTTGCTTTAATTCAGATGTTGTAACGATTAATTGTGGGTTAGCTGGTATATTCGCTCCAAAATTAGTGCATGAATACCTTGCGTTACTAGTAAATTCTAATTCATATCCTGCTGATATCCATGAATTTATTCCACCATTTAAAACCCTTACATCTTTTACTCCTATATATCTCAATATAACAGCTAGTCTATAAGATGCCATAGTTGTACCACTTGAAACTATTACAGTATCATCCTTCGTAAATCCATAATTTAATGCAAACTGAGTCAGATTATTATCATTAGCTAGCATCCATGTTGGAGGAGGTTCTATAATATCGGTATTTATATGAACACTTGTAGGTATATGACCTTTTGCATACGATTCTTTTTCTTCTCCCCAACTTGCTTCAATCATTTTTATATTCTTGGAATTTTCGAATGTCTCAGGTATTCCTCCATCCAGTATTTCTTTTATTATAAAAGCTGGAATTATCATTTGATAATTTTTATATCTTTCCATTGGAAGATTTTCATTCTCTGCCCATTGCTTAATGTCATATTTATATAGATACTTATATCCCTTTTTAAACAAATACTCTGCTACAAATAAAGAATCTTTTCCATTTGCATCATATAATACTATATTTTTATTTAAATCAATTCCTTTAGTCTTCAGTGCTTGCTCTAGTACTTCATCTTTTTTATCCGAATATACATTTAACCAATTAGCAGAAAAGTCTACAGCGTCTTTTATATGACCACCTCTTTTTACCCCATCTAATCTCCATCCATTGTATGCATCATTTAAACGAGTATCAACTACAATCCAAGATTCATCTTGTATTTTTTCTTGTAGAAATTCTGTAGAAATTGATTCAAGATTAACAAAAAAATCTTCTTTTTCTTCCTTTTTAAAATTATTTGACATAATTTATTCTCCTATTTATAATATTTTTTATTTAAAATTGTTTCATTAAATTAAAACTATTTTCTCATAAAGCATCAAATTAATTATAACAAAAAACAAGTCTAATTCTTATAAAAAAACTCATCCTATAAAATACAAATAATAGAATGAGCTTTTTAATAAATATTATCTATTTAATTTTTAATATATTTTTATTCAACTGTTACTGATTTTGCTAGATTTCTTGGTTTATCAACGTCGCATCCTCTTAATACAGAAACATGGTAAGCAAGCAACTGCATTGGTACAACAGCTAATATAGGAGATAAAATATCATCTGAATTTGGTATATAGATTATTTTATCAGCAGCTTTCTCAACATCTTTATTGTGACTTTGAGCTATAGCTATTACATAAGCTCCTCTTGCTCTTACTTCTTCCATATTAGAAACCATTTTTTCAAATAATTTTTCTTGAGTAGCTATAGCAATTACAGGAGTTCCTTTTTCTATTAAAGCTATTGTTCCATGCTTTAATTCTCCTGCTGCAAAAGCTTCTGCATGTATATATGAAATTTCTTTTAATTTTAATGAACCTTCCATTGCTAAACTATAATCTATTCCTCTTCCTAGATAGAATGCATGGTCAGAACTCACAACTGTTTTAGCAATTTCTTTTATATATTCTTCGTTATCTAGTATTTCTTGTATCTTTGATGGTATTTCTTTCATCTTAGAAATCATACTATCATAAAATTCTCTATTTATTGTGCCTTTTTTAATAGCAAAGTCTAAAGCTATCATATATAGAGAAGTTATTTGAGTAGTATATGCCTTAGTTGATGCAACTGCTACTTCAGGTCCTGCCCAAGTATAGAAAACATCATCTGATTCTCTAGCTATAGATGAACCTACAACATTAGTTATAGAAAGTATTCTAGCTCCTTTAGCTTTTGAATCTCTTAATACTGCTAGAGTATCTGCTGTTTCACCAGATTGACTAACTAATATTACTAATGAATTTTCATCTACAAATGGGTCACTATATCTAAACTCTGATGCTATATCAGTTATTACTGGTATATTTACAAATTTCTCTATAGCATACTTTCCAAGTAATCCAGCATTATATGCTGTTCCACAAGCTACTATATAAACTTTATTTATTTTATCTAAATCTTCTTTAGAAATATTTATACTATCTAAAACTATACTTCCATTGTCATCAAGTCTTCTTTCTAGTGTTTCTCTAACACCTGTTGGTTGCTCGTGAATTTCTTTTGACATAAAGTAATCATATCCACCCTTAGATGCAGCCTCTACATCCCAAGTTACATGGAATACTTCTTTTTCCACTAAATTTCTATTAGAATCATAAACTGTTACATTTTCATCCTTTAGATGAACTATCTCTCCATTTTCTAAGAAATAAACATCCCTAGTATATTTTAATAATGCAGGTATATCTGATGCTATGAAGTTTTCGCCTTCTCCAACACCAACTACAAGAGGGCTATCTTTTCTTACAGCTACTAATTCATTTCCATGTTCTTTACATATAACGCCTAGTGCATAAGCTCCTCTTAATTTTGATATAGTTTTATATACAGCATCTAATAAATTACCTTCATAGTATTTATCTACTAAATGTGCTATTACTTCTGTATCTGTCTGAGATTCAAATTTAACACCTTCAGAGATTAATTCTTCTTTTATTTCCATGTAATTTTCTATTATCCCATTATGAACAACTGCTATTGTTTTAGATTGATTAAAATGAGGATGTGAGTTTACATCAGATGGCTCTCCATGAGTTGCCCATCTTGTATGCCCTATTCCCAAGTTTCCATCAATAGGATTCTTTTCTAAATCTTCTGCCAACACAGATAGTCTACCTTTAAACTTTCTAATATTAAGCTCTTCTCCATTAGAATTATTAACTGCTACTCCTGCTGAATCATAGCCTCTGTACTCTAACTTAGAAAGTCCTTCTACTATAACTTCTGCTGCCTTTCTACTTCCTAAATATCCAACTATTCCACACATTATTTGTGTCCTCCTAAAAAATATTATTTATATATTTTAAGAGTTAGGTCATATAAGTTTACTTTGGCTTCCCTTTGTCCATAAGATTACTCCTATTATTTAAAGAAGTCTTTCGATGGTAAACACACCGCAGAGCATCCGCCGACAATTCGATTAACTCTGACCTCGTCAACTTAGTTCCTATATTACTTAATAATTATGTCTATAACTAAGTTCTGGCGCTTAGAAAGGTGCCCTCAGTATTTATATCTGAGAATACCCTTATAAATTACGATAATTTTTCTTGTATAAGATTAGCTAAATTTGTTGCTAATTCTTTTATTTGACCTTCCTCTTTACCCTCTAACATAACTCTAACTAATGGCTCAGTTCCTGATGGTCTTATCAGAACTCTACCATTTCCATCTAAAATAGATTCTATTCTTTCTATTTCAGTTTTTATTTCTGGATATTCCATATATTTAGTTTTATTTTCATTTCTTATTGTTGCATTTACTAATACTTGTGGATATTGACTCATTATTGATGCAAGTTCTGATAAAGGTTTCTTTTCTTGCAATATTATATTTGCAAGTATTAAAGAACTAAGTACTCCATCTCCAGTTGTATTGTAATCTAAGAATATCATATGTCCAGATTGTTCTCCACCAAGATTGTATCCATTTTTAACCATATCTTCTAAAACATATCTATCTCCAACTGCTGTAGTAGATAAATTTATTCCATTTTCTTTAGCAGATATTGTCAATCCTATGTTACTCATAACTGTAACTACTAAAGTGTCTTGTGCTAATTTATTATTTTTCTTTAGATTTAAAGCACTCAATATCATTATATGGTCTCCATCAACAATTTGACCCTTCTCATTTACTGCAATTAATCTATCTGCATCTCCATCATATGCAAGACCTAAGTCAGCATTATGCTCTAAAACAGATTTTTGAAGTTGTTCAGGATGTGTAGAACCACATTTATAATTTATATTATTTCCATCTGGTGAACTATTTATTGAAATTACACTTGCTCCTAATTCATCAAACACTATTGGTGCTACTTTATATGATGCACCATTTGCGCAATCCAATACTACTTTTAATCCTTTAAAATCTGTGCTTATTATTGATTTCAAATAGTCTACATAGTCTCTTTGTGCACAGTGTTCATGTAATTTTCTTCCTACATTTTCACCAATTGGTAGACAATCAATTTTGTCTATATCATCTATATATTCTTCTATTTTTAATTCAATTTCATCATCCAATTTATATCCATTCTTATTAAAGAATTTGATTCCATTATATTCAACAGGATTATGAGATGCAGATATAACCACGCCACAATCAGCACCATATTTTCTAGTTAAATATGCCACTGCAGGTGTTGGTATTATTCCAACAGTAATAACATCACATCCAACAGACATAAGCCCTGCTATTAAAGATGCTTCTAACATATCCCCTGATATTCTAGTATCTTTACCTACCACTACTTTTACTCTGTGGTCTCCTTGAGCTAAGACAAAACCACCAGCTCTACCAAGTTTATATGCTAAGTCACATGTTAATTCTGTATTTGCTACTCCTCTAACTCCATCAGTTCCAAAATACTTTCTCACTAAATATTCTCCTTTCATAATTGAAAAGCTTGCAATTTGTATTATATTTTTATAGTCCATAAAATATCATTATATTCTTAATTTCAGTCATAAAAACATTTTAATACTTATCAGCAAAAAAGACAATAGAAATAATTCTATTGTCTTTTTTTTGACATCTTTTTTCTTTATTAGTTAGTTGCTTTAGAACATGCAGCATCCATACCTTTTTGTAGAGCTTCTCTGTTTAACGGAACGAATTTTTCTTTTCTAGGTCCGAAAACTTTTTTAAATGCTTCTAATACAGATTCTATATCTACAGTATCAGCTACTTTTAAGTAAGCTCCTAACATTATCATATTAGCAACTTTGTCATTTCCTAACTCAACTGCTAATTCATTTGCTGGTATATAATAAACATCTACATCTGTTCTTTCAACTTTTTCTTTTATTAAAGAGCTATTTACTATTATTTTTCCACCAGGTATAACATCATTTTTGAATTTTTCAAACGCTGGTATGTTTAATAATATAGCTGCAGTTGCATCATCTGTTATAAGTGGAGAACCAACTGGTTCACTAGATACAGTTACTGCACAGTTTGCTGTACCTCCACGCATTTCTGGTCCATAAGATGGTAACCAAGAAACTTCTTTTCCTTCTAGCATTCCTGCATAAGTAAGTAATTGTCCCATAGACATAACACCTTGGCCTCCGAAGCCTGCACATATTACTCTAGCTGTAGACATTTACTTCACCTCCTCAACTTCAACATTTTTGAAATTTCCTAATGGATAGTATGGTATCATATTGTCTCTTAACCATTGTAAAGCATCATTTGGAGCTAGTCCCCAGTTTGTAGGACAAGTAGATAATACTTCTACTATTCCAAATCCTAATCCTGCTTGTTGAACTTGGAATGCTTTCTTTATAGCTTTTTTAGCTTGTCTAACATGAGCTGGAGTATCAACTGCTACTCTTTCTACAAATACAGCTCCTGTTAATGTAGCTAACATTTCGCTTACTCTTATTGGGTAACCTTGAGTTTCAGCATTTCTTCCTGATTGAGCAGTAGTAGCTCTTTGTCCAACTAGTGTAGTTGGAGCCATTTGCCCACCAGTCATACCATATGTTGTATTGTTTACAAAAATAGTAGTTATTTTCTCTCCTCTAGCAGCTGCATGAACTATTTCAGCAGTACCGATTGAAGCTAAGTCTCCATCACCTTGATAAGTGAATACTGTATTTTCAGGATGAACTCTTTTTATTCCTGTAGCAGCTGCTGGTGCTCTACCATGAGCAGCCTCTTGAGTGTCACAGTTAAAATATTTATATCCTAAAACTGAACATCCAACTGGAACAACACCTACAGCATCACCTAACACTCCTAATTCTTCTAATACTTCACCAACTAATCTATGGATTATACCATGTGTACATCCTGGACAGTAGTGAGTTTGAGTATCTTGTAATCCTTCAGTTTTCTTAAATACAACAGCCATTATCTAGCACCTCCTGCAACCAATTCTCCGGCAATAATTTTTTTAGCTTTTTCAACTATTTCTGCTGGTGTTGGAGTCATTCCTCCTGGTCTTCCATGGAAGTAAACTGGTAATTTACCTTCTACTGCCATTTTAACATCTTCCACCATTTGTCCCATACTCATTTCAACAGTTAATATGTTTCTAGCATTAGGAATTTGGTCAAATGCTTCAAATGGGAATGGCCATAATACTTTAGGTCTTATAAGACCTGCTTTTATTCCTTCTTCTCTTAATATATCAATTGCGCTTTTTACTACTCTTGAAGTAGTTCCATAAGCTGCAAATACAAATTCAGCATCTTCTGTCTTGTACATTTCGTATTGTACTTCATTTTTTTCCATCTCTTTAAATTTAGCTTCTAAATGCCAGCAATGGTCTTCTAGTACTTCTGGCTCTAAGTATAAAGAGTTTATTACATTAGGCACTCTTTTCCCTTTAGTTCCAACAGTTGCCCAATCTTTAGGAGGCAATTCTCTTTTCTTTTCAGGAGCTTTAAATTCAACTGGTTCCATCATTTGACCTATCATACCATCTGCAACTACCATAACTGGTGATCTGTAGTAATCTGCAACGTCAAAAGCTTCCATTATCATATCAACAGCTTCTTGAACTGTAGCTGGTGCGAATACTGGAGTTCTGTAGTCTCCATTTCCTCCACCTCTTGTAGACATAAAGTAGTCAGCTTGTGAAGGTTGTATACTTCCAAGTCCTGGACCACCTCTCATTACGTTAAGTACAACACAAGGAACTTCTGCACCTACTGCATATGTTATACCTTCTTGTTTTAAAGCAACTCCTGGTGAAGATGAAGAAGTCATAACTCTTGCTCCTGCACCTGCTCCACCATAAACCATGTTTATTGCAGAAACTTCTGATTCAGCTTGAACGAACGCTCCACCTATTTTTGGTAACTCTCTTGATAAATATTCTGGTAATTCACTTTGTGGAGTTATTGGGTAACCGAAGAAATATTTGCAACCAGCTTCTATAGCTGCTTTTCCAAATGCTTCGTTACCTTTCATAAGTATCTTAGCCATTAAAATTCCCCCTTAAATATTAATTTAAATTAATCTCTTTCTACTGTTATAACTACATCTGGACACATAGTTGCACAACTTGCACATCCTATGCATTTTTCCATTTCGAAAACACTTGCTGGGTTATACCCTTTTTTGTTTATTACATTTGAGTCTAATTGTATGATTTTTACTGGACATGCTTCAACACACAATCCACAACCTTTACAACGTTCTTGATTAAAAGATACTTTTCCTTTAGCCATTTACCTAAGCCTCCTTAAACTTTCTATATATTTGAGCTCAAACTACATCCAGTCTTCTCTCATATATAATTTTATAGGAAAAACTTCTCCTTCTAAATCTTTTGGTAACTGTTCAACAAGATTTTCTAAACATGAAACATATCTTATAGGTATATTACATTTTTCAGAAACTTCTTTTGCAACTTTTTGGCCTCTTAAAACATCCTCAATAGTAGTAAATCTAATAAGATGAGTATTATTAATTAGACCTGTTACTTTTAATTTAGAAGATTTTTCTATTTCCTTTATATATTGGATAACTTCTTCAGAAGTTTGAGTTTTCTCCCTATTTGCATTTATTACAAAAAGCATATCATAGTCGCCTTCTTTTAACAAATGACTAAATCTTCCTATAACTCTAGCACCTACATTATCTCCACCTAAATCTATAACAGAATTGTATGAATGGTCCACCATAGGAGACATCACTTCTGCTGATACTGCTGGTAAATCTAATGTTGGAGCATTGATTGAGCTATCAATCGGTTGTATACCTAAAGATTTCATTAGTTCTTTCTTTTCTCTAGTTCTAAAGTATACATTTACCACATCTAAATCAGCTATAGCAACTTTGCCAGAAACCATATCTCTTAATTTAACAACATAGTTCATCGCAAATTCACTTTTACCACTTCCATAGTGACCAGTTATGATTCTTATTCTTTTATCATTAGTTATCATAAACTTGAGCCTCTTCTTCACCAGTTAAAACTCTAAGTCCACCTTGAGCTAATGCAATCATTTCATCTTCACCTGGATAAACTTTTACATCTGCTATAAATTTAACTCTATCTGTAATCATTTCTGTAAACATTTTTGAATATGCGATTCCACCAGTTAATAGTATTGCTTTTACATCTCCCTTAAGAACTGCTGCACTAGCTCCTATTTCTTTAGAAATTTGATATGCCATAGCTTCATATAATAATTTAGCCTTTTCATCACCAGCTTCAATTCTTTCTTCAACTTCTCTAGCATCATTAGTATTTAAGTATGCAACTAATCCGCCATTACCTTTTATTTTCTTTTTAATTTCGTCTTGAGTATATTTTCCACTAAAGCACATTTTTACTAATGCACCTACTGGTAATCCACCACTTCTTTCTGGAGAGAAAGGTCCTTCTCCATCTAATGCGTTTGCAACATCTACTATCTTACCATTTTTATGAGCTCCAACAGAAACTCCTCCACCCATGTGAGCAACTATAAGATTTATATCTTCATATTTCTTACCTATTTCTCTAGCATATCTTCTTGCTATTGCCTTTTGATTTAAAGCATGTACTACACTTGCTCTACTTATTTCAGGCATACCAGAAATTCTAGCAATATCTTCTAATTCATCCACAACAACAGGGTCTACTATGTATGAAGGAACATTTACTTCATCACCTATTTGCTTTGCTATTATTCCACCTAAGTTTGAAGCATGTTCTCCTAAAACTCCTACTTTTAAATCTTCAATCATACCAGCACTTACTGAATAAGTACCACCTTTTATAGGTTTAAGAAGTCCGCCTCTACCTACTACAGCATCTAATTCAGGTGTTTTTACTCCACCTTCCTTTAGAGCTTCTTCAATTACTTGTTTACGGAATTCAAATTGATCTGACACTTTCTCATATTTTCCTATTTCTTCAGAAGAATGTCTCAAAGTTTTTTCAAATACTAAATCCTCATTATCAAATACAGCTATTTTAGTTGATGTCGACCCAGGATTTATTGTTAAGATTTTAAATATTTTGCTCATTTGCCTATTTCCCCCTTAAATTTAAGCCTTTGCTGCCATTAAAACACCTAAAGCTATTGAGTTAAGTTTAGTTTCTTCGCTGTCTGCTCTAGAAGTTAGTATTATTGGTGCTTTAGCTCCAACTATAACCCCTGCATTTTTTGATTTTGAGAAGAATACCAAAGCTTTATATAATATGTTACCACCTTCAATATCTGGAGCTAATAATATATCAGCTCTTCCTGCTACAGGATGATTTATACCTTTATGTTTAGCTGCTTCTAAAGATACTGCATTATCAATTGCAAAAGGTCCACCAACCATACAACCTTTGATTTCTCCTCTTTCATACATTTCTTCTAGTTCTTTAGCTTCAACTGTATCTTTCATTTTTGGATTTACTTTTTCTTTTGCGCATATTGCAGCAACTTTTGGTTCGTTTATATCTAGTGAATGTGCTACTGTGCAAGCATTTTCTATGATTTGCTTCTTAGTATTTGTATCAGGTGCTAAGTTCATAGCTGCGTCAGTTATGAAAAATAATCTGTCATACCCTTCTACATCAAATACTGCTACGTGACTTAATACATTTCCAGTTCTAAGACCTACTTCTTTGTTTAAAACTGCTTTTAGTATTATTGATGTGTCTACTAAGCCTTTCATTACCATGTCGGCTTTTCCTTGTGAAACTAATTCAACAGATTTTAGAGATGCTTCTGCTAAATCTTTTATATCTATCAGTTCATAATTTTCGATATCCATGTCTATGCTTTTTGCAATTTCTTTAGTCTTTTCTATATCACCTACTAAAATAGCATCTGCTATTTTTTCTTTTCTAGCCATCTCAACTGCCATTAAAACTTCTTTATCTTGACAACATGCTACTGATATAGTTTTAGGTCCTCTTTCTTTTGCAAACTTAATTACTTCTTCAAAGCTTTTCATGCATTTCCACCTCATCTTGAATTTTTTGAAATAGAACTTTTTATATCTCAATTAAATTATAACTCGTTCAGCAACGTTTTCCTAGGGATAATTGAAATATTTAATTCAAAAATATTTATTTAAATCTATTTATCAGTCTTTTTTCATATATCTAGTACTTTTTAGATTTAACAAATATCTCATTGTCCTTATTTTATAATATAACTAAAATAAACAAGATGCAACAAAAACATAAAATTAACAAACTTAATTTTATAGGTTTTTTTGTCGCATCTTGTAACAACTAAATATTCGAAATATTTGTTCATTCCACTTCAACAATATTAGGTTCTATATTTATTTTTTTAAATTGATTTGTTGTTTCATATTTTATTTTATATTTACTATCTTCTTCAGGTCCTTGTGATAAATCAATAAACAACGAAATATCTTTTTTATTTAACTTACTTAAATCTTCTGTTGATTCCACAACAACTTTTATATTTACATCTGAAATTATACTTGGATTATCCATATTTGCTGGAATATTTCTCAATTCAATATCTCCTACATCATACAGAAACTCTGCACTTAGCTGTTTTGTTTCATTTAATTTTATTGTTATAGAGCTATCTTCAAGAGTTATACCTTCTGGAACCTCTAAGCTCACTTCTTTTTCTTCTCCATTAGCTAAATCAGCTAAATCAACAGGTTTTGTCTTAATATAATTTATTTTGTCTATATTTTCTTTTTTTCCTTTTATTGTAACTTGTTCTGCACTTAACTTATAATTTTTCAATGCATCATTATCTTTATCATTCTTTAAATTTACCCTTATTGGAACTGTTTTTTCTTTTAATAATTCTATCTGTGCAGTTACTGAAGATGAGCTTAACTTCACACCTTCAACCTTTGTCCCACTACTATTTAAAGGAATTAATTCTAATTTTTTAGAAAAATCCTCTGTTTGATTTCCAACATCTAAATTAGCTCTTACACTTTTGACTTCATTAACCAAACTCCTTGGACCTGAAATATCGACAAAATCCTTACTTAGTTCAATTTTATTTATATTTCTTTTTGAATTTCCACTTACTTCTACCTTTATATCTCTTTTTTCTTTTATATTTTTTTCAAGATTCACTACTAAAACATCATGTTTAAATTCTATAGTGACCCCTTGAGGAATATTTGCTTTTAAATATACTTCTTTTTGCCCTTGTATTGGGTCTTCAATAGTTCCATATACATGTATATCCTCTTTTTTTACACTTTGTACCTTTGATAAACTACCTTTTATATATACATCTGCTGTTAATTTTTCGTCTGGATATATAACAAGATTTTTATCTTTTAAATCACTCATATTACTTATAGATACAGGTATATCTTCAAACCCTTTCGTTTCTTCAGGGTCAACTACGGCCATAACATACATCCATAATGCAATTGCACTTAAAAATGATATTATTTTTATTTTGGTATTATTTTTCAGTCTATTTATCATTTAAATATACCACCTTTGAAAAAACTTCTTGTTTCCGTGTTTGTTTTTAAATTACTACGTAATATATTCATCATTCTTTCTCTCGAAATATCTCTATATAACTTACCTGATTTAGCAATTGATACGCCTCCAGTTTCTTCAGATACAATCAGTGTAATACAGTCAGATACTTCACTTACACCTATTCCCGCCCTATGTCTAGTACCTAAATCTTTGCTTAAATCCTTACTTTCTGTCAGGGGTAAAAAACATGCAGCTGCCTTTACCTTAGAATCTCTAATTACAACAGCTCCATCATGTAGTGGTGTATTTGGTATAAATATATTTATTAATAGCTGTCTAGAAATCTCAGCATCAATAATAGTTCCTGTATTTATTATATCACTTATTCTGGTTTCTCTCTCCATTATGATAAGAGCACCTATTTTTTGTCTAGAAAGTGAATACAAAGCCTCTACAATTTCTTCTATATTTCTATTAAGAGTCTCTTCCGAAGTATTTACATTCTTTCCAAATAAATTAAATTTTGCTCTTCCTATATGCTCAAGTCCTGCTCTAAATTCTGGTTGAAAAATTATAAGAGCAGCTATAACTCCATAATCTAGAGCTTTAAGAGATATCCAATAAACGGTATGCAATTTAAAAGTGTTACTAAGTTGAGTTGCTAATAAAAGAAATATTATCCCTTTAAATACTTGTTCTGCCCTTGTATCTTTTATAAACATAAATATTTTGTAAAAAATATACGCTACTATAGATATGTCAATTAAATCATATATACTCATTCTTAATATTATATTAAAAAATCCATTTAAAAAAGAATTTATATCTAACACAGTTTTATCCTCCTGTTTGATAACTTCTTAATTATTTACACTATGTATTATACTATATAAATCTAACTCTATACAAACTATTTAACTTTTGTGTAAATAATTCTAATTTTATGGTTCGAGATTGTTAAATAATCTCTAAAGACATCAAAAATATCGATTCAATAAATACATATTTTTATTAAAGTTAATTTTAGTTCAAATAATTCAAACCATCAAGGCGCGAATACAAAGTAGTACTCGCGCCTTAACGCAGTTTTATGTCATAAAACCTATTTAATATATCATTAATTAATATATATTTACTAAAATAAATTTTATAATCTACTCATCAATTATAAAATTGAAACATCATCTATCATAAATATTATCTTATTAACTTATTAATATAATTCCTGCTTTAAAATAATAACTTTCTTTATAATCAGCTTAAATAAATTTATTTTAATATACTACTATAAATACCATTAGAAATTATTTTCTATAGGTAAAATAGCACACATATTCTAAAATTTATACATCTATTACTTATACTATTATAATTCATTTAGTTTAAGTATAACTTATAAGTGTTACATTACATTGTCAATTTTCTATAATACCTAATTTTTAATAATTCATTATATAAGTAAAATTAATTAGTTTATAAGTTAATAAAACACTCTAAAAGATTAATACTATAAAGTATACAATATAATGTATGTAGTTCTTATCCAATAGTTAGTAATTCCTTTAACTAGAACTTTTATAAATGTCTTGTAGACTATTATACA
Source organism: Clostridioides difficile (assembly GCA_012955965.1). Taxonomy (GTDB): domain Bacteria; phylum Bacillota; class Clostridia; order Peptostreptococcales; family Peptostreptococcaceae; genus Clostridioides; species Clostridioides difficile_G. Next base: position 70,916 of record JABBZI010000022.1, read on the forward strand.
TTACCATTCATATGTTTACAATATTAATGAATATACTGTAACTCTTACATAGTTTAAAGTTTATAAAGAAAAAGACACAGGTAATATACATGTATCCTGTGTCTTTTTAAACAATATAAAAGTTTACTATAAAATATAGTAAACTTTTCTTAATGAGCGCACAGGGATTCGAACCCCGGACACACGCCTTAGAAGGGCGTTGCTCTATCCAGCTGAGCTATGCACCCAAGTTATTATGGAGCGGGAAACGAGATTCGAACTCGCGACTTCAACCTTGGCAAGGTTGCGCTCTACCACTGAACTATTCCCGCTTATTTATTTTGGCGACCTGGAAGGGGTTCGAACCCTCGACCTCCAGCGTGACAGGCTGGCATTCTAACCAACTGAACTACCAGGCCGCAAATGGTGGGACCAACAGGGCTCGAACCTGTGACCCCCTGCTTGTAAGGCAGGTGCTCTCCCAGCTGAGCTATGGTCCCATTTTTGGAGCGGGTGAAGGGGATCGAACCCTCACAGCTGGCTTGGAAGGCCAGAACTCTA
>JABBZI010000230.1 GCA_012955965.1 Clostridioides difficile
AAAAGTTAGTAGAAGATGGAGGATTCGGACATACATCTTCACTATATATTGATGATGTAAATCAAAGAGAAAAACTTGATAGATTTACTTCTGCCATGAAAACTTGTAGAATTTTAATCAATACTCCATCATCACAAGGTGGTATAGGTGATTTATATAACTTTAAATTAGCACCATCTCTTACTCTTGGTTGTGGTTCTTGGGGTGGAAACTCAGTATCTGAAAACGTAGGAGTGAAGCATTTAC
>JABBZI010000231.1 GCA_012955965.1 Clostridioides difficile
TGGATAACCTATTTTATCAGCAAATTCAAGCCCTGCTTCTAAGTTTGTAACTATATCACTAACTATTACTGGCTGATTTATTTCTTTCATTACCTCTCTAAATAAGTCTCTGTCCTCGCCCTTTTTTGATAGATTCTACTGAAGTTCCTATTATCTTTACTCCATATTTATCTAGTATGCCTTTTTCATAAAGTTCAACTGCTAAGTTTAATCCTGTTTGTCCACCCATACCTGCAAGTAGACTAT
>JABBZI010000232.1 GCA_012955965.1 Clostridioides difficile
AAGCACAGACTATATCTTATCCTTCGGCGTTATCCGTTAAGGTCTACCCACTTCCACTACCAATAGCTTGTAGTGTACTTCCCTCAAGAGGAATAGTCGTTGAAGTTTCTCCTACTTAGGAGCTTACCTGCTGATTGCCCATTTTAAAGTACTTAGGATTTAACCTTATACTATCTAACCAATTTTTTCTACTTTCGTAACTTTCACACTTAGGTTTATTTCATCCTTATGTTTTAGTTTGGTTA
>JABBZI010000233.1 GCA_012955965.1 Clostridioides difficile
TCATCAAAAAGCTCAGGTGATAAATCAACACCTAAACCCACAAAAGAGATTACCCGTATAAATTATGAAAAACAGGCGAATGAACTTAAAGAAAAATATGCCAAGAAACCAAATGATGAGGCTTTAGCATTAAAATATGCTCAAAACTTATTTGAGTTGGGGGACTTTACAGAACTACAAGAAGTATTAAAGCCTTTTTTAAATGGAGAGAAACCTTTACCAGATGCTATTTACCTTTCAGCACA
>JABBZI010000234.1 GCA_012955965.1 Clostridioides difficile
CTGCTTTCCCTGGACCAAATACACTTTCTATCATTTCATTACTATCTTTAGATAAAGAATCTTCAGGTACATATGCTTGTAATTCTTTTAAGAAATTGGCTGCATCTAAGCCATTTTTATTATTAAACTTAACTGATTTTAAATCATCATTATATATATCTCCACCAGCTTGCCATAAATAAGGATACCAGTTCCAGTTTAAGCTTCCAAATACTTTAGAACCCCAACCTTGTGCAAGACCCCAC
>JABBZI010000235.1 GCA_012955965.1 Clostridioides difficile
ATATAAGACTTTATCAACCTGGCGCAACTTGGGATAACACTAAAAGTTTGCTTTCACGCATACTTGTTGCAGGCGGTGGCGGAGGAATGGGAAGTAATTACGCAGCTGCTCACTCCCTTGGTCATGGTGGTGGTTATGTAGGAGAAAATGGAATTAGCTGTGAGAGAGACTTTTCTGCTGGAGGTTCTCAATTTCAAGGTGGAGCAAGTTACGATACAGAAGAATATCATGGTTCATTCGGTAA
>JABBZI010000236.1 GCA_012955965.1 Clostridioides difficile
ATATAAGACTTTATCAACCTGGCGCAACTTGGGATAACACTAAAAGTTTGCTTTCACGCATACTTGTTGCAGGCGGTGGCGGAGGAATGGGAAGTAATTACGCAGCTGCTCACTCCCTTGGTCATGGGGGTGGTTATGTAGGAGAAAATGGAATTAGCTGTGAGAGAGACTTTTCTGCTGGAGGGTCTCAATTTCAAGGTGGAGCAAGTTACGATACAGAAGAATATCATGGTTCATTCGGTAA
>JABBZI010000237.1 GCA_012955965.1 Clostridioides difficile
AATAAAGAAGTTTTCTAATTAATTGAAAAATTAGTAAATTTAGACTTTAAAATGGATTTAATTTTTTTGTTAATGAATTGTAGTAAAAAAGAGGATTTTACATAAAAAAAAGTAGCTCTTAGAATTAGAACGGGAACAAATTTAAAAAATTCAAGTGTTATCAAACAGACAAGGGGGAAAAATACAATGAAAATACCAAAGAAGATTGCTGCCATACTTACAGTTACTATGATAGCTGGAAGTT
>JABBZI010000238.1 GCA_012955965.1 Clostridioides difficile
CCAGATTTTATTCTCTCAATAAATTCATTACTTTCATGAACTGTAACTGCATCTGCCCCACAAGAAGCTTCTATCATATCCACAAATCCCAATGACTTTATAGCATTTTTTAATTGTCCATATGTAACATTTGCCTCAACTTGACCTGTTATAGCAGGGGCTACTACTGCATACATTTTTTCATTTTGAACTAATTGTCTTGCTACAGGAGCTATCAAACTCTTATCAGATATTGCTCCAAATG
>JABBZI010000239.1 GCA_012955965.1 Clostridioides difficile
GTAGCACCAGCAGTAGGTCAATTAACTTTTGATGCAACAGATAAACAAATAAAAATGGCATCAGGTGATGAAATGGTAGATCCATCAGATAATGAATATGTACTAACATTAACAAAAGGAACAGTAAAAAATGGAGATGTAAAAGCGAATGTTGAAGTAACAGGATTACCATCAGGATTAGATTATACAGCAGTAGGAAATAAATCAGCGAATACAATAACAATAACAGTATCAGGAACAGCAA
>JABBZI010000023.1 GCA_012955965.1 Clostridioides difficile
TAAAAGATTACTCTACTATTGTAGCAACAACTCCTGAAGCTACTGTTCTTCCACCTTCTCTTATTGAGAATCTTAATCCCTCTTCTACAACTATTGAGTTTATTAAGTCTACTTCCATTGTTACATTATCTCCAGGCATTACCATTTCTATTCCATCTGGTAATTTACAAGCTCCTGTTACATCTGTTGTTCTGAAATAGAATTGTGGTCTATATCCATCAAAGAATGGTGTATGTCTTCCACCCTCTTCTTTTTTAAGTACATATACTTCTGCTGTAAACTTTGTGTGTGCCTTTACTGAACCAGTTTTTGCTAGTACTTGTCCTCTTTCTATTTCGTTTCTTTGTACTCCTCTTAATAATGCTCCTATATTATCCCCTGCTTGTGCTTGGTCTAATAATTTTCTGAACATCTCTACTCCTGTTACTACTACTTTTCTTGGTGCTTCTGTTAATCCTACTAATTCTACTTCATCTTGTACTTTTAGTACTCCTCTTTCCACTCTTCCTGTTGCAACTGTTCCTCTTCCTGTGATTGAGAATACGTCCTCTACTGGCATTAAGAATGGTTTATCTGTATCTCTCTCTGGTGCTGGAATATACTCATCTATTTGCTCGAATAATTCTACTATCTTATTTCCCCACTCGCTCTTTGGATCTTCTAATGCCATTAATGCTGACCCTCTTACTATTGGAGTATCATCTCCTGGGAAATCATATTCTGTTAATAAATCTCTTACTTCCATTTCTACTAGCTCTAATAACTCTTCGTCATCTACCATGTCACATTTGTTTAAGAATACTACTATATATGGTACACCAACTTGTCTTGATAATAGTATATGTTCTCTTGTTTGTGGCATTGGTCCATCTGTTGCTGAACAAACTAATATTGCTCCGTCCATTTGTGCTGCTCCTGTTATCATGTTCTTAACGTAGTCAGCATGTCCTGGGCAGTCAACGTGTGCGTAGTGTCTGTTTGGAGTCTCATACTCAACGTGTGCTGTTGATATTGTGATTCCTCTTTCTCTTTCTTCTGGAGCTTTATCTATGTTTGCGAAATCTACTGCTTCTCCTAATTGGTATCTGTCATATAATGTTTTTGTTATTGCTGCTGTTAATGTAGTTTTACCGTGGTCAACGTGTCCTATTGTACCTATATTAACATGAGGTTTTGTTCTTTCGTATTTAGCTTTAGCCATTTTGAATTTCCTCCCTTTATCTTGTGCGAGATGAGATATATCTCATCTCGCTGATTATTTTTTATATTTATATTATTAATTATTTTTAAATTATTTTCCTTCAGCTATTTTCTTAGCAACTGAAGCTGGAACTTGCTCATAGTGATCGAATATCATTGTATAAGTTGCACGACCTTGAGTTGAAGATCTTAGATCTGTTGAGTATCCAAACATTTCTGAAAGTGGAACGAATGCATTTATAACTTGTGCACCACTTCTAGCTTCCATACCTTGGATTAATCCTCTTCTTGAGTTTAAATCACCCATAACATCTCCCATATAATCTTCTGGAGTAACAACTTCTACTTTGAAGTAAGGCTCTAAAAGAACTGCATTACCTTTCTTCATAGCATCTTTAAATGCCATTGAACCAGCCATCTTAAACGCCATTTCAGAAGAGTCAACCTCATGGTAAGAACCATCATATAACTCAACAGCAACGTCCACAACTGGATATCCAGCAACTATACCAGATTGCATAGCTCCTTGTATACCCATATCAACTGGGCCAACATATTCTTTTGGTACAGATCCACCAACAGTTTTGTTTGTGAATTTGTATCCTTCACCTGGCTCTTGAGGAGCAACTCTAATCTTAACGTGACCATATTGTCCTCTACCACCTGATTGCTTAGAGTACTTGTATTCAACATCAACTGGTTGAGTTATAGTTTCTCTATATGCAACTTGTGGTGCACCAACCTTAGCTTCTACTTTAAATTCTCTTAATAATCTATCTACTATTATCTCTAAGTGTAACTCACCCATACCAGATATTATAGTTTGTCCTGTTTCTTGGTCAGTCTTAACTGTGAAAGTAGGGTCTTCTTCAGCTAATTTTTGAAGAGCTATACCCATTTTTTCTTGAGCTGCTTTAGAACTTGGTTCTATAGCAACAGATATAACTGGCTCAGGGAATTCCATAGATTCAAGTATTATTGGATTAGCAGGGTCACATAATGTGTCTCCAGTAGTAGTATCTTTTAATCCTACTGCTGCTGCTATATCTCCAGCATAAACCTTAGTTATTTCTTCTCTTGTATTGGCATGCATTTGTAATATACGACCAATTCTTTCTCTCTTATTCTTAGTTGCATTTAAAACATAAGAACCAGATTCTAATGTTCCAGAGTAAACTCTGAAGAACGCTAATTTTCCAACGAATGGGTCAGTCATTATTTTGAATGCTAATGCAGAGAATGGCTCTTCATCAGAAGAATGTCTTTCAGCTTCTTCTCCATCTTCTAATATACCTTTTATAGCGGCTATATCAGTTGGTGCTGGTAAGTAATCTAAAACTGCATCTATTACTAACTGAACACCTTTGTTTCTATAAGCTGTACCACAGAAAACTGGGTTCATTTCACAAGCTATAGTAGCTTTTCTTATAGCAACTTTTAATTCATCTATAGTAGGTTCTTCACCTTCAAGGTATTTCATCATTAATTCTTCATCAGTTTCAGCTACTGATTCAACTAATTTTTCTCTCCACTCAGTGGCTAATTCTTTCATGTCTTCTGGTATGTCTGTTTCTTCCATTTCGATTCCTAAATCGTCTTTGTATATAACAGCATCCATTTTTAATAAGTCTATTATACCTATGAATGAATCTTCTTTACCTATTGGTAATTGCATAGGAACTGCATTAGAATTTAATCTGGATTTCATCATGCTTACAACATTGTAGAAATCTGCTCCTAATATATCCATTTTGTTTACAAAAGCTATTCTAGGTACTCCGTAAGTTTCAGCTTGTCTCCATACATTTTCTGATTGAGGCTCAACCCCACCCTTTGCACAGAATACAGCAACTGAACCGTCAAGAACTCTTAGAGATCTTTCAACTTCAACAGTGAAGTCCACGTGTCCAGGAGTATCTATTATATTTATTCTATGGTCTTTCCATGAAGCAGTAGTAGCGGCAGAAGTTATTGTTATACCTCTTTCCTTTTCTTGCTCCATCCAGTCCATTTGAGAAGCTCCTTCATGAGTTTCTCCTATTTTATGAGTTTGCCCAGTGTAAAACAGGATTCTTTCTGTAGTAGTAGTTTTTCCTGCATCTATATGAGCCATGATTCCTATATTCCTAGTTCTTTCCAAAGGAAACTTTCTAGCCATGGTTATCCTCCTTATGATATCCTCAATTTTATAAGATATCTATATATCCTACCATCTGTAATGAGCAAATGCTTTATTAGCTTCTGCCATTTTATGAGTATCTTCTTTTTTCTTAACTGAAGCTCCAGTGTTGTTAGCTGCATCCATTATTTCTTTAGCAAGCTTTTCAACCATTCCTTTTTCTCCACGAGCTCTAGTATATTTTACTAGCCATCTTAAGCCTAGTGTTTGTCTTCTTTCAGGTCTAACTTCGATTGGTACTTGGTAGTTTGCCCCACCAACTCTTCTTGCTTTTACTTCTAAAACAGGCATTATATTATCCATTGCTTTATTAAATACTTCTAAAGCTTCTTCTCCTGTTTTTTCAGCAATAACTACGAAAGCGTCATAAACTATACTTTGAGACTTTCCTTTTTTTCCGTCTACCATTAGATTATTTATTAATTTAGTAACTACCTTACTCCCATACATAGGATCTGGTAAAACTTCTCTTTTTGGAACATTACCTTTTCTTGGCATTTCGCTTCCCTCCTTAATTATTTAACTTAAATCATAGGTACTCGACATAATTCATTTAATGCCGTGATGCCGTAAATATATATATTTAAAGCACCGAACTATAATCAATCATTAATTGTTTTTATTTTTTAGCTTCTTTAGGTTTCTTCGCACCGTACTTAGATCTTGATTGTCTTCTCTTATCAACACCTGCTGTATCTAGAGTCCCTCTTAGTATATGGTATCTAACCCCTGGAAGGTCTTTTACTCTTCCTCCTCTTATAAGAACAACACTATGCTCTTGTAAGTTGTGTCCTTCTCCTGGTATATAAGCAGAAACTTCTATACCATTAGTTAATCTAACTCTGGCAACTTTTCTTAAAGCTGAGTTAGGTTTCTTAGGAGTAACTGTTTTTACTGAAGTACAAACCCCTCTTTTTTGTGGAGCACTAGCGTCAGTTACTTTCTTGTTTAAAGAGTTGTAACCTTTTTGTAATGCTGGAGCAGTAGATTTCTTCTCTACCGCTTTTCTACTTTTACGAACTAATTGGTTAATTGTTGGCATCATCTGCACCTCCTTCCAAATTTTCGATCTTATCAGTGACCGCCAACTACATCAATATGAATATTCATACTGACTGATTGTAACATTTGTTACTTACAATTTAATGTCTATAACACATAAATATGTGATATTAGCACTTTTCTAGCTTGATGCTTTTTAGTTTTCATTTATTGCCATCTAAAAGTCACTAAGAGCTTATTTAAGCCCTTAGTGTACTTTTAAACAACACACTTTACTATTTTAACACCACAAATAATGGTTGTCAAGATTTCTTTACTCTATCTGCCATTAATCTTCAATTTTTTCAACAGCTATATTTCTATATTTCTTCATTCCTGTTCCTGCTGGTATTAACTTACCTAATATAACATTTTCTTTAAGCCCTATTAAATGGTCTTCTTTACCTTTTATTGCTGCCTCTGTTAATACTCTTGTTGTCTCCTGGAATGAAGCTGCTGATAAGAATGAATCAGTAGCAAGAGACGCTTTAGTTATACCAAGTAAAACTCTTTTAGCAACAGCTGGTCTTAGACCTTTGGCTATAGCATCTTTATTACATTCATTGAATGTTAATACATCTTCATACCCACCTGGTAATAAATCTGTATCTCCTGGGTCTTCAACTTTAACTTTAGATAGCATTTGTCTTACTATAACTTCTATATGCTTATCATTAACGTCAACCCCTTGAAGTCTATACACTCTTTGAACTTCTTTAACTATATATTCTTGAACGCCCTTAACACCATTTACTCTTACTATATCATGAGGATTTATAAATCCTTGTGTTAGTGGGTCTCCAGCTTCTAACATTTGACCTTGCTTAACTTTTAATCTAGAACCATATGGTATTACATATGTTTGAGTTTCGCCTTCTGCTGGTATTACATTTACTTCTTTTCTCTTTCCAGTTTCGTCTATTTCAACTCTACCAGATACTTCAGTTATTACGGCTAATCCTTTTGGCTTTCTAGCCTCAAACAATTCTTCAACCCTTGGAAGACCTTGAGTTATATCGGCTCCTGCAACTCCTCCAGTATGGAATGTACGCATTGTAAGCTGAGTCCCCGGCTCACCGATAGATTGAGCTGCTATTATACCAACTGCTTCACCTATATTAACTTCTTTTCCTGTAGCCAAGTTTCTACCATAGCACTTAGAACAAACTCCATGATTAGTTTTACAGTTAAGAACTGTTCTTATCCTAATTTTTTCAATCCCTAAATCTACTATAGTTTCTGCTTCATCTTCTTGTATCATAGCATCAGCTTCAACTATAACTTCACCAGTTTTAGGATTTAATATAGGGTCTATAGTATATCTTCCTACAATTCTATCATATATCTCTTCTATAACTTCGTTTCCTTCTTTTATAGCATAAATTTCTGTAGTATCTTCTGTTCCACAATCTATTTCTCTTACAATAACATCTTGACTTACATCAACAAGTCTTCTTGTTAAGTATCCAGATTCAGCTGTACGTATAGCTGTATCAGCAAGACCTTTTCTGGCACCATGTGAAGATGTAAAATATTCTAGTACTGATAAACCTTCACGGAAATTAGATTTAACTGGTATCTCAACTGTTTTACCAGATGCATTGGCCATAAGACCACGCATACCTGCTAGCTGTCTAATTTGGTTTTTAGAACCTCTGGCTCCTGAATGTGCCATTATATATATATTATTTAATCTGTCCAATCCACCCATAAGAGCATCAGTAACTTTGTCAGTTGTTTCTGTCCATGTCTCTATAACTTTCTCATATCTCTCTTCATCAGATATTAGACCTCTTCTGTATGCTTTTTCATATTTATCAACCCTTGCTTCTGCTTCTGCTATAAATACTTTCTTTTCTTCTGGTACACTCATATCATCAACAGCAACTGTTATTCCACCTAATGTAGAATATTTAAATCCTAGAGCCTTTATATAGTCTAGTAATTCAGCTGTTTCTGTATTTCCGTGTTTTCTAAAACATTTATCTATTATTTTACCAAGAGATTTTTTATCTGCTAAGAAATCAACTTCAAGTGCAAATGGGTTTTCTTTTCTATCTACAAAACCTAAATCTTGAGGTATATTTTCATTAAATATAAATCTACCAACAGTACTTTCAACTAATGAACTACTTCCATCTTCAAGCGTTACCTTTAATTTTACTAAAGCATGTAGATGAACTGATTTATTGTAATAAGCAAGTAATAACTCATTAAAGTCTTTAAATACCATACCTGTACCTTTAGCTCCATCTTGTGCTTCTATTGTTAGATAATAGCAACCTAAAACCATATCCTGAGATGGAGTAGTTATAGGTGAACCATCTTTAGGAGCAAGGATATTATTTACAGAAAGCATTAAGAATCTTGCTTCTGCTTGTGCTTCTACTGATAAAGGTACATGGACTGCCATTTGGTCTCCATCAAAGTCTGCATTATAGGCTGTACATACAAGAGGATGTAGTTTTATAGCCTTACCTTCAACTAAGATTGGTTCAAATGCTTGTATACCTAATCTATGTAGAGTCGGTGCACGGTTAAGAAGAACTGGATGACTTTTTATAACATCTTCTAAAACATCCCAAACTTCTGGTTTAACTTTTTCTACTATAGATTTTGCACTTTTTATATTATGTGCATATCCTTCTTTAACTAATTTATCCATAACAAATGGCTTGAATAATTCTAATGCCATTTTCTTTGGAAGCCCACATTGATAAAATTTAAGTTCTGGTCCAACAACTATAACAGAACGACCTGAGTAGTCAACACGTTTACCAAGTAAGTTTTGACGGAAACGACCTTGTTTACCTTTTAACATATCTGATAAAGATTTAAGTGGTCTATTTCCAGGCCCTGTTACAGGTCTACCTCTTCTACCATTATCTATTAAGGCATCAACTGCTTCTTGAAGCATTCTTTTTTCGTTTCTTACAATTATATCTGGAGCTCCAAGCTCTAATAGTCTTTTAAGTCTATTATTTCTATTTATAACTCTTCTATATAAATCATTTAGGTCTGAAGTCGCAAATCTTCCACCATCAAGTTGTACCATTGGTCTTAAATCTGGTGGTATTACTGGTATTGCATCTAAAATCATCCATTCTGGTTTATTTCCAGACTTTTTAAATGCTTCTACAACTTCTAATCTTCTGATTGTTCTAACTTTCTTTTGTCCTGTACTATCTTTTAATTCCGCTCTTAAGTCTTTACTTTGTTGCTCTAAATCTATATTTTGTAGTAATATCTTTACAGCCTCAGCACCCATTCCTACAGTAAAAGTATATCCATACTTTTCAAGAGCAGTTCTGTATTCTTTTTCTGTAAGTAACTGTTTTTCATTCAATCCAGTTTCTCCAGGGTCAACTACTACATATGAAGCAAAATATAATATTTTTTCTAATGATCTTGGTGACATATCAAGTAAAAGTCCCATTCTACTTGGTATGCCTTTGAAGTACCAGATGTGAGACATAGGAGCAGCTAGCTCTATATGTCCCATTCTCTCTCTTCTTACTTTTGATTTAGTTACTTCTACTCCACATCTATCACAAACTACACCTTTATATCTAACTCTTCTATATTTACCACAATGGCACTCCCAGTCTTTTTGTGGTCCAAAAATTCTTTCACAGAAAAGACCATCTTTCTCTGGCTTTAAAGTACGGTAATTTATAGTTTCTGGCTTTTTAACTTCTCCTCTAGACCATTGTCTTATTTTTTCTGGAGAAGCCAATGCTATTTTTATCGACTCGAAATTGTTTAATTCAAACAAGGAGTTCTCTCCCTTCTATTTGAGATTTACATTAATTAAATTTACACATCAAAGTCATCACTTTCAAAATCTATTTCTTCTTCAAATAAATCATCTTCAGTGAATTCTTCTAAATTCTCTATATCCTCATCTTCTGCGTTTTCCGCAAAATCATCTTCAATTTCTTCTATTATGTTGCTTTCTTCAACTTCTCCCATATGATTTACAACGTCTAGCTCAAATTCACCTATTGTATCATCTTCATCTACAGACTCTCTTACTTCTATTTCTTGGTCTTCATCTGTCAATACTTTTACATCTAAGCATAAACTTTGAAGTTCTTTTATAAGAACTTTAAATGATTCTGGGATTCCTGGTTCAGGTATATTTTCACCTTTAACTATAGCTTCATAAGTTCTAACACGACCTACAACGTCATCAGACTTAACAGTAAGTATTTCTTGAAGTATGTGAGCAGCTCCATATGCTTCTAGAGCCCAAACCTCCATTTCTCCAAATCTTTGTCCACCAAATTGTGCTTTACCACCTAGTGGTTGCTGAGTAACTAATGAGTATGGTCCAGTACTTCTTGCATGTAATTTTTCATCTACTAAGTGATGTAGTTTTAAGTAATACATATATCCAACAGTTATTCTGTTATCAAAAGTCTCACCTGTTCTACCATCATATAAAGTCAATTTACCATCTCTAGGATACCCAGATTCCTCAAGAGCATCCATTATGTCATACTCATTAGCACCATCGAATACTGATGTTGCTACATACCATCCTAGCGTCTTAGCAGCAAGTCCTAAATGAACTTCTAGAACCTGACCAATGTTCATACGTGATGGTATACCTTGTGGGTTAAGTATTATATCTAGTGGAGTTCCATTTTCCATAAATGGCATATCTTCTTCTGGTAATATTCTTGAGATAACACCCTTATTACCATGACGACCAGCCATTTTATCTCCAACTTTTATCTTTCTCTTTTTAGCTATATAACATCTTACTAACTCATTTACTCCTGGAGATAAATCATCTCCATTTTCTCTAGTAAACACTTTTACATCAACTATTATCCCAGATTCACCATGAGGTACTTTAAGTGAAGTATCTCTAACTTCTCTAGCTTTTTCTCCGAATATTGCACGAAGTAATCTTTCTTCAGCAGTAAGTTCAGTTTCTCCTTTTGGAGTTACTTTACCAACTAGTATATCACCTGAATCTACTTCTGCACCTATTCTTATTATACCTCTGTCATCTAAGTTCTTAATTGCACTATCTCCAACATTAGGTATATCTCTAGTTATTTCCTCTGGTCCTAGTTTTGTATCTCTAGCTTCACATTCATATTCTTCTATATGAATTGTTGATAATCTATCTTCTTTAACTAATCTTTCATTTATTAATATGGCATCCTCGTAGTTATAACCTTCCCAAGTCATGAATGCTATAAGGCAGTTTCTTCCAAGTGCGACCTCACCTAAATCAGTTGCTGGACCATCTGCTATAACATCGCCTCTCTCTATCTGTTCACCTTTACTTATTATAGGTGTTTGATTTATACATGTACCTGAGTTTGAACGTTTAAACTTAAGTAGATTATATCTATCTCTGTTTCCATCTTCTCTTTTTATAATTATTTCATCTGCTGTTACTCTTTCTGCTATACCAGAATTTCTAGCAACCACAACTGCACCAGAGTCTTTTGCAGCTCTATATTCTATACCAGTTCCTATAATCGGTGCTTCTCTTCTAACTAGAGGCACTGCCTGACGTTGCATGTTCGCTCCCATAAGGGCACGGTTGGCGTCATCATTTTCTAGGAAAGGTATCATAGCAGTCGCAACAGATACAACTTGCTTAGGAGATATATCCATGTAATCTACTCTACTTTCAGGAACCATTTCAACAGCACCATTTACAGTTCTACAAACAACTCTATGGTTTACGAACTTACCATCATCTGTTAATGGCTCATTTGCCTGAGCTCTTACAAATAAATCTTCCTCATCAGCAGTTAAATAATGTATTTCACCAGTAACTGTTGATGTTTCTTTGTCAAATTTTCTATATGGTGATTCTATAAATCCAAATTCATTTATCTTTGCATAAGTTCCTAGAGAGTTTATAAGACCGATGTTTGGTCCTTCTGGAGTCTCTATTGGACACATTCTACCATAGTGTGAATGGTGAACGTCACGCACTTCGAATCCAGCTCTTTCTCTTGAAAGACCTCCAGGTCCAAGAGCTGATAATCTTCTCTTATGTGTTAACTCAGATAGAGGATTTGTTTGGTCCATGAACTGAGATAACTGAGAACTACCAAAGAATTCTTTTATTGCAGCAGAAACTGGTCTTATGTTAACTAACGCTTGAGGCGTTATAGCTTCCATATCTTGAACTGTCATTCTTTCTTTTATGACTCTTTCCATTCTTGAAAGACCAATTCTAACTTGATTTTGTAATAATTCACCTACAGATCTTATTCTTCTGTTTCCTAGGTGGTCTATATCATCAATATTTCCTATATTATAGAATATATTGAACTCATAACTTATTGAAGCTATTATGTCATCTAATAATATATGTTTTGGTATAAGTTCTTTAATTCTTGATTTTATAGCTTCTTTTATTTCTTCTTCATCGCTATATCCATCTAAAATTTCTTTTAAAGTTGGATAATGTACTTTTTCTTTTATGTTTAAATCATCTATGTCAAAATTAATGTGAGACTTAATATCTACAAAATTATTTCCTATAACTCTAACTTTCTTATCATCATCCATTAGTAGATTTACTACATTTATACCTGCATTTTGTATATCTTTAGCTAACTCATAACTTATTTTTTCTCCAGCTTTTACAAATACTTCCCCAGTTTCTGGATTTATTATGTCTTGTGCTGAAATTTTATTCATTATTCTATAACATAAAGCAAGTTTCTTATTAAATTTATATCTACCAACTTTTGCTAAGTCATATCTTTTTGGATCAAAGAATAAAGCATTTAATAAAGATGATGCACTTTCTACAGTAGGAGGCTCACCTGGTCTTAATTTTTTATATATCTCTACAAGACCTTCCTCTACTGATTTAGTATTATCTTTTTCTAATGTAGCAGACAATCTCTCGTCTTCTCCTAGAAGGTCAATTATCTCTGCATCTGTTCCTATCCCTAAAGCTCTAAGTAAAACTGTAACTGGTTGTTTTCTTGTTCTATCAACTCTTACAGAAATTACATCATTAGAATCTGTCTCATATTCTAACCATGCTCCTCTATTAGGAATTACAGTAGATGAAATCAATCTCTTACCTGTTTTATCTCTTTCTTCCGCATAGTAAACACCAGGAGATCTAACTAATTGACTTACTATAACTCTTTCTGCTCCATTTATAACGAAAGTTCCTCTTTCTGTCATTAAAGGGAAGTCACCCATAAATACTTCTTGTTCTTTTATCTCGCCTGTTTCTTTATTTATAAGTCTTACCTTAACTTTTAGAGGTGCACAATATGTAGCATCTCTCTCTTTACACTCTTCTATATCATACTTTGGTTTATCGTCTAAAGAATAGTCAACAAATTCCAATATAAGATTACCAGTATAATCTTCTATTGGTGAAATATCATCAAACACTTCTTTTAAACCTTCTTTTAAAAACCACTCATAGGAATCTACTTGAATTTCTATAAGATTTGGCACATCAGCTATTTCCTTAATTTTAGAAAAGCTCATTCTAGTTCTTTTACCTATCGTGACAGGATGTGGCATTCACTTTTCACCTCTCAATAATTAAAAATAAAACAATAGTTCATTCTAACGCATCTAATAATTTTAGCATATTGTCAAGTATTTTTCAATATATTTTTTATCTTATATGTAAACTATGCATTATTTTTGATTTTTTGTAAATTATTTTTGGAATATATTATGTATTATGTACAATTTCTTAATATAAAATCCATATTTTTCATTTATAGGTCTAATTTTCTATATAGACTTATATACAAATACTCTTCCCCTATTTAATTATAATTCCTTGATAAATTAGTTGTAAATAATTAGATTTATACAAATATATACAATTTATTAAATATACAAAATAAAAACCATAGATAAATTTAACTTGGAATTTTTAGTCTTAGACTTTTTCCAATATAAATTGTATCTATGGTCTTTATAAAAATAGAACTTCTAGCATAACTAATACATAAATTTTTATTATATATTAGTAGCTTGATTACCCTAATATATTATCTGCGAATTGTGGAGTAGGTAAACCAAATCCTCCTGCAACTTCAAGTAAGTCTCCTGTTATAAAGGATGAATCATCACTAGCATAGAATAGAACGGCTTTTGCTATATCATCAGGCTCTCCTATACGATTTAAAGGGACATGTTTTAAAAACTCTTTTATGAATTCTGGTGACATATTATCTAATGCAGCTTTAGTTGCAATAAGACCTGGAAGCACAGCATTACATCTAACATGATTTTTTGCATATTGTGTTGCTATATTTTGAGTTAATGAATTAATTGCTGCTTTTGATACACAGTATGCTATTCTAGATAAATCAGGTAATACTGAACCTATACTTGATATATTTACTATACTGCCTTTTCCATTCTTTATCATATGAGGAATTGCTGCTTTACATGGTAAATACACACTTTTCAAATTAGTATTTACTGTGTCAAAGAAATTATCTGTATCTCCAGTTAAAAGGTCTTTGTCAAGAGAAGGGTTTGTTGAACCAAAATTGTTTACAAGTATATCTATCTTCCCTTCTTTTTTAACTACATCTTCTATCATTGAAGTAAAAGTTTCTTCTTCACGAGCATTAAAGTAAACAAACTTGGCGCAACCACCTTCTGCACCTATTTTATTTATAACTTCATTAGCTAATTCTTCTGAACGAGCTGCTAAATATACAATTGCTCCATTCTTTGCTAATATTTCTGCTGAAGCTAACCCGATACCTTTTGTGGCAGCAGTAACTACTGCAATTTTTCCTTGTAACTTTTCCATTATTAACTCCTCCTTAAATATGTCCTTCAGTCTACAAATTTCGATTTTTTTAAATATCTAGTTTATTTTTAAATTTATACTTGTTAATTAATTATTTATTACATTTTATTTTCAAAGTACTTATGTATTTTTTTAAAATAATATGTAATTTTTTACAGTTCCATTTAATTATATACTCTCTATATATACATTACAACAATTGTTTATATTTTAATTTAATAATAGTATTAAATTAAAATATCATTATATACTATATGATACCCTTAATTTAATACTATTATAGATTTTTTTTATTTTATAAAAATATTTTCTTTATAACTCTAGATAAATCATATAATTCTTTGCAAATAAAAAAGATACCCATAGGGTATCTTTTTAAAGAAACTACTTAACTTCTACTTTAGCTCCAGCAGCTTCTAATTTTTCTTTTATTTGTTCAGCTTCTTCTTTAGAAGCTCCTTCTTTAACTGTCTTAGGAGCATTATCAACTACTTCTTTAGCTTCTTTTAATCCTAATCCTGTTATTTCTCTAACTGCTTTTATAACTCCAACTTTTGAAGAACCAACTTCAGCTAATACTACATCAAACTCAGTTTTTTCTTCAGCAGCTGGTCCACCAGCAGCTGCACCAGCTACCATTACTGGAGCTGAAGCTGATACACCGAATT
The DNA here is from genome assembly GCA_012955965.1 of Clostridioides difficile. GTDB lineage: Bacteria > Bacillota > Clostridia > Peptostreptococcales > Peptostreptococcaceae > Clostridioides > Clostridioides difficile_G. Next base: position 13,880 of record JABBZI010000023.1, read on the forward strand.
TTTCTTCAGCAGCTTTAACTAATTCATTTAATTCTAAAACTTTCATATTTTCTATAGCTTCTAATATTTGTTCTATTGTCATTTTTAGCACCTCCGAATTTTATTTCAAATTAATATTTATAATTTTTTAATTAAGCTATTAAGCTTCTTCTTGACCTTCTGCCTTTTTCGCTATTGCATCTATTAAATATGCAAAGTTTGATACTGGAGCTTTTAAGCTACCAAGTAATTTAGCGATAAGAACTTCTCTTGATGGTATGTTAGCCATTTCAACAATTTTAGACTCATCGTAGAATGCACCTTCCACAACACCCATCTTTAATTTCATTTTTGGATGAGAATCCATGAATCCTTTTAATATTCTTGCTGGAGCAACTGGATCATCATATCCAAATGCTATAGCATTAGTTCCAACTAATAATTCATCATTGAATTGCTCTATACCAACTTCTTTAGCTGCTCTTCTAACTAAAGTATTTTTATATACTTTGTAATCTACACCAGCTTCTCTCATTTGTTTTCTTAACTCAGTTACTTCTTCAACTGTTAATCCTTTGTAATCTACAACAACAGCAGCAGAAGATTTTTGTAACTTTTCAACTATCTCAGAAACAACTTCTGATTTAATCTCTATAGCTTTTCTCATATAGATGTGCACCTCCTTCACCAAATAGGCTTAGTATTTACCGCAACATTATAAAAAGCTTTTGTTGCCAAAAGTAGACATCAAAAGCTTTAGTAATCTCAATTTATCTAAAACCTCGGTGGGATATTAAGCTCTCGCACCCACTATCTACGGCAAATCTATTCTTTTTTACATTGACAAATGATATGATATCATTTTTGTCAACCTGTGTCAACAGTTTTATTATTCAGCTGTTCTTGCTGGGTTTATTTTAACTCCAGGTCCCATTGAAGAAGCTACTGTTACACTTCTTAAATATTGTCCTTTAGCAGCAGCTGGTTTAGCTTTTATTATAGCATCCATTAATGCAGCAAAGTTTTCAGCTAATTTTTCTCCACCAAATGATACTTTTCCTACTGGAACGTGTATTATGTTAGTTTTGTCTAATCTGTATTCAACTTTACCAGCCTTTATTTCATCTATAGCTTTAGCTACATCAAATGTAACTGTTCCTGATTTAGGGTTTGGCATTAAACCTTTAGGTCCTAATACTCTACCTAATCTACCTACTACACCCATCATATCTGGAGTAGCAACTACTATATCAAATTCAAACCAGTTCTCACCTTGTATTTTTTGAACTAATTCTTCAGCTCCTACAAAATCAGCACCAGCTTGTTCAGCTTCTTTAGCTTTCTCACCTTTAGCAAAAACTAAAACTCTTTTAGTTTTACCAGTTCCGTGAGGTAATACAACTGCACCTCTTACTTGTTGGTCAGCATGTCTTGAGTCAACACCTAATTTAATATGTGCTTCTACTGTCTCATCAAATTTAGCTCCAGCTATATCTGAAACTAATGTTAATGCTTCTGATGCATCATAATATTTAGTTCTATCTACTTTTTCTAATGCACCTGCATATCTTTTACCTTTTTTAGCCATGTTATTTTCCTCCTCGTGGTTAATTTCGGCTTTTCGCCTCCCACTTTATAAAAAAAAGTGTATCTTTTAATTAATCTTCTATTACAACACCCATGCTTCTAGCAGTACCAGCTATCATACTCATAGCAGCTTCCACTGATGCAGCATTTAAGTCAGGCATTTTTAACTCAGCTATTTCTCTTACTTGAGCTGAAGTCATTTTAGCAACTTTCTTTTTGTTTGGTTCTCCAGAACCTGATTTTAAGTTTAATGCTTTTTTAATTAAAACTGCAGCTGGTGGAGTTTTTGTTATAAAACTGAATGATCTATCTTGATATACAGTTATAACAACTGGTATTATCATTCCAGCTTGATCTGCAGTTTTAGCATTAAATTCTTTTGTGAATCCCATTATATTAACACCATGTTGTCCTAATGCTGGTCCAACTGGTGGCGCTGGAGTAGCCTTTCCTGCAGGTATTTGTAATTTTATTTGACCTATAACTTTTTTAGCCATTTTGAGCGCACCTCCTCAGATTTTTCTATAATAATAGTATTAGATTTTTTCTATACCTTCAAGCTCTATTACAAATAGAGTCCTTTTACCAAATGCATTTATGCATACTTTGACTTCTCTATTTTCTAAGTCAATTTCTTCTATGTTACCTATTTGTCCACTAAATGGTCCTTGAGATACTTTTACTGTGTCTCCTATTTCGAAATCAATATCACTATTTACTACTTTAGGGTCTGTTGTATCTATCCCCATAGCTTTGACTTCATCTTCACTTAATGGTACTGGTTTTGAACCAGGTCCAACGAAACCTGTAACTCCCTTAGTATTTCTTACTACATACCAAGATTCATCAGTTATTATCATTTTAACCAAGACATAACTTGGATAAACTTTACGTTGTCTAGTTTTTTCTTTTCCAGTTTTAGTAGTTTCCACTACTTCTTCTGTTGGAACAACTACTTGTCTTATGCAGTCTTCCATACCTCTTGTTTTAACTGCTTTCTCAATTGTAGCTTTAACTTTATTTTCATGTCCCGAATAGGTATGAACTACATACCAACTTGCTTCTTGTAATTCTGACATTTAACTTACCTCTTTTCGTCTATTTTAGTAATAACGCTAGTGCACCAGATAATATAGTGTCTATACCCCATACTAATATAGTGCATGAAATAACTACAGTTAAAACTATACTTGTGTTTTTAAACAGTTCCTTTTTTGTCGGCCATGTAACTCTTTTTAATTCTTGCTTAGTTTCTTTTAAATATCCAAATAAACTAAACCTTTTTTTAGTTTTTGCACCGTCATTTTTTTGGGCAGCCATTCCATACTCACATCCTTATAAAAAACTATTTTGTTTCTTTATGAGTTGTATGCTTTTTACAGAATCTACAATATTTTTGTAATTCTATTCTGTCTGGATTATTTTTCTTATTCTTAGTAGTGTTGTAGTTTCTTTGCTTACACTCTGTACATGCTAAAGTTACTTTAACTCTCATCTGATACACCTCCAACTTTGTAATACAATAATATATATTGTTAATATATGTGAATATAATACCTTTAAAATATGTATTTATTAAAAATCTACAGTATTCAAGATATTATTAACTTCCTATAATCATTACCTTGTATAAGTTATCACAAAATCCTATGCTGTGTCAATGTTTTTGTATTTCTATGTTAAAAAAAGAGGAGCATAACCCCTCTTTTTATTACTCTTTTAATCCATCAGTTTAATAAAAGATTACTCTACTATTGTAGCAACAACTCCTGAAGCTACTGTTCTTCCACCTTCTCTTATTGAGAATCTTAATCCCTCTTCTACAACTATTGAGTTTATTAAGTCTACTTCCATTGTTACATTATCTCCAGGCATTACCATTTCTATTCCATCTGGTAATTTACAAGCTCCTGTTACATCTGTTGTTCTGAAATAGAATTGTGGTCTATATCCATCAAAGAATGGTGTATGTCTTCCACCCTCTTCTTTTTTAAGTACATATACTTCTGCTGTAAACTTTGTGTGTGCCTTTACTGAACCAGTTTTTGCTAGTACTTGTCCTCTTTCTATTTCGTTTCTTTGTACTCCTCTTAATAATGCTCCTATATTATCCCCTGCTTGTGCTTGGTCTAATAATTTTCTGAACATCTCTACTCCTGTTACTACTACTTTTCTTGGTGCTTCTGTTAATCCTACTAATTCTACTTCATCTTGTACTTTTAGTACTCCTCTTTCCACTCTTCCTGTTGCAACTGTTCCTCTTCCTGTGATTGAGAATACGTCCTCTACTGGCATTAAGAATGGTTTATCTGTATCTCTCTCTGGTGCTGGAATATACTCATCTATTTGCTCGAATAATTCTACTATCTTATTTCCCCACTCGCTCTTTGGATCTTCTAATGCCATTAATGCTGACCCTCTTACTATTGGAGTATCATCTCCTGGGAAATCATATTCTGTTAATAAATCTCTTACTTCCATTTCTACTAGCTCTAATAACTCTTCGTCATCTACCATGTCACATTTGTTTAAGAATACTACTATATATGGTACACCAACTTGTCTTGATAATAGTATATGTTCTCTTGTTTGTGGCATTGGTCCATCTGTTGCTGAACAAACTAATATTGCTCCGTCCATTTGTGCTGCTCCTGTTATCATGTTCTTAACGTAGTCAGCATGTCCTGGGCAGTCAACGTGTGCGTAGTGTCTGTTTGGAGTCTCATACTCAACGTGTGCTGTTGATATTGTGATTCCTCTTTCTCTTTCTTCTGGAGCTTTATCTATGTTTGCGAAATCTACTGCTTCTCCTAATTGGTATCTGTCATATAATGTTTTTGTTATTGCTGCTGTTAATGTAGTTTTACCGTGGTCAACGTGTCCTATTGTACCTATATTAACATGAGGTTTTGTTCTTTCGTATTTAGCTTTAGCCATTTTGAATTTCCTCCCTTTATCTTTCGATATAAATTAATTTTGCTCACAATAAGCTTATGGTAAGTATTTTACTATTAATCATTTCTGTTTTCAAGATGTTTTTCTAATTTTCTCTTAACCCTTTGTAAAGCGTTATCTATTGACTTTACATCTCTTTTAAGCTTGTCCGCTATAAACTGGTATGACTTTCCATTTAAATATAATTCTAGGACTTCTAATTCCAAGTCACTTAATAATTCGTTCATCTTTGATTCTATATTTTTTAATTCTTCTTTACTAATTATAAGCTCTTCTGGATCTGTTACTATACTTGTAGCTATAATATCTAAAAGTGTTCTGTCTGACTCTTCATCATATATTGGTTTGTTCAAAGAAACATATGAATTTAAAGGTATATGTTTTTGTCTTGTTGCAGTTTTTATAGCAGTTATTATTTGTCTTGTTATACATATCTCTGCAAAACATTTAAATGAATTTGTCTTACTTCCATCGAAATCTCTAACTGCCTTATAAAGGCCTATCATTCCTTCTTGTATTATATCTTCTTTATCTGCTCCAATTAAAAAATATGACTTTGCCTTTGCCTTTACAAAATTTCTGTATTTAGTAATAATGTACTCTAGTGCTATTTTATCCCCTTCACTTGCTCTTAATACAATGTTATACTCATCCTGCTGACAATTGTCTATTAACTCATAACTTTTTTCTTTTGCTACCAACATGTAAATCTCCCCCATATATAAAACAAATTTATAGGTATATTATAGTCTAAAGAAGCTAGTAATTTCAACGCTTTCTACGAATGTTCTCAAGTTTCGACAATGTTTCTTTATCTAACCTTTCCTCCAACCAATTTCGCTGAATTTTTTTCCTCAAACCGATATTTTTTTCCTTCATTTTATTCTTGGAACGATCTAATTCTAATTTTAATTCTCTTGCAGACATTCTTGTAGCACCTTTTCCTAAAATCATTTGTTGCTCTGCATAGTCATTAGTAGCTACTTTTACATCATCATACTTTGATAAAGAAGTTATAAATTTCTCTATATAACTATCTGCTGTTTGGTGCTCTCTTGTATAAACTATCGTTATGTGTTTTCTTTTCTCAACTTTTTCTCGTGAATTCTTAACATTATAAGCATCAAAAACTATTATAGTCTTATAACCCATAAACTCAGAGAATTCTATAATATCATCAATAAGTTTTTCTCTAGAATCCTCTAAGTCATCTTTAGCCAGTTCTTTCAAATTATCCCACGCATTTATAATATTGTAGCCATCTATTATTAAGTAATGATTTATATTTTTTTTCATGGTTATTTACTTTTATCCAGTCTTTGTCTGAATATCTCATATAAAAGTATTCCACCTGCCACAGATGCATTTAAAGATGTAACATTACCTATCATTGGCATTTTTACTATAAAGTCACAGTTTTGTTTAACCAATCTAGATATTCCAAAACCTTCGCTTCCAATTACTACACCAAGAGGACCTGTAAGATTTTGTTTATAAAAAGTTTCTCCATCCATATCAGCAGCTGCAATCCACAGCCCTTCATCTTTTAATCTTTTTATTGTATTAACTATATTGGTTACCTTACAAACTGGCATATACTCTACTGCTCCTGCAGACGCTTTAGCAACTACAGGTGTTATGTGTACAGACCTTCTTTTAGGGATAATAACTCCATGTGCCCCTACTGCATCTGCTGTCCTTATTATTGAACCTAGATTGTGTGGATCTGTTATCTCATCTAATATAATGAAGAATGGGTCTTCATCTTTGTTTTTTGCTAAATCTATTAACTCATCCAATTCGTAATACTTATATTCACTTGCATAAGCTATTACACCTTGATGTGAATGACTTGTACTTACCTCATCTAACTTATGTTTATCAACATATTGTATAATTATGTTCTTTTCTTTAGCCATTCCTATTATTTTCTTAATTGAACCTTCTTTAGCTGTGTTTGAAATTAATATTTTATCTATTTCTCTATCACTTTTTATCGCTTCCATTACTGGATTTCTTCCTTCTATACTTGCCAAATGATTCACCTCCTACAAGGCCTTAAATTTTTCTCTAACTTGAACTATGTCTCCACAAGTCATAGTTCCTTCTGGACAACTACCATTTACACAACTTGGTCCAGTCTTTTTAAATAGTATTGGAGCAACCTTTTTAACTTCTCTTAACATCTCTACAGCTAGGTTTCTTATTTCCCACTGTGCTCTTTCACAACATCTATGTTCAAAGAAATTAAATAAGCTTCTAGCATTTATAGTAAATACCATTTTTGTTTCGCACGCATTTGGAAATACATATCTAGCATCTTCTATTGCTTTCTTCTCAGCTTGTCTTTTAGCTGTTTTCTCATTTTTCCCATCTTTTATTAATTCATTATAATGATTTTCAAATAATATCTCTACTAATTTATCATAATCCTCTTGGTCTTTCTTCATTGAGTTTATAAATAACTCTTTTGCCTTTTCTATTTTTTCTATTTCTGGAGGAATTATGTACTCAAATTGCTCTAATTTAACATATCTTTGACTTTGTTGTGAAAAACTAGCTATACGATGTCTAACAATTTGATGTGAACAAGCTCTTGAAATACCTTCTATTGAAAATGTAAATGAAGCATGTTCTAATATTGACCCATGACCTATACTTAATAACATATTTAAAAATTTCTCTATACTTTCATCAGTTAAATCTTTTTCTATTTCGTCTGTCCCAACTTGTGAATAACATAGCTTAGCTGCCATAGCTATTACTTTTTCTGGTTCAGGTGTATGTGATATTAATTTTACTTTCATAAACTTTTATCCTTTCTCATGACTAATTTCTATATATTTATTATACATTAGTTATAAAAAAAGTGTTGCCTTATTAATTATTATTAAGACAACACTCTTTAATATTTACATATCTCTTTCAATAATTTTTATTCCTTTATTGATAATATATTGAAGTCTCTCTATTTCATTATTTAAATACAAATATCCAACCAAGGCCTCAAATCCAGTTGCATGTTTATAGTCTATAATATCTGCATTTTTAGGAGAAGTATTTGATTTTTGATTTCTTCCCCTTTTGTATATCTTGCTCTCTTCCTCAGTTAATTCAGCTTCAATTTCGTGAATTATAGTTGCCTGAGCTTTAGCTTTTACATACTTTATAGCTAATTTATGCAAATCATTAACTTTTCTTTGTGTATTCTGTCTAATTAAATATTCTCTTATATATGTCTCATACACTGTATCACCTAAGTATGCTAAAACTAGTGGTGACATAGTAACTAATTCAGTTTTTTCCATTTTTATACCCTTTTCCACTTAACACCTTGTCTTGTGTCTTCTAATACAATTCCCATGTCTAATAATTGTTGTCTTATATCATCTGCTAATTGGAATTCTTTATTTTTCTTTGCATCAGTTCTTTTTTGTATTAATTCTTCAATGTCTTTATCTAATACAGTATCTTTCTTCTTATTTACAATATTTAATACTTTTGTAAGCTCATTAAATTCATCTAAACATTTCTTAGCAAATTCTAGAGAAGAGTTTTCATCTACATTAGAATTTATTAACTTAGCCAATTCAAATATTACACTCACTGCATCTGCCGTATTGACATCATCGTCCATAGCATCTATAAATCTTTGTCTGAAGTTATCTAATTCTTTAACAAGTTCTACTTCTTTTTCTGTTAAAGTAGACTCCTTTAAATTACTTAATGTAAATTCTAATTTTTCTTTAGTGTTATATAGTCTTTCAAGACCAGCTTTAGCTTGATTTAGCATCTCATCACTAAAGTTTACTGGATTTCTATAATGTGCTGATAGCATAAAAAATCTTACTATCTCTAAATCATATAATTTTGATATATCTCTTACTGTAAAGAAATTACCTTTTGATTTACTCATCTTTTCATCATTTATATTTATATATCCATTGTGCATCCAGTATTTTGAGAATGTTTTTCCGCTTCTAGCTTCACTTTGAGCTATTTCGTTTTCATGATGTGGGAATGTTAAATCTTGACCACCTGCATGTATATCAATTGTCTCACCTAAATATCTCTTAGACATAACAGAACATTCTATATGCCATCCAGGTCTACCTTCTCCCCAAGGACTATCCCATCCTGGCTCTCCTTCTTTTTTAGCCTTCCAAAGAACAAAGTCCATAGGGTGTCTTTTTTGGTCATTAACTTCAATTCTAGCACCAGCTTCTAAGTCTTCTTGTTTTTGACCTGAAAGCTTTCCATATCCTTCAAACTTATTTGTATCAAAATACACATCACCATTTACTGCATATGCATATCCCTTGTCTTCTAATTCTTTTATAAAATCTATAATCTGTTGTATATTGTCTGTAACTTGAGGATGAACAGTAGCTCTTTTAATTCCTAACCCATCACAATCTACAAAATATTCTTTTATATACTTAGTAGCAACTTCTTCTGGAGATATTCCTTCTTCATGGCTTCTATTTATAATCTTGTCATCAACATCTGTAAAGTTTTGTACATAAGTTACATCATATCCTCTATACTCTAAATATCTTCTTAGAGTATCAAATATTATAAATGGTCTTGCATTTCCTATATGTATATAGTTATAAACTGTTGGACCACACACATACATTTTTACCTTTCCTTCTTCTAATGGAACAAATTCTTCTTTTGTTCTAGTCAATGTATTATAAACTTTCACACTCATCACCTCACCGTATTTTTATAAATTATTTTCTTAACATTATATATTATATTATAGTTGAAAATTGCAATAAATAATAGTACTACTATCATTTTTAGTACTATCCTTATAAATCACACAATAACAATACCCTTGTTATTCTCTATTGCTCTTCTAAAAATATCTTTTTTTGAGAAGAACATTTTTCAAAAGTTTCTTCTGTAATCATTTTTTCATCTTTTAATTTTTCTAAAATTGTAACATATTCTAAGCATAGCTCCTTTAATTCCTTTTTAACATCATCCATATTACTATACATAGTAATTACCCCCTTAATAATTAAATCAAACTAAAATAATAGATTTCCTTCTTCTATGCTTAATATTTTTATTAGTTTATTATTCATATTTTATTTATATTTTTGCTTTGCTTTTTATATATTAAATTTATTAGCCTAAATACCTTCATTTTCTTAACTAGATATTTTCACCAAATACTAACACAAAAAAAGTCCGCTTCTAAATTAGCGGACTTTTATGACTATAATATATTATTTTTTACATAAGCTATTCTATTTAAGCAAGTTTCTTTTCCTAAAACCTCCATTACTTTTGGTAAATCTGGTCCATGCATTTGCCCTGTTAAAATTATTCTTGAGCCCATAAATAAATTTTTTCCTTTTATCTTATACTCTTTTTGAATCTCTTTAAGCATTACTTGAACAAATTCAGCTTTTAATACTTCAGCTTTTTCTATTTTTTCTTGTAAAGCATTTATTAAAGTAGGTATGTGTTCTAACTTTAAGAATTCACTTCCTTCTTCAGTCTCTACTTCTATTTTATCTCCAAAGAATATACTTGCATGTTCAGTAACTTCTTTTACATATTGTAATTTTTCTTTAAGTACTGATATCATACCCTTTAAGAACTCATACTTACTAGTAGCTTCTTCTTCTGTTATAAATCCATCTTCTATTAAAAATGGTATTGCTAAATCTGTTAGGTAAGTGTCATCACCATCTTTTATATAGTGTTGATTAACCCAGTTTAACTTTTCAGTATCAAACACTCCACCACTTTTAGATACTCTTTCTACAGAGAAAGCTTTTTCTAATTCTTCCATTGTAAACAATTCTTGATTATCTTCTGGAGACCAACCAACTAATGCTACATAGTTTACTAAACCTTCTGGTAAATATCCTTTTTTCTTAAAGTCTTCAACTGCCACATCACCTTGTCTCTTACTTAATTTTTTCTTTTCTTTATTAAGTATATTTGGTAGATGTACAAATACAGGAGCTTCCCATCCAAAAGCTTCATATAAATAAACATGTTTTGGAGTAGATGATACCCACTCTTCACCTCTTATAACATGTGTGATTTTCATTAAATAATCATCTACAACTACTGCAAAATGATAGGTTGGGAATCCATCTGTTTTCATTAGGACTTGGTCATCTAAATCATTAGTATTAAACTCCATATCACCTCTAACTAAGTCCGTAAACTTAATTGTATGATTTTCTGGTAATCTTAATCTTATAACGTATGGTATTCCTGCTTTTATATTTGCTTCTATTTCTTCTTTAGAAAGTTCCTTACAGTGGCCATCATACTTAGCTGTTTCTCCTGCCGCCCTTTGAGCATCTCTTACTTCATCTAGTCTTTCCTTTGTACAGAAACAATAATAAGCTTTTCCACTATCTAAAAGTTGTTTTATATATTCTTGGTATATATCTAATCTCTGAGATTGAATATATGGACCATAATCTCCTTTTTGTACTACTTTTCCAGTATCATCTAATATAACACCTTCATCATGATTGACACCAGCCCATTTCATAGCATTAAGCATATTCTCTATAGCACCTTCTACTAATCTACTTTGGTCTGTGTCCTCTACTCTTAATATATATTCTCCGCCCATTTTTTTTGCAAATAAATAATTATATAAAGCAGTTCTTAAACTACCTATATGTACAAATCCTGTTGGACTTGGTGCAAATCTTACTCTTACATTCATTTTTACTTCCTCCTGATATTTTATTCAATATAACTATAATATTAAACTAGTACATTGTTTTGCAAGTTTATTTTTAATCAAATCTAATAATAATATCCTTTTTATTTAAAAATACACATGTTTATTATAGCAGAAAATACTAGTTTTAATTTCATAAATCTTTCTTTTAATCTATTTATTTACTAAAAATTAAAATCATTTCTTACTGCCATTCATTTGTATTTATTAGTTACTTTATTGAATATCTATAGAGTAAATACGCTACAAAGTTAATTAAATTAGCAATACTTACTTTGATAAACTTACATTATTATTTGTAATATATACACTTTTCTTTCATTATTTTTAATGATTAAAAACAATTCACTATTGTCTTCTTTTTTTAAATACAAGTACCTATCATCAATACTTATTTTTATAGGATTTTCTTTAAACACTTTCTCTACTATTTTCTTACCATTTGAATTTTCCTTAGAATCATTTATATTCAAGACTTTATTCTCAAAATCTTTTATATTTTTCTTTATAATATTTATGTTTTTGTTATCTATAACCTCACCTATATTTAATTTTTTTATTTTATTAAATTTATTATCTGAATATCTATAGGTAATGAAACTTTCTCCATCACCAAGAAAATCAGGTTCTGAAATTAATGCCTCTACTTTCTCATTAGGTGAAGGTATTCTTAAATTCCAAAATTCATTTAATTTTTTAGTATCATCAGATAAACAAATTGAAATCCACGTCAATATAAAGATAAGTAAAAATGTAATAATAATGGTAATAAGGATAAGACTAAATATTTTTTTACTATTTTTATTAATCATTTCAATTACTCCTTTATTTCTTAAGTATATCATATTACATATATTACCATATTAATGATATTAATTTATATAATTACCTAAATATTAGAATAGAGGCATAAATATATCTTGATTCCCTATAAAAAAATCAATTTAAAATACATTATATGATAGATATAAAAAGGAAGTAAAACTTAAAATAAAACTGGGATGAGAAGTATTAAATACTCTTCATCCCAGTTTTATTTTAAGCATCTTAATTTTAGTAAGCTTTTGCCATTACTACCATATTATCTGCTTCTTTTCCACAATATACACACTTGTGACCTAAGTTTTCTTGCTCAAAAGGTAAGCATCTTATAGTTGCTCCTGTTTCTTCTTTTATCTTAGCTTCACATTCTGCATCTCCACACCACATAGTCTTTATGAATCCTGGCTTTTCTTCTAAAGCTTTTTTAAACTCATCCATATTTTCAACTATAGATGTGTTGTCTTCTCTGTGTTTTTTTGCTTTTTCGAACATATCATTGTGTATAACATCAAATAAATCACATATAGCATCAGCTAATCCTTCTAAAGGCATAGAACTCTTTTCTAAAGTATCTCTTCTGAATATCATAGCTTGATTATTTTCTATATCTTTTGGTCCAATTTCAATTCTTACTGGAACACCTTTCATTTCCCACTCATTAAACTTCCATCCAGTTGTATAGTTATCTCTATCATCAACTTCAACAGTTACTCCCTTAGCTTTTAAATCAGCATATATTTTATCAACTGTTTCCATTACATTTCCTTTTTTAGCAGCTATAGGAACTATAACAGCTTGGATTGGAGCTACTCTTGGTGGCAATACTAGACCTCGGTTATCACTATGAGTCATTATAAGTCCACCTATAAGTCTTGTAGATGCTCCCCAAGATGTATGGTATGGATTAGCTAAATTTCCTTCTCTATCTGCAAAAGTAATCTCAAAAGCTTTTGTAAAGTGTTGGCCTAAGAAGTGACTTGTACCTGATTGTAATGCTTTACCATCATGCATCATAGCTTCTATAGTATATGTTCTTTCACCACCTGCAAACTTTTCACTTTCACTTTTTTGACCAGATACAACTGGCATTGCAAGTAATTCTTCACATAAAGCTTTATATATTCCTAATTGTTGTATTGTTTCTTCTTGTGCTTCTTCTGCTGTTTCATGCAATGTATGACCTTCTTGCCATAAAAACTCAGATGTTCTTAAGAAAGGTCTAGTTGATTTTTCCCATCTAACAACTGAGCACCATTGATTATAAAGATATGGTAATTCTCTATATGATTTTAACCATTTAGCATACATTGTACATATTATAGTCTCTGAAGTAGGTCTTACACATAATCTCTCTTCTAATTTTTTATTTCCTCCATGTGTTACCCATGCAACTTCTGGAGCAAAACCTTCTACGTGTTCTGCTTCTTTGTTTAATAAACTTTCTGGTATTAATAATGGAAAATAACAGTTTTTATGTCCAGTTTCTTTAAATCTTTTATCCATAAATTCTTGCATTTTTTCCCATAATGCATACCCATATGGCTTTACAACCATAAAACCTTTTACTGGTGCATAATCAACTAAATCAGTCTTAGTTATTACATCTGTATACCACTGTGGGAAATCATCTTCCATCTTTGTTATTTCTTCAACAAACTGTTTTTCATTTTTTGCCATTTCAATTACCTCCTCAATTTATTATGTTTTTATAAAAAAACACCACTTTATCTCCTTATATAGATAAAATGGCGTTTATAAAGTACAACTCTGATTATCTATACAATAGCTTTTTTAAGTTACTATCCTAATCTAACATTATTTCTGATAAACTCTGCCTTTACTTTTTCATTTATTTCTTCTATGTCAATTATTTCTTTATCTTCTTTATGTCTAAATTTAAATTCTACTTTACCTTCACTAATATTTTTACCTACTGTAATTCTCATAGGTATTCCTATTAATTCTGAATCATTAAATTTAACACCTATTCTTTCATCTCTATCATCTAATAAAACTTCTACACCCATAGCTTGTAAATCATTATATATCTTTTCAGCTATTGATACTTGTTCCTCATTTTTCATATTTGCTGGAACTATCACAACATGGTATGGAGCTACTGATAAAGGCCATATTATGCCTTTTTCATCATTATGTTGTTCAATTATAGCTGCAGCTGTTCTTTCAACACCTATTCCATAACATCCCATTACTATAGGTTTTGATTTTCCGTCTTTATCTATAAAGTTTGCATTCATAGATTCTGAATATTTAGTTCCTAGTTTGAATATGTGACCTACTTCAACACCTCTAGCTATTTCAAGTGGTTTTCCACATACTATACACTTGTCACCTTCTTGAACATTTCTAAAATCTCCAACTATTCCTTCAAAATCTCTTCCATAGTTAGCATTTTTTATATGATACTCAGTTTTATTAGCACCAACAACTATGTTTCTTTGTTCAACAATTTCTTTATCTATAAATACATAGTCAGCATTTATACCTATTGGTCCAGCAAAACCTACTTCTGCATTAGTTACTTTTCTCACTACATCATCTGTAGCAAGTGCAAATTCTATAACAGAACCTATAGCATTAGATACTTTAACTTCATTAACTTCTCTATCTCCTCTTACAACAACTACAACTGTTTTCCCATCTGCTTCATATACTAAAGTTTTAGCAAATTTATCTGGAGAAATCTTTAAAAATTCCTCTAATTCTTTTATTGTAGCTGCTCCTGGTGTATGAACTTCTTCCAGGTCCTTCATATCTTCTTTTTCTGATGCTACATTACAAGATTCTGCTCTTTCTACATTAGCTGCATAATCGCATCCACTACAGAATACAACTTCATCTTCACCAACTTCTGACTTAACCATAAACTCAGCTGATGTAGATCCTCCTATAGCTCCTGAATCTGCTTGTACTGGACTATTCTCTAGCCCACATCTATCAAATATGCTTACATATGCATCAAACATATCTTGATATGATTTATCTAGACCTTCATTATCTACATCAAAACTGTAGGCATCCTTCATTGTAAAAGTCTTAGTTCTCATAACCCCAAATCTTGGTCTTCTTTCATCTCTATATTTCACTTGTATTTGATACAAATTCAATGGCAATTGTTTATATGAAGTGATTTCTTGTCTTATTATATCAGTGAATGCTTCTTCATGTGTTGGTCCAAGACAGTATTCTCTTTCTGTTCTGTCTTTCAACCTAAACATCTCTTCACCCATAGCAGTCCATCTTCCAGACTCTTTCCATAATTCAGAAGGAAGCAAGGCCGCACAAAGTATTTCTTGACAATCTTTTTTATTTAGTTCTTCTCTAATTATTTGTTCAATCTTTTTGAACACTCTTAATCCCATCGGTAATTGATTATAAACCCCTGAAGTCATTTTTTTTATCATTCCTGACCTAACCATTAATTGATGGCTTGTAATCTCAGCATCTGCTGGGATTTCTTTTAATGTTGGCATAAACATTTTAGACATTTTCATTAATAAATTCCTCCTGAATATTAATTTCTTGAAAATATAAAAAACCTCTCATCTCTATACAAGTATAGAGACGAAAGGTTCAATTTCCGCGGTACCACTCTAGTTAGCTATATACATAGCTCTCTTTTGGGAATGTAACGGTTCCTACCGTAAAGATTTTTATACCTTTAAGCTAAAAGACAGGTTCAAACATTTCCTCTTGAAAACTCTCACCAACGTTTTCTCTCTGTAAAGATTTCATAGTTTTACTATTTCTTTATCATAGCTAATTTTATATTTATATTAATTTCACTTAAATTCACATATTATAGATATTCTATATAGGCCTATTCTTTGATATCCAATAAACTTATTACTAATAATATATTAATTATTCTGACTTGTCAACAATAATAAACAAATACTTTGTGATGCTATCCCCTGTTTTGCTCCTGTAAAACCAAGACCTTCTTCTGTAGTTGCCTTTATGTTTATATTATCAATATCCGTATTTAAAACTTTTGATATGTTTTTTCTCATGCTCTCAATATATGGAGCCATCTTAGGGCTTTGCGCAATTATAGTACTATCTATATTCCCAATCTTATATCCCTTGCTTGTTATTAGATTATATACATGTTCTAACAATTTCATACTATTTGCTCCCCTATATTTTTCATCTGTATCTGGGAAATGCTTACCTATATCCCCTAAAGCTAGGGCTCCTAAAATAGAATCCATTATTGCATGTATTAATACATCTGCATCAGAATGACCTAATAAACCTTTATCATGTGGTATTTCTACTCCACCAATTATAAGTTTTCTATCTTCTGTTAATTTGTGTACATCATATCCTAATCCTATTCTCATATAATTCTCCTTCTACTATTAACTTCATCTCTTTTTTCCATATTTAATATTTGTTCTGCTATATTTAAATCCTCTGGACTAGTTATCTTTATATTTTCATAAGAACCCATAACCATGGTAACACTTTGACCTATATTTTCCACTAGCATTGAATCATCAGTACCATAATAATTACTCTTATAAGCTTGTTCATAAGCATTTATTATAAGATTATATTCAAAAGTTTGAGGAGTTTGAGCTGCCCACAATAGGCTTCTCTCTGGAGTTTCTTTTACTGTTCCATCTGATACTATCTTTATAGTATCACTTACTGGTACACCTACAACTACAGCCTTTTTTTCTTTAGCCATCTTTATAGATTCATTAATTATCCTATGGTCTACAAATGGTCTTGCTCCATCATGAATAAGTACTATATCACAATTTTTATCTAATTTTTTTAAGCCATTATATATTGAATCCTGTCTTTCTTTTCCACCATATGCTAGCTTTATATTTTTAAAATTATACTTATTTATTATGTTTTCCTTAAAAAAATCTTCCTCTTCTTTTTTTATACATACCACAATCTCATCTATATTTATATTTTCATAAAAAACTTGAATTGTATGAGCAATAATCTCTTTTTCTCTTAATTTTATGAACTGTTTATTTATGTCTAGGTTCATTCTCCTTCCGCTTCCTGCAGCAACAATTATAACACTATACATGGTATCACCTCGTATTTTATTTTTAACCATAATTTATTAAAACTCTTAATATTTTTTATTTTAACCATCTGATTAATTATATATTAAATTTTAAGTTGTATAAACAGTTAATATCTATTTTCCAATTAAAAACATGTATACTTAATTCGATATATATTGATTCCTCAATAGCAATGTCTCTAATTTTACAACTTTGTTACAGTTTCTAATCTTGCAAAAAATACTCAAAGCCTCCAATTTGATATAATAAGATTTTATCAAATTAGAGGCTTTATATTAAAATATTAAATTAATTAAATCTATGTATTGTGGGTAATTTTCTAAAATACTATCTTTTATCTCTTGTTCAAAAAAGTTCATATTTAGCAACTTATCCATATTAATTACATCATCTTTATAAGAAATAAAAAACTTTGACACCTTCCATTTATTAACATGTATATTGATTTTACTTTTATCATCAAATGGAAGTATTACTTGAAATTTAGGTGTTTTACTATATGTCCACTCCATCTTTTTATATTTGTCTTCTACTAGATTGTATACATTTTTAATATCATCCTTGTCTAGTTCAAGTTCTTTTATATTCTTTATATTAGATTTTAAATATTTAACACAATAGTCTAAAAAGCAATCTATATCTTTTTCAAGTAAGAATTTAATATTTGTCACTTTACTTGAAACAGATTTAGTAGCATTTGATTCAGTTGATTTATTTGAATTTAGATATTTAGTTAATTTATTTAAATCTGAATCATAAAGAAGAGTCCCATGATAAAGAGAATTTTTTCTTTTTATAGACTGGGCAGAGCCTGAAATTTTTTTCCCTTTTAAAAATAAATCTTTTCTTTCTGTTATAGATATATCTAGCCCTAAGGATAAAAGCATATCTTGCATAAACTTGGTATGTTCCAAAAAATCGATTTCATGAAGTTGTCTATCTTTTTGTATGAATGACATGTTGATATTCCCTAAATCATGATAAACAGTACCGCCTCCTGATATTCTTCTTAAAATAGGTATTTCTCCCTTATCAATAACATCATGATGTATTTCCTGATATGGGTTTTGATTTTTACCTATAAAAATAGATTCTTCATTCCTCCATATGATTATAATATCATCATTATATTTCTCATTTAAAAATAAATATTCTTCTAATGCTAAATTAAAGTAAGGATTTGTGCTTTTGTTTAATAAGTAATACATAGAAATATAGACTCCTTTTTTATTTTATCTTATTGCTTATTTTATACTCAGATAATTTTATATACTATTAGACTTTTTATTTTCATTTCTTAACTATTAAACTTATTATATCACTATAAAACTCCCTAATATTATAGAATATCTATATTTATACATTAATTTAAAAGTTCTGTTTACTTTATTTATCCTGACCATATACATTAAAAAATACATCTCTAGCTCTTTTAATTTCTTCGTCTGATAATAATACTGGTGTGCCAATTGATTTTGCCAAATAATATACTTTTGCTGAATCCTCTAACATTACAGCAGCTGTAAGAGCATGCTCTACAGAAGGACCAACTGTTATTACACCATGATTTGCTAAAAGACATGCTCTTTTGTCACCAATTGCTTCAATAACACATTTACCCATCTTATTAGATGTTGGTGGTGAAAATTTTGCGACAGGTACTTCACCTCCTACT
Source organism: Clostridioides difficile (assembly GCA_012955965.1). GTDB lineage: Bacteria > Bacillota > Clostridia > Peptostreptococcales > Peptostreptococcaceae > Clostridioides > Clostridioides difficile_G. The sequence continues at coordinate 32,706 of JABBZI010000023.1, forward strand.
TCATTTGCAAGAGTTGTACTTGCACATGCGATAGGTTCATTTAAAATAGCAAAACAACTTGAGTATGTAGAGTGTGTATGTATTATGCTATTTATATCTTCTCTATGTTTATATATATATAAATGGTCTGGCAAATCCACAGATGCTTTCCATTTGCCCTCTATAACATTTCCATCTATATCTACTATAACAATATCACTTGTTATAAGATTTCTATAATCCATTCCACTTGGAGTAATTGCTATATATCCAGTTTCCTCATCTCTTCCACTTACATTTCCACCCGTTAATGTCACTAAATTATAGTTTAAAAGGTTTAAAGATGCTTGTAATACTTCTTTTCTCAATTTTTCCAATAACATTAGTTAAATCCTCCATCTATTATAGATACAACCTTATATATCTTAGTTGTACCTTATATTTTAGATACTACTTTTGTTCCTATTTGAAAATTCAAAAAATTTAATATAAAATATAAATTTTTGTTTTCTTAATAGAAGTTTTTCTACTTTTCTTTTAAATTTTTACCTTTATATTCCTTTATTTTCGAATCTTTTATTTCTAAACTTTAATGATTCTGGATATAAAGATTCCTCTAACTCAATAAGATAATTATATAATTCTGCATCATTATTAAACATATTTGTTCTTATCCAATATCTACCTTTAAGAAGGCTTCCATCATTAATTTTTAGATTTCTTCTTCAATAGATAATTTTTTGTTTTCTTTTATTATTCTATTTCTATTGTAAATAGCCATTCCTAAAGCTATAACTCCAAAAACTACACCTCCAATAATCTTATAATTCATAATCTTTACAAATATCCAACTTAGCGGATTTGCTCCATCACAAATACTTGAAATCATAGTTGCCCCCTCTGGCATTTTAAAGCTAGCATTTAAAGCCATTTGAGTAAATAGAGGTGCTAAATTAGTTGCAATTAATAACCCAAAAGTAATTATAAATATTCCTATTATTAATGTCCTAAACACATTTCCTTTTGTAATTGGAACAATTAAAACAAGTGCAAATGGAATTACTGCTAAATCTGCAAATGGTAGAACTTTATTTCCTGGCAATATAGCTGCTATAACTATAGTTAAGGGCACCAATACTAATGCAACTGATAATGTTACAGGATGACCTATTCCTACAGCTGAATCCAAACCTATATAAATCTTCCCTCTATTTTTAAATTTCTTCTCAATAAATTCCTGTGCCGCTTCTGATACTGGTAATAACCCTTCCATCAATAATGCTGCCATCTTTGGAATTAATATCAATACAGCTCCCATAGTTACACCTAACTGTAATATACCTTTTATATCATATTTCGCTGCAATACCAATTATTATACCTATTATAGACCCCATTATTAAAGGTTCTCCAAATAATCCAAATTTTCTCTGTAATGTGTCAGCATTTATCTCAATCTTATTTATACCTGGTATTAAGTCTAATAATTTATTTACAACTATAGCAATTGGTACAAATGCCTGTGTAAACCCATGAGGAAGAGATATACCTGGCATACCTAAATATTTTTCTATACCTGGAGCAGTTAAATCTGCCATTACCAATACAATTACCATATTTACTACTGCTGCAAATACTCCCCAACCTACACTTTGAGTAGCTCCTGCTACTAAAGCACCTGTAAAAGCAAAATGCCAATAATCCCATATGTCTACATCAACAGTCTGAGTAGTATTAGTAATTAACATAACTATATTTACTACAAGACCTATTGGAATAATTAAAGCTCCTACTGTTGATGCAAAAGCTATAGCTGATGCTGCTGGCCACCCTACATCTATTATAGATAAGTTTAATCCTAAGTTCTTAACCATCTGTTGTGTTGCTGGACCTAAGTTATCTGTCAGTAAAGCTATAATAGTATTAAGACCTATAAATCCAACTCCTACTGTTAAACCAGCTCTTAACGATTTGCCAAGCTTTGTACCTAATATCAATCCAAAAATACATATTATTATTGGCATCATTACTTGTGCGCCTAAACTAACAATGAAATTTAATATCTCCATCTAAAGACCCTCCATTATTTAATTTTCAGTCTCTAAAACTTATAATTTTAGAGACTGTATTTTTTTAAAGTTCAAATTATAATTCTAATTTTTCCAATACATCTTCAATTAACTTGTCCATTCCAACACCAGTTAAAAAAGGTAATCCATTTATTACAGGTGTTTTTATGCTACTAGACACTTGTGTAGTACAAATTATTAAATCATAATCAGGTGCTTTTGATGCAACTTCTACTACTTTACATTGAGTAATGTTGACCATATCCAATTTACCAAGGTTTTGAAGTGCTTTCTTTAATTTGTTTATAGCAATTGTTGAAGTACATACTCCTGTTCCACATGCAACTAATATTTTTTTAGCCACATTATTCACCCCCATCAAAATTATTTTATTTTAAAGATATCCATAGTTAGAAATCTTCAATAACATTTTTATATTTTTAATTTCCTTTACAGTTTTAATCTTTCAGTTTAGAGTTTAATAAGTTACTCATACTTTCTTCATTCAAGTCGACAATATTATTTAGCATACTCTTATCTTGAAATATAGTCATAAGCTTTTCTAATAATTGCAATTGCTCCTTTGGCTCTTTTACTGCTAACATAAATACAACTTTTACATCAATTTCAGTATCTTCTGTACCCATCATTATAAATTTTACAGGCTTATTCAGTATACCAATCGCTATACCAGGCTCATTTACATGTACTATATCTGTATGTGGTATAGCTACTCCATATATTTCTGTTGGTAATCCTGTAGCATACTTTTTTTCTCTTGCTATAATAGCTTCTATGTAGCTTTCTTTTACATACTGTTTATCAAATAAATGTTGTCCTAAAAATTTTAATGCATCTTCATTGTTTGATACTTCAATACCTTTAAAAATTAAACTACTACTAATTATTTGCATTGACTCCATCTAATATCATCTCCCTAATAAAATCTCTATCTTTAATATTTTTTATATCTTGAAATTCATTTGTTTCTATAAATGTAAGTAGAGTATTTAATGGATTAAAACATTTTTGGTCTACAGCTAATAAGAGTATTATTTTCACTCTATTTTTACTCCATATAATAGGATTTTTTAAAATAGCTATGCTTATAGCTGGTCTAATTACATCAATTCCATCTGTATGAGGTATTGCTATTCCATCTGATAGTTCAGTTGGAAACAGGTTATCTCTTTCTACTACTTTTTTATAAAAATTTTTCGTCACATAACCTTTCTCTCTAAGTTTTTTACTCATGTACTTTAAAGCTTCTTCTTTTGATTTAACTTGCAAATCTACGAATATATCTTCTTTATGTATTAAATCGGATAGTTCATATTTTTTATTTATTTCAATAATTTGGTTCGTATCAATTAAATTATTTATTTGTTTTAATTTTGTTTTATCATTCATGTCTACTAGGCTAAAAAAAGGGATATTTGCTATCTGTGGGTCAATTGTTCCAACTATAGCAATTACATTCTTATCATTACTTATTTGCTTTATCTCTAAATCAAGACTTGGATATTCAATCATACCTATAGGTCTTATATCTATCTTTTCGTTTATACCTTTAATATTTTCCTCTAAAATTTCTTTTATCTTACAAGCTCCCCCTAATCCAGTGATACATAATGTTAAAATAATAGATTTTCTAGAATCTAATTTTGTATTGTTATAGTTACTAGCTCTTTCTTTTACTTGTGGTTCTATACTTTTAACTTCATCTACTATTTCATCTATTGTTAAATCTGGCAAAACTGCTCTTCGTATAACTTCTATTGATAGTAAAGTATCAAATCTACATATTGTCCTTATATTAATCCCTGTATTCCCAGAGATGATATCACCAAAGTATGAAAGCGAACCCATATCAACTAATATAATCACTCCTCTACCTTCATCGATATCTTTTACTATTGTAGTAGCTTCTTCAATCATTTCTTCTGGTTTCTTTTCAAATGGCATATCTAAATATCTTGCATGGTTAATTCCTAATAATTTATTTGTAACTTCACATATAGATGAGGCCACTCTTCCATGAGCCATAAGAAGTACACCTATCTTTTTTTGTTCAGATATATCTCTTCTACTACTCATTTTAAAATATATTGCTATTATACCTATTTCTTCTTTTGGCAAATTTATATTATATCTTTCCTTTAGATATTGAGCTACCTTTTCTGCTACAGAATACTCTAATGGATAATTTCCTATTATTTCTTTTAAATGAGCATTTGATATTACTTTACCTTCTTTTAATCTCTCAAAAGCTGCTTTTAAGTGAACTGCTAAGCATAAGTGTAGATTTGGTTCTAATGAAGTAAGATATTGTGATGCTATTTTGATTACTTCATAAGTAAGTTCTACAATATATTTTCCAACAATTGGACTTATATCTGGAATATTATCATTAATAGAAACTTTTTTAACTTGCTTTATATATTTTTGAATACAACTTTCTAACTCTCCTCCAACAATTCTATTTATAACATCGAAGTCTAAACCTTGCTCCAACAAATCTATATGTCTTCTTTCTGTAAGCTTATATATTTCATCAGGAAAAGTATAGATATCTTCATTTTTCTTTTCTATCTCCTCCTGAAAACTTGAGTCTATAATTGAATCTCCATCTACATAATTTTCTATTTTATCTCTACAATTTCTAATTTTCATAAGACCTTGTTTTACATACCCAGGTACATCTGATATATTTATGATTACTTCCTCCTGTTTGCTAGTAAGTTGATTTAATAATCCTCTAGCGCAAGCTACTTGAATATCGCTTCTAAGCTGACCAACATTTCCTATGCAATCATAAAGCATAAGAGCTTTTAATACATCCGATTTTATATGTATACTTGTTCCCATTCTTTGAGCTTCTATCAAGAAAAAGTTATTTATAATATCAAATCTTTCATTTAGTGGTCTTGCAACTAATTCTGGTATTTCAATTGTTACAGGTATACGCCTTTTAAAAGTATTAAGTAAATGAGAATCTATAGGTTCAGAAGTTGCTGAAATAATCATTACATCTATTTTATTTGTTAATCTCGTTTCCCCTAGTTTTCTGACCATACCTTTATCAATTAATTGAAATAGTATCTCTTGACCTTCATGAGGTAGTCTATGTATTTCGTCTATAAACAAGATTCCTCCATTTGCTTTTGATACTAGTCCTTCTTTGGTCTCATCAGCTCCTGTAAAAGCGCCTTTTACATGCCCAAATAATTGAGATAATAAAAGCTGTGGATTTTCTGAATAGTCTGCTGCATTAAAAACTATAAATGGTGCATTCTTAGGAAATCTAGATGATTCTACTGCAAATTTATACATACATTCTGCTAACTCACTTTTTCCAACACCAGTTGGCCCCATAATAATAGTATGAAGACCATGAGGTGGATAGAGTATTGCTGCTTTAGATAGTTTTATAATTGTACTTAAGCTACCACTACTTCCTATTAATTTATCAAATGCTATATCTGTATTTTCTTTATTATTGCTTATCACTTCTTTTTTATCAGCACCTTCTTTATCATTCTTTAAGTCATCAGAATCTTGAATCTCTTTTAAATACTGTATAACTGTAAATCTTGATACTGTAAATCCAATGCTATTTAATCTTCTTGTTATGTCATTTTTATTTATAGTTTTTTCTTCTTTTAAAATATCTTTTATAGCTTTAATCAAAACGATTTTTCTTCTTTGTCTTGAATCCTCTATTTTTAACTCATTTCTTAAACATGTAACATCTTCTCTTCGAACATTTAACATGTTTGAAATAGCTTCATCTGTTAAAGGATTTTTCTTATCCTCATTTTCAATTAGTGTTTTTATTCTTTGCCTCATTTATAGTTGTTCCCTCCTTATTATTTATATAGCAACTTATATGCCATATATTGTTTTTTTTGTGCTTATTATTATTGCATAAAACCACAACATTTAAATCAAGCTATTCTTTTATTGAAATATTAAGAAAATTTTTTCAGATATTTTACAAATAATACTTTAAAAAAACAAAAAAATCTTTTTTTCTAATTTCAAGTAAAATCAGTCCAAAATGGCACTGTTATTTTATATTACTATCTTTTTTGTACAACAAAAACTACAAATACTCCATTTCTGTATTTTTCCATAAAAAATACTCCTTCTTGTACAAATATATACATTTATACAAGAAAGAGTATGGCTAAATAAGTATTTTAATATTTTATAAAACAAATTTATATTAATAATAGACTTACTTTAATATTTTATTCTTCTAATTTATTTTTTAGGTAAATGTAAACATTCTCCATTTACATCTGCCAAAGCTTCCATCAAAGCTTCCGAAGTACATGGATGACCAAATATCAACTCACTAGCTTCATCAGCAGGTATTTCTAATGCCTTAAATGATGCTGCATGATTTATAAGTTCTGCTACACCACACCCAAACATGTGAACACCTAAAATTTCTCCATATTTAGTATCTGCTATCACTTTTACATATCCTTGCTCTTGTCCAGAAGCTAAAGCTCTTCCATTTCCAGCAAAGTTAAATTTACCTACCTTTACACTATATTTTTTTCTGGCATCCTCCTCTGTAAGTCCAACTGATGCTACTTCTGGAATTGTATAAACACAACTAGGTAATGCACTTAAATCTACTTCTTCATTCATACCTAAAGCGTTTGAAGCTGCTACCTCTCCCATTTTAAAGGCTGCATGAGCTAACATTACACCTCCTGTAACATCACCTACTGCATATATACCTGGTATACTTGTTTCCATCTTACTATTTACAGATATAGAACCTTTATCTATTTTAATGTCTAAGTCCTCTATTCCAGAAAGATTAGCCTGTCTTCCTATAGCATATAGGCATAAATCTGCTTTTATTGTCTCCTCACCCTCAATGCAAACTAATATTTTATTACCTTCTTCTTTAAACTCAGAGACTTTCTTTTTAGTTAATATATTTATACCTTTTTTACCAAGAGAATAGTTCAAAGATTCGCTCAATTCTTTGTCCATTCTTGGGATTACTCTATCTTCCATTTCTACAATAGTTACTTTAGAACCCCTTGAATTAAATATTTCTGCAAATTCGCAACCTATCACTCCACCACCGATTATTACTAATTCTTCTGGTACTGTTTCTAAATCTAGGGCTTCTGTGCTAGTTATTATCAAATTTGATTCTATTCCTTTTATAGGCAATACCCTTACTTTAGAACCTGTTGCAATTATTATGTTTTCTGTATCTAAAACTTTTCCATCAGATAATATTACTTTATGTTCTTCTTTAACACTAGCTTTAAGATTAAATACCTCTACATCTCTACTTTTTAATAGACCACCAACACCAGCAGTAAGTTTTTTGACTACTCTATTTTTATATTTTATTGCTTTCTTGATGTCCTGTTCTTTATCTACAGTCACTTTTACGCCTCTTTTAGATAGCTGGTCAATCTCCTCTAATATTTCTGCTGTTTTTATATAGGTTTTTGTAGGAATACAACCTCTATTTAAACAAGTTCCTCCTAATACATTTTCTTCAACTAATGCAACTTTTCCGCCTAATAGAGCTGCTTTTAATGCTGATAAATAACCTCCAGGGCCTCCTCCTATTACCACTACATCATAATCATGATTGCATTCTTTTTTATTTACTTTTACTTCTTTATCCTCTTTGCCTTGGCTTTCTTCAATAACATCTTCTTTTGGTACATCTCCAGATAAATATTGGGCTTTTATTTCTTCTTGATTTTCACCTTTTTCTGCTATTACACCTATTACTGTAAATACTGGTAATACTTCACCTTCTTCTTTATGTATGATTACAGCCAGCGTACCTTCTCCCTCGGACTCTATCTCCATATTTACTTTATCTGTTGTTATTTCTAATATAGGCTCTCCAATTTTTACTTCTTCGCCTTCTTGTTTTAGCCAAGATACTATGGTACCTTCTTCCATAGCTACTCCGGCTTTTGGCATTATAACTTCTACTGACATAGGCTCTCCTCCTATTTATTTTCATATATTTTCATTAATCAATTCATATTCATATAATTTACTTTATAAGTAATGCTGAATATATAAAGGCTTTAAATTTACCTAAATAATTATAACTATGTAATCTATTCACACTATTATATCAGTAACGAAATATCAAAATCTATACAAGCATTGATAAAGGATTTTCTAACAATTCTTTTAAATCTTTTAAGAATTTTGCTGCTACTGTTCCATCTATTACTCTATGGTCTGATGTCAATGATAAGTTCATTATAGGTTTTATTTTAGCTTCCCCATTTACTGGAACAAACTTATCTTGTGTAGCACCTACCCCTAATATTGCACTTGAAGGCATATTTATTATAGGTGTAAACGTAGTTATCCCATACATTCCGACATTACTTATAGTAAATGTATTACCTTCTTGGTCTGCTGGTAGAAGTTTTCCTGTTTTTACTTTTTCAGCAAGTTCTTTACTTTCTTTTGCTATTTCTTTTAAAGATTTCTTATTTACATGTTTTACTACTGGGACATACAGACCTTCATCTAGCCCGACTGCAATGGCTATATTTATATCTTTGTATCTAAATATTCCATCATCTGTCCATGCAGAATTTAAAGCTTGGTGCTTTGGAAGTATTCTAGACACAGCCATTACTATTAAATCTGTCATAGTCAATTTTACTCCAACTGATTCTTTTACTGTATCTATTAACTTTGCTCTGAGTGATTTCAATTCTGTAGCATCTACTTCTATATTAAATGTAAATACAGGAGCACTGAAGTAACTTTCTGACATTCGTTTTGCTACAGTAGCTCTCATTGGATTTGGTTTTTCAAACTCTCCTTCTACTGTATTAAACATACTTGAATTTTCACTTTTCGTATTTACCTCTTTTGTATCATCCGCTTTAGATATATTAGTTGATACAATAGTCTCTTGCGTATTTACGCTTTCCACATCATACTTTCTTATTTTTCCATTATATCCAGTACCTACAATAGTTTCTAAATCTATATTTAAATCTTCTGCTATTCTTTTAGCTAAAGGAGTAGTATTTGCCTTGTTATCTTTTAAGTAATTTAACACATCAACTAAATGAATTCTTCCATTTTCTCCACTTCCAATCAGCTTATCTAGTTTTATATTATCTTTTCTAGCTTGGTTTCTAGCTGCTGGTGTGGCCTTTACTTTATTTGCCACCATATCGATACCTCCCCTATCTAACAATTAAAGATTTTATTGCTTCTTCTATTTCATCAATTCTTGGAACAACTGCTTTTTCTAACTCTGGATTATATGGTATTGGCACATCTTTTCCGCATATTCTTTTTACTGGTGCATCTAAATAATCAAATGATTCACTTTCTGTTATTAAGGCTGATATCTCTCCACCTAGTCCACCAGTCTTAGCCGCTTCATGGCAAATTAAAACTCTTCCAGTTTTACATACACTTTTTACTATAGTCTCCTTATCTAATGGATATAACGTTCTTAAATCTATAATTTCCACATTTATGTCTTCTTTTGATAATGTCTCAGCTGCTTCCTCAACACTTTGTAACATCCTTCCGTAGGTGATTACTGTAACATCTGTCCCCTCTCTTTTAATATCTGCCTTTCCAATTTCAATTACATAATCACCTTCTGGTACAATTCCTTTCTTTCTATATAACAATTTATTCTCAACAAAAATGACTGGGTTATTATCTCTTATAGCAGCTTTTAATAAACCTTTAGCATCTGCTGGTGTAGAAGGTGCAACTACTTTTACTCCTGGAACATGGCAAAACCAAGCTTCTAAACTTTGTGAATGTTGTTCCGCTGAACCAGTTCCAGAGCCACCAGGACATCTAACAACCATTGGAACTTGTGCTTTTCCACCAAACATATATCTCATTTTTGCTGCTTGATTTACAATTGCATCCATAGAGATTGTCACAAAGTCCATAAACATTACTTCCATAATAGGTCTTAGACCAGTTGCTGCTGCACCTGCTGCTGCACCTGCTATGGCTGCTTCTGATATAGGAGTATCCCTTACTCTTTCTGGACCAAATTCATCTATCATTCCAACTGATACACCAAATGCTCCTCCATAAATCCCTATATCTTCCCCCATAAATATTACATTTTCATCTCTTCTCATTTCTTCTGACATTGCTTCCTTTATCGCTTGTGCATATGTTAGTTCTCTTGTACTCATTTTTATTTTCCTCCTTTACCATTTTTAGTCTGCATATACATCCTCTAATAAAGACTCTATCTTTGGATTTGGACTATTTTGAGCAAATTCTACTGCCTCTTCTATTGATTGTTTTGCAAACTCCTGAATTTTATCTAATTCATTTTCATTAGAGATATTATTTTCGATAAGATAATTTCTTAAAAATTCAATAGGGTCCTTTGCTTTCCATGATTCTATTTCTTCTTTCGTTCTGTATACATTTGCATCTGATTTTGAGTGACCTAACCATCTATAAGTTCTACTTTCAATCAATACAGGTCCTTCTCCTCTTCTACATTTCTCAGCAGCTTTTTGTACTGTCTCATATACTTCTATTGGATTATATCCATCTATTGATATTCCCTCTATTCCATAAGAAGCGGCTCTAGTAGCAATACTTTCTATATTCATATGGCGTTTTATACTTGTTGACATCCCATATAAGTTGTTCTCACAGTAGAATATTATTGGCAACTTCCATATTGAAGATAAGTTTATCCCTTCATGAAAAGTACCTTCATTTGATGCTCCATCACCAAAACTACATAAGACTATTTTGCCTGTTTTTTTATATTGCTGTGTAAGTGCAGCTCCTGGAGCTATTGTAAGACCTCCACCTACAACTCCATTTGCGCCTAAATTACCTGACTCAATATCTGCTATATGCATTGAGCCCCCTTTTCCCTTACAAAATCCAGTTTCTTTGCCCATAAGCTCAGCCATCATTTTGTTTAGGTCTATTCCCATACCTATAAATTGGCTATGTCCTCTATGAGTTAATGATACTAAATCTCCTTTTTCTAATGCCATTACAGCTGCTACACTTGAAGCTTCCTGACCTACAGATAAATGAGTTGTTCCATGTACCATACCTCTTGCAAAAAACCAACTAACCTTTTCTTCAAATTTTCTAGCCTGATTCATTCTTTTATACATTTCAAGCAATGTTTCCTTTGATATTGACATATACATTCCCTCCTATTAACTTTTATCTATTATTATATTAGTCACAATCTTCTAATAATTTAAGTGCTAAGCTGTGATTAATTGCTAAACTATTTATAAACTTTGTCTTTAATGATGCCTTTATTGCTTCTATTTTTTCATCTCCTGAAGCTACACCTATGGTCCTTTTTATCTTTTTTAAATCTTCTAGCTTTACTCCTAGTACTCTTTGATTAAATTCAAGTATAGAAGTTTTTCCTTCTTTATCAAAAGCTTGCAAACAAATTGCACCTATTGAATTGTATTTTTTCAAATCTTCTATATCTTCTTCATGCATATATCCAGAAGCCATTATTGTTGAGTTTAAGCTCATAGGATTTCCTATACCTACAATTGCTATCGTCGTTTTATCTATTAAATCTAGTACTTCTTTAATTTTTTCATCTTTACAAAGTTTTTCTTTTGTAGACAAATCAGACATAACAGCTGGGGCATGTAATAATTTAAAATCCCCTCCAAAAGCTCTTGCTAAACTTACTGCTATTTGATTTGCATGAATATCTATTTCGTTATCTCCAATTCCACCTAATAGAGGTATAAATGTAACATTTTTGCAGTTATTTTTTTCTACATATCTTGGTATTTCTTTTAGTGTCGTTCCTATTGAAACCCCTATTATATCATTTTCCTTTACTACTCTAGTTAGATATTCAGATACAGCTCTTGCTAATTCTTGTTTTTGAGTTAGCGAATCCTGTTTATCATCTACTACTATTACTTCTTTCAATTTGTATTTTCTTTCTAAACTTCTCTCTATTTTTTGGTAGTCATTTTTCAAAACATCAACTATCTGTATTTTTACTATTCCTTGTTCAAAAGCTTCTTTTAATATTCTTGATATTGTTGGTCTTGATATTCCCAATTGATTTGCTATTTCTTGTTGATTTAAATTATCTTCATAATAAAGTGAGCAACACTTCATCATTAACCTTAGGTCTCCAATTTTTTTCATTCGCTTTCCTCCAAAATCAAGCTTTTTCAATCATCTTTACATTTGTTCAATCATTTTACTTAATTTCAATAACATTATAGAAGGGGTTCATATAAAAAGTCAACTGTTTTTTTGCATAACAAAAAAAACAGTGATACTTTTCTTGTATCACCATGTACATAAACAGTTGAAACATCACCACTTAGTTCGTATTATATAGTCTTTCAGCCCGTATATAATTTCCATTCATATATTCTAATCGTGCAGAAAGGTAAATAATACTTGAGCATAATCTAATCCAAGAGCTTCATCACTTATTTTTTATCATATTTTTCTTTAAGTTCATGAGTCTGTCTTTCATAATTTTTTCCTCCTATATTCTATCGTTATTTTGTTCTTACTAACAAGATATATCATGAAAGTAAAATTAAAGTAAAACAACACAGCTATACATCCTTTGTATAACTGTGTTGTTAAAAAAAATAAGGCTTTATTATGTTCTTTACTAACTTATTTTCAAAAAGATAATGAATATTTAAATATAGGTGTATTCAAATAGTAATTCTTATACTATAAAATAGTATCAACAAACTTTAGTTTATATACTATTTCTACTTACTAAATGTCATCTTCATCGAATCAAAATCAATCGACCATTTATAATTCTTTAAATAACGATGACTTATTAATCCATCTCTAACAAACCCAACATTCTCATCGTAATCCAATACTGCTCCTGTAAAGAAGTATCCAAGTCCATTTTCTAATTGTAAATCACCTAAACCATATGATGAAAGATTAAAGGTGCCTTCCTTATAATTATTTCCTCCCATTCCTCCTTTTCCTTCAGCAGGCTTCTTTAGCTCAGGTATAGGAATCCCTAAGTAATCCATTATTTCCTTAGGTAATATAATTCCAGCACCATCTCCAGCAGCAAGTCCTGAGTCAACAAAGAAATTCAGATTACTCTTCTGATTAACTGAACCTTTCCCAAACATGAAATGAGTAGATGAAAGTGTAAATGGAGTTTCTTGTAATATCTTATCTTTCTCAAGCATTTTATTAAGATTCTCTCTACCTACTTCATCTCGAGGTCTTAGTATTAGTTGACCACTAGGATAATCTATTGTAGGTATAAATTCCTTCAATACACTTGTACCAATAATACCATGAATATCTTCATAATCCTTAAAAAATTCAGAAAAACCATCAAATGGCCCTAACATTACAGGTATATTCTTCATGCTTACATCTCCTATAGTAAGTGAATTAGCTCGACTAAGCCCAGTTTCAGAAGTGTTCCCTCCAGCAAATTTATTTTCATTTCCTGAAACTGTTTTTATACCAAGTCCTTTTGCAAGTTTCTGATCAACAACAAACATTGGACCACCAGTATCAATAATAGCATTTATTCTTTTACCATTTATCTCTACTGGGACAACAGGTAAAGGATCAGTTGTTACAAAGGGAATAACAGTTTCATTTTTTCCATTCCAGTCAATTTGATTTGGCTGTTTATCATCAAAAGCTTTCATCATTTCCAATATAGAATTATTTTTTTTATCCTTAAGTTCGGGTAGTTGATTAGCTTTTTGATATTGATTTGTTTGATAATATGTAAGTGCCAATCCATCTTCGGCCTTTGCTTTGAATTTATCCGGATATTTCTCTATAAGAGTATTATATAGCTTCTCAGTCTGCTCATAATTACCATTCAGATATTCTATTCGTGCAGAAAGGAAAATCACATCTGGAGAAGGTTTCTTCGAATTCATCAAAGAACTAAGCATCTCTTGTGCTTTTGTAATATCACCTAATTTAAATAGTATTTGAGCATATTCTAATCTTATAGCTTCATCATTTGGATTTTTACCATACTTTTCTTTGACTTCCTTTAGTTGTTTTTCACATATGACACGAGTAACTTTTTCTATGGATTTAGTTGTCGATTTAGACGTTGAACTTTTTGTTGATGTATCCTTAGATGTACATCCTGTCATTCCACCAACAATCAAAGTTCCACATAATAGAACGATTATTCCTCTTGATTTAAGTGATTTTATCATTTTTTACCCCCTGCTTTTATTTTTGTCTTTCTTATTCTCTATAAAATACAATATGAAAGTAAAATAAAAGTAAACCAAAAGTAAAATAAAAAAAATATTTCTTCTTCTCAATTTAGATTATATATTCTTCTCCTCATTAAATGTCATGTTCATTGAATCAAAGTCAATTGTCCATTTGTAATTCTTCAGATAATTATGGCTTATTAAAGCATCCTGGAAAAATCCATGTGCTTGATACATTCCTTCTTGTCCTGTCGCAAAATGTCCAATACCTTTTTTCTGTTGCACATTACCTAGCCCATATGATGAAATATCAAATTGTGCCACTTCAAAATCATTTCCTGTCATTCCGCCTTCCTCTGTAGTAGCTGGTCTTAGTTTCGGCATAGTAATACCTAATAAATCTATTGTTTGTTTAGGCAACATAATTCCAGCACCTTTTCCACCATTAAACCCTGAATCAATAAAAAAGTTAAGATTATTTTTATTATTGATTGAGCCTTTACCAAACATATAATGAGTAGAAGAAAGTGTAAATGGAATTTGTCGTATTATTTCACCTTTACCTTCTTTGGCATCTTCATCTGTTACAACTATTTTATTACTTACTATTTCGCTTCGTGGTTTTAGTACTAGCTCACCATTTGGATAATCCATTGTTGGTACAAATTGTTTTAATACATTTGTGCCAAGAACAGCACGAACATCTAATCCTGTATTTTTAAATAGTTCCGCAAGTCCACCAAGCTCTCCTATCATTACAGGGATATTTTTCATATTTATATCTCCTACTTTAAATGAATCCGCTCTACTAAAGCCAATCTCAGAAGTACCACCTCCAGCAAAATTCCCATCTGCATTTGAAACTGGCTTAATTCCAAGTTCTTTTGCAAATTTTTTGTCAAGAACAAATGTAGGAGCACCAGTATCAATAAAAGCGTTCATTCTTTTTCCATTTATCTCTACAGGCACAACAGGTAGAGGGTCAGTTGTAAGAAATGGGATAACACTTTCATTTTTTCCATTCCATTCAATTTGGTTAGGTTGCCTATCACCAAAATCTTTCATCATGTTGTTCAACAAACTACTTGCATTTTCTTTCCCAATAGATAACTGTTTTGCTTTATGATATTGATTTGTTTGATAATAGGTCATTGATAAGCCCGCTTCTGACTTTTCTTTAAATTTGTCTGGATATTTCTCCACAAGAGTACTATATAGCTTTTCCGCTTGTGTATAATTACCATTCATATATTCTATTTGTGCTGAAAGGTAAATAGCATCTGGTAAAGGTTTCTCTCCATTTAAAAAAGGCTTTAATACTTCTTGTAGTTCTGTAAAGTCCCCCAACTCAAATAAGTTTTGAGCATATTTTAATGCTAAAGCCTTATCATTTGGATTGTTCTCATACTTTTCTTTGACTTTCTTCAACTGCTTTTCAGAACTTACACGAGTAACCTTTTCCATTGT
Source organism: Clostridioides difficile (assembly GCA_012955965.1). Lineage (GTDB taxonomy): Bacteria > Bacillota > Clostridia > Peptostreptococcales > Peptostreptococcaceae > Clostridioides > Clostridioides difficile_G. The sequence continues at coordinate 48,453 of JABBZI010000023.1, forward strand.
TTTGGGTGTTGACTTAGATGTTGAACTTTTCGTTGATGTAGTCTGAGATGTACATCCTGTCATTACGCCAACAATCAAAGCTCCGCATAAAAGAACACTTATTCCTCTTGATTTTAGTGATTTTATCATTTTTTACCTCCTATTTTTATTTTTATCTTTATTATTATCTATAAGATACAGTATGAAAATAAAATAAAAGTAAACTGAAGGTAAAAACAAAATAATAATTTATTGCTTACACTTTGTATGTATGGTATTATGATGATACTATTTTTGTATACTGGGAGATGAAATATTATGGATGACAAATTAGAAAACCCTGAGAGGATACTTATTGTTGATGATGAAGAAGGGCTTTTAACACTAGTGAAAATAACCTTAAATAAAGAACACTATAATAATATTACTTGTGTATCAACAGGAAGCAAAGCTCTTGAGTGTATTGAAAACAGTCAATATGACCTCATCATTCTTGATGTAATGCTACCAGATTATTGTGGATTTGACCTATGTACGAAAATACGCAGGAAAACTATAACCCCTATCATATTTCTGACGGCCAAAACTGGTGATTACGATAAGTTATCAGGACTTGCTATTGGTGGTGATGATTATATAACAAAACCTTTTAATACAATGGAACTTGTTGCCAGAATCAAGGCTATTTTCAGACGTCAGCAACTTGAACGTTCAGTATTACACACTCCTTCAGAGAATTCTATGATTTACAACTATGGGTATATTGTTCTTGATATGACTTGTGCAGTACTTACTGTAAATAGTCACAACGTAGAATGTACAGCCAAGGAACTCGAGCTAATGGAATTTTTTTGCCAAAATCCTAACAAGGTCTTTACTACATCACATCTGTACGATACGATTTGGGGATTAGCAGGATATGGAGATGAAAAGACTGTTACAATACATATATCAAAACTTAGGAAAAAGATATTAGATGATAATAAACCATACAAGATTATTATAAATCTCCGTGGAATTGGATATAAATTCATACCACCAAATGGGAGCTGATATATTGAAAAAATTATACTTTCGCTTCATTGCTTACTTTACAACAGGTCTCTTTATCTTTCTAGTATATTTCGTTACATTATTCATATTGCTTAATCAATTAATATCTCCTGAAAAATCACATAAATTTTTATATGTGGCTAATTCGTCTATTGGATATTTTCCAAGGATACTTATAATTTCTTTTTGCTTTATTACAGGAGGTATACTTTTTTGCTTATTTCTTGTTCGACCACTTTACTTGATAATTAGTTCAATAAGTAATTTGTCCAAAGGGAATTATATAATAGCAAAAAAAGCTTTTACAAAAGATGGTAAACTAAAATGGTACTATTTTATGTATAAAGAAGTTATTGTAAATATAAAAGCTTTAGGCAATAAACTTCAAGAAACTGAGATTGAACGAGAAAAACTTGAAGTTGCAAAAACTGATTGGCTTGCTGGTGTGTCACATGACTTGAAAACGCCATTATCATACATCACAGGATATTCATCTCTAATGCTTAATACCAACCACAGTTTTAGTGAAGAAGAGAGTATGATATTTTTGGATAATATATATAAAAAGGGAGTATATATTGAGAAATTAATAGACAATTTAAGTTTTACATTTTTTATAGATTCTTCTGGAAAAATACAGCTTAAATATACACAAGTTGAAATAGTTTCCTTTCTTCAAAATCTTATTGCTGATGTAGCCAATAATCCTAAATCTGAAAAGCATATCTTTGGATTTCATACAGATTTAGAACATTTACATTTAGTCATAGATAAAACACTAATGTATAGAGCCCTTTACAACCTTTTAATGAATTGTGTTGAACATAATCCTGCTGGAACAGCAATAGATATTTGTTTAAATCAAAACTTTAAAGAAATTTGCATTAATACTACTGATAATGGTGTTGGGATAAACACAGAGAAAGCAAATGATATTTTTGACAAATATTATAGTAGCAAAAATCATGATAAACAAAATAGGGGACTAGGATTGTTTATTGTCAAGCAGATTATTGATGCACATGGAGGAAATATTTCCGTTTCAAGTACGCTAGGAGAAGGTACATCATTTCAAATTATATTGAAACAAGATAAAATTTAAATTATTATATAATATTATATAACAATCCCAAGTCAAAATAAACTTGGGATTGTTTTGTAATAATTAATTTTTATAAAAATTCTTCTTTAAAGTTATTTAGTCAAAATAAATTCAAATTAACATATTATCAATATTCAAATAGAGCCTATATGTAGCTTATTCTTTTAATACTATCAAATTTATACTCAATATAATCATGGCCACAATTACATAAATAAAAGCTGTAGCTGATGACACAATTCCAGAATCATTTACTAAAAGAGTTACAAAACAACCTGCTATTGACGCTATAAAACCTTTAAATACAATTGGATATTCATCAATTAATTGTTTAAAATATCTAATCTGATTAATCATAAGAATTAAGGTAACTCCTATCCCAGTTAGTAGTATATTTACCCATGCACTGGTTTGAGCTAGCTTCAAGTTCATCTCTATCTTTCTGCCAAATGTTTGTATTATTTCTCCTGGTCCATTAAAGTAAACTTCTTTTACAAACATACCTAAGTGTGAGTTACTTCCTGAAATCATATCTATAGCTACAAAAGCGCCTAAAACAAGTAATACTGCTATACCTAATAATACAACTTTTTTAAAGTCTATTTTTACATTATATATCAATAGTATAAATAGTAAAAATGCAACACATTCAGAAATAGCAGTTCCAACATTTGCCCCCATAGCTGGAGATGCACTCGTAATTAAGATAACTAAAGAAAATACTATTACAGACCACTTTGGTATCTTTTTATATGTAAGCAAAATCGCAAATGTAAATATTGCACTACCTATTGCAACTCCTTGATATTCATTTCCTACTCCGTAGTATCTAGCCCCAATTATACAATCATAACTCATTACATTACTTTTCATTAAATATGAACCAAATGCAGAATCAATAACCATAATCAATATAGTTAAACCTGTAAAGAATAACATATTTTTTAAATCATTCTTTATCAGAACTTTGCTTATTAAGTATATAGTAAGTGTTATTATAATTATTCCTAAAGATATTGCTACTGGTGTTTTAAAATTCATTATTGGAGTTATCATAAATGATAATGGCATTACTATTCCTATTTTTAGAAATTCTTTTAATATAAAAAATATTGTTTCTTTGTGATTTTTCGATATATGCTTCCTAAATAGAATTAGAATCATAGCAACTATCCATGACAAAAATACTATACTTACAAATCCATTAAGTATTGTAGACCTTATGCTTGAAACAGATACTATCTTTTGGTATTCATCCATCAGATACTCTTTATTATCATCTCTGTTAATAAGTTCATACTTCTTTCCAACCATATTTTGATTTTTTATATCAAAGTTATTTAATATCTCAGCTCCGACATCTAGATTAGTAACAATACCTTCTCTTCTAGTAGTTGAAGATGATAACATCCCTTTTCCATTACCATTTAATTTTATTATTGGAGAAAGCCTTCTTTTATTTTTATAATCTAAATCACTTGGAAATGCACTTGATATATAAACAGTGTCATTTTCTCCAACCATAGAAAATATGTTTTTTAAGTATACATCTATATTTTTTTCTATGTTATTTTTCATGTTACCATATGTTTCTTCGGTTAAATTTGGTTTATATAAATCTAATCTATATGTATCTCCAAGCTCTACAAAAACTACATCATTATTTTTGTAAGCTTCTTTAGTCTCTGCAATCAATTTATTGTAATCAGTTGATATTCCATAAGGCATAGATAAATCTTTTTTATTTATATTATCTACATTTCCATTAGGAATTCTCCCATACTCATCCATTGCAACTAGGCACAAGTTTCTATTTTTTATAAGCTGACCATTTTCAATTATATCTGCATTTCCCAACACAGATGTTTTTAGCCCATTATCTGATAAACTTTGACCTAACGACCCTAATACAGAGCCATACTCACCAAAGTTTAAATTTTCATTTATAGACTTATTTATGGTTAAATTATTTATACCTTTTGCACTTTTTCCTGTAGCCGATTTAAAAACTATGTCCCTATCTTTATTTGAGCTCTCAAAATTAATATCTTCTTCATTAGCTACATTAGCTCTTCCACCAGCACCCATGCTAGCATATGACCGTCTGTCGTCGCTACCTTTATCTCCTCTTACGTTCATTAGACCGATATATCCTCTACTATCTAGTTCTTCTCTCAATGATTTTATTCTTAACATATTACTCATACTAGTTCTATTCATATCTATAAATATTACTTTTCCATATGTCGGTATATCATCTGCAAAACTATATTGACTCATCGATGTTAATATTATGATAAACGTTGCTAAGAAAGATATAATCTTTTTTCTCATAAATTCTCCCTGCTTTCTGATTTAAATCCTCACCTTTAAGAATACATTAAACATTGTCGTTATAAATAAATAAATTTGGACCATCTATTTAAAATAAACAGCCCAAACTATTGGTTTATTTGAATATATTAATTTTTAGGTTTTGCAAATATCATTCTACCTGCAGGAGTTTGAAGAACAGATGTCACAAGTACTTTTATAGTCTCATTCATATGTTTTCTTCCTCCATCAACAACTATCATAGTTCCATCATCTAGATATGCAACACCTTGTTGAGCCTCTTTTCCTTCTTTAACCACTTGAACAACCATATCTTCACCTGGTATAGCAACTGGTTTTATGGCATTAGCTAACTCATTTATATTTAATACTTCAACACCTTGGAATTGAGCAACTTTATTTAAGTTATAGTCATTCGTAACAACTTTTCCATTTAAAACTTGAGCAAGCTTTAGTAATTTGCTATCAACCTCAGCTATTTCATCAAAGTCTCTCTCACTTATTTCAACTTCTATATTTAATTCTTTCTGAATTATATTTAATATATCCAGACCTCTTCTACCTCTTACTCTTTTTAAATCATCTGAAGAATCTGCAATGTGTCTCAGTTCCTCCAAAACAAAAGCAGGAATAATAAGTTTTCCCTCTATAAACCCTGTTTTACAGATATCTGCTATCCTTCCATCAATTATTACACTTGTATCTAGTACCTTTGGAGGAATTGCTTTTATCTCTTTTTTATTTTCTTTGTCCTTATCTTTATCTTTAATAGGATTTGCCAATCTTCCTAATTTTCCAATATTAAATAAATCATTTTTACTTTTAAGCGCAACTTTCATTCCAAGATATCCTAGGAATAAGTATAATAGTAAAGATAGTATTCCACCTACTATTGGTATTCTATTTACTAATCCACTTAATAAATACGCAATCACAAATCCTACTATAAGACCCATAGACCCTAACAATATATCAGTCTGAGGATATTTTGATAATTCTTTATCCACTATTTTAGCAATTTCTTTTACTCTATTTACAACCCATGGTTCTATAAGATATCCTAAAATGGCTATTATTATACCTGCTACTACAGCTGCGATATAACCATATGTTTCTTTCCCAAATGTTAATATTTCAAAATCTTTCATTAATGTTAAATAGGTCGTTATACCTATCGTAAATCCAAGTAAAATAAACAATATCCTTGTTACTTTCCTTATCAATGCTTCACCCCCTAGTTATACTTATCTATTATAGACCAAAGTGTATATTATATTCAAGAAAAAAGTAGTAAAATTCATTTAAAATTCATCATATGTGTCTATCTAATAATACTAATTGTTTCATTTTTATGAGTCCATTTTTTATATATGTTGCTCTTATTTCGCCTATTCCTTCAACTTCATCTAATTCTTCAATAGACGCATCTAATATTTGTTGGAAGTTTTCAAAATAATTTACTAAGTTTTCTATTATTGCTGTTGGTAGTCTATGTATTTTACTAAGAATTCTATAGCCTCTTGTTTTTATAGGCATATCCATGCTTTCTGAAAAACCACTATACCCTAATAGTTTTGCCATATTAACCAATTCTATTAGTTCTTCTGAATTTAAATTTTTAACTTTTTTCATAAGTTCTTTTATTTCTGTATTTTCTTTATTATAATCTTTGAATATTAATTTCTGATCTATCCTAGTTGTACCCATTAATTCTTCTAATTGCATACTTACTAAAGTTCCTTCATCACCCAATTCTATTACATATTTTTCAATTATACTTGTAACTCTCATTACCATTTCCATTTTCTGCATGACTAATGCAACATCATAAATAGTTACCAAATCATTAAACTCTAAAGCATTTAAATTTGTTATAGCTTGGTCTAATACTGTCTTATATTTTTCTAGAGTTTGTATTGCCTGATTTGCCTTAGTAAATATCTTAGATATATCTTCGACCACATACTTCTCATTTCCTCTATAAACTGTTATAACATTTCTTCTTTGTGAAATTCCTATAACTATAGCACCAGTCTGTTTTGCTACTCTTTCTGCTGTTCTATGTCTTGTTCCAGTTTCTGATGTTTCTATAAAATAATCTGGTATAAGCTGTGCATTAGCAAATAGTATTTTCTTTATATCACCACTTAAAACTATAGCTCCATCCATTTTAGCTAGTTCATATAAGTATGATGGTGAATATTCTGCATTTATAGCAAATCCACCATCTACTATTTTCATTACATCTTCATTAGTTGCAATTACAATCAATCCACCCGTCTTAGCTCTTAATACATTGTTTAGACCTAACCTAAGTGGAGTTCCTGGAGATATCATTTTTAATGCATATAGCATATTTTTATTATCTAGAAAATTCTCCATACTTATTGATTCCTCCCAAGTACTATATTTATGGCTTGTCTTAAGTTATCTACTGGCCATATTTCTATGCCTTTGGTGTCTTTTACAACCTCATAATTACTTCTAGGAACTACTATCTTTTTAAATCCAAGCTTTTTACATTCAGATATTCTCTTTTCTATAAAACTTACTGCTCTCACTTCTCCTGTAAGACCCACTTCTCCTGTAACAGCTATATCTTCATCTATAGGTATATTTCTAAAACTAGATGCTACAGAAATAGCTATTCCTAAGTCAATTGAAGGTTCATTTATTTTTATTCCTCCAACTATATTTATATAGACATCTTGATTTTGTATTTGCAACCCAACACGTTTTTCTAAAACTGCTAACAACATACCTACTCTATTGTAATCTACCCCTGTAGATGTCCTCTTAGGTATACCGAAACTTGTAGGCGAAACTAATGCTTGTAACTCAAGTAACATCGGTCTTGTACCTTCTACAGTAGATATTATTACTGAACCTGCTACATCTTTTGGTTTTTCAGATATTAAAATTTTAGATGGATTATCAAGTTCTACTAATCCTAAATCTCTCATTTCAAATACTCCAAGTTCGTTTGTTGAGCCAAATCTATTTTTAACAGCTCTTACTAATCTATAAGTATTATATCTTTCACCTTCAAAATATAGAACAGTATCAACCATATGCTCTAATAATTTTGGTCCTGCTAGTGAACCTTCTTTTGTAACATGGCCAACTATGAATGTTGAAATACCCATTTTCTTAGAAATTTTCATAAATTTTGAAGTACCTTCTTTAATTTGGCTGACAGTTCCTGGTGCCGAGGATATTTCTGGACTAAAGACTGTTTGAATTGAGTCTAGAATTATTAATTCTGGATTTACACTTTCTAAATAAGATTCAATTATGCTTAAATTATTTTCAGCAAATATATATAAATTTTCTGAGTTAATTCCTAATCTTTTAGCTCTCATTTTTATTTGAGATTCTGATTCTTCTCCAGTTATATATAAAACAGTTCTTCCCAAATTAGCAACATTACTAGAAACTTGGATTAAAAGTGTTGACTTACCTATACCAGGGTCTCCACCAACAAGCACTAAAGAGCCTTTAACTATACCGCCTCCAAGTACTCTATCCAGTTCATTTATATCAGTTGTAAATCTTTCTTCTTCTTTACTTTCTATTGAGTTTATACTAACTGGTTTAGATGAAGATTTATCTATTATAAAGACCTCTTTTTTAGTGCTTTTTTGGTCTACTTCTTCTACAAATGTATTCCACTTTGTACACTCAGGACATTTTCCAAGCCATTTAGCTGTTTCATATCCACAAGATTGACATACATATTTTGTTTTTATTTTTGCCATACTTTTATCATCCTTAATTTATTATTCTATACTATAATTTTAGCATATGTGAAAGACAATATGTAAAGATTAAATAAAATAATTAAGGACAATGAATTATTATAGATTCATTGCCCTTAAAATTTTGTTTAAATTATAAAACTTGTATCTGCAAGATTTTAAAATGCAACTTTATTAAATTAATTAGTTTCAAAAAATATTTTTTCATCATTTACTTTTGCTATTATACTGCTTCCTTTTTTCACATCACCTTTTAATATTGCTTCAGATAATTCATCTTCTAACTCTTTTTGTAAAGCTCTTTTAAGAGGTCTTGCTCCATATTCTAAATCAAATCCAGATTTAGAAATTAATTTAACAGCTTCATCACTCATTTCTAGTTTTATATCCATTTCTTTTAGCCTGTCTTGTAACTTAGCTACCATTAAAAGTATTATTTTTGATATATGACTTTCATTTAATGAATGGAAAACAATTATATCATCTATTCTGTTCAAAAACTCAGGTCTGAATCTCTGCTTTAATTCACCCATTATATTTTCTTTCATTTTTTCATATTGAGACTTTTCTTCTTCGTCTCCTTTAACTATACTAAAACCTAAAGTTTTTTGTTTGCCAATTGTAGATGCGCCAACATTTGATGTCATTATTATAATAGTATTTTTAAAATCTACAGTTCTTCCTTTTGAATCAGTCAGTCTACCATCATCTAATATTTGTAATAGAATATTAAATACATCTGGATGAGCTTTTTCTATCTCATCAAATAAAATAACTGAATATGGATTTCTTCTTACTTTTTCAGTTAATTGTCCTCCTTCATCATGACCAACATAACCTGGAGGTGAACCTATCATTCTTGATACAGCATGTTTTTCCATATATTCAGACATGTCTATTCTTATTGTTTGGTTTTCATCTCCAAACTGTACTTCTGCTAATGCCTTAGATAATTCTGTTTTACCTACTCCTGTAGGACCTAAAAATAAAAATGAACCAATTGGTCTATTAGGGTCTTTAAGACCTGCTCTTGACCTTCTGATTGCCTTCGAGATAGATTTTACTGCTTGTTCTTGACCTATTACTCTATTGTGTAAAATTTCTTCAAGTCTTAGAAGTCTATCAGCTTCTTCTTCAAGAATTTTATTAACAGGTATTCCTGTCCATAAACCAACTACTTCAGCAATAACTTCTCCGTCAACTAAATCAGAGTGTTTAGATGATTTATTCCATCTTTCTCTTACATCTTCTAATTGTTTTTTAAGTAGGCCTTGTTCATCTCTTATTTTTGCTGCTTTCTCAAAGTCTTGGCATCTTACAGCTTCTTCTTTTTCTTTGTCTATATTTTCTATTTCTAGTTCTAATTTTTTTATTTCTGAAGGAGGTGTATTTTCCTTTAGTCTTACCTTTGAAGCAGCTTCATCAATCAAGTCTATAGCTTTATCTGGTAGATATCTATCTGATATATATCTAGTGGATAATTCTACAGCTGACTTTATAGCATCGTCAGTTATTTTAACTTTATGATGAGCTTCATATTTATCTCTTAATCCTTCTAATATTTTTATTGAATCTTCTTTACTTGGTTCATCTACCATAACTGGTTGAAATCTTCTTTCTAATGCAGAATCTTTTTCAACATGCTTTCTATATTCGTCAATTGTAGTTGCACCTATAACTTGTATTTCTCCTCTTGCTAAAGCTGGCTTTAATATATTTGATGCATCTATAGAACCTTCTCCTGTAGACCCAGCTCCTATTATTGTATGCATCTCATCTATAAATAAAATTATATTTCCATTTTTAACAACTTCATCTACAACTTCTTTGATTCTCTCTTCAAATTCTCCTCTATACTTAGCTCCTGCTAATAATGAGCCCATTTCTAAAGAATATAAGGTTTTATTTTTTAATGTTTCTGGAACATTTCCTAGAGCTATATTTGTTGCTAAACCTTCAGCTATAGCTGTTTTACCTACTCCTGGGTCTCCTATTAATACTGGATTGTTTTTTGTTCTTCTACTTAATATTTGTATTACCCTTTGTATTTCTTTTTCTCTACCTATTACTGGGTCTATTTTGTTCTGCTTTGCATATAGTGTAAGATTTCTTCCATACTTATCAAGCACTTTAGATTCTACTTGATTTTGGTTGCCCGTGTAACTATTTTCTGATTTATATTGATTTTTATCACTAATACCCATCATATCAATTGTTAATTGAGCAAGAGTCCTATCATTTACTCCTGCATAATTTAAAATCTTATTAGCTATTCCTTCACCTTCTTGAATAATAGATAATAATATATGTTCAGTCCCAATATAATTTGTTTTTAATTTATTTGCAAACATACCTGATAGTTCAAGTATTTGTTTACTTCTTGGGCTTAATACTATATCCTCTGGAATGCCATCTCCTTTGCCCTCCATATCAATTATTTTGCCCTCTAAATAAGCCTCTGTAAATCCAACTTTACTTAGAACTTTCGCGGCTATACCTTCTTCTTCTCTTAAAAGACCTAAAAGTATATGCTCACTTCCAACAATATTATGTCCTAGAGTTTTAGCAGATTCAAATGCTAAATCAATTGCCTTCTTAGCTCTTTGTGTAAATCTATTGAAGTTCATAATTTATCCCTCCTCTTAATTTCTCCAAAGTTTCTCTAATGTATGTTGCTCTATTTATATCTCTATTCTCAACATCATCACTCTTATACATTATTGACTGATGTGCTGGTTGTATACCTATCATAAGTTGTTCTATAGCTTTTAAATCTAGTTTATCTATATAGTTCATTTCTATGCCCATTTTTATATTTGATAGGTGGCTCATAGCCTCTGAACTACTCATTACTCTTGAATTTTCAAGAGTACCTATTGACCTAAATATTTTATCTTCTAATTTTATACCTAATTTTTTTTTCAATATTTCTCTAGCTTTTATTTCTTTTGAAATTGCATCTTTTGTAAGACCACTTACATTTTCTATAATATTAGACTCTGTTCTCCCAAGTGTAAGTTGATTGGATATTTGATATATGTTTCCTAATGCTTCTGTTCGTTCTCCATATATACCTCTTATTGCTATGCCTATTTGTGAAGATATTTTATAAAGTTCATCCATATAGCCTAGTTGACTTAATGCTGGTAAATGCATCATTACAGAAGCTCTCATTCCTGTGCCTGTATTAGTTGGGCAAGATGTTAAATAACCTAACTTTGTGCTAAATGCATATTCTAAACTTGATTCTAACAAATCATCTATCTCATTTGCTATGTTATATGCATATTCTAAATTTAAATCATCACATATAGTTTGTATTCTTATATGGTCTTCTTCATTTATCATTATGCTTATAGTTTTATCTTTCTTTACTATAACTGCACTTTTATCATTTTCTGCTAAATCTGGGCTTATTATATGTTCTTCAACCATAAGCATTTTTTTAGATTCATCTAAATCTTCAATTTTATAGAAATCAAACTCTTCTTTTTGTTCTAAACTAGAATCCATAAATACATTTTTTACTTTTTCTATTATTTCCATAGCACTTTCTTTATCTAATCTGTTTGGAAAAGGATAATTATTTAAGTTTCTAGCTAGCCTAACTCTTGATTTCATGACTATGTTATCTCTCATAATATCACTCCAATCTTAGTCAATAGAACCTTTTAAGTATTTAATTTTATCTCTAAACTGAGCAGCCAATTCATACTCCTCATTTTTTATAGCTCTATCTAAATCTTCTTTTAATTCCTTAATCTCATTTTCTACACTTATCTTATAAAAAGATTTTTTAGGTGCCTTACCTGTGTGTTCTATATGTCCATGTATATTTTGAAGCATAGGATTTACTTGGCTACTAAATGCATCATAACATTCACTGCATCCAAACCTTCCATTATTCTTAAATTCACTATACGTCATGTTACAGTTTGGACAAACTAACTTCTCTTCAAGTTCTTTTTTAGGTTGAAATCCCAAGTTAGAAAATATATCCATCATTGAAAAAGGCATATCTAAATTAAAATTCATTTCTGTATTCTCTTTTGCACATTCACTGCATAGGTACATTTCTGTCTTTTCTCCATTGACTATTTTATTATAATATACAGATGCTTTATTCTTATTACATTTTTGACATAGCATAAACTATCACTCCTCTATACTAAATAACCCTATTATTATATTCTTTAGAATGTTAGACCTTACCTTCTCTTTTAATTCATATATTGGCATACATAATGATTTATCATCTATTGCATATAATATTAATTTTAGTTCTCTTTCACTAATTAAACCTGACTCTTTTAAACTTTCCAATAATTCTTTTGCTTTTTTATATGATATTTGATTCCCTATTTTTTCATTTAAAAGTTCTCTAATATGTCCATCTTTACTTTTTCGGATTTTTTCTATTTGAACATATCCTCCGCCACCTTTTTTACTTTCAATATAATATCCTTTATCTATTGTAAATCTCGTTGTTAAGACATAATTTATTTGTGATGGTGCACAACTAAACAAGTTTGCTAGTTCATTTCTTTGAATCTGTATGCTATTATCCTCTTCCATCAAATCTTTAATAAATTTTTCAATTATATCTGTCATAGTTGCCATTAATATCACCACACGCCTTTTTATTTTTGACTTTCTTTGACTACTATTTTACACCTATTATTTAAATTTTTAAAGCCCTAAATTGCATAATTTTATATTTTTTATAGCGATTTAAATATAAAATTATGGACTTCATTAGTTCTAAGGTTTTATTTGTTATACTTAGGATAACTAGACATTAAAACTTGCATCTTATTATTTAGGCTCAATACTTTTATATATATTCTATATTTTAAATATACCTTCTCACTTTTATTATTAAACATTTCTAAAAAATAATAATAAAAAAATATAAAACTAGGCATATGCTTACTTGAAACAAGCTTATACCTAGTTTAAATATAAAAAATATTTTTAATAGTATCCTATTAATTATTTATTATTCTATTTTGTTTATTATTTTGAAGTAGCTAATCCAATTATTTTTTCTGCAAATTGTGATGGTACTTCTCCATATTTTGCTAATTCCATTTCAAAGTATCCTCTACCTTGCGTCATTGCTCTTAAATCTATTGCATATTTAAATGTCTCTGCCTGTGGTGCTTCTGCAAATATTATTTGTTTACCTTTATCATCTGGCTCCATTCCAAATATTTTTCCTCTTCTCTTATTTATATCCCCCATAACATCTCCCATATATTCTTCTGGTACAGTTATCTTCAATTTCATTATAGGTTCTAGTAGTATTGGATGTGCCTCTTCCATACCCTTTTTAAAAGCTGCACTTGCTGCCATTTTAAAGGCCATTTCAGAAGAGTCTACATCATGATATGAACCATCATAAAGTGTAGCTTTTATATTTGTAACAGGATAGCCAGCTAATACACCTTTTTGCATAGAGTCTTTTAGACCTTTTTCAACTGCAGGTATATATTGTTTTGGTACAGAGCCTCCAAATATTTCTTCTGTAAATTCAAAATCAGATTCACATCTTTCAAATCTTATTTTTACATCTCCATATTGACCATGCCCACCTGATTGTTTTTTATGTTTTCCTTGTACATCTGCTGTTCCTTTTATAGTTTCTCTATAAGGAACTTTAAGGTCATTTAATTCAACATCAACACCAAACTTATCTTTCATTTTATTTTTAATTGTTTTTATATGAAGTTCTCCTTGTCCTCCTAAAAGAGCTTGTTTTGTCTCTGTATTTCTATAAGAATGTAATGTCGGGTCTTCTTCTACTAGTTTATTTAATACAGCTGCTACTTTTTCTTCATCACCTTTATTCTTAGGAGTTACTGCATAGTATATCTGTGGTTTAGGGAAATCTATATTATCTAAAGCTTCTGCATCTTTATCTATAGCTATAGTATTTCCTGTTTTTAGAGAATTAATTTTAGTTACAACTACTATATCTCCAGCTTTAGCCTTTTCTACTTCAACTAATTCACTATTTTTCAATGTATATATATTGGCTATCTTTTCCTTTACGTTTTTATTTATATTAAAGACATCTTTATCTTTAGAAAGTACACCTTCAGTAATTTTTATATATGACATTTTACCAACAAATGGGTCAACCATAGTCTTAAATACTAACCCTCTAAATGGTTTACTTTCTTCGGTAAAGATAGGTTCTAGATAATTTGATATAGTATCTAATATTTCTTTTGTTCCTATATTATTTATAGTTGAACCACATATTACAGGTATAATATCACCTCTCTGTATCCCTATAACAATACCTTTTTGTATTTCTTCTGTAGTTAATTCTTCACCATTAAAATATTTATCTAATATTTGGTCATCTGTTTCTGCTATAAGTTCCATTAATGCTTCTTTAACACTCATAGCTTGTTCCTTGAATTCACCTTCTAAATCATCTATGTTTTCAAATACATTATGTAACTTTACAAAGTTTTTATCTTTATATATAGGACTTATCATAGGAACTATTTTATTGTTGTACTTTTCTCTTAACATTGCTATTGCGTCTTTATATCTTGCTTTTTCATTATCTATTTTATTTATAAACATTATCTTAGGAATACTCTCAGTTAGTTCCAATGATTTCTCTGTACCAACTTGAATAGGTGCTGTTGCATCTATTACTATTATTGCTGCATCACTTGCTCTAAGAGATGATACAACGTCTCCGCTAAAGTCAAAATATCCTGGGGTATCCAATAAGTTAAACTTATAATCATTATACTCTATAGGTATTAATCCCATACTATAAGTCATATTTACCTTGTCTGTTAATTTAGGTATCTTATTAGTGTTTGCTGTGTAAGCTATAGTTTCGATTAGATTTGTTTTTCCACATCCGCTATGTCCTAATACCGCTACATTTCTCAACATTTTACTATCATAAACCTTCATATAAGCACCCACCTTTTAAATTTATGTATTTTCTCTTAGCTGTTATTTCCTAAGAAATAGTCTAGAAAATGTTTGTTATTTTTAGAATTTTTAGATAACATTTTCCTTACTAGCTTTATTTCTACATATGGATGTAATTTTCCTCTTTTTTTTAACAAAAATTTAATTTAGATAAATAAAAACACTCTAAAACATTTTTTATTAAACGTTTTAGAGTGTTTTTTTAATTATCTTAATTCAATTATTTCATTATCATTAATAATTGTTTATCTTCAACCATATCGTCTTCTTTTACTTTAATTGACTTAATTACTCCATCAGTCTTAGCAACTATTATAGTTTCCATTTTCATAGCCTCTATAACTATTAGTGGTTGATTTGCTTTTACTTCATCTTCTTCTTTAACCATTATTTTTATAACTTTTCCTGGTATACTTGCTCCAATTTGAAGAGGGTCATTCATATCAGCTTTTTCAACATTATTAATTTTTCCAGAGAAGTTTCTATCTTTTATTTCTACTTCTCTAACCATTCCATTCAATTCAAATCCTATAGTTCTAAGTCCATTTTCCTTAACTTCACCGATTTCAACTAATCTTATTGTTAATACTTTACCTTCTTCTATCTCTACTTCACATTCTTCATTTTTATTTAAGCCATAGAAGAATACATCACTTTCAAGTTTAGATATATCATTATAGTGTTGTAAATGTTTAATATAATCTTCATAAACTTTTGGATATAAAGCATAGCTTATAACATTTCTTATATTAGCATTTATGTCATATTTTTCATCTAGATATTTAGCTATTTCATTAAAATCTTCTGCTGGTAATAATGAACCAGGTCTTACTGTAATAGCTTCTTCACCTTTTAAAACTACTTCTTGTAAATCTTTTGGTATTCCACCTTCTGGCTGACCTATCATACCTTTACAGTAGTCCACAACAGAATCTGGGAATGATAAGTTTTTACCTTCTTCAATTATATTGTCTTTATCTAATTTATTTTTAGTCATAAAGATAGCTAGGTCTCCTACAACCTTTGAAGATGGAGTTACTTTTATTATATCCCCTACAACTTCATTAGCTTCTTTATATTTTTCTTTAACTTCATCAAATCTATTAACTAATCCTAAACTGTCAGCTTGAGGTTTTAAGTTTGTATATTGACCACCTGGTATTTCAAAATTATATATTTCTGCACAAGAGTTAGTTAAATCACTTTCAAATTTGCTATAAACTTTTCTTAAGTCCTTATAATATTTTCCTAGCTCATCATATCCAAATAAATCTATACCTGTATCTCTTTCTGTATTTTTAAGAGCTTCTACTATAGCATTAAGTGATGGTTGACTTGTAAGTCCCGCCATAGATTCTAATGCAGCATCAATTATATCTACACCAGCCTCTGATGCCATCAAACAAGTTGCTACACCATTTCCACTTGTATCATGAGTGTGTAAATGTATTGGTGCTTTTATATTTTTCTTTAGCTCTTTAACTAGAGTGTAAGCTGAATATGGTTTAAGAAGTCCTGACATATCTTTTATTGCTATTATATCTGCTCCTAAACTTTCTAATTCTTGTGCCATCTTAATATAATATTCTAGATTATATTTAGTTTTAGTCTTATCTAATATGTCTCCTGTATAACACATAGTTGCTTCAACAATTTTTCCAGTTTCTAAAGCTGTATTTATAGATGGTTTCATATTTTCAACCCAGTTTAATGAGTCAAATATTCTAAATACATCTATACCTTGTCTAGCAGATTCTTTTGTAAATTCTTCTATTACATTATCTGGGTAGTTTTTATATCCAACTCCATTTGATGCTCTAAGCAACATTTGGAACATTATACTTGGTATTTCTTCTCTTAGCTTTTGCAATCTACGCCAAGGTGATTCTTTTAAAAATCTATATGCAACATCATAAGTAGCTCCACCCCACATTTCAAGTGAGAATAAATCTTTTTGATATTTTTCTGTTGGCTGAGCAGCTTTTAATAAGTCATATGTTCTTATTCTTGTTGCTAATAATGATTGATGTGCATCTCTCATTGTTGTATCTGTTAGCAATAATTTCTTATCATTTTTTATCTTTTCTATATATGCAGATTTCCCTAACTTATCAAAAAGTATTTTGCTCCCTTCTGCCTTTGAACCATCTTTATCCATTCTTGGGTCATGTAATGCATCAAATAATGGTTTTTCTTTACAAGCATTATCATTTACAATTACATCCCCTATGAATTGAAGTAATTTTGTTCCTCTGTCTTTACTTTCTGTTATTTCAAATAAATCTGGATTTTCATCTATAAACTTAGTACTACATTTACCATTTGAGAATATAGGATTATTTAAAACATTAACTAAGAACCCTACATTAGTTTTGACTCCTCTGACTCTAAGCTCTTTTACTGATCTTATAGTTTTATTTATTGCTCCTTGGAATGTTCTATCCCAAGAAATTGTTTTAACTAATAAACTATCATAGTGAGGACTTATATTTGCACCTGTAAATCCATTTCCACCATCTAGTCTTATACCAAATCCTGAGCCAGTTCTATAAACTTGAATTTTTCCTGTATCAGGCATAAATTTATTCTTAGGGTCTTCTGTAGTTATTCTACATTGAATAGAATACCCTCTTATTTCTACATCATCTTGTGATTTTATATTAATTTCTTCACTATCTAAACTATAACCTTGAGCTATTAGTATTTGACTTTGAACTATATCTATTCCTGTAACCATCTCTGTTACAGTATGTTCAACCTGTACTCTTGTGTTCATTTCTATAAAATAATGCCCACCATTTGCATCTACCAAGAATTCTAATGTCCCAGCATTAGAATAGCCAACATGTTTTGATAATTTAACTGCATCTTCACATATTTCTTGTCTTACTTTATCATCTAGTGAAAAAGCTGGTGCATATTCTATTATTTTTTGATGTCTTCTTTGAACAGAACAGTCTCTTTCATATAAATGAACTATATTTCCATAGTTATCTCCTAATATTTGAACTTCTATATGTTTTGGATCAGCTATATATTTTTCTATAAATATTATATCTTCCCCGAAAGCTTTTCTTGATTCACTACAAGCAGTTTCATATTCAATCTCTAAGTCTTCTTCATGGTGTACGATTCTCATACCTCTACCGCCACCACCATTAGATGCTTTTATCATAACAGGATAGCCTATTTTATTTGCAACTTCTTTTGCTTCTTCAGTACTTTTTATTGCTTTTTCTACTCCTGGTATTGTTTGAACATTAACTTCTTTTGCTATTTTTTTAGAGTTTATTTTATCTCCCATCATATTCATTACTTTAGATGATGGTCCTATAAAAGTAATTCCACTCTCTTCACATTTACGAGCAAATTCTGCATTCTCTGCTAGAAAACCATATCCCGGATGTATCGCATCAACTTTTTTTCTCTTAGCCAAATCAATTATTCCATCCATGTCTAGATACGCATCTATTGGTCCTTTGCCTTCCCCTATCAGATATGATTCATCTGCTTTTGTTCTAAATAATCCATATTTATCTTCTTTACTATATATACCAACACTTTTTATCCCCAATTCTGAACAGGCTCTAAATATTCTTATAGCTATTTCGCCTCTATTAGCTACTAGTATTTTATTAAACTTTTTAAGCATACTCTATTCTTCTCCTTTATTGTTTGTGTAATATTAAAGATTATAGACTAAAATACTTTATTTTTGAAGATGTTTAAGCAAGTTCCTTAATTAATAAGATAAATTTATAAATATAAGTAATTTTTAGACTGTGTAAACTCAATTTACCTCACTAAAATTAAGGCATTTTTTATGGAATTTCAGGCAAATTTATGTGAAAATTTCTACAATTGACTTGATTTTATACTGTTTTTTCTTATGTTTACATAATTATTTTCATCTTTACGTAAGATTTTATATATTTTTTTAATATCGTTCATACCCTAATCTATTTGTCTAGATACCCTCTTCACTACATCTGAAAGTTTTAAATGACCTAAATCTGCATAAGCTATTGCTAGTATTATTTTTACGACTCCATCTACCTCATCTAATTTATATGCTCTAGCATTTATTATTGTGTATTTTGGCATAAATTCTTCTAAATCTAGTGCGAGTTCATCAGATAAAGTCATATATTCATCAAATTTTTCTTCATCAGATAATTTAACAGAATCATATTGTTCACTTATGATATTGTCTAAATAATTCAAATCTATACTTAACTGATATGCAATTACGTCTTCCCTTTTTGTACTTTTACTTAAATCTTTTTCAACTTTAAATTTGCTATTTTTATCTATAGTTACTTTTAGTTCCTCGCTATCAACTATTTCATTTCCTATTATTATATACAAGTTTATTACCTCCTAAATATAAAAACTTTTTTAATCAAAAATAAAACCTCTAGTAATTTTACTAGAGGTTTGCACTGGTGGGATTAACAGGGCTCGAACCTGTGACCCCCTGCTTGTAAGGCAGGTGCTCTCCCAGCTGAGCTATAATCCCTCGATGTTTATATGGTGCGCCCAAAGGGACTCGAACCCCTAACCTTCTGATTCGTAGTCAGACACTCTATCCAGTTGAGCTATGAGCGCATTTTTTATTGGAGGCGACACCCAGATTCGAACTGGGGATCAAGGAGTTGCAGTCCACTGCCTTACCACTTGGCTATGTCGCCGCCTTTTTGGTGATCTATCCGCGACTCGAACGCGGGACACCCTGATTAAAAGTCAGGTGCTCTACCGACTGAGCTAATAGACCATATTAGTTGGGGTGGATAATGAGAGTCGAACTCACGACCTCCAGAGCCACAATCTGGCGCTCTAACCAACTGAGCTATACCCACCATGTATTCATAATTTAATGTGGTGGGCCATCAGGGACTCGAACCCCAGACCTACCGGTTATGAGCCGGGCGCTCTAACCAACTGAGCTAATGGCCCACATTAAATTTTAGTAGCGGTAATAGGAGTCGAACCTATGACCTTTCGGGTATGAACCGAACGCTCTAGCCAACTAAGCTATACCGCCATACTTTGGTGCCCAGAGGCGGAATCGAACCACCGACACGGGGATTTTCAGTCCCCTGCTCTACCGACTGAGCTATCTGGGCATCTGGCGGAGAGGGTGGGATTCGAACCCACGGCCCCTTTCGAAGTCACTGGTTTTCAAGACCAGCTCCTTAAACCACTCGGACACCTCTCCATTGGTGATCTATCCGCGACTCGAACGCGGGACACCCTGATTAAAAGTCAGGTGCTCTACCGACTGAGCTAATAGACCATGTTATTTGGCTGGGGATGCAGGACTTGAACCTACGCATACATGAGTCAAAGTCATGTGCCTTACCGACTTGGCTAATCCCCAATATATATGTGGTGAGCGCACAGGGATTCGAACCCCGGACACACGCCTTAGAAGGGCGTTGCTCTATCCAGCTGAGCTATGCACCCAC
>JABBZI010000240.1 GCA_012955965.1 Clostridioides difficile
TATAATTCCCTTTGGACAAATTACTTATTGAACTAATTATCAAGTAAAGTGGTCGAACAAGAAATAAGCAAAAAAGTATACCTCCTGTAATAAAGCAAAAAGAAATTATAAGTATCCTTGGAAAATAGTTCATAGATGAATAATTAATCACATATGAAGGCTTAGATGCACTTTCAGGATATATCAACTGAGTGAGTAATATAAATAATGTTACGAAGTACACTAGGAATATAAAGAGACCTG
>JABBZI010000241.1 GCA_012955965.1 Clostridioides difficile
CTGATGTATTCCCTACTGCTGTATAATCTAATCCTGATGGTAATCCTGTTACTTCAACATTCGCTTTTACATCTCCATTTTTTACTGTTCCTTTTGTTAATGTTAATACATATGTGTTATCTGATGGATCTACCATTTCATCACCTGATGCCATTTTTATTTGTTTATCTGTCGCATCAAAAGTTAATTGACCTACTATTTGTATTACATACTTTTTGACTTCAAATGTTGTATTTGCTACTG
>JABBZI010000242.1 GCA_012955965.1 Clostridioides difficile
GACAACATCAATTTAACAAAGTAGAAATGGTTAAAATAGTAGCACCAGAAGAATCTTACAATGAGTTAGAAAAGCTTACTAACAATGCCGAAACAATGCTACAATTATTGAAATTACCATATAGAGTTGTAAAAATATGTACAGGAGATTTAGGATTTACAGCTGCATTTAAATATGACTTAGAAGTTTGGATGCCAAGTTACAATAGATATGTAGAAATATCTTCTTGTTCAAATTTTGAAG
>JABBZI010000243.1 GCA_012955965.1 Clostridioides difficile
CAACTGGTTCTGGTACATTTGCACTTACTTCTGCTGTATTTGTAATATATCCTGTGGCTGTTGAACTTACTAATCCCTTTATAATAATTCTTATTAATTGTCCTGGTGGAACTGTACCTATATTAAGGCTTCCAGTCCATGGTTGGAAAGTTACGCCTCCATTTACTGAGTACTCTGGGTTTAGAATAGAATTTGGTACATTATCTGTTAAAATAACATTCTGTGCAGCAGATGGTCCTGCAT
>JABBZI010000244.1 GCA_012955965.1 Clostridioides difficile
CAAATATTTTAAGAAGTTCTAAGCCTTTGTCTACAGAAACAAAATCTGATGTACCAGACACATTTCCACCTGGTTTTTCAAGTGTTTTAACTAATCCAGCAGCAACAGGGTCACTTACAGCAGTCATGATTATAGGTATATCTTTAGTAGCATTGTAAGATGCCTGAGCAGACGGAGTAGATATAGCATATATCAAATCTTTTTTATCAGATACGAATTTACTTGCAATACTTTGTGTAGTAG
>JABBZI010000245.1 GCA_012955965.1 Clostridioides difficile
AACAGCAAATCCAGCAGTACAAAATGATTTAGATAATGTAAGTGTATTAGTTAAAGCAGGAGCAGTATCTGGAACAGGAGCTACAGATTCAGTAGCAAATACAACATTTGAAGTCAAAAAGTATGTAATACAAATAGTAGGTGAATTAACTTTTGATGCGACAGATAAACAAATAAAAATGGCATCAGGTGATGAAATGGTAGACCCATCAGATAACACATATGTATTAACATTAACAAAAG
>JABBZI010000246.1 GCA_012955965.1 Clostridioides difficile
AAGACAACTGTTTAGATGATTTTAAAAATTGGATTGTAAAAAATGAAGAGAATGAGGGAAACATAGTTTATACTCTTACATGTGATATGGTAATAGATAATTATTTTAACTTTATTATTCCATATGGAACCAATATTACAATAGATACAAACCAATATAAAATACTTATAAAAGATAAAGGTAATTTTAATATTAGTGGTAATAAGTTAAATATAATTGGAGAAGGAGGGAATGAAGGTGTA
>JABBZI010000247.1 GCA_012955965.1 Clostridioides difficile
GCCCAACAGGAAACAAAGGAGCAACAGGAGTAAATGGAATAACAGGTTCTACAGGTCCAACAGGAGTAACAGGGAATACAGGAGCCAATGGAATAACAGGTCCAACAGGAAATGCAGGAGCAACAGGTCCAACAGGCCCAACAGGACCAACAGGAAATACAGGAGTGACAGGAAATACAGGAGCAACAGGATTAAGAGGCCCAACAGGGTCAACAGGGTCACCAGGTCCAACAGGAGCAACA
>JABBZI010000248.1 GCA_012955965.1 Clostridioides difficile
GCAACAAAAGTGTATCCTAACTCTTTCATATCTTTTGCTATCTCTATAAACTCATCTTTATCAAGATTATTAACAGTAGCAAGTACTACTCCTCTTTCATCAGACATATGTCTACCTGCTGCTAAGAATCCTTTGTATAAAGCTTCTTCTAAATTTTCTCCTACACCTAGAACTTCTCCTGTAGACTTCATCTCAGGTCCTAGACTTACTTCAACTTTAGCTAATTTAGACATTGAGAATA
>JABBZI010000249.1 GCA_012955965.1 Clostridioides difficile
ACGAACAAAGAAAACAAGAAGTAACTGAAATATGCCAAAAATTAATTCAAAATCCTAGCTCTTCTGGGAACGAAGAAGGCGTTGTAAAAGCAATAGAAGAATCTTTTGCAAAATTAGGTTTTGATAGCTGGTCAAGAGATAGATATGGAAATATAGTAGGATGTATAAAAGGAAACAAACCAGGTAAAAAAATATTATTTGATGGGCATATAGATACAGTTCCAGTTCCAGATGCAAGTAA
>JABBZI010000024.1 GCA_012955965.1 Clostridioides difficile
GTTGGGCCTGTTGGACCTGTTGCTCCTACTCCTGGACCTCTTGGGCCTGTTGGGCCCGTCGGACCCGTTGCTCCTGTTCTACCTCTTGGACCCATTGGACCCGTTGGCCCTACACATGATGGCGGACACCCGTGATGACAATCACAGCTATTACAATTATCATGACCGCCATTGCAGTCATCATAGCCATTATCGCAATCATTGTCATCAAATGGGCCAAAATATTTATTTCTACTCATTATTAAAAGCACCTCCTAATATATTTGAGCTTTTAAGCTCTATATATAATATGTCAAATTTAGTATTATTGTGACTTATCAATTATTTTTAAATTTACTAAAATAGTTTTCATTATGCAAAATAGCACTATCATTAGGTTTAATTTCTTTTGCTTTTTCATGATAATAAATAGCTTTATCTGCTTCTCCTAATCTGTCATAACACACACTCAATTGTATATATGGTATATATCCATAACAATCATTTGATTTAAATCCTCCATTAATATCATCTTTGTCTCTTGTTAATGCTACCTTATACCAAAAAACAGACTCTTTATATTTTTGTCTATCAAACATATGCTTTCCTACATCACAGCAAACTTCTGCTCTTGGCTCGTCAAATTCAAAACTTCTAAATAAAGAATATAAGGCATTTTTTTCATCATTAATTAAGTAATAACATGTGGCTAAATCTCTGCAAGCACTGATACAATCCTCAATCCAACCTCTAGATGAATCTAAAAATTTAGTAAAACCTTCTATTGCTTCCTCATATCTTGCATTATAGTAGAGTTCTCTTGAATAATAAAATTGATGCCTTGGCTCTAATACTCTACCTTCTGAAATCATTTTTTCAAATATTCTTAGATTTCTTAGAGGGTCCTGTCTGTTTAGTTTTTTATGAGATATTGCAAAGTCAGAATAAAATAGTTTTCCAACAAGAGGTATTACTTCATGAATAGGGTCAACCCATTTGTAATTAGAACTTCTTTTAAACAGTCGTTCTCTATAATATGATAAAGTTGGTTTTCCGTTTTCATCAAAGGAGACATTGTATTTTGCCATGACAATATCAATAGAAGTATCTAAGCTTTCTTTAATTTTCAATAATTCTTTCCTATCATCTTCTAAAATTATGTCATCTGCATCAAGCCACATTATATAGTCTTTAGAAGCTTTAGAAAATGAAAAATTCCTTGCAGCAGAGAAATCATCTATCCATTCAAAATCGTATACCTTGTCTGTATATTTTGAGACTATTTCTTTTGTGGAATCTGTAGAACCAGTATCTACAACTATAATTTCATCTACTATATCCTTTACACACTCTAAACATCTGCCTATAACCTCTTCTTCATTCTTAACAATCATGCACAAACTTATTGTAATCATAATGTACAACTCCTTTGTCTTCTATATATTACAGACATAAGTAATATATGGTATTTCTCATCAATTTGTTATTGAAATTTCAGAAACTTTTACCGACAAAAAAAACAGTATATAACTTTATTTATCCTGTTTATCCATAGTTCATTTTTATTTAATTCAGAATTCTAATACTTTGATTTGTTTGATATATACTTTTGAGCTATCATAAATATAAGAAATAGTTAAATTTATTCATTATTTATTCATTTATAATAAAAAAATCAAACTACTTTTTATGGGAGGCAAATTATGAAAAAATACTTTGAAACATTAAAATCTAATGGAGCTGATATTGCTATTTCAATAGACCCTAAAACAATTCTCACCGCAGCATGGACAATTTACAAATGTCAATTTGGTTGCAACACATTTGGCCATAGCCATTGTTGTCCACCTAATGTCCCAACCTATCAACAAACACAAGCAATAATAGATTGTTATGATAAAGCCATTCTATTTAGATGTCATGAAATGAGCATTGTTACTCCTTTAGCTGTCAAACTTGCAAGAGAACTATTTTTAGATGGATATTATAAGGTAATTGCTTTTGGAAGTGGACCTTGTACAATGTGTGCTAAGTGTAACCCTACTACTTGTAATTTTCCTAACAAAACAGCTCCATCAATGGAAGCTTGTGGCATTGATGTATTTGCTACAGTAAGGTCAAATGGGCTAGAAATAAATACCTTAAAAGAAAAAGGAGAAACTCAAAACCATTTTGGTCTATTGTTGATTGATTAAAAAATGTGGTTATAGCTCCAAGAAACTTTTCTTTTTGAAATAAAAAATAACCAAGTTTATCTAAACATGGTTATTTTTTATTATCTATATATTGTAGATTGGATTCTGAAATAAAATTTCTACTCTTCTTTATTCATTATATAATCAATTAGCCCATATTCTTTAGCTTCTAGGGCAGTCATAAAATTATCTCTGTCTGTATCTATTCTAATATCTTCTATTGATTTTCCTGTATTTTTAGAAAGAATTCCATCCAATTTTTCTTTTGTTTTCAACATATGATCTACTGCTATTTTTACATCGGTTGTTTGACCTTTAGCTCCACCCATTGGCTGATGAATCATAATCTCTGCATTAGGTAAAGCACATCTTTTTCCATTTGTCCCTCCTGCAAGTAAAAAAGCACTCATACTTGCTGCCATACCAATACAAATAGTTGATACATCACATTTTACATAATGCATTGTATCATATATAGCAAATCCTGCTGTAACAGAGCCTCCAGGGCTATTTATATATATAATTATATCTGAATCTGGGTCATCTGATTCTAGTAATAGTAATTGAGCTACTACTAGGCTTGCAATATCATCATTAATTTCTTCTCCTATAAATATAATTCTATCTTTTAATAATCTCGAATATATATCATAAGACCTTTCCCCTTGACCAGTTTGTTCAATTACATGTGGTACTAAACTCATGCTACTTTCACCTCACAATTAATGTTAAAGTTAAGAGAAGAATTGATTTCATCTCTTCTTTGTTTATAATTAATACTTGTATAAGACATACATTTTGCATTTTGGATTTGATGATTTAGATTTAAAACAAATCTCTGTTGTATAGGATAAAATTCATCTTTATTTCTATATACTTGTGGAGACTCTTTGTATAAGTTTCTAAATGCCAGTGTAAATGATTGATGTGTAGAATATCCTGCTATAATAGCTATGTCTATAATATATTTATCTGTAAATATAAGTTGTCTAGCTGCTTCAGTAAGTCTCCTTCTCTGTATGTATTGATGAATAGTACATCCTACAATATTTGTAAACATTCTGTGTAAATGGTATTTTGAATAATTAGCAATATCAGCTATTTTATCTAAATTTAAATTTTCTGTAAGATTTTCTTCTATATAATCAATAATGTCCATAATCACATCTGTATTTGTTTTCAACTTCATCCTCTCCTTTTAAGTATTATAACCTATGCAAAAACTTTTTTCTTAATATAAATTGCTATCTTAACTTAGTTAATAGTCGTAAAATATCTACAACATAATATTAAATATTCCAATATAAAAATAATAACGATACATTAATATAATAACTATTATTAAAATGTCAACTCAATTGTATCCATTATATAAATCACTAAAGATTCTATCTATGTATCTTGGCTCATATGTATTATTTTACTGAGTATTTCTATACCTTTTTCAATTTCATCAAGACTAAGATGAGCATAACCTAGTATAATTTCATGGTCATATTCTAACATATTCTTAATTGCATACTGCTGTATAGGATAAACTTTTATATTTGCTTCAAAAATTTTATTAATCAAGCTTTCTGTAAACTTGATATTATAAAAATGAACAACTATATGAAGGCCTGCTGCCTCACCTTTTATTTTAAATTCATTTTCAAACTCAGTGTTTAATACTTCAATGAGGTGTTTACGTTTTCTATTATATAGTTTCTTCATTCTAAATATATACTTCTCTAAGTTTCCATCTCTAATAAACTCAGCTAGTACATACTGAAATATTGTTTCTGTATGAACATCAGAGTACATTTTCATAACTTTATAATCCTCTAAAATATTATCTGGTAGTAACATGAATCCAACACGAATAGCTGGAGATAATATTTTACTAAAAGAACCTATATAAATTACTTTATTTGGATTAAGTTCATAAAGAGAACTAATTGGTTGTCCCTCATATCTGAATTCACTGTCATAGTCATCTTCAATTATATAGTAACTATTCTCTATTGCACATCTAATAAGTTCTAGTCTTCTTTGAATAGGTAAAATACCCCCTAAGGGATATTGATGAGAAGGAGTAGTATAAACAAAAGAAATGCCTTTCACTGATTTTATTAAATCAGTATTAATACCCTTATCATCTACTTTAATTCCAATAACCGAATATCCAATAGATGAAATAACCTTTAGTAAGCCTTTATGAATAGGGTCTTCTACAACTACTTTTTTATTGTTTTTATATAAAAGTTGTGAAATTAGAGATAGTCCTTGTGTTGAACCAGAAACAATCATAATGTTTTTGGGATTACATCTAATACCTCTAGTGCGAAATAAGTACTTAGATATTTCTACTCTCAATCCCCATACACCAGCAACACTTCCATATCTAAAATCTAAATCTGATAAATCATACAGTACTTGTTTATATAACTTTGAAAATTCTTTACGCGGAAATAGTTTTAATTCTGGAATACCAGAACGAAAATCTATGCAATTTTTTTGTTTATTGATATGCAAATTATCTACATTTTCAAAAGTGTAATTTAACTTAAAATCAACATTACACTCTGATATACCTTTAGCTACGATTGTCCCATAACCATTTTTTGTATCCAGATATCCTTCTGCTATTAATTGATTATATGCATCTAAAACTGTATTGCGAGATACAGATAACTCTTTTGACAAAGTTCTAGATGATGGCAATTTTTGTTCGAATTTTAAGCTTCCATCCAAAATCATACCCTTTATTTCACAATAAATTTGTCTTGATAGTGATATATTGCTATTTCTATTAATCGTAATCCACACTTTAATACCTCCAAAAGTGGTTCTATAAAATTGCTATAAAAGTGGAACTACAAAATCCACTTTTATCTTGCTAAGATTATATCATAAAATATAAAATAAAAAGGAGTCTATATTATGCTAGAAATATCAAATAAAGTAAAAGAAATTTATCCTAACCTTAAATTTGGAGTTATGGTTATAAATATTATAAATTCAAATACTAATAAAGAAAATTTTCTATTTCTTAAAAACTCTGTAACTGAAACTATCATTAAACAACACCCAGAATACAATCGTCAAGAAAAAATTAAAACAGAACCTATTTCAAATTACATAAAATATTATAAAAGATTTAAGAAAACTTACCCTGTATTACTTCAATTAGAATCTCTCTTGTTAAAACAAAAAAATATCCCAGATGTAGGCATAACAGTTGAATCAATGTTTTTAGCAGAATTAAAAAACCTTCTTTTAACAGCAGGACATAACCTTGATAAGATAGAATTACCTTTGAAAATAGATGTAGCAAGTGGTGGTGAACATTTTTATGGGATAAGTGATAAAGAACAGGTTTTAACAAAGTATGATTTATTTTTATCTGATAACATTGGTATATTATCCAGCATTCTTAATGGACCAGATAAACGAACATCTATAACAAAAGATACTAAAAATATTTTGTATTTTGTATATGGAGTTGATGGAATATCAGAAAAACAAATTCAAGAGCATCTAAATGATATAAAAGACTATATCTCAAGTGCTTTTTCAGATTTAAAAGTTAATTCAATAGATATATTTTAGTTAGTTCGTAAAACTCTCACATTTAATAAACATTTTAAACAAATAAATTAGTGAAGTATATCTTCTCTTAAAATCAGATACACTTCACTAAAATTAACTTCATGTAGATATTACTTATTTTAAATTTTACTTATCACAAATATTTTATTATATTTATTATGTAAATAATTTAATTTTTGATTAAAGAGTTTCATAAGAAACAATTTCACTTAAAGAAACACGAGTTTTTTCATGTCGATCTGGGCTTTCTGGTGTTTTAGATTCATATCCTATTAACAATATATTTATTGGTTCTAGATTGTCTGGCAAGCTAAACTCTTCTCTAATTACATCTGGATTAAAATAGCACACCCAAACACTTCCTAATCCAAGTTCAGTTGCCTGTAACATCATGTGGTCAGTGACTATACTTGTATCAATATCTGTAAGTTGTTTTCCATCAAAAGGTCTTGTCCAAACTTTTTCCTTATCTCCACACACGATAATTGCTAATGGTGCATCATATATATTGGCAGCCTTAGAAAGTTTATTCAGACCTTTTTCTTCTTGAATAACAATTAATCTTTGTGGTTGACGATTACCACCAGTTGGAGCTATTCTCGCAACATCTAAAACTTTCTCAAGCTTTTCTTTTTCAACCTTTCTATCCTGATAATTACGACAAGAATATCTTTTTCTTGCAAGTTCAACAAAATTCATTTACTTACCTCCTATCATTTTATTAGGTTACATTGATGATTCATTTAACCTATGCTATAATTTTATCACTATAACTTTATATTACAATAATGCACTTTTTTGTAATATAGTACCTAAAAAGATACTTTAAAATATATGAAAGGAGCTTAAAAATGAAAAAATGTCCTAGTAATTATAGTTGTCCAATAGAAGCAACTCTTGCATTGATTGGTGGTAAATACAAGACACTTATACTTTGGCATCTTAAAGACACTATATTGAGATTTAATGAGCTAAGAAAATTAATTCCTAAAGCAACACCTAAAATGTTAACTCAACAGCTACGTGAATTAGAAGCAGATGGTTTAATTATAAGAGTTGTTTATCCTGTTGTTCCTCCAAAAGTAGAATATTCACTATCAGATTTTGGAAAAAGTATTATTCCAATTTTAGATTGCATGTGTGACTGGGGCTCTGATTACTTAGAAAATCTATAACTCATTATAGTTTAAATCCCATAGCTAGTTTAACAATCTCCATTTGCTCTCTAGTTGTCAGCATTTCCAAAAGCTTGAAAGCTACATGTGGAGCAGTTTCTGGACAATATGAAGTTATAATATTTTTATCTACAACAATTGGTTCATTAATTACATTTACATCAAACTCGCTTAATTGTTTTTGCCTTTGACCATTTTTCAAATGATATGTAGTAGCTTTACGATTTTTTAAAACTCCACTTTTGCCAACTGGCAATGCTGCCACACAAATAGATGCAATTATCTTTTCTTTTGAGTCAAATTCTCTTATTAAGTTTAAAAATGGCATATCATATGCTTCTTCATAAAATCCAAACTCTTCAAATCCCCCAGGAATAGCCAGAGCATCATAATCATCAACACATACTTCTTCTATGGTCTTATCAACCAATACTGGAATATTAAATGTACTTATAACCTCCTTTTTAAATCCACAAGTTACTACATCAATATCACAAGCATAATCATTACGAGCCCATCCCATAACATCTATAAATACGCTGAATTCCATAGTTTCAAAACCCTTTGCTAAAAAAACTAAAACTTTCATATTATATTTTCCTCCTAAAATTTAGTTAAAATAAAGATAAATAATATACTTAATATTTAGCTACTTAATATATTTTAAAAATACTTTTACATGTATTGATTTCTTCCTTAATCGTAGATAGGACAATAGTTGTATTAGCTTTCTGAATTCCCTTGATTTTTTTTAATGTTATAGATATAAATTCTTCAAGGTCACTAGTATCTTCTGCTAATACTTTTATTAAATAATCATACTCCCCTGAAATATGATGACACTCCAATACAGTCTCATGCTCCAATATAATTTGTTTAAAATCTTCTATATTTTTGGATAAATCAGTATTGATAAATATAAAGGCCAAAAGTTTGTATTCTGTTTTTTCTCTATTGATTTGAATGGTATACTTTTGAATTATATTTGATTGCTCAATTTTCTTTATGCGTTCTGAAACTGCTGGTATTGATAAATTGACTTGTCTGCTTATTTCAGAAGTTGAGGCTCTACTATTCTTCTTTAGAGAATTAATTATTTTTAAATCTATCTCATCTATAGCTATTCACCTCCTTAATTATTTAGTATAATTCTAACTAATATTTTATATTAAGTAAATAATTTTAATTATTTCAATAAAATTTAATACAAATACATCATTTTTCCTTAAAATTTTAGTTTTTTCAAATAAAATAATATATAATACTTAAAATTATTTAAAATTTAATTAATACTGTTCTTTTTATTGTTCATTATACAATACTTATTTTCACAATAATAAAAAACACTTCATAATTTATGAAGTGCCTTTGCTGTATATTTAATTTTTTTAGTCATTTTTACATACCATACATAAACGATTGCCAGAACTACACTCAATATCATAAGTGATACATAATAGAGGAACGTTTTTATGTTCAATTTGTAACCTTGACGCCAGACTGGTCAATGCACTCTAATGAATCCGCCAAATCCACTCTACCCTGGAGTACATCCTCCTGCATAATTTGGAACATCCACTCTGGCTCCTCTTGGCAAGGACTGTGGGCAGAATCTTCAAAGGTATAAAATCCCTTGAGAGGTGCCTGCAACACACGGATATACTCTTCAGCCAGAGAATAGGACACCTTATAGTCATATTTGCCGTGCAACATATAGACTGGAACCTCAATGCAAGGAACTTCCTTAAACAAATCGCCGCATAGGACATAGCTCCAAAGACATGTCAAGGAGAACGAACCACCTCTGAGGTACTGCATCTTCTCCTTCCAAGTATATCCCTTAAAGCATAGAAGAATCATGACTATTTCTAGTCTGGAAACACTGTTGTGCATTAGGCCAATTCCAAGTTGATTCATGCAGACATTTCGTATATTGTGATACTTTATGTTTATCTCTTTCCAATTATCAATACGGAATTTTTCCAACTTATATACCATCTTCTTGTTGCCAACAGTGTGGTATTTCTGAAGCATATAATCATACGCCAACTGCTCTGATTTCGCTTGCTGGCATACCTGAGCTATACCAATATAGGCGTAAAAGTACTCTGGCGCTCGCTGAACTGCAAACATACCCAGAAAAGATCCACAAGAGTGACCCATCACGTATATTTTCTCCTTTCCAAAACGCTCTTTAAGATATTTAGCCACTGCAAGTATATCTGAAATCATCTGCTCAATGGTCATCAATTCTTTTGGAATCGTATTGCTATAGGAGATGCCACTGCCCCTCTGCTCCCACCAGCAAATGGTGAATAGCTTCTCTAACACAGCAGGATACTTCTTCGTAAAACAGATTTCTGGCGATCCAGGTCCGCCATGTAGAAACAAAAGTACTGGCCCGTTGGTGTTCTCGCTCTGCAAAAACATTCCCTGTCGCATACCATTAATCTCAACAAAAATCTTTTCATCCAGATGTTTTCTCATAGTTACCTTCCTCCATTTATACCATTAAGTTATATACTGCTAAAATCTTTTTATCTCATAGTATTGCTTAGGGCATAGTTGTTTAACCATTTATAAAATACTTTCATAAGAAAATCAACACTTATAAATAAAATACCAACTGCTACACAACTTAAAACACATGAAATAACATACATTTGAAAAGAATATGACAAAATAGTTGCAGACTTATATAAAATAAAGAAACATATTGGTAGTATAATAAGTGATGTAAAAATACCAGGAACAAAATGCTTAAATATAATTGTGAAAGGAATATGTACTAAAATAAAATGAGCTGTGAAAGCAAAGAACACCCCATACCAAACACAATAGCTTTGAAACAGAATGCTAAAAAAAGTAATTAGAACTTGAATTAAAAACAATATACCAATAGTCATTGAAAAAGATGCTGTATCTATGAAATGTCCATATGGTTTCTTTTTCATATTTGGTATCTCTAATAAACTTTTAAATTTCTTCTTCCAATGGCCAACAAATATAATTTCTTCAAAATCATGTAGCATAAATAAAATGGGTAAACTCCATACAATAACATTTATATCTGACATATTAATCCTCCTATTCGTTGTGTCACACTTGTGACACTTTTAGTATTTATAGTATAATTCCTATGAATAATGATGTCAATATATATAGTACAAGTGCTACAACCAAGCCAAAAATGTGACAATAGACGATTTTATAAAAAAATTTTATGAAGTACATATACACTGGTAATAAAAAAAGTGATAATCAGTTTTTATACTGTTATCACCTTTTTTAAACTTAAAATTTTCGTTACATCAAGGCTAATTCATAGATGGTAAACTAATGGAAAAATGTATCCTCAATTCCTTCATATCTACTCAATAACCATTATGTTTTAGTTCATATTTGATATTTTATTCTTTATTTATTAGAATCTTTAATGTACCATTATGACAACTTAAATATTTATATAAGTTTCTATATACCTTTAGACTTTTCCAGTTTTTGAACAAACATATCTTTTGGCATAGGTCTAGCATACAAATAACCCTGTGCATAATAACAATTAATACTCATTAAAAACTCTGCCTGTTCTATATTTTCAACACCTTCACAAATCACTTCTAACCCTAAATCATTTGCCATTTCAACTACTTTACTTATAATCTTCCCTTCTCCTTTAGAATTATCTAATAGAGATTTATCTATCTTTAGAATGTCTACAGAAACTTGATTTAGAAGATTCAAAGAAGAATAACCTGACCCAAAATCATCAACAGAAATAAAAAATCCAAGTTCCTTAATCTTTTTTATCATATCATTTGATATACTATCATTTTCAAACAAGCTTTCAGTTATCTCAAGTTCAATTATATTTCTAGGTATATTATATTTAACAAGTAAATTTTGTAATCTATATATATAATCTTTTCTTTGAAAATGTGCTCTTGATTGATTTACAGAAATTGAAATTGGTTTAATTCCAGAATCCACCCAAAAACGAGTCAATCTGCATACTTCATCCAACACAAAAAAATCAACTTCTATAATTCCACCACTCTTTTCAAGTATAGGAATAAATTCTCCTGGACTCATAAAACCAAGTTCTTTATGATTCCACCTAACAAGTGCTTCTGCTCCAATAATTTCATTTGTTCTCATATCAAATTTAGGTTGATAATAAACTTGGAATTCCCCATTTTCTAATGCATAATCTATCCTATCAACAATCTCTCTCTCTTTTTTAAGACTTTCTCTAAGTGACTCATCAAAATACACTATAGATGACTTACTTTCCTTTGCTTTTCTTCTAGCAATTTCAGCATAATCAATAGCTTTGGTAACTGCAACATTCTCAGATTCAATATTGTATACTCCAAAGTTTGGCTTGACTTTAATACTAAAGCCTTTCACTTCAAAATATGATATATCCTCACTTATACTATTAAGAACTCGTTCCAAATCTTTTTTAAACTCATATGGTAGAAGAAAAAGAAAATGGTCTGCTTTTACATGGGCTAGTAAAGATGTC
This sequence comes from Clostridioides difficile, assembly GCA_012955965.1. Classification (GTDB taxonomy): domain Bacteria; phylum Bacillota; class Clostridia; order Peptostreptococcales; family Peptostreptococcaceae; genus Clostridioides; species Clostridioides difficile_G. Next base: position 11,469 of record JABBZI010000024.1, read on the forward strand.
TCACCTATAGTCTTTTTTAGAGCTAAAACAATTTCTTTTATAATTATATCTCCAGAATCTCTCCCATAATTCTCATTTATTACAGCAAATTTCTTTATATCAAAAGCAACCAGTGCATAATACTTTTCTTTATGTTTTTCCAAAAGTTTTGTTGTCTCTTTTTCAAATCCATTGTAATTCCAAATACCATTAATTGTATCCTTAAATGCTAAATCAAAAATATGTACTGAGTGTCTTCTGTTAATTGCAATTATATAAAAAAGCACTGCTATTATAATTAGGAAAAAGCAAAAAGAAGCTAAAACTGTCTGAACTGGATGCTGGTGTACAAATTGAGATAAGCTAGTATCATAATTTTGAAACATTGTATGTTTTGCAATAATTTCAGAACAAGCATCCTTGTTAAGTGAATTTATTCTTTTATCTAAAATAGAATATAATACTGGATTTGTATCTTGGTTGACACCTAAGGATATATTAGTTTTATAATCAGTAACCAAAATTGCTTTTAAATTATTATAATCTTTTTGTATATAGTTTTCAGCAGAATATGTATTTATAAATGCTACATCTGCATCGCCTCTTTCTACTGCATTTATAGCCAGTTTTTCGGATTTATAACTTTTAATTTTAGCTTTGTCATAACGTTTTTTAATATACTCATCATTAAATTTATCATTGTCTACAACGGCAATATTGTTAAATTTAGTATTCTTATAATTCTTAGTTATTGCACTGTAATTCAATTCCATATAAGGAGATGTAATTTTTATTCCATTCTGCTCTGACCAACCATAATCAGAATTAAAAAAGTATATTACATCTGCTTTTCCTTCTTTTAACATATTGATTGATTCTTTATATGAATTGGTTTCTATATAATCTATATTTAAACCAAGGTCTTTAACAATTAAATTAAACATATCTGATATTATACCATTAAATTTCCCATTTTCTAAATATGATAGTGGATATGATTCTGGTATACTAACTACACGTATACTATTATTTCTTTTTAGATAATTATGTTCTTCTTTAGAAAGAATAAACTCATTTTTATTGCCAGATTGATAATACTTACTATACAAGTTAAACTTATATGCAGGATTATCCATTTCAATGTCTTCCAGAGCATTGTTAACTTCTTGCAACAATTGAGTATTACCTTTTTTTACGATACAATAAAATGAAGATGGAGAAAATTGAGCAATTACATTTTCATTTTTAGCCTTTCTTAAACTACTAGTTAATATAGCATCTACTTTTCCATTTTTTAATGCTTTTTCTAACTCTTCTTGATTTTTAAAATATTTAGATGTGTAATTAAATTCTTTTTCATGTGCAAATCTTTTTAAATTTTCATTTCTACTATTACTATCAAGTAACCCAATCACCATTCCATTAAAATTTTTATAATCATTTGGTAAATATTTTAAATTTCCACGTTTTACTGTAATACGTGCATAACTACTCCCCATTGGCAATTCTGAGAAGTCAAATTTTTCTGCACGCTCTTTTGTATACTGTGCAGATGTAAGCAAATCAATCTGACCATTTTCTAACATAGTTTGACATTCTTCCCATGTACCAGATACATATTCGTATGTCCAACCAGTATGCTTTGCAATCTCATGGAGATACTCATACCCATACCCACTTCTATTTCCAGTTTCATTATACTCATGATACCCTTCAAACTCAAAAAAACCTACTTTTACCACACGTTTTTCTGATGTAGCAATTGCTTGTATTGGGAGACACATAAATACTACACAGCTAATTAAAGACATTATAAAAACTATTCTTTTAATCGACACAAACCTGATTCCCCCTTTGTAAAAGACTTTATTGAAATTGCTTTCGATTATTTTCATAATAACTCATTTACATTATCTTACTAATGATATTATATTCAAAGTATACCTGTTTATATAATCATAAATAAACACATATCTTTAATAACTACTTTAAATGTATACCTTCATATGTAAATTTTGCATTTATTTTATTTCTAACAATTATATATGTATATTAGCATATCCTTGAAAATTCAACAATAGTATTCAACTTGTTCTACAGGTTATAATATCTTGTAAAGATAATCTTATACTATATCAAAACTATGGAGAATTATTATAATTAACACTATCCTCCACCTTAATAATATAAATTTTAATTTATTATGTTATCAAAGTGACTACATAAAAATAGCTTTTTTGGTTGACTATAACTATGTATTATGATAACATGATTTAAGCTATAATTAGTAAAATATAGTTTAAATAAATAAGATAATACCAAAAGTACTAAAGTACAGTTTAAATATAAATAAACTAGAATTAAGATTAGGATGTGAACAATTATGATTTATATAGAATTAGTTAAACTTGTTAGAAAACTTAACTCTACACAAATGTATACGATGAAGCGTTGTGTAGAGGTTAATCTGGAAGCTTAGAGCTTTCTATCTTCATCGGCAAATATAGGTTTAGTATAGTTTTTTTAGCTATGCTTATTTAAAATCGCCTATTTGCCGATAGATATATAGATTTTCTGGTCATAGACAGCAATGCTTGTCTATGACCTTTTGTTTTTCCAAAAGCAGAGGTCGGCATTTTAGAATGCCTTTCCTCTGCTTTTTTTATTTTCATAAATTTTTAATAAAAGAAAAGGAGTTTGAATTATGAGTTTATTAAAAGTAACTAATTTATCACAAGGTTTTATGGATAAGTCACTGTATGAGAAAGCTAACTTTGATTTATTCAAAGGTGAACATATTGGTATAGTTGGTCAAAATGGTGTAGGGAAAAGTACCTTAATTAAAATTTTATTAGGAGAAGTTATTCCAGATGAAGGAGAAATCAAGTGGCAAACTAATATCAAAATAGGTCATTTAGACCAATATGCAGAAATTAATAGAGATACAACAATATCCCTCTATTTGCACTCTGCATTTGAAGAACTTTATAAAATAGAAAAGGAGATGAATTTACTATATCAAGAAAGTGCTCTATCTGGAAATGAAAAACTCCTAATTAAGGCATCAGAATATCAAGAACAACTAATAGCAAGCAACTTCTATTCTATAGACAATGAAGTGAACAAAATAGCAAACGGTCTTGGATTAGATTCGATAGGAATGAATCGTGTAGTTGGAGAACTTAGTGGAGGACAAAGAGCAAAAGTAATCTTGGCAAAATTACTGCTTTCTAATCATGAAGTTTTATTATTAGATGAGCCAACAAACTTTTTAGATAAAGAACATGTTGAATGGCTTTCAAGTTATTTAAATACATTTGATGAAGCATTTATTGTAGTTTCCCATGATTTTGACTTTTTAGAGAAAATCTCTACAGGCATTCTTGATATAGAGTTTTGCATGATTAAAAAATATCATGGAAAATATTCAGAGTTTCTTAAACAAAAATCACATTTAAGGGAGGATTATATTAGAAGATATCAAGCACAACAAAAGAAAATAGAAAAAGAAGAAACATTTATACGTAAAAATAAAGCTGGGGTAAATTCAAAAATTGCAAGAGGAAGAAAAAAACAATTGGATAAAATAGAAAGAATAGCTCCTCCTAGTTTTGTAGGAAAACCAAATGTTCAATTTTCAGAGATTGAAATATCTGCTCAAAATGCTCTTACAGTTACCAATCTTGAAGTTGGCTACTACTATTCTTTGCTTCCAAAACTAAATTTTTCTGTTGATGGAGGTCAAAAAATAGTTATAACTGGATTTAATGGAATTGGTAAATCAACTTTGTTAAAGACATTAGTTAAAGATATTCATTGTATAGCTGGAAGTTTTAAGTTTTCAGACCAAGTTAAAATTGGTTATTATGAACAAGATTTAAAATGGGAGAATCCCACTAAAACGCCACTTCAAATAGTGACAGAGAAGTATCCAAAGTTTAATACAAAGGAGATTAGACGTCACCTAGCTAAATGCGGAGTAAAAGAAGAACATGTTTCAAGAAGTATATCTACTCTAAGTGGTGGTGAACAATCTAAGGTTAAATTATGTTGTATGATATTATCTCCTTGCAATTTTTTAATTCTAGATGAACCAACCAACCATTTTGATGCAGAAACAAAGGATGCTTTACAAAATGCTTTAAAACAGTTTAAAGGAAGTATCATACTAGTATCTCATGAAGAAAAATTTTATAAAGGTTGGATTGATAAGGTATTTAACATAGAGAAACAATTAATATAAATCTATCCGTGATATGTGATATTGTTTAATCAATACTTCAATACATGTATTAATGTTTGGTTAAAGTCTCATAGCTAGGAAACTAAAAAGATAAGAATCTAATAGACTACAAAATCTATTACTGAAATACAAATTTAATAGGCACTCATAAATAAGTGCCTATTAATATTAAAATCCATTCTAATCAACTCTATTTACAAGTTTATATCCTAGACCTTTAACTGTTATGAGTAATTTAGGATTTGAAGGATTATCTTCGATTTTTTCTCTTATATGATGTATATGTACCATAATTGTATTATCACAGATACTGCTATATTCTCCCCACACTTGTTCATATAATCTTTCTTTACCTATAATTTTATTTATATTTTGACCCATATAACTTAAAAGTTGATACTCTCTTCCAGTTAACCCAATTTCATTTCCATCTTTATAAACACGGCTTCCTTCTGTATCAATAGTAATCTTACCCAACTTAATAACTACATCATCTGATGGTATAATGCTTTGGTATTGTTGTCTACGTAATTGAGCTTTAACTCGAAATCCAACCTCTCTTGGGCTAAATGGCTTCGTTATATAATCATCGCCACCACTACTAAGACCAAGTATTTTATCAATTTCATCATCTTTTGATGAAAGAAAAAGAATTGAACAATATGAGAACTCTCTAATTTTTTTACACACTTCTATCCCATCTACATCTGGTAACATTATATCAAGAATAATAATATCTGGACATTCTATCTTACACAAAGAAATAGCATCTAAACCATTGTAGACTTTAACAATATTTTTAAAACCATCATTTATAAGTACTTCTTCAATTAAATCTATTATATCTTTTTCATCATCAACAAGTAATATTTTTTTATTAAAGTATGTCTCCATATTAAAATCTCTCCTATAAAGAGTTATTTTTTTCTATTTAATCCTCTCACTCTCTATCTTTTGCTTAAAGTATATTCAAATAATTAAATAAAATCAAGTATAAATTAAATTCTAATTAATCATAACTTTTATCATATTTAATTTAAACAATTAAATAAAAACTTACCAGAATTAGAAAAGATGCTCTATCCTTTTAACAATTTCAATGAAATTATATTGTTGATATAATAATCTCATTAATTATATATTATGATAGCAAATTACACTTAGCATTTTCGATATATTGTTTACATATAGCCCATACTTTATCTATTGCCTCTTTATTATTAACATAAGGTGGATAAACCCCTGTGCTTGTAATAATTTTTATAAATGAAATTGAATCATCAGCCATTTTAACAATTTGACCTCGATGATTTATTAGTTTTCCAGTAATACTTGTATAAACATTAGAAGTACAAATGGAAAAGTAAGCCTCTCCAATAGTATCTGGCTCTAGTATAATAAGGTTTTGCAAAAATGCAAATATTTTCCAATAAGAATTAAACTTATTAATTGTTTCTTTACTCATTTTTGTTGCTGGAACCATAATTGCATTTACACTTATATTATAAGACCTGTATTTTTGTTTCATCATAATTGTAGCCATAAGTAAAGCCATTTTAGAATCTCCATAAATTTTATATGAATTATATTGTTTATCCTCTATGGTTTCTCCACTCAAAACTCCGAAATTAATTTTTCTTCTTTCATCAAAAAAATGTTTTATATTTGTACTGCAAACATTTAGGACTTTAGGATTATTTGATTTAACAAGTACATCCAATAATAACTCGGTCATAAGAACTGGCCCAAACAGATTGGTAGCAAAGGTTAGTTCCACACCATCAATACTTTTTTGGAATCTTTTTTCTCCATGTCTGAAATGTCCAGCATTATGAATTAAAATATCTAGAACACCATATTTCTTCTTATATATCTCACAAAAACTATAAATTGATTGTTTTGATGAAATATCAAGTTGAAGCAAATCTATATTAGTATTTTTAGTCCTATCAATAAGTTCTTCATGCACTGCTTCACTAGTCTTAATATTTCGACATGCCATTATTACCCTATAACCTTCTGATGCAAACTTAAATGCTGCTGCCTTACCTATTCCTGAATTAGCTCCAGTTATGATTACAATTCCTTTCACACTAGCTACCCCCATTTTCTTGATTATGGCCATTATTTGAGCATCCATTAATTAGTTTTTTCTTTAAATTTTCAAACCATTCTATTTCAAAATTTGTCCTATCAATTCCAAACTTTAAAGTCAATACTTCAAAATCAATTATATCTTGAATATCTATTTGCATGGTAGAAGGTTCAGTATCCTGTGAAAAGTGATTAAACTGTGCTTGGTTTTCTTCTATATAAGTAATGAACTGTAATTTTGCAATATTGATGTCTTGTTTTTTGATATTCTCTAACTGCTCTCTTTCTTTTTTGAGGTCTGCAATATAAGCTTCGATTAATGACAACCTTTTTGTAGTTGGCACAAAACCCATAAAAAATAGTTTGCTTAATTCCATATCCTTCATCTTCCCTGCAATCATAGCAGTCTCTATCCATTTTAAAAAACATAATTTCCCTTCATCAGTTAATACATAAAATTTCTTATTTACACTATTTTCAATAATCTCTTCATATACTATCATTTTTTTTTCAAGTAATTTTTTTATTGCAGCTTGAATACTTCCCATACTACTGCTACACATTGAAGTGAAATTTATTTCTATGATGTTTCTTAGCTCATAAATTGTTAGTTTCTTAAGCATAAGTAATCCTAAAATAATTTTATCCATTTTACTTACTCTCCTTTTGTATTACTAATAGTAACATTCCTAATATATAAAATCAACCACTAAAAAACCAACATAATATATTCAAACTCTATCTACTAATAAAAAAATCTTCTCCACTATATACAGTTCAATACATATTACATAGTCTAATTTTAAACTTCAGAAGTATGTCAATTGAGAGATTATAGGATAAATGATTAAAATACTGTATCATATAGCGATATGTGTAAGCTTTAATTTTCAACATTGTAAGAACAATATTCTGTTTATAATTGACTTTGCCTAAAGTACATTGTAAAATATAAACAGAACATTATTTTGTTTATTTAATGGAAGTAAATACTTGATAAAAAAATCGTAAAGGAGGTTGATTATGAAAATTTTATTTATAAATTTACCTTTTTCTGGACATGTATACCCTACCCTTGGGTTAGTAGAAAAACTAGTGCATAAAGGTAATTCTGTAACATACTTACTAACTGAAGAATGGAAAGATAAAGTTTTAGAAATGGGCTCTGATTTTCTTTGTTATGAAGATGACAGAAAACTTTCTATTCAAATAAAAAATGCCTATCAAGCTTCTATAAAAGTAGTCCATAAATTTGACTTAATTATTTATGAACATCTTTTCTTTTTAGGAAAGCATATAGCAGAAAGGTTCAATAAGCTGGTTATTAGGATTATTACTGCACCAGCTCCTAATGAAATTCTGATGAAAGAATTTATTAACTCTGGTGGAATATTAAGTATATTTCGTTTTGAATGGATATGTCGCAGATGGACTAAAAAAGTATCAAATGGTGTTAAATTGATGACTAACTCTTGGTTAAAAGAAATTACCGAAAATCCTCCAGAGCTCAATCTTGTATATACTATAAAAAAATTTCAGCCATATGCAGAAGATTTTCCAGAAGATAAGTTTATATTTCTTGGTACTTCTATTTACCAACGTAATAAAAAGAATGAGTTTATATTTCCAGAATTTAAAAATAATTTAATTTATATTTCTTTGGGTACAGTAGTAAATAAAGCAATGTCATTTTACAAAAAGTGTATCAATGCGTTTAAAGATGAAAATGTAACTGTCATTATGTCTGTTGGTAATTCAATAAATATATCAGACTTCAGTGAGATACCAAATAATTTTTATATTTATCCCTTTGTACCACAACTTGAGATATTAGAGAAATCAAATGTTTTTATTACTCATGGTGGTTTAAATAGTGTTATGGAATCCCTTTATTTTGGTGTTCCTATGGTGGTTATACCATTTATGAGTGACCAACCATCTAATGCACAACAAATTGAACTCTTAAATTTAGGAAAAAAGATTTCACACAAACATATTACAAGTGATATTCTTAAAGATTCTACTCTAGCTGTTCTTAATGATTCGACTATAACTCAAAATATAATTTTTATGCAAAAAGAAATTAGAAGTGCAGGTAGTAATGAATTTGGTGCTGATTTGATTATGCAATATATGAATAATAAGATATTAAAAGAATAAATTCAAAAGAAGGAGTACAATAAAAGCCCATAAATAATAGAAAAAGCTTTATTTATGGGCTAAATGATACACAATTAAAAAGATATATGTTAACTACAATTATTCTTATATATAGTTATACTTATTCTTATATTTATATATAAAACTAACTGTTAAAAATAAGGTTAAAAGCTCAGCAATTGGTACTGCTAGCCAAATTCCATATATATCTAACATATTTGGTAATATCATCAAACCTATAGTTATAAAACCAAACGTACGTAAAAAAGATAGTATTGCAGATATCTTTCCATTTGATAGAGCTGTAAACATAGATGATGCAAAAATATTGAATCCACAAAAAATAAAACTAAAAGAAAATGTATAAAATCCAGACTTTGTAATCTGATAAACATTGCTTCCTCTTTGAGAAAAAATCTCTACTATCCCTGGTGAACATAGTATAGAAAACACAAATACCAATAAAGAAGCTACTGAAATAAATAATATGCAGATTTTAAAAATGTATTTTAACTGTGTATTATTTCTACTTCCATAATTATAACTTATTATTGGAGCAACTCCCATTGAAAAACCTATATAAAGTGAAGTTAAAAGAAACTGAGAATAAATAATTATTGTAATAGCTGCAACTCCATCCTCCCCAATCAACTTCATCATTATAATATTGAATAAAAAAGTAGTAACTGCTGTTGATAATTGACTCACCATTTCAGAAGAACCATTAAAACAAGTCTCAAACAATACTTTCTTATCTATTTTAGGCATACAAAATCTAAGTACTCCCCTGTTTTTCGAAAAGAAAACTAACCCTGCAATAGTAGGAATTAAATATCCTATACCAGTCGCAAGTGCCGCTCCACCAATACCCATTTGTAATGTAACAATAAATACATAGTCTAAAATTATATTAATAAACCCTGCACCTATCACCAACCATAATCCAAACTTGGGCTTTCCAGCTGTTACAAATAGACTTTGAAATAATACTTGTAATATGTTAGCAGAAGCAAAAACCAAAATAATAAAAAGATATGAGCGACAATATTTAATCAAAATTTCACTTGCTCCTAACCATATAATAATATAGTCCATAAACACAATCCCAATACCAGTAATTATCATCCCAAGTACAATTCCAGATAATACTATTAAAGTAAAAATTTCCTTAGCTTCATCAGTCTCACCGTTTCCCATCTTATGAGCTACTATAGCGTTCCCCCCAGTAGCAAGCATAGTTCCAAGTCCAACTATAATATTAATAATTGGACAGACAATATTAATTGCTGATAAAGCATTTGTATTAACAAATCTTGAAACGAATATAGTATCGACAATTGTATATAATCCCATAAAAATCATCATAAAAATAGTAGGAAATGCAAATTTTAATAGAGAAAACAAATTAAATCTTTGTGCAAGTAAATTATCCTCCACATGAAGATTATCTTGTTTCTGATTTTCTGAATAAGATGTATCACTCATTCTGGTCATTCTCCTGTGCATTACTTATATTTAAAATTATATCCAACCTATTAGACATTAAAAGACCTCCTTCCTCCATAAAGATTATATCTAATTACTTGGATAGATTTTTAATTAATCTTGCTATTATATAATTATACTAATAAACAAATTTATATTAACTACTTGCACTCTTATAATGCCTCATACCTAACTTCCAAAATCTACACATAAATAATGTAAACAAAAATACAATTAAGATTGAATATATCAATCCATTCATTGTTATTGTTCCTGCCAAAATTTGAGTTGGAATTGTTGACATAATTCCATATGGTAAAATTAAATAGAATAATAATTTAAAAACACCTTCATACATTACGCCAGGTATTTTCATGTTCATTGGTAATAAATTATCTTCTAGTCTCATTATAGCGGAAGATGATATAACAAAAAATGAAACTGTCCGAAGTATAATACCTACATCATAGAAAAGTAATGTCATCAATAACACCATACAGATATACATTATTACTGTGATATAAGTTATCTTTGGATTTAATTCAGACACCCCATATAAAACTATGATTATACTTGCCAAAATTAATGGGGATGAACCAATATTAATATTTTCAAATGTCAATCTAAATAGTGGGTCTATTGGTTTTGTAATATAATAATCTAATTCTCCTTCTTGAATTTTTCTTGGAATATCATAAATGCCAAAAAAGAAAATTGTCATATTTATCGCATTTATTAATGAAAAAGTTCCTATAAATATTAACATCTCTCCATGTTGCCAACCTCCTATTGAGTCTATATGAGAATATATACCATTAAACATTAATAGTTGTAATATAAATAATGAACTGTCTACAAAAAATGCTCCAAAAAAATCAAATCTAAATACCATCATCTTTGATAATTTCATCTTTAGTAACATAAATATTATTTTGAAATTTTTTTTCATCATATCCCCACCCCATCAAATAGTGTTCTCATTCTTTTATACATAAGTTTATTCATTATAAAAAAGAGCAAAACCCATAATGATATAATAATCAACCCTTGTACTGCCTCATTGCTATTTCTTCCTATTAGTAACATAGATGGTAAATATGCTGTATAATAAAATGGAAATATCTTCATGACTGTTACTACAAGTTCTGGTAAAAGTATAAGTGGTATCATTGTTCCTGTAACAAATTCAGAGATATTTTCAATTATCATTCTAAAGAAACCAATCTCAAGAAATTTAAACGACAAAATACCAATAAAGAAATGGAGTTGCATCATAAAAATAAGCCCTAAAAAAATCATTAAGATTGAAATCACTATTTGAACTGGATTGGATGTAAAAGCAAAATCCAATTTAAATATGAAAATCCATACAAAAGCAGAAATCATGTTAAATACAAAATAGAAACATGTCATTCCAAAATTTTTAGCAATAAAATAATTTTGAACATTAATTGGAATAATCATATATTTTGAAAATGTACCTAGTTTTACACGATTACATATCTCTTCACTAGTACTCTTTGACATATCAATACCTGATAAAAATGAGCTTATTATGTAATAAGACAACATTGAATTAAATGTAAAACCAGAAACTATTTTATTTTCACCAAAAACTGCTTTCCATAAGATATAAGCAAATAAAATTTTTATAATAGTAAACATCATATTAACTACTACATCAAATCTCCAGATAAGTTGTACTTTGAAATTAATTTTGGCTACTTCATAATATCTTCGGATATTTTGTTTAAATTTATAAAACATTGAATGACTAGAACATACCTGATTATAGTTGCTCACGATACTCCTCACTTCCTTTCTTATATATTCTCTCTACAATATTACCTATATCTTCTTCTTCAATTATCACGTCCTTGACATCATAATTATCAAAAATCCATTTAACAGTTTCATTTCCTCTTTCTTTTGGCATAACTACTGCTATCTTATGCTTCGTTTGCTCAATAATTTTACAATCTTTCGGAAATTTAATATCAGTTTCATCAGTGAAGCTAACTGTTATTTTTTTATATTTTTGGAAATGATTAAACAATTCTTCTGTAGAACCATCATATATTTTATGACTATTTTCTACAACGATACTTCTGCTACATAAACTCTTAATGTCTTCCATATAATGAGAAGTAAGCATAATAGTAGTCCCTTTTGTTGCATTTACTTCTTTTAGAAAGTATCTAATTTGTTTTTGTGCTACTGCATCTAGACCTATTGTTGGTTCATCTAAAAATAATATTTTAGGGTTATGGAGAAGGGCTACTATTAATTCCATTTTCATTCTCTCTCCTAAGGAAAGTGTTCTAACTTGAACATTAAGATAGTCTGATACCTCAAATAATTCTATAAAGTAATCTAAGTTTCTTTTATACTCTTCATCGGATATGTCGTATAACTCTTTAAATAAAAGAAATGTATCTGCTGGTGTCAATTCAAAGAATAATTGACTTTTTTGTCCCATAACAACAGCATATTGTTTTTTAAAGTTATTTTCCAATTTATTAGGATAATAACCCATAACAGATATTTCTCCAGAAGATGGTGCAATAATACCAGTTAGCATCTTAACAAGAGTAGTTTTACCAGCTCCATTTTGACCTATTAATCCAACAAATTCGCCTTCATCCACTTTTAAATCAAATGATGATATAGCTGTTTTCTCTGTGTATTTCCTGTTAAACAAAGATTTTACACTTCCCATAAGTCCTGCTTCTTTCTCAAATCTTTTATAAGATTTAGTCAGCTGCCTAAGTTCAATTATACTCATTTCAACTACCTCCATATTTCATAATTTATATAAAAAAAATCCACAGGTATATCTGCCTTTTTTGCGCATGTATTGACCAGCACAAAAACAGAAAACTCCTGTGGACTAGAAAAGTTAATACTTTCTATTTCAACATAATTATAATCAAAATAATACTATGCAAAATTAATAAAAGTGTAGTAGATTAAAGCCTACTACACCATAATTTAACAAAGTAATATATATTTCAAATACTATCTGTTGTCATATGTCAGTTATCTATAAAGGCAGAATAAGACACACAAATTAAACATATCAAAAATACACTTAAAAATTCTGCTTATACAGAATATGTGCGTCTCCAACTATTTAATTGTTGGTTACCATTATATAACTCCGACATTAAGGCACTCCTCTCATAGTATTCTTATTGACATCATATCATAAAGATTATTTGCATTCAAGTATAGATTAAAACTCTGATATATTTAGAACTATCTATGATATATACTAATAATCAGATGTAATAGATAGTTTTTCAATTTGACTTTATTATAACTCATATTTAGTTCTATTTATGATTCTAAATAATTTATTTTATTAGCTAGTGATTTCGTGCTAATAAATGAAACTATTATTGAAAGTACTGTAATAACAATTGTTGGTATCATTGTAAGAGCTGAAAGGGATAAAATATTAGTAACTAAAGCGCAAAGTATTACTGCGACCACAATTGCTGTTGGTACAGATTTACGCTTGAACCCAATTGACATTGATATTGCTGAAAATCCCCCTGCTATAATAGCCATCATCAATGTTATAAAAATAGACTTAATTATTATGCTAATTGAAAGATTATCATTAACAATTGGAAAAACTGATTCGCTTAAGAAAAAAATAACAAACATTAGTAAATTACTTAAAATTATTCCTCCAACAGTAAATAAAGTTACTAATAAGAATTTAGAATAAAACATCTTTTTTCTTTCAATTGGATAAGAAAATAGTAACATAGCTCGTTTGCCAATATATTCGTCAATAATAAATCGCGAGTGCATGACAGAACCAAGTACACAAAAACATGTCATATTTATAGAACTAACAATAGATAGTATACCTATATAATCAAAAAATTCCCCATCTGAACCTATCATAGACATATATGCAAACATATATAGCATACAGAAACTACACATGGTAATGATTCCTGTAGCTATTAAATAGCTTTTAATATTGGTACGCCTTAATTCTAACCTCATCAAATTATTCACATGTATTTCCTCCACTCATAATATTAAAGAAATACTCTTCTAACCCCTCTGGAAATTTTTCCTTAATAGATGATAAAGTAATTTCTTCCACAATACTACCATTTACAATCACACCAATAATATCTGCAATATGCTCAATTTCACTAAGAATATGACTAGATATTAGAATAGTCATATTCTCTTCTTGAACAAGTTTTATAAAAAGTTCTCTCATTTCACGTATTCCCATTGGGTCTAGCCCATTTATTGGCTCATCAAGTATCAAAATATTCGGCTTATGAATAATTGCTCTAGCTATTCCTAATCGTTGTCTCATGCCAAGAGAAAATTGGGATACAGGCTGTTTCCCCGTACTAACAAGTCCTACATCATTTAATGTTTTTTCAATATCAGCATCAATATAACCCATATATTTAAGGTGTATTTCTAAATTTTCTGTAGCAGAAAGATGGTCATAAAAAATAGGAGATTCAATCATGCAACCAAGTCGTTTCAATATCTTATTATGGTTTTTACTAATATCTAGACCGAAAATATTTATTTTCCCATAGGTTGGATTTAATAATCCTGCTATAAGTTTAAAAATTGTTGTTTTTCCTGCACCATTTGCTCCTAGAAATCCATAAATTACCCCCTGTGGAACTGTCATATTACATCTACAAATAACTTCTTTCCTATCAAAGGTTTTGGTTAAGTTTTGAACATTAATAATTTTATTATTCATATAATATCTCCTCATGTTTTAGTTAATAGATACTTCTTTTCACTTTGTATTTAGTTACTAGGCACAAACAGTAACATATCTTTACATACAGTTACATAAATCAAATATTCTTAGCAAATCTACAATAGTCATCATATTGACTATTATAGATTATCATAAGTTTAAAATATTGTCAATATGATGACGATTATTAGTTATTTAAATAAAACAATAAACAAAATTTGCCACCAGGACCTTGTTAAAGTACAAACTGGTGGCAAATCTAACATATTAATAGTATATAGACTAAGAAGATGACTGAACAGAATAAAAACAACTGCACTCATATCCTAATTATCTTACTTATTTTTAAAATATTTTTTATTTAACTTTGATATATTTTTAAATTTCTTTTCTTTTTCCGCCAAATAGTTTCTTTTGTCGTCTGCAAATACTGCTTCAGTTTTTAGCTTACGATATGATTCCCATCTTTTAGGCGAGAGTTCCTGTTGTGCAATAGCTTCCCAAATAGCACATCCTGGTTCTGAGGTATGAGTGCAATTGCGAAAACGACATTTTCCTAAGTAAGCTTCTATATCTGCAAAACTTTTATCTAATCCCTCTAAAACATCCCACATTCCCAACTCTCGCATACCTGGTGTGTCAATAACAATACCACCACCTGAGATTAAAAACAACTCTCGTCTAGTTGTGGTATGTCGCCCTTTATCATCATCTATGCGAATTTGCTTTGTATTTAGAAGTTCTTCACCCAACATACAATTAATTAATGAAGATTTTCCAACTCCTGATGAACCAAGCAAAGCAATAGTACAACCTGATTTAATATACTTGGAAAGCTGTTGCCATCCATCTAGCTCTATAGTTGAAGTAACAACCACATCTACTCCCAAAGCTACAGAATTAATTGCATGTAGCTTACGATACAAATTGTTGCATAAGTCCGCTTTAGTAAGTACTACTACTGGAATTGCTCCACTTTCCCATGTCATAGACAAATACCTCTCTAATCGATGAATGTTAAAATCCTTGTTTAGTGACATACACAGAAAAACAATGTCCATGTTAGCTGCAACTACCTGTTCCTCATTTGTATTTCCAGCAGACTTACGCATGAATAAGCTTTTTCTATGAAGCACATGATGAATAATAGCATTACCATTTTTACCAGTACATCGGTCTAACATAACAAAATCTCCAACAGCTGGAAAGTCAGATGGTATAGTAGCTTCAAAACGTAACTTTCCTGATACCTCTGCAAAAAGTTCACCATTCTCACATATCGCATGATAAATATTCTTTTCCTGTGATACAATACGTGCAATATACAGACCATTATATTCGATACTCTGAGTTATAAAGCTATTATCTAGACCATATTCCTGTAAATCAATCTGTTTTACATCTTTCATTTTTCTTCCTCCTTTTCTAACTTTTCAGTGATTTTTTCCAGTGGAAATGGTGGTTGTGCCAACGGTTTTAGTGCAATCGACATCAATTTTACCTGATTGTCATCTGCTGCCACTCGATTAGAACTAAGATGACCACATCGTATGCAACGATGAATAATTGCCCACTCACCATTTTTTCTTACCCACACTCCAATAGGCTCCATATTACCATCACAATCTGCAGCACGGTCACCAGGAATAATATCCACATGAAGACTATGTAGGCAATGTGGACAATGATTTCTATGTTGTGTCCCAGAACCTTCAGGAACTACAAGACAACCACACTTTTTGCAAATAAAATTATCTAGGCAAGAATTATCCTGATAATAAGCTCGTTTTCTATTTGTATAATTCATTTTTAAATCCTCCTTAAAATAAACATTTTACGATTTCCACTAGGTCTCAACTATTTTTAAAATCTGTTATAAAACTTTGTCCGCTCATTAAGTTCAATAATGCTTATTTTTATTTTCTCACTATCTTTTATTTTTCACAAAAAAAGTCCACAGGTATTTATATCTGCCTTTTTATGTGGTATATATTTACCTACACAAAAACAGAAAACTCCTGTGGACTAGAAAATTTAATATTTTCCATTTCAACATAATTATATTCAAAATAATACTATGTAAAATTAATAAAGGTGTAGCAGATTAAAGCCCACTACACCACAATTTAACAAAGTAATATATAATATTATTATTTGTTGTCATATGTTAGTTATCTATAAAGGCAGAATAAGACACAATAATTAAATGTATCAAAAATACACTTAAAAATTCTGATTATACAGAATATATGCGTCTCCAACTATTTATTTGTTGTTTACCATTATATATAACTCCGACATCAAGCAAAACTCTCCTTTTCTAATAATATTATTGCTATTTTACCATAAAATATTTTTATATTCAACTACAATTTAATATACTTATACATTTAATGTTATCTCTTTTCTATTATAAAAATTAAAATAAATTCTTATTTTTAGTTATACTCTACTATAAAAACTTTATTTAGTTTTGTTTTTATTATTATCTAATACTACTCCTATAACTAACCCAAAAGATAGACCAATAGCTAAATTTTTAAATACTAAACCCAAAATAACACCAAAGCATAATCCTAATCCCAAATAACTTACATTTTCATTTTTCATGTATCTTACTCCTTCATATCCATATTTATATATATTATATTAAAATAATCTATATTGATTTTTAAAAGTACATATCTTACACACTTAAATTTTATAAGATTATAGCCTTTGTTTCCTTAATTTAAGCTATTGTTTTGAAATTTCAATTTATAAACTAAATTTGCCACCGAAATTAAATTACAGTGGCAAATACAATATATCATCTATATAAATGTTACTATTTCTTGACTATCTTAGCTACAGTTTCCACATGTGTAGAATGAGGGAACATATCTACAGGCTGTGCCTCAACACATTTAAATCCATGTACATTTAGATAATCTAAATCCCTAGCTAAAGTAGAAGGATTACAAGAAACATAAACAATTCTCTCAGGATTCATTGAAACAATAGTTTCTAAAACCTTTTCGTCACATCCCTTTCTAGGCGGGTCTACAACTACAACATTAGCAGTTTTACCCTCACTATACATCTTAGGCACAACCTCTTCTGCCTTACCAACATAGAATTCGGCATTATGTATGTTGTTTAATCTAGCATTTATCTTAGCATCGTTTATAGCGTCTTCTATAATCTCTATTCCATAAACTTTTTTAGCATTTTGCGCCAAAAACAAAGATATTGTACCTATACCACAGTAAATATCAAAAACAGTATCAGTATCCTTTAGATTTGCATACTCAAGAGCTTTATCATATAATACTTTAGTTTGGACAGGATTCACTTGGAAAAATGATAATGGCGAAATCTCAAACACTAAATCACCTATATAATCATTTATTTTACCATCACCATAGACAACTATATTTTCTCTTCCTAGAATAGCATTAGTATCTTTTTGATTTATATTTACAACCAAAGTCTTAAAACCAGGTATATTTTCCTTAAGCACTGAAGCTAATTCTTTAAGATATGGAAGTTTATTTCCATTAGCTACTAATACAACCATCACTTCTTTAGTTGTAAAACCTATTTTTGTTACCAAGTGTCTAATTAATCCTGCATGAGTCTTTTCATCATATATACTTACCTTATAGGCTCTTATATATGTTTTTATTATCTTAACAATTTTATCATTTATCTCATGTTGTATTACACATTTTTCTGTCGATATCACATCATGAGTCTTCTTTTTATAAAAACCAATAATTGGGATACCATCATTTTTTTGTATTGGAAATTGTGCTTTATTTCTATATCTATATGGATTCTCCATTCCTATAGTGTCATGAACTTCTACATCCTCTAACTTACCTATTCTCGTAAGTACTTGCTTAACTTCATTCGTTTTCATTTCAAGTTGCTTATTATAATCTAAATCCTGTATCTGACATCCTCCACAATCCCTAAGATTGTCATTACACACTCTTTTTACTCTAAATGGAGACTTTTCTATTATTTCAACAATATCTCCTACAGCGTAATTTTTCTTTACCTTATTAATCTTAACTTTTACTTTATCTTGTATTAATCCGCCCTCTACAAAAACTGTAATACCATTGTACTTTCCTACTCCTACTCCGCCTTGTCCAATGTCTACTATATCTACAATATACACTTCGTTTTTCGAAAGCATAAATCACCCTCCAATCAATCTATTATATTTAAATCTTTACAAACTTTTTCATTTAAATTTATATTAAAATATTGCTATTAACTAAACTATATTTTTTACTAAGCTACAATATTTTATTTTACCAAAAAAAAAGGAGCTTATAAAGCCCCTTGATAAATAAATTTATTATTTTTCCTATAAAACTCTAGTTGAACCTCTATATACCACACCTCTTGATGCATCCACAGTTACAACTTCTCCATCTTTTACTAGATTTGTTATATCTGTTGCAGATACAATAACTGGTATATCTAAATTTATGCCTACAATAGCTGTATGTGATGTCATTCCACCATTTTCAGTTACTACAGCTCCTGCTTTCTCTATATAATTGTTCATTTCAGCATCAGTAGTTGTAGAAACAAGTATGTCTCCTTCATTGAAATCTATGCAAGTTTCCCCATTTTTTATTACACGAACTTTACCTTCCACTGTTTGAGTACCCACACCTATACCTTGAACAATTTCTTCACTTATTACATGAACTTTTATTAAGTTAGTAGTTCCACTTACTCCTACTGGTACTCCAGCAGTTATAACTACTAATTCTCCATTATCTATATAATCTGCTTGTCTAGCTGCCTCTATTGCTTTTTCTATAACTTCATCTGTATTTCCTGCAACAGAAGATTTAACTGGATAAACTCCCCATGTAAGAGCTAGTTTATTCATAGTCTTTTCATTATTTGTAGTTGCTATTATTGGAGATTTTGGCCTAAACTTAGATACCATTCTAGCAGTGTATCCTGAAGAAGTAGATGTTATTATAGCTGATGCATTTAAATCTACTGCTGTTGTACAAGTTGCATGACTTATTGCATCTGTTACAGTAACATTATTAGTTCCATTTTCCTTTAGTAATCTATCATAATCTAAAGTTTCTTCTGTTCTTTTTGCTATTGTAGCCATCATTTTTACTGCTTCTACAGGATATTTTCCAGCAGCAGTTTCTCCAGATAACATTATCGCATCTGTTCCATCATATATAGCATTAGCAACATCTGTAACTTCTGCTCTTGTTGGTCTTGGGTTTCTTATCATAGAATCAAGCATTTGAGTCGCAGTTACAACTGGTTTTGCTAGTTCATTACATTTTTTTATCATCATTTTCTGAACTATTGGCATCTCTTCAGTTGGTATCTCAACACCTAAGTCACCTCTAGCCACCATTATACCATCAGAAACCTTTAATATTTCATCTAGGTTTTCTACACCTTCTTGATTTTCTATCTTGGATATTATTTGTATATCAGTTGCATTATTGTTTTCTAGTATTTCTCTTATTGCTAATACATCAGATGCTTTTCTTACAAAAGAAGCTGCTATATAATCTATACCTTCACTTATTCCAAACTCTATATCACTTACATCTTTAGGAGTTATTGCTGGTAAATTTATCTTAACACCAGGTACATTTACTCCTTTATGATTTTTAACTATTCCTGAGTTTTCAACAATACAAACTATGTCTTCTCCATTTATTTCTTTTACTCTTAATCCAACCAGACCATCATCTATTAATATAGAATCTCCTGCTTTAACGTCTTCAGCAAGTCCTTTATAGCTTACTGTACACATTTCTTTAGTCCCCATAACATCTTTCATAGTTATAGTGAATTTTTGCCCTTCTTCTAAAAATACCTCTGGGTCTTCAAAATTACCTGTTCTAATTTCTGGACCTTTTGTGTCTAATAATATAGCAACTGGCTTATTTAGTTTTTCTCTAACTTTTTTCGCCATATCTATTCTTTCCTTATGTTCTTCATGTGAACCATGAGAAAAGTTAAATCTACATACATTTAGACCATTTTGCATAAGTTGAGTTAAAACTTCTTCACTTTGTGATGCTGGACCTAGTGTACAAACAATTTTTGTCTTCTTTACATTATTTAACATATTTGCTCCTCCTGAGATATTATTCCACAGATTTATTTTTAATACTAAAACTTATATAGATAATATTTTTGCCATCTCATAAGCTTCTTTATCAAATACTTTCTTTTGAGCTAAAGCTTCGCTTATCTCTAAATCAATTATCTTATTTTCTTTTATTCCTACAACTCTAGCTGATTTTCCATCTAGTAATAATTCTACTGCTCTTACACCAAGTCTACTTGCTAATATTCTATCAAATACAGTTGGGCTTCCTCCTCTTTGGACATGCCCCAATACAGTTACTCTTAAATCTGCTCCTGACTCTTTTTTAAGTTCCTTTTCTAAATCGCTAGCACTTCCGACTCCTTCTGCTAAAACAATTATACTATGTCTCTTTCCTCTTTTTTGAGTAGTTTTTAGTCTCAAAGCAACTTCATCTACTTTAATTTCTACTTCTGGTACTATTATAGTTTCAGCTCCTCCTGCAAGACCTGCATATAGAGCTAAGTCGCCACAGTGTCTTCCCATGACTTCTACTATATTAACTCTTTCATGAGAAGAAGATGTATCTCTTATCTTACCTATAGCATCTATAATAGTATTCATTGCAGTATCAAATCCTATAGTATAATCTGTATATGCTAAATCGTTGTCTATAGTTCCTGGTATACCTATAGCTGGAAATCCTAAGTCACTAAGTTTTTGAGCTCCTGTAAATGAGCCATCTCCACCAATTACAACTAAACAGTCGATTTTATACTTTTTAAGAATTTTTACTGCTTTTAGTCTACCTTCTTCTGTTTTGAATTCTTCACATCTAGAAGATTTTAATATAGTTCCTCCTCTGTGTATGATATCCCCAACAGAAGATAAGTTCATCTCAGTTAAGTCTTCCTCTAATAATCCCTTGTATCCTCTATTGATTCCGTATACTTTGCATCCATAATATATTGCTGACCTTACAACCGCTCTAATCGCAGCATTCATTCCTGGAGCATCTCCTCCACTTGTTAGTAATCCTATAGTTTTCATTTTCTACCTCCTTGGATTTTATGTCAATTTTTTATTATAATCATTGTTATTGTATGTTAATGGACTTTTTCCGTCCCTATATCATTTTTCAATCCCATCAAGACTAAAAAAATTAAATGTCCTTAAATGTCCATTTTGTGATATTATATCACAAAACGGACAATATTTTTCATATTATTATAATATATTTAGATTTTTATCCAAAAAACTAAGCTTTTATTTTTATGTTATCTTTAGGAAGTAACGTCTCTAAGTTATTTATAAATTCATCACATATACAAGTCAATATTCCTGTCATTTTATATGCTTTACGCTTACCATTTATATTTTCATCCATAGGATATAGATATATACTATCATTACCTGGATGTTGTTTAGCTATTTCTACAATATTATTGGTTGTATCTGTGTCAGACATACTATTTATTTTTAAATACAATTTTTTACCACTTTCTGGTTTAATATTTTGTATACTTTTAGTTCTTCCTGAATTGTAGCTTCTATTCGCAAAATCAGTATTATCGTTTATATCTTTTATTTCTCTAGCTATAAGTTTTGCATTTTCTCCTTCTTTTATACTTAATGTTCCTTTCACATAGATTATATTATCTTCATTTAGAATCACATTATATTTTTGTAATAATTGAGGAAAAACTACTATTTCTATAGCTCCATACAAATCTTCTAATTCAATAAATGCCATGATTTCATTTCGCTTTGTAGTTTTTATAGTTTTATTTACAATCATTCCACCCATTATGGCATCTGTTTCATTCATTTGTATATATGCTTCTTCATCCTCTTTTAATGAATTTAATTTTCCATTATCTATAGATGTCTTTTCTTGCAACTCTTTTTCAAATTGTGATAAAGGATGCCCACTTACATACATTCCTAATACTTCTTTTTCAAGGTTAAGTTTCTCTCTTTCTTCATATTCTTGCCTTTTAGGTAAACTATATATTTGTTGAAAATCATTATCTTCTTCACTATCTCCAAAAGCATCGAATAGAGAAATCTGACCTTGAACATTTTTCTTTCTATCCATAGATACACTTTCTAATAAGCTTTCATATCCCGCCATTAAACTAGCTCTATTTTCACTTATGTTATCAAATGCTCCACATTTTATTAGACTTTCTATTACTCTCTTATTTGTATCTTTTTGGTCTAATCTTTTAACCAAATCTACTAAATCTATAAATAACCCATTAGATTCTCTTTCATCAATTATATTGTTTATTATATTTACACCAACATTTTTTACAGCTGCTAGACCAAACCTTATATTGTTCCCTTCAACTGAAAACTTTGAAAAACTTTTATTTATATCTGGAGGCAATACATCTATTTCTAATGCTTTACATTCTCTTATATACTCAACTACTTTGTCAGTATTTCCCATAACACTAGTTATCAATGCTGCCATAAATTCAACTGGATAATATGTCTTTAGATAAGCTGTCTCATATGCTAAAACTCCATATGCTGCCGCATGTGATTTATTAAATGCATAACGAGCAAAATCTATCATATCATCAAATATTTTATTAGCTATTTCTTCTTCTACACCATTTCTGATACAACCTGCAATTTCTATGTTCCCATCTTCGTCAAACTTACCATGAATAAAATATTGTCTTTCTTCTTCCATTACATCCATCTTTTTCTTACTCATGGCTCTTCTAACCAAGTCACTTCGACCATAACTATAACCACCCAAATCTCTAACAACCTGCATAACTTGTTCTTGATATACCAAACAACCATAGGTTACTTCCATTATAGGTTTTAGTTTTTCATGTAGGTATGTTACATCATTTGGATTGCTTTTATTTTTTATATATGCAGGTATAGAATCCATTGGACCTGGTCTAAATAGAGATATACCCGCTACAATATCCTCAAAGTTGTCTGGTCTTAGTTGCTTAATAAAGCTTCTCATACCAGCACTCTCCAATTGGAATACTCCTAATGTATTTCCAGATGAAAGCATCTCATATACCTTTGGGTCATCATAATCCATCTTTGAAAAGTCTATTTTTTCTGTATAATTTTTTATAACTCTATTTTTTTCTATTAAATCAAGAGTATCCCTTATAACTGTAAGTGTTCTTAATCCAAGAAAGTCCATCTTTAAAAGACCAAGTTCTTCAAGTGTTGTCATAGTAAATTGTGTTGTTATTGCATCTTGATGCTTATATAAAGGGACATACTCATCCACAGGATTTTTTGATATAACTACTCCTGCTGCATGAGTAGAAGCATGTCTTAGCATACCTTCTATCTGTTTAGATATATTTATTATCTCTTTTGTTTCAGGGTCTTGGTCATACAATTCTTTAAAATTAGGATTTGTATCTAGAGCTTTATCTATTGTCATTCCTAAAGCAAAAGGAATTTCTTTGGCTATCTTGTCAACTTTATTGTAACCTATATCTAACACTCTTCCAACATCTCTTATTGCAGCTTTTGCACCCATTGTCCCAAAAGTTATTATTTGTGCGACATGGTCATCACCATATTTTCTCTTTACATAATCTATAACTTCTTCTCTTCTCTCATAACAAAAATCTATATCTATATCTGGCATAGATATACGTTCTGGATTTAAGAAACGTTCAAACAAGAGAGAATATTTTATTGGGTCTATATCAGTTATTTTAAGTGTGTATGCTACTATTGAACCTGCTGCACTACCTCTACCTGGTCCTACTATAATATTATTTTCTTTAGAGAAATTTATGAAATCCCATACAATTAAAAAGTACTCCACATAACCCATTTTCTCAATTACATCTAATTCATAATTTAGTCTCTCTAGCACCTCGTCACTAGGATTATCATATCTCTCTTTTAATCCATTAAAACATAACTCCCTTAAGTAAGTTTCTGGTGTATATCCTTTTGGAACATCATACTTAGGAAGATGTATAGTATTAAAATCAAACTCTACATTACACATGTCAGCTATTTTAGTAGTATTATCAATAGCCTCTAATGCATATGGAAATAGTTCTTCCATTTCTTCTCTTGATTTTAAATAGAACTCATCACTACCAAATCTCATTCTATTTGGGTCATTTAATGTTTTTCCCATTTGAATACACATAAGTACATCATGTATCTTTGAATCTTCCTTATTTACATAGTGAACATCATTAGTTGCAACTAGTGGAATACCAGTCTCTTTTGATAACTTTACTAATCCAGAATTTACTTCTTTCTGCTCAGGTAAATTATGGTCTTGAATCTCTAAAAAGAAATTTTCTTCTCCAAATATATCTCTGTAATCAATAGCAAATTGCTTCGCCTTATCATAATTTCTATTCATTAAGGCACGTGCTACATCTCCTGCAAGGCATGCAGAAAGTGCTATAATTCCTTTATTGTGTTTTTTAAGTTCTTCCATGTCAACTCTAGGCTTATAATAAAAGCCTTCTACATATGAAGTTGAAACTATTTTTATTAAATTTTTATAACCTTCTATATTTTTAGCTAACAGAACTAAATGTCCTTGATATTTATCATAGTTTGGGTCTTTATCTCTAAGTCCACGTGCAGCTGTATAAACTTCACACCCTATAATTGGCTTTATTCCTTCTTCTATAGCTGTTTTGTAGAAATCTATAACGCCAAACATACAACCATGGTCAGTGATAGCTATTGAGCTCATGTTTAACTCCTTAGCTCTTTTTATAAGTTTTTTCACCCTCGAAAATCCATCGAGTAAACTATACTCAGTATGTACATGAAGATGAGCAAAATCTTTGTTCATTAAATCACCTCCTGTTTTATAAATTTAATTTTACCACAAATATTTGTCTTAAAACAAAAACAGAGACTTTTATCTCAAAATAGGGATTAACTTCAACATATTCCATATATATGTTAGAAATTAATGCTTATTCTGAGATTGTCCCCTCAATTTATTGCAATGATTTTTTTCTCAAATCTGTCGCGATTTCCTCTATTTTTCTGAGCCTGTGATTGACACCAGATTTTCCTATTGGTGGCTCTAACATCTCTCCAAGTTCTTTGAGAGTCATATCCTCATACTCAATTCTAATCTTAGCTATTTCTTGTAAATTTTCTGGCAAACTGCTAATTCCTATAGTTTCTTGTATGAACTTAATATTTTCTACTTGTCTTACTGCTGCATTTACTGTTTTAGAAAGGTTAGCTGTCTCACAATTTACTATCCTGTTTACATTGTTTCTCATTTCTTTTACTATTTTAGTATTTTGGAGACTTAAAAGAGCGTGGTGTCCTCCTATAATACTCAGCAAATCAGATATTTGTTCACTCTCTTTAATATAAACAACATGATTATTTTTTCTAGCCACAATTTTACTATTAAAACCTAAAGAGTTTATAAGTTCTTTTAAAGACTCTGCGAACTCCTCGTTGTTAGTCACAAATTCCATATGATAGTTCTTTTCTGGGTCACTTATAGAACCTCCACCAAGAAAAGCTCCTCTTATGAAAGCTCTTTTACATACTTCGTGTTTAATTAAGTTATCTGGAATTTTATTTATAGTAAAAAATCCTTCTTTATCTTCAAGTATACCTAATTTTTTTAATAACATCTCTGAACCCATTTCACTTGTTACCATTAATACATAACTGTTATTTCTCTTCAACATTTGATTCTTATTTACAGAGATTGTAGTATTAATATTAAAATTCTTTTTTAATAACTTAAATACTTTTCGGGCTATTGAATTTAATTCTGTTGTTATTTTTAGATTTAGCTTTTTATATCCAACAATTTGTATACTTCCCCCTGATTTGACTAGAGCTGATAATTCAGCTATATTACAACATTCATTCTCAGATACAATTCTCGCTAGTTCATTTTTGGTTTCAGTTGAAAAAGACATATCTATCACCTATTAACTAATTTTTCTTTAACCTTTTTTTTATTTCTTGTAATGCAACCTTTATTATCTCCTTTTCATCATCGTACCTAGCTAGGTCTACTACTCTATCTAGATGGATAAATTTAGCATCAATAAAGCCTTCCTCTTTTTGTGGAATAGTATCCATATTCTTTGCTTGCATCAAATACCAAAAAACTGTTTTATGAACTGCTCTGTTTTCATCCCAGTTTTCTTTGAATGTATAATGTATTTCACCTAAATATTTCAATATATCTGCTTTTACTCCAGTTTCTTCACTTACTTCACGTAATGCTGCCTCTTGGTTATTTTCCCCTTCTTCTACTTTTCCTTTGGGTAGCACCCAATCTCCATTGAACTTCCTTAGTAAAAGAATCGTATTGCCAAACAGGACTACACCACCAGCACTAACCTCTTCTCTCATCGATGTTCACTCCTTAAAACTAACATAATGATAAGGATTTCTACACAATTTTTTAAAATCCTTTTTTACTAACTTTTGTTGTAATTATGATTTAGGGCTAACTCAATAACTATGTTAGATATATACTTTGCATCATGTCTTATATAATTATTTTTTATTTCAATTAAATTCTTTTCTACAGTTCTTATACCCATCTCTTTTAATTTTTCTTTTTGCCTTTTATCTAGCAAAACTTGTTCTGCTCCATCTTGTCTATATAAGTCAAGCATTTCCTCGGGTAATATTTCATTGTTCGCTATTACATAATCTATCAAATTTTCATCAGTATGCTTTACTATAGCATTAACATGCTCTAATACGTTGTAACCTTCTGTCTCTCCTGGTTGAGTCATTATATTTGATATATATACCTTTGGCGCTACAGACGATTTAATGGCCTCTACAATTCCATCTACAAGTAAATTTGGTATTATGCTTGTATATAAACTTCCAGGACCCATGATTATAATGTCAGCATCATAAATAGAAGCAATAACATCCTTTAATGGTTTGACATCTTTTGGATTTAAGAAAATTTCGTCAATAGAGCTTTTTTGACTTTTTGATTCTTCAGGTATGCTAGATTCTCCATTTATTATGTTGCCATTTTCCAATTTAGCAACTAAATTTACATCTTCTAAAGTTACTGGCAAAACTCTTCCTGTTATAGCAAAAATCTCACTTAATTTATACACAGCTTTTTCAAAGTTTCCATATAGTCCATTCATAGCAGCTAGAAATAAATTTCCAAAACTCTGAC
This sequence comes from Clostridioides difficile, assembly GCA_012955965.1. GTDB lineage: Bacteria > Bacillota > Clostridia > Peptostreptococcales > Peptostreptococcaceae > Clostridioides > Clostridioides difficile_G. The sequence goes on from JABBZI010000024.1 coordinate 39,448, forward strand.
CTTTCAAAAGTCCTTCTGTAAACCTATATTGCATGACTTCATTCATTGTTGGTTCTATATTTGCAAGTGCTAGTAAACAGTTTCTTATATCTCCTGGTGGTAGCATTCCTAAGTCTTCTCTCAGTACACCTGAACCTCCACCATCATCAGCAACAGTAACAATCGCAGTTATATTCTGTGTAGTATGTTTAAGACCTCTTAAAAATACTGACTGACCAGTACCTCCACCTATCACGACCACATTTGGGTCTCTATTTTCAACAATAGACCTTTGAAACAATTTTACTTTTTCATTCTTTGCTTTTTTATATATAAATAACGATACAATTAATGCAATCCAACCTAAAATTCCTACAATAATAAGTAATTTAGCCATGTTTGCCTCCATTATCGTAACATAGAGTCTCTATGTTTCTTTACAACCCTATATCCTTTATTAGATAAATCCTCCGCTATAAGATTTGTTATAGTAACTGACCTATGTCTTCCACCTGTGCATCCAACACCAATTACTAAATGTTGTTTTCCTTCCTCTATATATTGAGGCACTAAAAAATGAATCATATCTAAAAGTTTTATATAAAATTCTTCACTGATTTTAGAATTCATAACATAATCTCTAACTTCTTTATCATCACCAGTTTTAGACCTTAATTCTTCAATATAATAGGGATTTGGAAGAAATCTTACATCGAATACTAAATCTGCATCAGCAAGTATACCATGTTTAAATCCAAAAGATACTACAGATATAGTTAAGTTTGGATTATCTTCACCAGAAGAATATATTTTTTTTATTTCTTCTTTAAGGTCTTTTGGCTTCATATTAGTTGTATCAATTATACATGTAGATAATTCCTTTAAAGGCTCCATTATCTTTCTTTCCATCTTTATACCTTCTGGAATCTGCATGTCTTTTGCCAATGGATGATTTCTTCTCGTCATTTTATATCTTTTTAACAATACATCATCATTACAATCCAAATATACCATTTCATATTCATAATTTTCTTTTTCCAAGTAATTTAAGCTTTCGTGAAGAGCCTCAAAAAACTTTCTTCCTCTTATATCTATCCCTAGAGCAACTTTATCAATACTTGAATTTGGTTGATAACATAATTCTGCAAATTTAGTTATCAAAGCAGGAGGTAGATTATCTACACAATAAAATCCCATATCCTCTAAAGCTCTCATTGTCTCACTTTTTCCAGATCCTGAAAGACCTGTAACTATAACAAATTTCATTGCTAACTCCTCCCTTTTATCTTATGTTTATTCTATTATAATGTTTTCTACTAACGATACATCTAGATTAGAATCAGATATAGTCTTTATCGCTAGCTCAAAGTCACCAACTCTTTGTGGACAATGTGCATCTGAGCCTATTACAAGTGTATTTTTTAACTCTTTTATCTTGTTTAACTGATTCACATTTAAAAAAGAATGACTACTATTTATTTCAAGTCTAGTATCTGTCTTTTTTGCTATCTTTGCTACTTCTTCTATATATACATCGCCTTTATCTCCAGGATGAGTAATTACAAAAATATCATTATTACTCATAGCATTTATTACAGCTTTTGTATTATATTCCTTTGCTTTTTCAGTTTTGAATACATAATTATTACAATGATTCAATAAACTTTTTAATGATGTTGGAGTAGAACCAAAATGATATCCAGCCATAATATAATCAAATTCTTTAATGAACTTATCATCCATATCTATATTGCCTTTATCATCTAATATGTTACACTCCATACCCAAGAGTATATTTATATCACTATATTTATCATTCAAATAGTTTACTTCTTCTCTCATTTTAAGAATATCTTTTTTCTTTACACCATATGCAATATGTTTATAACTATGGTCTGATATCCCTATTGTCTTTATTCCTTTAGAAATGGCCACCTTTACATTGTCTTCAATAGTCCCTTTTCCATGACTATATAATGTATGTGTATGATAATCAGCCAATATTTTCATTTGTTAATCCTCTCCAAGTATTTTGACTTCTTCTTCCAACATAACCCCAAACTTGGCATGTACTGCACTTTTTATAACATATATTAAATCTAAGATATCTTTAGCATTTGCTTCTCCTTTATTAACTACAAATCCACAATGCTTCTCAGATACTTGTGCACCTCTCAAAGTAAGACCTCTTAATCCAGTTTCTTCTATTAATTTACCTGCAAAATATCCTGTTGGTCTCTTAAATGTACTTCCTGCACTAGCAAAATTTAATGGTTGTTTAGTTATTCTTCTTGTCGCCAAATCATCCATTAAACTTTTTATTTCATCATAATTTCCTTTTTGCAATTCTAATTCTGCTGATAAAGCTATATAGCCATTTTTTGATATTATACTTTTTCTATACCCAAATTCCATCTGTTCATTTGATAATTCAAATATATTTCCTTCCATATCCATCAATCTTACTGACTTTACTATATCTTTCATTTCACCGCCATATGCCCCAGCATTCATGGCTAATGCTCCTCCCAATGTTCCAGGTATTCCCGAAGCAAACTCAAATCCTTTTAACTCCTGCTTTTGGAGAGCTTTACCTAAAACTGATAACAAAACTCCTGACTGAGCAATCATTCTAGTATCATTTATCTCATAAGAATTGAAATTATCTGCTAACTCTATTACAACGCCTCTTATTCCACCATCTTTAATTAAAATATTTGAACCATTTCCAATTATTAAATATGGAATAGATTCTTTTTTTACCAAAAGAAGTACATTTTTTAATTGTTCTTCTGTTCTGGGTCTAACCAATATATCTGCAGGCCCTCCTACTCTAAATGAAATATGCTTTTTCATAGGTTCATCAACTTTTATATCATCTTTACTTAATATATTTAATAAATTTTCATATATATCTTGATTATTCATTGTATTTCCTCCCAAATTATACTGAACTTTAGCTGTCATTCTTATTTAAATTACATTAATATATAGTATTAACTATATTCAATAATATATGATTTTGCTTATCATATGGATTTTATATTTTAAGTTTCTTAATTACAAACTATATTCAATAAATATATAATAAATTAAAAAAAAAAAAATAACAACATATAAAAGAATATAAATAATTTAAAAAAAGCATCAATATCACTGATATCAATGCTTTAAAAGGCAATTTAATTCGTATTATTTATCTAACTATTTTTAACATAGCAAAGATAATAAATTCCTCCAACTATTATGGAACCTCCAACGATATTTCCAAGTGTTACAAATACCAAATTAGTTATGAATTGAACCATAGTAATATCTGCTCCTAATACCATTCCCATTGGTATAAAAAACATGTTTGCAACGCTATGTTGGAATCCACATAACACAAATAGCATTATTACTGTCCAGCATGAACCTAACTTTGACATTACATCTTGAGATGCTGTAGCCATCCATACAGATAAGACTACTAGAACATTACAAAGTATTCCTTTTAAAAACATGGAAAGCATAGTCGAATTAACTTTAGCTTCTGCCACAGCTATAGCTTTTGTAGCTGCATCTCCTGTCAATGTAGAAGAATAAAATACAAGTGCTACTAACAAAATTGAACCTACTAAATTTGCAAAATAAACCAGTCCCCAGTTTCTTAACATTTTTCCTAATGTTATTTTTTTGTCCATAAGTGGAATAAGCATTAAAGTATTTCCAGTGAATAACTCTGCTCCTGCTACCACTACAAGCATAAGACCTACTGGAAAGACCATAGCACTTAAAAAACTAGCTACCCCTGGGTCTATCTTAGCAAAAGTCTGACTAACTATCATACTTCCCAATGCCCCTAACCCTATAAATGCTCCTCCAAATAAACCTAATAAAATTGCATTTTGTGTTGAAATATTCGCTTTTTTGATGCCAGCACTTATTGTTGCTTGTGCTGTTTCCCCAGGTGTCAAGAATCCTTTACTCATAAATCCTTCCCCCTTAAAAATTATACTTTTCCTTGTCTTTTTATGGCAATAATTATATAATAACAATATGATATATAATAAATTTTATTAATATAAAAAATATACTATACGCATATATATAGTTGTCTCATATAATTATATTATTTATTATATACCAACTTTGTTAATTTCGAAATAATTTATATTGAATTTGAAAAATTTACCTCTCGATTATTTATTTTACTTTTTTATTGTTGAGGTATTATATATAATAGATATATGTTTGTGTTATTATATATAATTACTTATTTTAATAAATATTTGAAGGAGGAAATTTTATGTTTGATATATCATTTTTCGAAGTGTCAATATATGAAATAGCAGTTACTACAATATATATAATTAATTTCATGGTTATACTAAACCTTATCTTTAGGGAAAAAAGAAACATAAATACAACTCTAACATGGCTTCTTATATTAGTATTAATCCCTGCACTTGGATTCATACTTTATATAGCTTTTGGTAGAAACATTTCAAAAAACAATATGTTTAGATTAAAGGAAAAGGATGACAAGATAATCAAAAGTAACATACTAGATACTCAGGTTAAGTTACAATCTACTTCTGAAATTGATTCAGACATACATCAACATAAGGATATGATTTATGCATTAGCTAATTCAAATAATGCTCATTATACCAATAATAATGATGTGTGGATTTATGCTGAGTCTAGTCAATTTTTTAACAGTCTTCTTGATGAACTTAAAAAGGCTAAAAAATATATAAACATACAATTTTACATTTTCAAAGATGACAAAATCGGAACTGAAATAATCGACATTCTAGTAGCTAAAGCTAAAGAAGGTGTCGAAGTAAGACTTTTATTTGACGCCGTTGGTGGTAGAACACTAAAGAATAGTACACTTTCTAGACTTAAAGAAAGTGGTGTTAAGGTTGGAAGTTTCTTCCCATCATTCTTAAAAATTGTAAACTTTAACTTAAACTATAGAAATCACCGAAAAATTGTTGTCATTGATGGTAAAGTAGGGTTTGTAGGTGGATATAATGTTGGTGATGAATATTTAGGTAGAAATCCAAAATTTGGTCTATGGAGAGATACACATACTAAACTTACTGGTGATTGTGTAATTGACCTAAACATGAGATTTATCCTTGATTGGAGATACACAACTAAAGAGGATTTAGACTTAGAAAAGTACTTTATAGAAGAAGAAACAAACTCTAATCATCCTTCTGAAAATATTGGGATTCAGATAGTATCAAGTGGTCCAGATATATCAGAGCTTGACGAAATTAAATACGGTTACCTTAAAATGATTCAGAAGGCTAGAAAGTATATATATATACAGAGTCCTTATTTAATACTTGACTCAACATTTATAGATACTTTAAAAATAGCTTGCTTATCTGGTGTTGATGTAAGAATTATGATTCCTTCTAAACCTGACCATCCTTTTGTATACTGGGCATCATATTCATATGCTGGAGAACTTTTAAATTTTGGAGCTAAAATTTATACTTATGGACAAAATGCATTTTTACATGCTAAGACGATAGTTATAGATGATTCTATCTGCTCTATAGGAACAGCCAATATGGATATAAGAAGTTTCGAGCTTAATTTTGAAGTAAATGCATTTATGTACTCTTCAAAAAAAGCATTGGAACAAAGGATTATATTTGAAAATGATATTTTAGAGTCAAAAGAAATAACATTAGAGATATATAATTCTAGGTCCACTTATATAAAAATTAAGGAATCAATTTCTAGACTATTATCAGCAGTTTTATAAATCTTTTATTTTATAAAAATTTTATATTTCGGTTTATTTTTTAAAGTTTTTTATATATATTATTTTTTTTTTATTGAATTCAGTTCATTTTTTTTATTTTTTTTAACTATTCTGAATTATTTTATATTATAATAGACTAGTATAGTTTTTATTTTAATAGGTAACTTTTTTGCATTGTTTTTATGAATAAAGAAATTGTTGTATATTGTTCTTTCTTTATTGTTTTGGTTTTGTTCACCAACATTAAGGTTGGGGTCAACTCATGGTTAATTATTTTTTGAGAAATAATAACTTTAAAAAGAAAAGGGGGATTTGTTATGTGCGATTTTATTTCACACAACAAGCAATTATTTGACGAACTAGATATATTTATTGACTCTCTTGCAACAAAGGAAGGTGCGTTAATACAAGTTCTACATGAGGCACAAGGTATTTTTGGATATCTTCCAAAAGAAGTTCAGCTTCATGTTGCTAGAAAACTTGGAGTAGCTCCTGCAAAGGTATATGGGGTTGTTACATTCTATTCTTATTTTACTACAGAACCTGTAGGTAAGTATAAAATCAGTGTCTGTCTAGGTACTGTATGTTTTGTAAAAGGTGCTGACAAAATATTAAGCGCTTTTGAAAAACAACTTGGTATAAAAGTTGGAGAAACTACTAGTGATTTTAAATTTTCTTTAGAAGGTTTAAGATGTTTGGGGGCATGTGGTTTAGCTCCAGTTGTTACTGTAAATGGTAAAGTTTATGGTAAGGTAAAACCTGACCAAGTAAGCGAAATATTAGATACTTATAGAGAATTAGAATTGAATTGTTAAGAGGGGTGAATAAATAATGCGTAAAGTAAATTCATTTGATGAATTAAAAGTTTTAGCTGATGAGCTGAAACCTAATCTTAGCTTAAGAAAAAATTATTCTAAGGAAAATGTATTAAGAAGAGAATTACTTGTTTGTTGTGATACTGGATGTACATCTTCAAACAGTATGGAAATAGTTAGTGAATTAGAAAATGAAATAAAAAAATCAGGAATCCAAGACAAAGTTACTGTTCGTTTGACAGGCTGTTTTGGTTTCTGTGCTCAAGGTCCTATCGTAAAAGTTTATCCTGATAACGTTTTCTACGTAAAGGTTGAGCCATCAGATGCTGAAAAGATAGTTCAAAGTCATTTAATCAGAAATACAGTTGTTGAGGAATTATTATATGAAGAAGAATCTTTAAGCAAAAAAGTAGAAGAACAAGAAGAAATGTCTTTCTACAAAAAGCAATTACGTATAGCTTTAAAAAACTGTGGACTTATAGACCCAGATAGCATAGAAGAATATATTGCCAATGATGGTTATTTAGCTCTAGGCAAATGTTTAACTTCTCTTACTCCTCAAGAAGTTATTGCAGAAGTAAAAACTTCTGGTCTTCGTGGTAGAGGTGGTGCTGGTTTTCCTACAGGTTCTAAATGGGAAGCTGCTTCAAAAAATCCTGCTGGCCCAACAGATAAAAAGTTTGTTGTCTGTAATGCTGACGAAGGTGACCCAGGTGCATTTATGGATAGGTCAGTACTTGAAGGTGACCCTCATAGTGTACTAGAAGCTATGGCAATATGCGGATATGCTATAGGTTCTGATACAGGTTACATATACATAAGAGCAGAATATCCAAAATCTATAGAAAGATTAAAAGTAGCTATAGCTCAAGCTGAAAAATATGGTTTACTTGGTGAAAATATATTAGGTACTGGATTTAACTTCAAATTAGAATTAAAATACGGTGCAGGAGCTTTCGTTTGCGGTGAAGGTACAGCTCTAATGCATTCAATTGAAGGTAGACGTGGTGAACCTAGAATGAAGACTTACAGTTCTTCTAAGAGTGGTTTATGGAAATCTCCTACTTGCTTAAACAATGTTGAAACTTTTGCAAATATACCAGCAATCATACTGAATGGTGGAAGTTGGTTTGCTAACTTAGGTACTGAAGATTCTAGTGGTACTAAAGTCTTTGCTCTTGGTGGAAAAGTGGAAAATGTAGGGCTTGTTGAAGTTCCAATGGGTACTACTTTAAGAGATATTGTATTTGAAATTGGTGGAGGAATCCCTGAAGGTAAACAATTCAAGGCAGTTCAAACAGGTGGACCATCTGGTGGATGTATACCAACTGAACATTTGGACATTCCTATAGATTTTGGTTCATTAAGTTCTATAGGTTCAATGATGGGTTCTGGTGGTATGCTTGTTCTTGATGAATCTGACTGTATGGTAGATATAGCCAAGTTCTTCCTTGAGTTTACTGTTGAAGAATCTTGTGGTAAATGTACACCTTGTCGTATAGGTACTACAAGATTATTAGAAATATTAACTAAAATTACAGAAGGTAATGGTACTCTACAAGATTTAGATGACCTAGAAAACCTTGCTGAAACTATACAAACTGCTTCATTATGTGGTCTTGGTAAAGCTGCTCCAAACCCTGTTTTAAGTACTCTTCAATATTTCAAAGATGAGTATATAGCTCACGTTGTAGATAAGAAATGTCCTGCTGGCAAATGTCAAAACTTACTTTCTTACTTTATAACAGATGCTTGTAAGGGTTGTACAAAATGTTCTAGAGTGTGTCCTGCTGGTTGTATAACAGGTTCTGTTAAGGAACAACATACAATAGATACTTCTAAGTGTCTAAAATGTGGTGCTTGTATAGATAATTGTACATTTAACGCTATAATCAAGAAATAACTTATTTGGAGGAGGAATAACAATGAGTTTAGTTAATTTAACTATTAATGGCAAACACGTTTCAGCACCTAGTGGAACTTCTATCTTAGATGCTGCGAAATTAATAAATATAAAAATACACAACCTTTGTCATTTACATATGAATGAAATAGATAAGCTTGACACTTGTGCTTCTTGTCGTGTTTGTATGGTTGAGACAGAGAGAGGCTTAGTTCCAGCTTGTGGAACAGTTATAAAGGAAGGTATGAGAGTTCAAACTAATAGTGCAAAAGCATTAAATGCTCGTAGAACTATTGTTGAATTATTGTTATCAGACCATCCACAAGATTGTTTTGTATGTGAAAAAAATGGAGATTGTGAATTACAAACTATAGCTGCCGATTTAGGAGTAAGAAAAATAAGATATCAAGGTTCTAAATCTTTTGCAGGTAAAGATACTTCTACTAAGTCTTTAGTTAAAGACCACTCTAAGTGTATATTATGTAGAAGATGTGAAACTGTATGTAATGATATACAGACAGTAGGAGCATTGTCTGGAGTTAATCGTGGATTTAATACTTTAGTTAGTACATTCTTTAACTCTGATATGGTTGAAACAGAGTGTACATTCTGTGGTCAATGTATATCTGTCTGTCCAACTGGAGCATTAACAGAAGTAGATAATGTACCTAAACTTTGGGATGTTTTAAATAAAAAAGAAAAAACTATAGTAGTTCAAGTTGCTCCTGCTGTAAGAGTTGCAATTGGTGAAGAATTTGGATTAGAACCAGGTTCAATTTCTACAGGAAAAATGGTAGCTGCTTTAAAAGCACTTGGATTTGAACATGTCTTTGATACAAACTTTGGTGCAGACTTCACTATCATGGAAGAAGCTACTGAATTTATAGAAAGAATACAAAGTGGTGAAAATCTTCCTATATTGACTAGTTGTTGTCCTGCATGGGTAAACTTCTTAGAGCACAATTACCCAGATAAGTTAAATTTAGCATCTAGCTGTAAGTCTCCTCAAGGTATGTTTGGTTCTATAGCTAAAAATTACTATGCACCTAAAATATTAGGAATCAATCCTGAAGAGCTTTATGTTGTATCTGTAATGCCTTGTGTAGCTAAAAAATATGAAGCTTCAAGAGAAGAATTAAGTGAATCTGGAATACTAGATGTTGACCTTTCTATAACTACTAGAGAGTTAGCTAAAATGATAAAAGAAGCTGCTATTGATTTGCCTAATCTTCAAGACCAAGATTTTGATAATCCTTTAGGAAAATCTACAGGTGCTGCATCTATATTTGGAGCAAGTGGTGGAGTTCTAGAAGCTGCTCTACGTACTTCATATGAGAAGATAACTAATAAGACTTTAGATAATGTAAACTTCACTAATGTCAGAGGTCTTAAAGGAATCAGAGAAGCAAGTATAGATGTTGATGGAACTACAGTTAATGTGTGTATTGTAAATACACTTAAAAATGCTAGAAAGATTATGGATAAGGTCAGAAGTGGAGAATGTAAATATCACATTATAGAAGTTATGGCATGTCCTGGTGGATGTGTTGGAGGTGCTGGTCAACCTTATCACCATGGTAATACTGAAATAGTTGATAGACGTGCAAATGCATTATATGAAATAGATAGAAATAAAGCTATACGTAAGTCTCATGAAAATCCTGATTTACAAGCTATTTATAAAGACTTCTTTGGAGACCCAAATAGTGATGTAGCTCATAAATACCTTCATACTCATTACTTCGATAAGAGTTGTATTTATGGAGAATGTCCACAAGAATGTGCTTGTGAGGAATCTAAATAAGTTCTAATAATTATAGAAATTAAGTGTTCTTAAATAAAAGGATTGTCTTAAAATACTCTTAAGTACTTTAAGATAATCCTTTATTAGTTTAATTTAATACAATTTTTTAGACTCCTATAAATTAAAGAATTCCAGCCATTTTCATAAGTTGTTTTGCATTTGTAGTTTTACATCTTCCATCTTTTATCATATAGTCAAAATGAATTTTATCATCTACATAGTATTCTGAAAAATGATAGTTCACAACTTCAACATCTCCACTACCTGAAAGGTCACATAACTCAAAATCATGTGTTGTAACCATACTTATAACCCATGGTCTTGATAGTTTCTTTACTGCCTCACTTGCTCCAATAATTCTATCAGCAGAGTTAGTTCCCTTAAAAATCTCATCCACTAAAACCAACATTGGTAATTCCTTCAAACTATATTGAATCATTGATTTTATTCTAAGAATCTCAGCATAAAAAGTTGATATTCCTTGGCTTACATCATCTTGTATTCTCATAGATGTAAATATAGCCATGCAGGTTGTATCAAAATTCTTAGCACATACTGGTCCTCCTGCATATGCTAACACTAAGTTCACTCCTATACTTCTTAAAAAGGTTGTTTTTCCAGACATATTTGAACCTGTAATAATACATGTCTGAGAGTTTAATTGTATTGAATTTGCTATAACATTTTTTTCTGCTATTAATGGATGATATACTTCTCCTACATTTAACCTTGGAGTATCTTCATATTTTATTTCTGGAAAGCATGTATTATCCTTTACATGGCCAATAACTGTTAAACTTATTAGAGCCTCAAATTCTCCAATAGATTCTAACCAGCCTCTAATTTGATTTCCATACACACCTTTCCATCGTTCCAGTGATTCTGCACAATGATAATTCCACATAAGAACACCACAAGCAACTATATATAATATCTGATTATATCTTAAATTTACAGCATTTCCTATTGAATTCAATTGTTTAATTCCTTTTGAAACACCACTTCCCTTAGAAAGTTTTTCTTGTAATTCTTTTAAGTAAGCACTTTCAAATTTCTCTTTTTCTAAAACCTCAAACATTTTTTCATACACCTGTATATTTCTACTAAATGAAAATAATGGAGAAAGAGTTTGCATAAGTTTTGTATGCCCAAAACCACTAAATCCTAACTGTATTATAAAAAGTAGAAAAACAGGTAAAATAGGTAAAAAACCTAATGTAAAAAATATAAAAGATAGGATTGTAGCAGTAGGTAAACCCCAAGTAAAAATATGCATCCATTTGGGTATATATATCTCTTTATTTTCTCCATAATCTATAAAGGCTTCTATACTACCATCAGAATTATTTTTTTGCTCCTTACCAATTATATTGCTTAGTGTTTGAATATGAATAGAAAAATCATCTTTTGATAAAAGCTCTTTTATCGCTATTTGTCTCTCTGATATTACCTTCTCATCTGGATTTTCATTCCATAATGACTTAGCCAAAGATTTCTTCCCATAAGACGTATTAGCCACACAGATATATTGATACAACGAAGCTCTTCCAAACAAATCTAAATCTTTTGCTTGTGAGTTCTCATCTTTTAAATATTCTTTTCCATCTATCTTGAAGTCTTTCCAGTCATCTCCAAATCGTTTGATATACTTATCGATTACATCAATCTTACTTTTAAAATATATTTCTTCTTCTTTTACTTTATTATGAACAACTAAGAGTACTATAAACACTACAATTGCTACAACTCCAACAAAAATACCAGCTATATTTTTATTATAAAGCCCAATAGCAAATCCCGCTACTACTATCAAAAAAGAGATTAATCTAGCTGTGCTTATATTATTTGACTTTTTGCTTAAGAGCAATTCTTTTTCAGTAGTACTTTCTAAAAGTTTACTAAAATAGTCTATTCCCATAAAAAATTCCAACTTTCTCATTATATAATAAAATCCAAATATAAAATTAATCTAGTGTAATTTTAATCTATTACTTTAAATTATCCTTATCTGATATATATTATTAATAAATATTATATACAACTTAATTTTAATATTATTCTATACTACTTAGTATCAATTAATTTTGATAGTTTTTTAGTAAACTCTTGAGCTGCATCATATCCCATTCCTCTTTGTCTAAAATTCATTGCTGCTACTTCTAATATCATAGCAGTATTTCTTCCTGGCTTAACAGGTACAACCAATTTTTCTACATTAACACCAAGTATCTCTTCATATTCTTTATCAAGTCCAAGTCTATCATAATACTTAGTTTCATCCCAAGCTTCTAGATGAACTACTAAATCAATCATTTTAGAATTTTTAATTGCTCCTACACCATACAGACTTCTGACATCTATTATTCCTATTCCTCTTATTTCAAGGAAATGTCTTATTAATTCAGGTGACTGCCCCATCAACATACTTTCATCCAGTTTTCTTATTTCCACAGCATCATCTGCAACTAGTCTATTTCCTCTTTGAATCAATTCTAATGCTGTTTCTGACTTTCCTATACTACTTTCACCTTTTATCAGTACACCTATCCCATAAATATCAACTAACACACCATGAATTGTTGTGTGTGGTGCTAACTTGTTATCCAAATAATTTGATAGTCTATTTATAAGTCTAGTTGTATTTCTATTTGTACTCAAAAGTATTCTTTTATATTTTTTAGCTTTTTCAATTACATCTGGCTTGATTTCCAAGTCCCTAGAGATTATTAGAGCAGGTATTTCATATGAAAAAAATCTATTTAACACTTCTTCTCTAATATTATTATCCATCAATCCAAAGAAATTATATTCTGTCTTTCCAACTATTTGTATTCTTTCATACGCAAAGTAATCAAAATATCCTGCAAACTGTAATCCTGGTCTATTTATATCTTGAGAGTAGACATAATAATCTACATCATCTGGCATGTACACAACTTTTAACTTCAGGTCTTTTATTATCTCTCTTATTGATACCTTATTGCTAGTTTCCATTAATCTTCTTCCTTCCTAAAAAAATTATAAACATTATCTGCGATGCTTTTATTCATTCCCTCTACTTCTAATAATTCTTCCATAGTAGCTTTTTTTATAGCCTCTATATCCTTAAAGTGATTCAGTAATGATTTCTTTCTTTTTTCACCTATTCCTTGTATATCATCTAAGATAGATTTTGTCAAAGCTTTATTTCTTAAGCTTCGATGATATGTTATTGCATAATTGTGAACTTCTTCTTGTATACTAGCAATAAATCTATATAAATTGGTTGTTTTATCTAGCTCTATTTCTTTTCCTTTGCATATCAATCCTTTGGTTCTATGCTTATCATCTTTGTACATTCCCCAAAGAGGTATCTCTACATCATTAAGTTCTAATACTTTTTTTACTGCACTAACTTGCCCTTTTCCACCATCCAACAATATCAAGTCAGGTAAATTTCCATGTTTTAATCTTCTGTCTACAATTTCAGCCATAGAATCATAATCATTAGGTCCAATGACTGTTTTTATTTTATATCTTCTGTATTCTTTTTTATCTTTTTTAGCATTTGTATATACTACCATAGAACCAATCGAATCTACACCTTGTATATTCGATATGTCATAAGCCTCTATTCTTATTGGTAATTTTTCTAGATTTAATAGACGTTTTAATTCTTCTAATGCTCCAATACTCTTTTCATATTTTCTTTTGTTCATATCAGAAAACTTTTCAAGATACTCTACAGCATTTTTTCTTACCATTTCAACAAGACTTTTCTTTTCTCCCTTTTGTGGGACTCTTATTGTTACTTTTTGACCTTTTTTAGATGATAACCATTCTTCTAATATAGAGCTATCTTCTATCTCGTCTTCTATAATTAATTCTTTAGGTATATACTCTTGCTCATTGTAAAATTGTTTTACAAATGAACCTAATATAGAAGCTCTTGGGCTATCCATTACACCTTCTAATATAAAGTGTTCCCTACCTACAATCTTACCATTTCTGATAAAAAATACCTGTACACAGGCTTCATTATGAGCCCTTGCCATTGCAACTACATCTTGATTTAAGTCACTTACATTAGTATCTATTTTTTGTTTTTGTATCAACTCTTCAAGACTCTTTATTTTATCTCTATATATAGCAGCTTCCTCAAATCTAAAATCCATAGAGCTCTCATTCATCTTTTCCTTTAAAAGCTCCATCAATTTTTCTTCTTTACCAGATAGACACATTATAATTTCTTCTATCATCTTTCCATATTCCTCTTTAGAAATATTTCCTGTACAAGGCCCTAGACATTTATTTATGTGAAGATTTAAACAAGGTCTTGTTTTATTCTTTATTGCTTTTTCGATATCTATTTTACAACTTCTTATTGGATAGGTACTATTTATAAGTTCCAAAGTATCATTTACAGCAGTTATATTAGTATATGGTCCAAAATACTTTGCCTTATCCTTAAGAACTCTCCTAACCTTTAAGATTCTTGGATAATCTTCATTTGTAGTTACTTTGATATATGGATAGGTTTTATCATCTCTAAGTACTACATTATACTTAGGTCTGTATCTTTTTATTAGATTACATTCAAGTATTAATGCCTCCAACTCTGAATCCGTTATAATATACTCAAATTTATATATATTTTTAACCATAGATTTTACTTTAGATGTATGGTTTTTTGAAGATTGAAAATACTGCCTTACCCTATTTTTTAAAGATATGGCCTTTCCCACATATATTATATGGTCGTATTTATCTTTCATCAAATATACTCCGGGCTCAGAAGGTAATTTTTTTAAATGTTCTTGTATATCAAACATCTCGCCCTCCAAAACATTAGATTTTATATTAAAATTATACCCTAAAATGTGAAATTTAAAAAGTTATACAATTTCCAATACTTTAGACAAGTTAAAGTCCATATTCCCCTTCTATAATTGATTTAAAAACAAACCTTATGAAGAGTAATATGGACCTTATACTTTTATTGACTGCTTACAACTATATTTAACAACTTCTAAAAGATATAATTAACTTATATCTCTAAGTTTGAAATTTATCACATTTCATATGGCTTAAGAAAAGTATTTCTTTAAAAATTGACCTGTATAAGACCCATCAACTTTAGATACTTCTTTTGGTGTCCCAGTTGCAACTACAGTTCCACCTTTATCTCCACCTTCTGGCCCTAGGTCTATTACATAGTCACAAGTCTTTATGACGTCTAGATTATGTTCTATGACTATAATTGTATTCCCTGTATCTGCTAATCTTTGTAATACTTGTATTAGCTTGTCTACATCTGCCATATGAAGTCCAGTAGTAGGCTCATCTAATATATACAAGGTCTTACCTGTTGGTCTTTTACTAAGTTCGGCAGCTAATTTTATACGTTGTGCTTCTCCTCCTGATAATTGAGTTGAAGGCTGTCCTAATTTTATATATGAAAGTCCTACATCCATTAAAGTATCTAGTTTTCTTTTTATATTTGGTATATTTTCGAAAAATTCAACAGCTTCTTCCACATTCATATCAAGTATATCAGATATAGTTTTATCTTTATATTTTACTTGTAGTGTTTCTCTATTATATCTTTCACCCTTACAAATCTCACAAGGAACATATACATCAGGCAAGAAATGCATTTCTATTTTTATTATTCCATCACCCTTACAAGCTTCACATCTGCCGCCTTTTACATTGAAACTAAATCTTCCTTTTTTATAACCTCTTGCCTTAGCTTCATTAGTTGCTGCAAAAATATCTCTTATAAAATCAAATACTCCTGTATAAGTAGCAGGATTTGAACGAGGTGTTCTTCCAATTGGACTTTGGTCTATGTTTATAACTTTATCTATATTTTCAATTCCTTTTATTTCCTTATGTTTACCAGCTCTTTGTTTAAGTCTGTTTACCTTGCTTGCAACACCTTTATAAAGTATATCGTTTATCAGTGTACTTTTTCCAGAACCTGAAACACCTGTTATACATGTAAACTTACCTAATGGGAATTTTATATCAATATTTTTTAGATTATTTTCTGATGCTTTAACTATTTCTATAAAATTTCCATTTCCTTCTCTAGTGGTCTTTGGAAGTAATATTTGTTTTTTACCACTTAGATACTGACCTGTTATTGAGTTCTCATTTTCAATTATTTCATCCAAAGTCCCCTGTGCAACTATTTCACCACCATGTATACCTGCACCTGGTCCAATATCTAAAACATAATCAGCTTCTCTCATTGTATCTTCATCATGCTCTACAACAATTAATGTATTTCCTAAGTCTGTTAGATGTCTAAGAGTACCTATAAGCCTATCATTATCTCTTTGATGAAGTCCTATACTTGGCTCATCAAGTACATATAAAACCCCAACCAATGCAGAACCTATTTGAGTTGCTAGTCTTATACGTTGTGCTTCTCCTCCTGATAGAGTTCCAGCTTTTCTTGATAAATTCAAATAATCAAGACCTACATCTCTTAAGAACATAGCTCTTCCTTTTATCTCTTTTATAATCTCACGAGCTATAAATCTCTGTTTTTCTGTAAGACTTATATTTTCCATAAAATCAATTAATTCATTTACAGATAAGTTTGTAACTTCCATTATATTTTTTCCATCAACCAAAACAGATAAAACTTCCTTTTTGAGTCTCATCCCTTTACATTTTGGACATGGTCTTTCTGCCATATATTCTTCAATCTTATCTCTCATGTACTCTGAGTTAGTTTCATTGTATCTTCTTTCTAAATTTACTATTACTCCTTCAAAGTATGACTTATAATTTCTAGTTCCTCCAAATTTTGATTCATAAGTAAACTCTACAATTATATTGTCCTTACCATAAAGTAATTCCTCAACAAAATCTTCTGGTAAATCTTTAAATGGTGTTGTCAAAGATACATTAAAATGTTCTGCTAAGCTTTTTATCATTTTACTATAATAGGTATCATCATTAACACCTGTTGACCCCCATGCTGCAACTGCACCTTGTTTTATTGATAATTCTTTATTTGGCACTACTAATTCTGGGTCAACTTCTTTACTTTCTCCAAGACCATTACAAACATCACAAGCACCAAAAGGAGCATTAAATGAAAACATTCTTGGAGATAATTCTTCTATACCAATTCCATGTTCTGGGCATGCAAATTTAGTTGAAAAAAGAATTTCTTCTCCATCTATTATTTGAGCTATTACAAGACCATCTGATAACTTAACTGCAGTTTCAATCGAATCTGCTAATCTAGATTCAATTCCATCTTTAATTACTATTCTGTCTACTACAACTTCTATATTATGTTTTTGGTTTTTATTTAGAACTATATCATCACTAACCTCATAGTTTTCACCATTAACTCTAACTCTTACAAATCCTTCTTTTTTGATATTATCAAAGACCTTTTTATGCGTACCTTTTTGTCCTCTAACAATTGGTGAAAGTATTTGTAACTTCGTTCTATCTGGAAAATCTAGCATTTTATCAACTATTTCTTGAATAGTCATTTGACTTATTTTTTCACCACATGTAGGGCAGTATACGTCTCCTACTCTTGCAAATAATAATCTTAAATAGTCGTATATTTCTGTTACTGTTCCAACAGTAGAACGTGGGTTTTTTGAAGTAGTCTTTTGGTCAATTGATATAGCTGGTGATAAACCCTCAATATATTCTACATTTGGCTTTTCCATTTGACCTAAAAATTGTCTAGCATAGGCTGATAGACTCTCTACATATCTTCTTTGACCTTCTGCATATATTGTATCGAATGCCAAAGAAGACTTTCCAGAACCTGATAACCCAGTAAAAACAATAAATTTGTCTCTTGGTAATTCTAAATCTACATTTTTTAAATTATGTTCTTTTGCCCCTCTTATTATAATTTTATCTTCCATAATGTTGTTTTTACCTCTCTATTTTTCCAATTTTTCTTCTAATTGTTTTACTTTATCTCTAAGTTCTGCTGCTCTCTCAAATTGTAAGTTTTGAGCAGCTTCCATCATCTCTGATTTTAATTTTTCTATATTATCTCTTATTTCATCTTTATCATCTGTGTCAGATATTCCATATACAACTTCTTCCTCTGCTACCTTAGTAGCTTCTATACTATCTCTTATACTTTTCTGTATAGTCTTAGGAGTGATGTTATGTTCTTCATTATATAGATTTTGTATATCTCTTCTTCTCTTTGTTTCATCAATAGCATTTTGCATTGAGTCGGTTATTCTATCTGCGTACATAATTACTCTTCCATTTTCATTTCTCGCTGCACGTCCAATAGTCTGTATTAAAGCTGTTTCGGAACGTAAGAAACCTTCTTTATCAGCATCCAAAATCGCTATAAGTGAAACCTCTGGTATATCTAACCCTTCTCTAAGTAGATTTATTCCTACAAGTACATCAAACTTTCCTAGTCTTAAATCTCTTATTATTTCTGTTCTTTCTAATGTAACTATATCTGAATGCAAATATTTAACTTTTATCCCTATCTCTTTAAGATAATTAGTCAAGTCCTCACTCATTTTTTTAGTTAAAGTAGTTATAAGCACTCTTTCGTTTTTTTCTATATTTTTAGTTATTTCTCCTACCAAATTGTCTATTTGATTATTGATAGGTCTTACTTCTACAATTGGGTCTAAAAGCCCAGTTGGTCTTATTATCTGTTCTGCTATAGTTTCTGAATGTTGAATTTCATAAGGTCCTGGTGTAGCACTTACAAACAACATTTGATTTATATTTCCTTCAAATTCTTGAAAGTTTAATGGTCTATTGTCAAGTGCAGAAGGTAATCTGAATCCATTCTCTATAAGGGATGTCTTTCTAGACCTATCTCCTGCATACATACCTCTTACTTGTGGTATAGTAACATGTGCCTCATCTACAATTATCAAATAATCATCTGGAAAGAAATCCATTAAAGTATATGGCTTTTCTCCTTCTTCTCTACCTGTAATATGTCTTGAGTAGTTCTCTATACCTTGACAAAACCCTATTTCCTTTAGCATTTCTATATCGTACTTAGTTCTTTGTTCAATTCTTTGAGCTTCTAAAAGTCTATCATTTTCCTTAAAAGCTTTTATTTGCTCTTGAAGTTCTTCTTCTATTTCTACAATTGCATTTTCAATTCTTTCTGGTGTTGTTACGTAGTGAGATGCGGGGAATATAACAATGTGGTTTCTAGTGCCAACAATCTTTCCTGTTACATAATCAATCTCTGTTATTCTATCTACCTCATCACCAAAAAACTCTATTCTTATTGCTTTTTCATCGTTACTTGCTGGAAATATCTCTAGTATATCTCCTCTGACTCTAAAGGTACCTCTTGTAAAGTTTATATCATTTCTTTCGTATTGTATCTCTATTAACCTTTTTATTACATCATCTCTGTCTCTTTGCATACCTGGTCTTATAGATAGCATAAGTTCTTTATAATCTTTTGGATCACCCAATCCATATATACAAGATACAGATGATATTATTATAGTATCTCTTCTTTCTAAAATAGATGCCGTAGCAGAATGTCGAAGTTTATCTATTTCATCATTTATGCTTGCATCTTTTTCTATATAAGTGTCACTGTGAGCTACATATGCTTCTGGTTGATAGTAATCATAGTAACTTACAAAATATTCAACTGCATTGTCTGGGAAAAATTCTTTAAACTCACTGTAAAGCTGTGCTGCTAGTGTCTTATTGTGAGCCATTATTAGGGTAGGTTTTTTAACTTGCTGAATGATGTTTGCCATTGTGAATGTTTTTCCTGAACCCGTTACTCCTAATAATGTTGAAAATTTCTCATTTCTATTTATAGAATCCACTATTGATTTAATAGCTTCTGGTTGGTCACCTGTAGGTTTGAAGTCTGATTTTATTTTAAAATCCACGGTATCACTCCTTCTTTCGAACATTAGTTCCTAACATTTATTATTATATCATACCTTTATAAAATTGTTTAAGTTATTTTAAATATTTTACCCATTTAAATTTTACTTAAATCTAAAATATAAAAAAAGACTTCTATCTTTACAATAGAAGTC
Organism: Clostridioides difficile; assembly: GCA_012955965.1. GTDB lineage: Bacteria > Bacillota > Clostridia > Peptostreptococcales > Peptostreptococcaceae > Clostridioides > Clostridioides difficile_G. The sequence continues at coordinate 59,753 of JABBZI010000024.1, forward strand.
TATAATATATGGAAAATAAATACTTTCTTCAACTTATATAATAAAATCAAATGCTTCTTTTTCAGCTTCGTCCAACTTTAAATTGAATAACTTTAATATAGTTGCTGCATGTGCTCTCAAATCTCCTGTTTCTATAATCACACCACTTTTAATATTTGGTCCAAAAGCTATAAATGGAGGTCTATTACCCTTAGTAGGTAAATGACCATGTGTCGCAACAGCAAATTTATAATCCTTTATATCTGAATCCTTTATAATACTTCCCTCTAAATCATTACCAAATGAAATTCCTTCAATACCTTCAACTACCATTTCGAAATCGCCTTCAAGGCCAAGTTCAGATGCTTCCTCTTTGCTAAAAATATTCTCTATAAATAATTCTTCTTTAAATTCCTCAAGTAGCTCTTTTAGCTCGGTTAATCTATCTAAGTTATTTACTATTATTTGAGCTGATATACCAGAAGAATTTACATAAGCATCAAAATGTTTAACTTCTCCATCTTCTACGGTTATAAATCCTCTTGATTTAAGTAAAACATTTAGATTTATAACTTTATCAACGCTAAGATGACCATGGTCTCCAAGTATTATAAAATTTGTATCTTTATATGTACCCGCATCCTTTGTAGCTTGAATTATATCTCCTAACCATTCATCATTCATTTTCAATGCTTTATCTACTTGCTCATTAAATAAGCCATAATTATGTCTTGTATGGTCCAATGTTGCCAAATGTATCAACATTAAATCTGGCTTATAGTCCTTTATAATATCTACTGCACAGTTTACTCCAAACAAATCCATGTTAGGTTCTAACTTCCAATCAATGTAATGACAATGTTTATTGTAAATACCATCCATTATAATCTTACTGGAGCTTTTTGCAAAAATCTCTCTTGGGTCATCTTCTCTATTAGGAGCCCATATTTCTGCAATGTTATAGTCTATATTTGGATTTGCTCCCATTACAGGCCATAATACACTAGAGGTAGTTAGATTGTTTTCTTTTGCTACATCTACAATAGTTTTTGTTTTTATGTCCTTTGAATACCAGTACCAATCTTTATTTTCTTTATTTGGGTCAAATTTTTCATTATGATATATACCATGTTTTTTAGGATATACTCCTGTAACCATACTAGTATGGCATGGATATGTTAAAGTAGGATACACACAATTTATATTTTTTACTATAGAACAATTTTCTAATATAGATTTAAAATTTGGTAGATTTTTTACGAATTCTAAGTCTTTTTCAAATAAAGAATCCACTGATAATACTATAACTTTTGTCATTTACATTACCTCTTCATTCATATATTATTAAATACTTTTAATTAACTTACAAGTCTACATGATTATTTATTTGTTTTGTCTATTACTGCTTGCATTGCAGAAGTCCCTTTGTTTACTGCATCTTTTGGAGATACATTTAAATCAGTAAGTCCCTTTTTAATCTCATCCATTAGCTTATCAGTTGCTTCTTTATATCCATTTAACATTGGAAGTGCAACAGCATATTGTAATTGGTCAGTTGCGACTTTATATTGAGGTTTCTCTTTATATAGCGTTTGTAATTTTTCTGACTTTGTCGCATCTTCAGTTGTTGGTAAGTATCCTGTTGATGAGCTAAACTGAACTATCTTATCTGTTTGAGTCATCCATTTTATAAACTCTGCACTTGCTTCTTTTTCTTTATCTGTTCCTCCTTCAAGCATAACTAGGTTTGCTCCACCTGTAGGAGTTGCGTATTTTTGATTCTTTGGTAAAAATGCTGTTGATATTTCAAATTTACCTTCTGTTTGTTGCATAAGTCCTGCTAAATCTGCTGTTGATGTAAATATCATACCTACTTTACCATTTACAAAGTCTTGTTTTGCCACATCCCAGGCATTATAGTCTTCACCAGGAGGCATTTTCATTATTCCATCTTTCATCATATCTTGCCAGAATTTAACTGGTGCTTGTCCTGCTTCATTATTAAATGCTACTTTTTTACCATTAGTTATTTCTCCTCCACTTTGCATTACCATAGCTTCATAGAACCAAATATCTATTGGTGTTTCAAAACCATAAGTATCTTCCGATTTATTTGTCATCTTACTAGCATAATCTTTAAGTTCTTCCCATGACTTTGGACCTGAAGGGTCAAGACTTGCTTTAGTTGCCATATCTTTATTTATGTATAATATTGGGGTACTTCTATTAAATGGCATCCCAACAAATTTGTTTTCATAATACGAATTTGTTAAAAGACCAGAAAAAAATCTTTCTTGGTATGTTTTATCGAAATACTTGCTCATATCCACTAAAGCTCCTGCTGATGCGAATGTACCTGTTTGAGTTATTTCTAATAATGTTACATCTGGTTGGTCTTTAGAAGTTAAAGCTGCTTGTAATTTTGTTGCATTTTCATAGTAATCTTTCTGTTTTAGCATATTTACTTGTACATCTTTATGCTCACTATTAAACTGGTCAACCATTTTTTGTGCAGTTTCACCATTAGTACCGCCTAAAGGAGCCCAGAAATCTATCTTTGTAATATTGCTATCAGTCTTTTCTCCTTTAGATGTATTTGAATCATTAGAATTTGAACACCCAACTAAAGAACCTAATAATAATGTTATTGCTAATCCTGTTGCTAATTTTCTTTTAAGCTTCATTTTCATCCTCCAAATTTAGTCTTTAATTTTTTATTTTATTCCTGAATACATAAAAGCTTCTTTTACCTTTTTATTTGCAAATATATATACAAGAATTATTGGTAAAATTAGAATTATATTTCCTGCCATTATTACATTCCATGCAGTAATCCCTTCTGAAGATTTAAGAAGTGCTACTCCTATAGGTAAAGTTCTTATAGCATCTGTATTTGTCATTACTAGAGGCCAGAAGTAGTTATTCCAATGATATATAAAATTGAATAATATAAATGTTATTACTGCTGGTTTTGCCATAGGAACCATTATCTTAAACATTATTTTTAAATCAGAGGCATTATCTAGTTTAGCTGCTTCAATAATCTCATCTGAAATCTGCATAAAATTTTGTCTAAGTAGAAATATACCAAATGAAGATGTCATAAATGGAATTATAAGTGGCACATATGTATTTATAAATCCAAACTTACTCATCATCATATATACTGGTAAAAAAGTCACCTGTGGTGGAATCATTAGACCTATAAGCAAAAACCCAAATAATACCTTTTCGCCTTTAAATTTAATTTTAGAAAATGCATATGCTGCTGGAACCATCACTAAAAACTGTATAACTAAAACACTTCCTGTTACAAACACACTGTTTAGTAAATATCTAAAAAATGGACCTGAGTTCCATGCTGTACTATAATTTTCTAACACTATATCATTTGGTATTATAGTAGGTGGTAATTGCATCATTTCTTGTGGATTTTTAAAAGATGTAGATAACATCCATATAAAAGGGAATATAAATACTGCAGATAAAAGTAATAAAATTAATACTTCTATTGATTTTGATGCTATTTTTTTTATATCAACTTTGTCTTTTTTGATAGGTTGTATAATATCCATTTTATCCTCCTTCTTGATAAGCCTTATACTGTCTTTTTTATTTATTGATAGTGAACTTTCTTTGACAATAATCTGAAATTAGCATATGTAGCAATCATAACTATAGCTAGTAAAAACATGCTTGCCGCACTTGCTTGTCCTATATCATAATATATAAATCCAGACTCATATATATAATAAGATAACATGTTGGTTGAACCTAATGGTCCACCTTGTGTCATTATACTTATCTCATCAAATACTTGAAATGATGCAGTTGTTGTTGTTATCATAAGAAAAAATATTGTTGGTGACAGTAATGGTAATGTCACTTTAAAGAAATTAGTTATCTTGTTTGCATTATCTAGTTTAGATGCCTCATATATATAGTTTGGTATGGATTTGAGACCTGACAACACAATTAAAATATTATAGCCAAGAGTTTTCCATATCCCTATTAGAATCAATGACATTAAAGCTGAACTTTCACTTGAAAGCCATTTTGATGTTGGTAAATGTAGTGTTGACAGTATCCAGTTTAAAAAACCATATTGTGGCTCCATAATCCAAAGCCACAATACAGCTACAGATACTAGTGAAATTACATGTGGTGTAAAGATTATACTTTGCGTTAAATTGTGTATTATAGAGTTTTTATTTAACCAAACAGCAAGTACTATAGCTAATGAAATAGATATAACTACCATAAAGAAAGTATAAATTGCTGTATTAGTTATAGTTTGTATGAATTCTGGATTCTTTAAGAGTTCTGTATAGTTATTTAAACCTACATTTTCAAAAGTCGAACTAAGAAGGCTACCTGATTTAAAGCTTAGAGATATTGTCTTTATTATTGGATATACTATAAACAAAAGAGTTCCTATAATAGCAGGTGTTATATATAAATATGCTTTGTTAAATCGCTTTTTCATAAATATCTCCTTTGATTTTAGAATACATATTTTTACATTTTTTTAAATCTTCTATTCTTTCTCCATCTTTGTCAAAATAATATAAATCTTTTTCTAACACACTTATTCTTAAGGTTCTTCCAATATCAAATATATCATTTTCTGTTTTAACTCTTATCTCACTATCAAGAACAGATAAACAGTATATAGTTTCATTTCCCAAGACTTCTTTAGTAACTACTTTTCCAAATAAGCTAAATACACCATCATTTTTTCCATCTATATTTATACTCTCTAGTGTTGCTTTTTCTGGTCTAAATCCAAACTTAACATCATTTTTGATATTTAATATATTCATACAAGGATTTCCAATAAACTGGGCTACAAATAAATTTTTAGGATTTTGATATATTTTCTTTGGAGAACCTATTTGCATTATCTTACCTTTGTTCATTATCACTATCTTATCCGCCATTGACATTGCCTCAACTTGGTCATGAGTTACATAAACAAATGTAGATTTTAATTTTTGATGTAATTGTATTAATTCTGTTCTCATTTGATTTCTTAATTTAGCATCTAAGTTCGATAATGGTTCATCCATTAAAAATACCTTTGGATTTTTAACCATCGCTCTAGCAAGCGCTACTCTTTGTCTTTGACCTCCAGATAGATTACCTGGTTTCACATTTAAATATTCTTGTAATCCTACTACATCAATAACTTCTGTTATAAGCTCTTCTCTTTTTCCTTTAGGTACTTTCTTATTCTTAAGACCAAATTCTATATTTTCTTTGACAGTCATATGTGGATATAATGCATAGTTCTGAAATACCATAGCTATATCTCTTTTACTGGCATCTGTCTTTGTTACATCATTTTCTTCAATTTTTAATTTACCTGAAGTTATATCTTCAAGGCCTGCAATCATTCTTAGTGTAGTAGATTTACCACAGCCACTTGGGCCTACCAACACTGTAAAAGAACCGTCTTCTATAGTAAGATTTAAGTTTTCTATAACAGGATTTTTTTTATTATAAGATTTTGTGACATTTTCTAGTCTTATATCTGCCATTTTTTATCCTCCTAAAATATTTGATTTTATTTTATGATTTACTTATAGATTAATAATACTCTTAATTTGTAAAGGGTATATTAAGACAAAGTGAATATATAGTAAACTTATTAAAATGAAGGTTAAATTGTAAACATTTTTTGTTAAATATACTAAAGTTAAATAAATATGCTATTTATATTATTTATAACTTTCTATAGTTTCTATATTTAATGTTTAGTATAACAATATAATTCTAATTTACAGAATGATATATAAAACTTTTTATTTTTATGAGATTAGAGTTGAAAATAAAAGAAAATAAAAAAGACCTCTATGGGGGATAGAGGCCTTTAAGTGGGGGAGATTGAGTAATTTATTTTTGCTATATTAAGTTTTACAATTATATTATGTCCCAAATTTGCAGTGTCTAAACATAAAAAACAAAACTTTTTTTAATTTTAATAAATTTACTCAAAAAAAAATTACGTGGCTACGTCCTACTCTCCCAGGCAGTTTCCCACCAAGTACCATCAGCGCTAGAGAGCTTAACTTCTGTGTTCGGAATGGGAACAGGTGTATCCTCTCTGCTATTGTAACCACATAATCTTTATGCTTAATATCTCTATTAAGTTTTTAGAATCTAGTAATACTAGCTTCTTTAGAGTTAACACTCTAAAAACTGCA
>JABBZI010000250.1 GCA_012955965.1 Clostridioides difficile
TTACTTGCATCTGGAACTGGAACTGTATCTATATGTCCATCAAATAATATTTTTTTACCTGGTTTGTTTCCTTTTATACACCCTACTATATTTCCATATCTATCTCTTGACCAACTATCAAAACCTAGCAAAGCAAAGTTTTCTTCTATTGCTTTTACTACATTTTCTTCATGACCTGAATAACTAGCATTTCTTATTAAATCTTGGCATACTTCAGTTAATTGTTTTTTTCTTATTTCAT
>JABBZI010000251.1 GCA_012955965.1 Clostridioides difficile
ACTGTTACTGTTATTGTATTCGCTGATGTATTCCCTACTGCTGTATAATCTAATCCTGATGGTAATCCTGTTACTTCAACATTCGCTTTTACATCTCCATTTGTTACTGTTCCATTTGTTAATGTTAATACATATGTGTTATCTGATGGGTCTACCATTTCATCTCCTGATGCCATTTTTATTTGTTTATCTGTCGCATCAAAAGTTAATTCACCTACTATTTGTATTACATACTTTTTGA
>JABBZI010000252.1 GCA_012955965.1 Clostridioides difficile
TTATGTTGTACTGATATAGATATTGAAGCATTTGAAAATACTAATAATCAGATAGGTTTAGATTTAGGAATTAAAGAATTTTGTATCTCAAGTTGTGGACAATTTATAGAAAATCCTAAGTATCTTCAGAAGTCATTAAACAAACTTGCTAAATTACAAAGAAAACTATCGAGAAAAACAATTGGTAGTTTGAATAGAAATAAAGCAAGATTAAAAGTTGCAAGACTTCAAGAACATATAG
>JABBZI010000253.1 GCA_012955965.1 Clostridioides difficile
TACATAATAGATTATGTCCACATCCATGACCATAACCTCCAAATTCAATTGTTTCTTGTTTTGTTAAAACTTTTTGACTTAACCCAGGTAGGGCATCAATTTCTCCCATAAACCCTATAACGGGCTTCCCTGAACCAAAGCTTGCCTTAATAGCTGTAGCTAGACCTGCCACTCCTACTTCTACATTAAAGCCTTCGCATCTTAGAAAATTTGCTGTATTCTCACATGCCTTAAACTCTC
>JABBZI010000254.1 GCA_012955965.1 Clostridioides difficile
TACATAATAGATTATGTCCACATCCATGACCATAACCTCCCAATTCAAATGCTTCTTGCTTTGTTGAAACTTTTTGACTTAAACCAGGTAGTGCATCAAATTCTCCCATAAACCCTATAACTGGCTTACCTGAACCAAAGCTTGCCTTAATAGCTGTAGCTAGACCTGCCACTCCTACTTCTACATTAAAGCCTTCGCATCTTAGAAAATTTGCTGTATTCTCACATGCCTTAAACTCTC
>JABBZI010000255.1 GCA_012955965.1 Clostridioides difficile
CAGTAGACAAGCCTATAGCTCCTGCTTTTAATTCTCTCTCTGTGATTTCACACATCTTTTGAATTTCTTCTTTAGTGGCAGGTCTATCTTCACAACCCCTTGCTTCCCTTCTAACCTTTCTCAGAGGGACTAAATAAGTTTCTTTTTAACCCACCCCCCTGTTTTTCATCATTTTTAGAAAATTTTCTGTTGTTTCATATTTCCAATCAATTTCATCACTTTCACCATCTAGGCCTGCTA
>JABBZI010000256.1 GCA_012955965.1 Clostridioides difficile
TAATAGCAAAAAAAGCTTTTACAAAAGATGGTAAACTAAAATGGTACTATTTTATGTATAAAGAAGTTATTGTAAATATAAAAGCTTTAGGCAATAAACTTCAAGAAACTGAGATTGAACGAGAAAAGCTGGAAATTGCAAAAACTGATTGGCTTGCTGGTGTATCACATGATTTGAAAACGCCACTATCATATATCAATGGATACTCTTCTCTAATGCTCAACAAAAACCACAATTTTA
>JABBZI010000257.1 GCA_012955965.1 Clostridioides difficile
AAGGAGCAGACGCTAGTATAACAGACTTAAACTATGATGATGCAGTGAGATTAGCTAATGATTATGCAGAAGCTGATGACCACGGAGTAATGGTTCAAGATACAGCATGGGATGGATATGAAGAAATTCCAGCATGGATAATGCAAGGATATGGAACTATGGCTCAAGAAGCTATAGAGCAATTAAAAGAGTATGGAGTAGATAGACCAACACACGTATTTGTGCAAGCAGGAGTTGGTT
>JABBZI010000258.1 GCA_012955965.1 Clostridioides difficile
GCTACAGGATATCCAATAGCTAAAGTTTCATCAAAAATAGCTCTAGGTTACACTCTAGATGAGATAGAAAATGCAGTAACTAAAAAAACATATGCTTGTTTTGAGCCAACTATAGATTATGTAGTAGTAAAAATACCAAAGTGGCCATTTGATAAGTTTAGACATGCCAATAGAAAATTAGGGACTAAGATGATGGCAACTGGTGAAATAATGAGTATAGGAAGTAACTTTGAGGCTGC
>JABBZI010000259.1 GCA_012955965.1 Clostridioides difficile
ATAATGTAAGTGTGCTAGTTAAAGCAGGAGCGGTATCTGGAACAGGGGCTACAGATTCAATTGCAAACACAACATTTGAAGTCAAAAAGTATGTAATACAAATAGTAGGTGAATTAACTTTTGATGCAACAGATAAACAAATAAAAATGGCATCAGGTGATGAAATGGTAGATCCATCAGATAATGAATATGTACTAACATTAACAAATGGAACAGTAACAAATGGAGATGTAAAAGC
>JABBZI010000025.1 GCA_012955965.1 Clostridioides difficile
ATCAAAATGTGGTTTTTGGTTTTTCACAGAACAATTATCACATAGATTAGGGGTTCTTAGGAACCCCTTTTCTTTTTTTTGTAAAAACAAGGAGATAACTCAAATTTTTATTTTGAGACATCCCCTTCTTATTTTTTATTCATTAGGATTACATATAAAAGTAATCACTATATTTTTTGTTTAAGTTTTAATACTTGTTTTACGATATTCGTTGAATGGTCAGAAATTCTTTCTAAATTAGTAAGTAAGTCAAGATAAAGCACACCAGCATCTATTGTACAACTTCCATTATTTAATCTAATCATGTGTGAATTTCTAAAAGTTTTTTCTAAGTAATTTACTTCATTTTCAACTTCTAAAACCTTGTTTGCTAACTCAAAATCTTTAACATCTAGCACTATTAAAGCATCTTTAAAGTTAGTCATAGTCTTATTGTATATTTGGTATATTTCTTTTATCGCACTATCAGAGAAGTTAACATTCATTTCTTTAACACTCATAGCTAATTCAGCTATATTTTCTGCATGGTCAGATACTCTTTCAATATCATTTACAGTATTAAAAAGTAAATCTGTTCTAAAACGTTCATCATCTCTAAGAGGTTCTTTAGAAAGTTTTAATAGATAGTTCAGTATATCTTTTTGTAGCTTATTGACAACTTTTTCTGACTCAAAAGTTTTATTAATATCATCACTGCTCTTATTTAAAAATCCTGCAATTGAATGTTCTAAAGAATTTGTAGCTTTATGTCCCATTCTTACAACTTCTTGTACCGTATTACCAAGTGCTATAGATGGAGTACTAAACATTCTTTCATCTAAGTATTTAGTATTATTTACTACTTCTGATTCAGTTTCTTTAATAGGTATAAGTTTATTTGCTAATTTAACTATGTATTTAGAAAATGGTAATAATATTATAACATTTGTAAGGTTAAATAAAGTATGTGCATTTGCTATTTGTCTAGCAGTATCAGTTGGGTCAAAATGAGTAACTATAGCTGATATAGGTTTATTTAAAACAACCATAAATATGATTGTACCAATTACATTAAAGCTTAGATGCATTACAGCTGCACGTCTAGCATTTCTGTTTGCTCCAACACTTGATAAAAGTGAAGTAACACAAGTACCTATATTATCTCCATAAAGGATAGGTAAAGCAGCTGATAGAGGTAGTATTCCCTGAGAAGCTAAGGCTATTAACATACCCATTGATGCACTTGAACTTTGTATAATACCTGTTATAGCAAATCCGGCTAATATACCTAATATAGGATTTTTACTAAAATATAAGAGTACGTCAGTAAATGCTTTATATTCAGCAAGTGGAGCTACTGCATCTTTCATAAATTCCATACCTGTAAACAATATACCAAAGCCAATAAGTATTTCAGATAAATGTTTTGTTTTTTGATTTGATGTAAATAAATAGAATACAATACCTACACCTAGAGCAATTGGTGCTATTCCTTCAAGATTAAATGAAACCAATTGGGCAGTAACTGTAGTACCAATATTTGCCCCCATTATTACACCAATAGCTTGACTTAGATTCATTATTCCTGCATTTACAAATCCTACAACCATAACAGTAGTAGCACTTGAACTTTGTATAATACCTGTAACAACTGTACCTACCAGTACACCCATAACAACATTACTTGTTAAGAGTTCAATAATTTTTTTTAATTTGTCTCCTGCCGATTTTTGTAGACCTTCTCCCATTAAACTCATTCCATAAAGAAAAAGTCCAAGTCCACCGATAAGGCTAATTGCTATATTCACGATATTTCCTCCCTTAAGAAATTAATAAATTTTTTATCTGAATTATAAACTTTATTAACTAAAATTTATTGTTTCCTTAATATAGAATAACAAATTTTGTCAATAAAAATATTAATGTTTTGTTAAGTATACGTTAAGAGAATGTTAAATCTTTAAGTTGTTGTTAATTTGAGAAAATTCACTATATATAGCAATTTAAAGACTTGAACTAAGATTTGGGTTATTTTATGCACAATTGATTTAACAAAAAATTAACCATATTTGTAAAAATCATGTAAAAAATATCATCCTTTTTAGAATGATATTTTTTAATTATAAATATTCTTATATTCAATTGGTGTAAGATTATTAAACTTTTTAAAAACTATGCTATAGTAGTTTTGACTATTGAATCCAACAAGTACAGCAACATCTAAAATAGACAAATCTTTTTTTAGCAGGTATTTTTTACTCTTTTCAACCCTAACTTTATTCAAGAAATTAGTAAAAGTATATCCACTTTCTTTTTTAAATAGAGAACAAAAATAACTTTTATTAAGTTGTAAGTCATTACATATATCAGTCACAGTTATATCTTCTGAGTAGTTTTTATGAATATAATCTATAGTTTTCTTTACATAAAAACTAAGAGCTGGTTTGTGTTTCATTTTATCATGACATATCTCTGATAAAAGATTGGATATGTAATCTAAACAGGATAAAGGTTTAAATGGGATGTCAATAAACTCAATGTCATTATTGATACAGGATTTAAAAGGACCTACAATAAAATAACCACTAGAGACATCAAATTTATGTATAGGCATAACTAGAAAATGTATGTCATCACAAAAACTTAACATTATATAGGAAAGATTTTTATTAGATATAAAATCTGTGCTATTTATGTTATTAAATATATTTAAACTTGAAAAATATATTTCTAAAGTAGAGTTATATCCAATACTGCAAATCTCTTTTAAATCCTTACTAACTGCCTTTGTTGGAATGTTACAACAGTCAAAAAAATCGTTAATGATGAGTTCCATATCATCTTTAAAATCTTTCAAAAAATCACCTCTTTCAAATTTATACAAATATTTTTATAAAAAAACAAATATAGTTAAGAATTAAAATAATATATCAATTAAAATAGTTATTGCGAATGATAATTAATTTCGTTAAATAATATTATGATGTAAGAGAGGTAGAAAGTCAATGAAAAAGATAGCTATTTATGGGAAAGGAGGAATTGGAAAATCAACAACAACTTCCAATTTATCAGCATCACTTTCTCATTTAGGATATAAGGTAATGCAAATAGGATGTGACCCAAAATCTGATTCAACAAAAAATTTAATGAAAGGTAGATTCATACCAACAGTACTTGATGTAATGAAAGAAAAAAAGGAAGAACTAAAGCTTGAAGATATAGTGTTTGAAGGCTATGGAGGAGTATTATGTATTGAAGCTGGAGGGCCAACTCCAGGTGTAGGATGCGCAGGAAGAGGTATAATAGCAGCATTTGAAAAATTAGAAGAATTAAAAGCATTTGAAATATATAATCCAGATGTAGTAATTTATGATGTTCTAGGGGATGTTGTTTGTGGTGGTTTCTCAATGCCAATAAGAAATGGGTTTGCAAAGGAAGTGTACATAGTAACTTCTGGAGAAATGATGTCAATGTATGCTGCAAGTAATATATCTTTGGCTGTAGAACAATTTAAAAATAGAGGATATGCTTCTTTAAAAGGTCTTATATTAAATGCTAAGAATGTTGAGAATGAAAGAGAGTTAGTTGAAAAATTGGCAGATGAAATAAAAAGTGAAGTTTTTCATTACATACCAAGAAACAAAATTGTACAGCAGTCCGAAAATAATGGACGAACTGTTATAGAAGAAGATAAAGATAACGAAATGTCAGAAGTATATATAAATCTTGCAAATAAAATTATGCAAAATAATTAAAAAATATATGTTTAAAATAAAGTTTATTATGGAGGAAATTTTATGAAATTAAAAAAATTATGCTCGGTATTTTTACTTAGTTCATTAATATTAACAGGGTGCTCAAAAGTATCAGATAGTGAATCCAAGGAGACAAATAATAATGTAAATGTAGTTTCAGCTACAGTTGCAGCGACACAAGTACTAGATAAATTGGATGCTACATTAGTAGGAATACCAACAACTAAATCCGATTTGCCTGAAAAATATAAAGATTTACCAGAAGTAGGACAGGCTATGAATCCTGATTTAGAAATTGTAGCATCTCTAAAACCAGATGTATTTGTAGTTGATAGTATGTTTAAAGAAAATGTTGAAAAAAGTATGAAGGAATATAACTTAGATACTTTTTATTTTGAGACTGGTACATATACAAAATTTCTTAAAAGCATAGAAAGTTTAGGAGAAAAAATAAATAAACAGAGTGAAGCCAAAAAACTTATTGATGAGCTAGAAGGAGTAGAACAATCTGTAGTAGCAAAATCACAAAAACAAGCAAAGAAACCAAAAGTAGCAATATTATTTGGTGGTGGAAATAATTTTATGCTAGCTACAAAAAGCTCATATCTTGGAGATTTGGTAAAAACAGTAGGTGCTGAAAATATAGCTGACAATTTAACAGATAATGTAGAGTCAGGTTATATACAATTTAGCTTAGAACAAATTTTAAAAGAAAATCCGGATTATATACTTAGATTTGCACATGGAAATATTGAAGAAACAAAGAAAGCATTTGATGACTCTTTTGAAAAAAATCCTGCATGGGCTACATTAGATGCAGTAAAAAATGGGAAAGTCATAGATTTAGATTCAAGCGTATTTAATGTGTCTGCAAATATATATGTTAAAGATTCAATAAATAAATTAGGAGATATCTTCTATGGAGATAAATAAATTTTAGGTGGGTCATATGGATAATAAAAAAATTTTATTAATAATTACTGGTATGATAACTGTAATTATTTTGCTAATTCTTTTTTCTACTATAGGAAGTGTTAATTTAAGTATTAGAGAAATATTCGATGCACTGATAAATGAAAATAATCCAATGGTTACTACAATTGTATATAAGATGAGATTGCCTAGGAACATCTTAGCAGCATTAGTTGGAGCAAACTTAGCTGTTTCAGGTCTGTTGTTACAAGCTGTTATGAAAAATCCATTAGCAGACCCTGGTATAACAGGTATATCAACAGGAGCAAGTGTGGCTGCTATTATAATATTGCTTCTATTTCCACAATATACAAGTATGTTACCAATAGTTGCATTTATAGGAGGTCTTATATCTTGTGCAGTGGTATATTTAATGGCATATAAAAATGGTCTAAGACCAGAAAGAATCATACTAGCTGGTGTAGCAGTAAACACTATATTAGGTGGCGTGATATCATATTTATCAACTATGTATAGTGAAAGAATTCAAAGTGCGATGTTATGGTTAAATGGTAGCTTGGCAACAAAAACATGGTTAGATGTAAATATGTTGATATGGTATTCTATTGCAGGGCTTATAGGGGCAGTTTTCCTTATCAGAAGTGCAAATGTACTACAATTAGGAGATGATGCAGCTACAAATCTAGGTTTCAATGTAAATAGAAGTAGATTTGTAATATCATTAGTAGCAATATTTCTGGCTGGAGTTTCTACTTCTGTAGTAGGAGTGATTAGTTTTGTAGGTTTAATAGTACCACATATAACACGTATGTTGCTTGGTAGTGACCATAAATATACAATTCCATTCAGTATAATCTTAGGAAGTATAGTTTTATTAATTGCAGACACATTGGCAAGAACAATAGGAGGCTCGATAGAGATTCCAGTGGGTGTTATTATGTCCATAATAGGAGGTCCATTCTTCTTATACTTATTAAGAAAGAGAGGCAGTTATTAATGTTTAATATAAAAGATATTACAATAGGATATGAAGATAAAATTATCATAGACAGCCTGAGTGTAAGCATAAAAAAAAGTGAAGTAGTTTCTATATTAGGACCAAATGGGTCAGGAAAGTCTACGCTTCTTAAAGCATTGTCTAGAATTCTGAAAATCAAACAAGGTGATATATATATTGATAAAAAAAATATGAAAGTCATGAGTAATAAAGAGATTTCAAGACAAGTGGCATTATTAGCTCAGCATAATGTTTCTTTAAAAGATATAAAAGTAAAAGACTTAATATACTATGGAAGAATACCACATAAAGGTTTCTTTGAAGGAAAAAATAAGAATGATGATGAAATAGTGACTTGGGCAATGAAAAATACAGGTCTTGAAACATATAAAGATAAATTGGTCAGTAATCTATCTGGAGGTGAAAGACAAAGGGTATGGTTAGCAATGGCTCTTTGTCAAAAGCCAGATATACTCTTATTAGATGAACCGACAACATATTTGGATATATCTCATCAATTAGAACTTATGGAACTTATAAAAGATATAAATAAAAAGTTTAAAATGACTATAATTATGGTTTTGCATGATATAAATCAAGCAAGTAAATACAGTGATAGACTTATTATTATGAATAAAGGTTCCATAGTAGCAGATGGGCATCCCAATAATGTAATAAGTGAAAAAATAATAAAAGATGTCTATAAAGTGAAATGTGATATAGATGTAGACCCAATTAGTAAAAAACCTAGGATTCATCCAATAATGTTATGTAGAAGAACTAGCAGTATATGAAAAGATAAATAACTAATAATTAAAGAATAAAAGTTACTAACCATGTAGCTCTATAACCTTAAAATTACACGGTTAGTAAGATTAGAAAGGGAAAAATATGTATACTTTAGATGTATTAAATAGATTAAAAGATATAGATTGTGATAAAGATATAAAGTCTCTATCTTATGCTGTATTCCCAGGGACACATTGTCCGTTATTTGGAGTTGTATTGACTGCATCATATATAAAGAATATGGCTCTTGTAATAGTGGGAACCAATGAATGTACTTACTATAGTAAAAATTTTGCATATCATAGACAATCTGGTAAAGATAGTGTTTATTCAGTAGTATTAAAAGATAAAGATATAGTTTTCGGAGCAGAAAAAAAAGTAGTAGAAGCTGTAAAGTATATTTCAGAAACCGAAAAATTTGACGCAATAATGATAGTAACTACATGTGTACCAGAATTAATAGGAGAAGATTATAATGCCTTATCTAGTGAATTGGAAGATATGCTTGGGATACCTGTTTTGACAGTTAATACAGAGCATTATACTTGTAATTCACATATATTTGGTATGACTAGAGCTTTAAAAAGTTTATCATCAGTTATGGAGCATTATAAAGATAAAGAAGGAGTTAATATTTTAGGTCATAGACAAGAAAATGTAGAAGATACAGAACTTTTAAAATTGCTTGTAAAAGAAGATGTAAAAATAAATTGTGTAATTCCATCTAAGTGTACCATAAAAGACATTAAAAGTGCATCTAGTGCTAAATTAAACATAGTAACAGATATGATAGCATTGGATTTGGCAGAAGATATGAAAAATAAATTTGGAATAGAGTACATATATTTTGATAAAAACATGAAAGAATCAATTATAATAGAAAACTATAATAAGCTTTGCAAAATTTTAGATATAGATGTACAAGATGAATTATCAAAACAAAGACAGATATACCATTCATTGTTAGATGAATGTAAATTTTTACTAAAGGGGAAAAAATTAATTTATGGTAATACACCAATGATGGCCTTTGAAACGGTTGATTTTTTAACTGAATTAGGATTGATTCCAGAATTTATTCAGGTGAGAGAGCTTTATGAACAAGATAGTTTGTTTAAAGATAACATAATAAAAAAAGGATACAATCCCTATGTAAGTAGAATTGCAAATATAGCACCACTTAGAAATCTGTATGAGACTATAAATGCAGATATTTATATAGGACATGAAAACCCAATGCTATTAAGAGAAAAAGGGCTTATGCAAATAACACTAGATGAACATGCACAAAAAATAGGTTTTGAGATTCCTATAGGAATAATGGAAACTCTAATTAAACTATTTGATGCAAAAAAATCTAAAAGAAGGGAAGTGATTTAAGATGGAAATATATAAATACTTTCCAACTCCTTCTGATAGAATGGGGATAATATTTACACTATCATCAATAAATGAAGCTTGTGTTATAGAATTTGGACCATCAGGTACAACTCATTATGCAATAGAAGCAATTGGAAGTTTGAATGGAGAAGATAATGCTAAAATTTATTCAACTCATATGAGTGAAAGTGATGTTACTTTTGGAAACTATGATAGATTAGAGAAAGCTATAATTGAAATAGACAAAAATATAAGACCCAAGTATATTTTTGTAATGGCTTCATCTGTATCATCAATTATAGGGACAGACATAATAGGGATATGTAACGTTTTAAGTAAGTCTGTAAACAGCAAACTAATTCCAATTACAACGGGTGGATTGAGAGAAGATTATAATCAAGGAGTAGAAGAACTTCTCTATATATTAGCAAAAGAAGTTGTTAAAGATAGTAATGAAAAATTTGATAGTTTTAATATAGTTGGATGTAATATAGACCAATTTAATTTTTTATCAGATTGTGAAGAAATAAAAAGAATGATGAAGACATTTTTTAAAAAAGATGTAAATGTAACTTTTACATCATATACATCAATTGATGAGATAGAAAATGCTTCTAAATCAAGTTTAAATATAGTGCTTAGAAAAGAAGGTATGAAAGCAGCTATTTTTATGAAAGATAAGTACAATATACCATATGTATATAAGAAACCTTATGGAATAAAAAATACTGAAGAGTTCATAAATGAAATACAAAAAGTAACTGCATGGGATTTAGATAAAAATGCTTATGAAGCTGAAGTTTCTATTATAAAGAAGTATCTATTTAACATAAAAAGGAAGTTTTATTTTTATGAAGAAAGCAAAAAATGTGCTGTATTTGGAGATTATGATACTGCTTTAGGTGTCAAAGACTTGTTAGAGGAATTAGGTCTTGAAATTGATAGAGTTAATATATTGCATAATGTAGATTGTAATGATAAATCTGTGTATATTGGAAACGATGAACTAGATAGAAGTAAATATTTAAAAGAGAGTGACTTATTAATATTATTTGGAGATGGTGCTAGTATAGATATGCAACACAATTCTAAGTTAGACATACAAATAAGTAATCCTAATCTAAAAAGTATAAACATATATCCATATACTCCATTTGTAGGTCTAAGAGGAATTCTTTATATAATCGAAAAAATACTAAATATACAACATTAAATACATAAATAATATGTAAAAATGTTTATTATAAAGAAATTTATTAAAAATTAATACATATTTTATTAAAATAGTTATGAGTTGTGTTAGAAACACTAGGATATTGGATATAATATAATAAACAGGTAAATTTCGTAATTAAAAGAATACATAGTTTATCTTAATTATAGGGGAAGTGGGGATATGTTATGGAAAGATTGATGGAACTCATAGAAAGAAAATTTTTAAAAGATGTAGAACTTTTAGAATTGGAAGACATAGAAAATGTAATAGAATGTAAAATGACACAACCATATAATGCTCATTATAATGAATATTTAGTAAAAGTACAAAATGGAAATACTGTAGAAGAATATTTTGTATATTTAAAACATAGATAAACATAAAAGAGGTCTGTATTTATTTGTATTATTTCAAAATAAAGACAAGCCTCTTTTATGTTAAATATAAACTATAAAATTGTTATTTAATTTTTTCAACAACGCTAGTTAATATTGAGTCTAAATCATTGCTAATTTCTGTAACTCCATTATGAGTAATATCTATAATTTCTTTAGTCATAGGAAGTTCTCCTAAAAGCTCTAAATCTAAATCATTTAAAAATGTCTCAGTAGATTCTCCATCAAATAACTTGATTTTTTTAGAACAATCAGGACATTGGATATAACTCATATTTTCAATAACTCCTAGAACATTTATGTTCATTTTTTTAGCCATATTAACTGCTTTTGATACAATCATAGATACTAAATCTTGAGGTACAGAAACCATAACTATTCCACTTATAGGAATAGATTGCATAACTGTTAATGCAACATCTCCAGTACCAGGAGGCATATCTATTAATAAATAGTCTAATTCCTCCCAAAGAACATCAGTATAAAATTGTTTTACAACTCCTCCAAGTAGAGGACCTCTCCAAACAACAGGCTCATTTTCATCATCTATCATAAGATTTATAGACATTACTTTTATGTTATTTGCATTTTCTACAGGATAAATATAAGAGCCATCAGAATAAGCTTTTACATTTTTTACACCCATAAGTCTAGGAATACTTGGTCCAGTTATATCTGAATCTAATATACCAACCTTATATCCCATTTTATTTAGCTTATTAGCAAGTAAAGCAGTTACAGTTGATTTTCCAACTCCACCTTTACCACTCATAACACCAATTATTTTTCCGAATTTATTGTTAGGGTTATTTTCAATAGAACAATTTGATTGACTATTACAATTTCCCTTTGATGGACATGAATTACAATCTGCCATATCTATTACCTCCAAACTTTAATATTTATTAGATTATTTGTAACCTACATATACTATTTTAGTACAATTGAATCATAAAGTCATTATTTAAAAGTAACTTAGAATATTTTCTGTTGATTTGTTTGTAATTTATAATAAAAAAAGAAGGTAATAAAAAAATTATAACCTTCTAAAAAAGTGATTATTTCAACTGACCTATAGACATTAATCATATAAATATATAGAAAATATTTCAATATATTATGCGTAACTGGTCATTTTATAAGTGTAACTGGGAATTAGATGTATATTTTATAAAAATTTGATGAAAAAAACAATTAAAAATTGCAAAGAAAAAAGATATAATTAGAAATGTAGTAATAAATGTTTTATTATAGATAATAGAGTTTAAGTATTTTAAATAATATTTGGAGGAAGGTAGATGGAATTAAGACCAAGAAGTGCAAAATTAGAAGAATTCGATAGAGCAATAGAATTAATAAACTATGTATTTAGGATATCAAGAAATCATAAACCAACTATGATGGAGGAGTTTCCTCTATTGCTAAATAAAAATAATATAGAAAATATGATTATAATATCAGAAGATAATAAAATAGTTTCAGATGTAAACTATTTAATTCAAGATGTATCTATTCAAGGAAATAAGCTTAAGGTTGCAGCTATAGGTGGGGTGTGTACTCATCCAGATTATGAGAAAAAGGGATATTCATCTAAGATATTGGATAAAGTAGAAGAAAAAATGCTTTATGATGGTGTAGATATTGTAATCATTTCGGGAACAAGAACCTTATATAGTAGAAGAAACTGTAGTTTGGTAAAAAGTTTCTATAAATATACAATAAAACCTGAAAATATGAAAATACCATATGAAATAGTTGAATTTGATGAAACTAATTTTGAAAAAGATTGTGATTTAGATAAAATGATTGAACTATATAATCAAAATAGTACTAGATTCATAAGAACAAAAGATGAGTTCAAAAAATTATTACATGCAGCAACTATTGCTTGGGGTCCAATTGATTACAAGAAGGTATTTATAAAAGAAAATAATAATGTTATAGGATATTTAATAATAAGAACAATAAAAAAAGAAGATTCTATTGTAGGAGAAGTGGCTGAAATAGGGTTAAACTCTGTAAATGTTGAAAATGTGTTGAAATATGTTACAAATAAATTTGGTTTAGAATCTTTAGATTATAAAGTACATGTGAGAAATCTTAAAGACCAACTACAAGGTAATGAAATAAAAACTTTGGATTATCAACAAGGAACAATGAAAATAATAAACTTTGCAAAATTGTGTGATAATCTAAGAAGTTATTTTAATCAATATATAGATTCTGAATTATTAAAATACATTGAGTTTAAACAAGTTGAAAATAAATATATTATTAAATATAAAGAAGAAGAACTTGTAATAGAAAGTTTGGATAAACTTAATAAACTGTTTTTTGAAAAAAACGAAGAACAATATAATGAGTTTAAACATTTAAAAAATATACATGAATTTGCAACAAAAGTATTTCCTTTAGATTTTCCGTGGACTGCAAATTTAAATTATCAATAATTGTTGTGTTTTTTGACTATATTCAATAAAAATGGATTATGTCTAAAGAGAGTTCTTATTAAATAACATAAATTAGTGTATGTTAAAAAAGAAATTTTGTAAGATACTAGAAGGGATGAAATATTATATGGACATACTTGATGATATAGCAGAATGCATATTAAATATGGGTGTAGACAATATAGAAAATTTAGTGAAAATTGCTATAGATAAAAATATTGATGTAGAAGATATTTATGAATATGGTTTAAATAAAGGGATGATAGGAGCTTTAGATAAATTTGAGAACAAAGAATACTACCTTTCAGAAGTTATAGTATGTACAGATGCATTAAATAAAGGAATTAATCTCTTAAAAGGAACTGGAAGAGTAAAGAAAAAATCAAAGGGAGTAATTCTGATGTCTGTAGTGGAAGGAGATACTCATGAGATAGGAAAAAACATTGTAAAAGTAATGGTAGAAGCTACTGGATATAAAGTTATTGATTTAGGTGTAAATAGAAAAAGTGAAGATATAATAGAGGAAGCCATAAAAAATAATGTGGATATAATAGGCCTATCTTCAATGATGACAACAACTATGGAGAACATGAAATCAGTTATAAATGAGCTTAATAGGATTAATACAGATAAAAAGCCAAAAGTGATAATTGGTGGAGGTCCTGTAAGTATGGAGTTTGCAGAAGAAATAGGCGCAGATGGATATAGCTCAAATGCTCCAAAAGCAGTTAAATTAATAAACAAACTTATAGGAGGTGAAGTTTAATATGTTTTCAGACATGACTTTACTTCAATATATAAATAGTGAAGATAGAGGATTTTTTCTGCCTGATATGGGTACAAATGGATTATTTTTAATAAATAAAAAGGCGTATGAAGTATATGATAGTGTAGATATACAACTTGAATTAGCAAAGACTATGGACAAGTATTTCGAATCAGATTTTATATATTCATTCTGTGATGGTATTACATTTTGTGAGACTTTAGGTCTAGAGACACTAAGACCAGATTATGATTTTCCAAGTGTATTAACACATACTATAACTGATAGGGAAAAATTAAGAAAGCTAGAAGTCCCAGACCCTTATACAAGTGGACGTATGCCACTTAATATAGAAAGTTTGTCACTTATATCAAAAAGTATAAAAAAACCATTGTATGAAGCTATACAAGGTCCGTTCACACTTGCAGGTCAGTTAGCTGGTGCTACACAACTTTTGAGATGTATAATAACTGATAAAAAATTTGTGGAAGAGTTATTGGAGTTTACAACTGAGCTGGTAAGAAGATATGCTGTAGCTGCAAATAAAGCAGGAGCTAAATATATTTCAATAGCAGAACCAACATCAGTGACATTAAGTAAAGATAGATTTGATGAGTATATAGTAAAAAATTTAAATAAAATATATGATGAGCTTGATTGTTGGAAAGGTATGCATATATGTGGAGATACTAGGGAGTTATTGGACAATATGTTAAGTTGTAATATAGATGCAGTAAGTTTGGACCAAATTTTAGACTATGAAGAAGTTGCACCAATGATTCCTAGAGATATAGTATTGATTGGTAACTTGGACCCAATAAAACTTCTTGGACGTTCTAATCCAGATAAAATTAGAAGAGAGACACTAAAGTTGCTAAAGAAAATGAGAGGATATGACAATTTCCTATGCAACTTTGGATGTAATTGTTTAAATACCACTCCAGTAGAAAACTTACAAGCAGCTATAAAGGCAGGAAGAATTAGTTATAAAGAATTAGATAGGATTGATATTAATGAATTATAATAGTAATGAAAATAAATCTTTTTTAGAATATCTAAATCTGGAAGATATTTTTATAGACAAGGATATTGTGTTAAAGTTTTTGGGGTATGGAAATAGAAAAGCTCCAGATACGATTAGTGAAATCGTTGAAAGAGAAATAAAAAATATAAATGATAGTTTAGATATTAAGATATATATGAGTGAAGTTGATATTAATAAAATGCCTAAAAAATGTAAGAAAGCATTTGCTATACTATATACAATAGGAGATACGATTGATATCAAGATGAATGATTATATGAAAAATTGTAATATGATGGCAGGGTTAGCATTGGATAAAATAGGAGTAGTATGTTTAGATTGTATAAATGAGAAAATAAAAAAATATTTAAAAGAAGAATATTGTAATCTTAATATATCATATGAAATATATCCAGGAGATAAAGATTTTGAGGTTGAGAAGCAAAGAGATATTTATAACTATATAAAAAATAAATATAACAATGTGGAAATAGAAATTAATGATTATCATCAACTATCACCCATAAAGAGTGTAGCAATGCTTATTTTAATGGGAGATGAAGAAAATCTTGAATCAAGATGTAGCAAATGTCCTCAAAAATGCTTTTAGATATTTTTCAAGATTAAAAACTTATTTTATGTATGAATTGCAATTTACTACTTATGAATGTTAATTGATACACTGATAACTTTATATATGAAAAAATATAGTATAACATATCGGTATTGAAACATAAAAATTGAATAAAGTATATAGATTACAAAGTGCCACAAAAAAGATGTTCATAGTCTATTTTTAGCCGTTCAGAAATGAACGGCTATTTTATATGGTACCAAATGTAAATAGCTCTTTCCTTTAGGTCTTTGCTAAATAAATATGAGACTTAGTACTATTTCCCCAAAGTGATGTTAGCACCCAGTTCGAAATGATATTTAATGATTCCTAGGTCTATATTGCTATATTTACTTTCTTCGACTTCAAATCTAGGTTTTTCACTTTCTAATGTTATCATAAAATTCTGTTTATTCATTGCAGTAGGTGCAAGTAATACGGATTCCATACCTTTTTCAAACCAAGTAGGCATATCTTTACTAACATTACACACTTGAGACATAGATTTAGATTTATGTGCTACACCTTGTGTAACTCCATACCCAATTGCCAGTACACATACCAATGCCTGATTATCTTTAATGATAGCCTTACACTTTCTTTTTTTATATGTTGCTGCAACCCAACAGGTGTTTAATCCCAGTTGTTGTGCCTTTAAAGCAATTCGTTCACCATAATAGCCAAGTTTTTCATCAAGTTTGTATCCAGTTGGTCCGACTAGTGCAATGTAATTTGAAACATTTCGAAAGCCTCCATAATATGCCATAAGACCTTTGAATGCATTTTTATCATCTGTAATGAGTTGTATAGCTAGAGAACCTTCCTTATTGCAGAGATTAATTTCTTCTGTTAATGTCTGAATCTTGTCGTTTTCAATTTTTTTATCCTGATAGTTTCTAACAGAATGACGGTTTATCATAGCCTCATAAATAGTCATTTTCTTTTTTCCTTTCCAATTTAGAGTATTTATTTTAAAATAAGTCTATTTTTGTTTCTAGAAGTGTCTCAGTCAATGCTCCCCAATCACCATCATAGTGAAACCCTTTCATATTAGCCATAGCAGCAAGTCCATGTACTGTTGCCCACATGACTATTAAATTATTATGAATATTTTCTTTTGGTACTTGGATATGCTCCATACATTGTGTTGCTATTTCTTTAAAAATAAGAAAAGGTTGAAAATCTCCTTCAAATGAATCTTCTGTCAATCGGATTTGATAATCATCGTTATCATAGATAAAGGTGAAATAGTGTGGATTTTTTGCAAAGAAGTTCACATATGATTTTCCTAAGCTTAGAGATAAGTAATTTTTAGAAGTATTCAGATTTTCAGTCAATGCTTCACAAAACTTTTTCGTAACATAATCCTTCATTTCTAAGAGTAGTTGTTCTACTGTCGCAAAATGATTATAACAGGCAGTAGGTGATACACCTACTCTTTTCGCTAGTTTTCGCAATGAAAAATTTCCCCTACCTTCTTCATGGATGAGAGTTAATCCATCTTCAATTAATTTTGTATGTAGGTTGCCGTGGTGATATGGTTTCTTTTTCAATAGAACCCTCCTTCTTCAATGTTGACGCGTGTTAATATAAGTATAGGATATCATCTATATTAACATGTGTCAACATTGAAACGAAGATTTATTAAATTACTTATAGATAGGAGATTTTAGGCATTTTAAAACATTATTTATAGTAAAAAAATCAGCATATAATTTAATATAGAAAATGTCAGTAAAGCCCATAAATACAGGCTGTACTGACATTTTCTAACTTATGAAATATAATCAAAATTTATATAAGTTTTATAACAAAAAATTATTGCAAAATAATAATATTTTACTTAATATTTGGTGATTTATGGACTAAATAATTTCCTTTAATTCAAGCAGACTACTTATTTCATAAGTTGGTGTATAGTTAGTATTATTTATACTGTTATTGAGATTTAGCCAACAAGTATCTATTCCTGAATTTATTCCTCCTAAAATATCTGATGTCAAACTATCACCAATCATTAACACAGAAGATTTGTCATAACAATCAAATTTTTTAAGGGCATATTTAAATATTTTAGGATTTGGTTTTGATATTTTTAATTCTTCAGACACGACAATTCCATCGATATACCATTTTATTTCTGAGTTTCTAAGTCTTTTATTTTGAACTTCAGATATTCCATTTGTTATTATAATTATTGTGTACTTTTCTTTGAGATATGATAATATATCGACTGCACCCGGAATTAAAAATGTGCATTCACCTAAAAAATTTAAGTACATTTTACTAAGAGTTTTGGGGTCAACATCTAACTTTATTTCATTTGCAAAAAGTTTAAATCTAAGCAATTTAAGCTCATCTAAAGTTACAATGTTCTTTTCAAGGTCAAGCCAAAGTTTATCACTTATATTTCTATATATTTTTATACATTTCTCATAATCAAGTTTTAAATCAAACTCAGATAGAAGTCTTTTAAAAGCATGTAATTCACTCTTCTTAAAATCAAATAATGTATCATCTGCATCAAAAAATATAAATTTATATGTTTTCATAAATTCTATTCCTTTATAAGATAACTGCAAAAATTACTTTGCTTTCACTATCTGAATTGTTTTGCCATTTGTGTTTTGTTCCTAGAGGAACTTTGACACTATCGCCTTTGAATAGAGTAAATTCATCATCGTCCATAAAAAGTTTGACTTCTCCCTCCAAAACATACGCAATCTCATCTCCATTGTGAGTAATTCTATCTACACAAGAAGAGGTATTTGGAGCTAAATCCATAATTGCAAATTCTAAATTACTACTAGAGTCTGGAATTAGAACTTCATATACAACATTATTGCTTCCAGGTAAAATAACTTTTTTTCTACTATCATGTCTTACTATTAAGTTTTTTTTATCTACCTCAGATACAAAAAATGTAAATAGAGGAACATTTAGAGAAGAAGCTATAGACTTTAATGAATTTACAGATGGATTAGCAAGGCCTCTTTCTATTTGGCTTAATAATGATGGTGTAACATCCGCTAGTTTTGCTAAATCTCGAATACTTAAATTTTGTTTTTTTCGAACTTCAGCTATTTTTTCTCCTAAGTTTAAATCATTCATATGAATATCCCTTCTTTTTCATTTTAAAAAATATTACCTTAAAATAATCAAATAAAAAGATTATACAGTATGAAATTATTATAACATATAGAATGGATTTTTGAAAAAATAATGTTCAATCTAATTGAATAAATTAAAATATAATTGACAAGTGAATACAGAATACTTAAAATATATTTAAATAAAATTAAATTAAGTAAAAAATAATTAACTTATGATAGGAGGGAGTATTATGCAAATAACAACATTTGGAGCTATATTAGGTTTATTAGTAGCAATTATTTTAATTATAAAAAAATTTCAAGCTGTTTATAGTTTAATGTTAGGTGCATTCATTGGTGGAATAGTTGGAGGAGCAAATATAACACAAACTGTAGATTTTATGGCAACTGGGGCTATGAACATCTCACCATCAATTCTTAGAGCTTTAGCATCAGGTGTATTAGCTGGAAGTTTAATAAAAACGGGGGCAGTGGATAAAATATCAGAGCAGATTGTAAAAATATTAGGTGAAAAAAGAGCTTTGCTTTCAATTGCTGCTTCAACTATGGTACTTGCTGGAGTAGGAGTAAATTTAGATGTGTCTATAATAACAGTAGCACCTATAGGATTATATATAGGTAGAAAATTAAATTATTCCAAATTATCAATACTTTTAGCAATGTTAGGAGGAGGAAAAGCAGGTAATATAATATCACCAAATCCAAATACTATAGCAGTTGCAGGGAACTTTTCTGTTAACTTATCTAGTGTTATGGTGGCTAATATAATTCCAGCAATTGTTGGAGTTGTGATTACAGTTGTTTTAGCAAGTATGCTAACAAATAGGGGAAATAAAGTAGAATCATATGAAATATTAGAACAAAGAGATGATTTACCAAGTTTATTTAAATCATTATGCGGTCCAATTGTAGCGATATTCTTATTGTTTTTGGGGAACATATCTCCTATAGTTATAGACCCTATGATAGCCCTTCCAATAGGAGGAATAGTAACTTTAATTGTCACAGGAAATATGAACAATTCAAGAGAGTATTTAGCTTTTGGTTTATCTAAGATGCAAGGAGTTTGTATATTATTACTTGGAACAGGGACTATTGCAGGTATTATACAGGTTTCTGAATTGCAACAGAGTACAATAAGTATCCTACAATTTTTAAATATGCCACAATTTTTATTAGCACCAATTTCAGGTATACTTATGTCATTAGCAACAGCCTCATCAACAGCTGGTGCTACTATAGCCTCATCAACTTTTTCTGATGCTATAATAAATGGAGGCTTATCACCAATTTCAGGAGCATCAATTGTAAATGCAGGCTCTAGTGTATTTGAGCAATTACCACATGGCTCATTATTCCATACTAGTGCAGGTAGTATAAATATGGATATAGGAGAAAGGTTTAAATTAATTCCATATGAAGCATTAATAGGAGTAGTAATGACTATAGTTTCAACATCTATCCAATTAATCTTATAATAAATATAAATATTTAATGAAAAAGTAGGATTTTGTTATTAAATATTGAATTTAATAATAAAAAGAAGATTGGAGTTTTAAAGTGAATAAAAAAAAGATAGTTATTATGGGTATTATTTATTCTTTTTTAGTGGTATTTTCACTCACAAATATGTATGTAAATACGGAATATAATCTCAATGTATTTGAATATATTAAAAAATCACTACCATTTACAAAAGAAGAAAAAGAATGGTTAGAAGAATATAAGAATCTGGTGTATAGTTCTGACCAAAGTTCTCCTCCTTTAAGATATAAAGGTAAAGAAGATGGTCAGTATAAAGGAATCATTGTTGATTTAATGAATTCCCTGTCAATTCAAATTGGTAGGGATTTTTATTTTAAACCAAATACTTGGTGGAAAGAATCTTTCGAAAATTCAGTAGATGATAGCATAAAATTCTTTGATTTAATTCCATCAGAGGAAAGGGCAAAGAAATTTATATTTACTGACCCAATATATACTTTAAGTGCAAATATCTTAAAAGATAAGAAATCTCAAGACATAAGTAATTATATGGATTTAAAGGGAAAGAAAATAGCAATACCAGAAGGAGATTATTCTATAAATTTTTTAAAGCAAAAAGTTAAAAACATAAATATAGTACTAACTCCAGATATAAAGACTGGGGTCAATTATTTAATGTCAGGAAGAGTAGATGCAGTCGTAGGTGATGAGCCAGTATTACGATATTATATAAGTAATTATGGACTTTCAGATAAATATAATGTCTTAACTAATCCTGTTTATACTAAAAAAGCTGTTCTTGCTGTGCCTAAACAATATGAAGAATTGGTCAGTATTCTAAATAAGGGAATTTTTAAGCTTCAAAAAAATGGAGTATATAAAGATTTAAAGAAAAAATGGTATTCTAGCTATAATGATGTTGATGATATATTGTATGAAAGAGGAATTGTACCAAGTATTTATCTTTTTATAGGTATAATTTTAATATCAGTTTATATTTTTTATAGCTATACATATTTGTTAAAGGTAGAAATAAAAAGAAAAACAGAAGAGGTACTTGAAAATAAAAAAACCTTAGAAGCCACATTTAATAGTATTACAGATATAATAATGCTTATAGACGAAAATTACAACATAGTAGAATCTAACAAGGTTCTATATTATTTTATGGATGAAATAAATTACAAAATAGAAGATTTAATTAATATGATAAAGGATATTATTGAAAATACATTTTCTAAAAACTCACGTAAGACAAATGAAATTGAATTACATAATAAGATTTTAAAGATAAATACTTTCCCTGTAGAATATAAAAAAAATAATATTGAATATATAGTCGTTCTCATTAAAGATATAACGAATGATAAAATAGTAGAAGCAAAATTACTTAGAGAAAATAAGATGATAGCTATAGGGCAACTAGCTTCTGGTGTAGCACATGAGATAAGAAATCCTTTAGGTATAATAAGAAACAATTGTTATCTTTTAAAAGATGATGTTACAATGGAAGAAGTAAATGACTGTGTAAAATCTATAGAAAGTAATGTAGACAGAGCAAGTAACATAATAACAAACTTGTTAAACTTTGCGAGAATATCAAATGATAATCTAGAGAATATAAATATAAGAAACTTTATTGAAAATATAGTCAAGCTTCAATATAAGGTCTT
The DNA here is from genome assembly GCA_012955965.1 of Clostridioides difficile. Taxonomy (GTDB): domain Bacteria; phylum Bacillota; class Clostridia; order Peptostreptococcales; family Peptostreptococcaceae; genus Clostridioides; species Clostridioides difficile_G. The sequence continues at coordinate 20,569 of JABBZI010000025.1, forward strand.
ACAGTTAAAGAATGTTGAAGTAAAAATAGAGTGTAATGAGAATTTAGTGTGCTATATAAATGGAGAATCATTAAAACATGTATTTATAAATTTAATTTCTAATGCAGTAGATGCGATACATGAAGGTGGTAAAATTATTATATATTGTTATGTAGAAAACAATTATTTGTTTATTGATTTTAAAGATAATGGTGAAGGAATAAAAGAAAATGCTTTGAAGGATATATTTAATCCTTTCTATACTACAAAACCAATAGGTGAAGGGACTGGTTTAGGCCTATACATTACTTATAATGAGATTAAAAAGAATAATGGAGATATAAGTGTAAAAAGTAAATTGGGTATTGGAACTTGTTTTCATATAAAGATTCCACTAAATAAAGAGGTGACTATATAATGAAAATACTAGTAGTTGATGATGAGCTAGAGTATGGAGCGGTAATGAAAAAAATTCTACAAAAGAATGGGTATATTGTAGATATAGCACTAAGTGGAGAAGAAGCTATAAATATTATTAAAAAAGATAAGAATTATGACTTGGTTTTATCTGATGTTATGATGAAAAATATGGATGGAGTACAGCTATTAGATAGAATTAAATCTATCAATAAGAGTATAGAAGTTATATTAGTTACAGGATATGGAAGTATTGAAAATGCAGTTGATGCTATGAAAAGAGGTGCGCTATCTTATTTTATAAAGAGCAATCCTATTGAAAGTTTATTAGAAGAAATTGAAAAGGTAAAAGCAGTAAAAACATCAAATTTTACACAAAAGAATAATTTAGAGTTTACTTTAGAATCCAAAAATAAAAATTTTAATGATGTCATAAAAATAGCAGAAAAAGCTGCTTGTAAAGATGTTAATATATTAATTTTGGGTGAATCCGGTGTAGGGAAAGATATACTAGCTAGGTATATACATAGTATAAGTCCAAGAAGGAATGAGATATTTGTACCTGTAAATTGTTGTGCTTTTTCAGAAAATTTATTGGAGTCTGAGTTGTTTGGACATGAAAAAGGTTCTTTTACAGGAGCATTAGATAACAGAAAAGGTAGATTTGAAGTTTCAAATAAAGGAACTTTATTTTTGGATGAAATAGGAGATATACCTTTAAACGTTCAAGTAAAATTACTAAGAACACTTGAAGATAAATCTATAGAGAGAATAGGAAGTAATAAATCAATTAAAGTTAATTTTAGGCTGATTTGTGCGATGAATAAGGAACCAAAAGTAGAAATATCAAATGGAAGTATAAGAGAAGATTTTTTTTATAGAATAAGTACAATAACGATAACTATACCACCATTGAGAAGTAGAAGAGAAGATTTAAATACTCTTATAGAATTTTTCTTAAACAAGTATCAAAATGAACATGAAAAAAAGGTATATTCAATTGATAAGGAAGTAATGGATTTTTTGTTGAATTACAATTATCCAGGAAATATAAGAGAATTAAAAAATATAATAAATAGGCTTGTAGTCTTAAGTGAAGAAGGTAATTTATCAAAAGATAATTTAAATTTAATATCAAATAACGTGCATATAGATGAAAAAATAAGCATCAGACCTCTAAGAGAAATAAGAAAAGAATTTGAATGTGAGTATATTGAAAAAGTTTTATCTTTATGTGGAAATAATGTGTCAAACACGGCTAAAAAATTAGAGATTAGTAGAAGACAATTGACTAACAAAATATCGGAATATAATATTAGGTGAGAAAAAAATTTCTCATTGGATGAGAAAAAAACTTCTCAAACTTTATTAAAAGATAAGCAGAAAAACCTGCTTATCTTTTTTTATTATAATTTTTAAATTAAAGATTTACAATAATTATTGTTAAATTCAATACTTATAAAGCTTAGAAATGAAAATCTCTATGACATTAATATATAGAATATATATCTTAAATAATTGGCATGAAAAATGCTTTGTATAGGAATAAACGTAATAATAAATACTTTTAATTGCGATTAAATATATTAAGGGGGATTTTCATATGAAGCTAGAGCTAGGGAATATATTTATAAAAAATGTTGAATTTGGAGAAAAGACAGAAGTAAAAAATGGAGTACTATATGTGAATAGCAAAGAAATAGAAAAGATAGCCTTAGAAGATGAAAGGATTGTAGGTGTAAATGTTGAACTTGCAAGACCTGGTGAATCAATAAGAATAGCTCCAGTTAAAGATGTAATAGAACCTAGAGTTAAAATTGGAGATGACAGTAAAATATTTCCTGGAATTATAAATAAAGTAAAAACTGTAGGAAGTGGAAGAACTCATGTACTTTTAGGAGCTTGTGTTGTAACTTGTGGAAATATAGTTGGTTTTCAAGAAGGTGTAATTGATATGAGTGGCCCTACTGCTAAATATACACCTTTTTCAAAAACAAATAATGTATGTATTATTATAAAAGCAAAAGATGGTATAGATACTCATGACTATGAGCAAGCAGCTAGAATTGCTGGATTGAAAATAGGTGCCTATATAGGCGAAGCAGGAAGAGAAGTTAATCCAGATGAAATAATTATATATGAGACAAAACCACTATTGAAACAAGTAAAAGAATACCCAGACCTACCAACAGTAGCATATGTTCATATGTTACAATCACAAGGACTTTTACATGATACTTATTATTATGGAGTTGATGCTAAACAAATAGTTCCTACTTTTATGTATCCGACTGAAATAATGGATGGAGCTATAATCTCTGGCAACTGTGTAGCGCCATGTGATAAGGTTACTACATTCCATCATTTAAATAATCCAGTTATACATGACTTATATAAAAGACATGGAAAAGATTTAAACTTTGTAGGAGTTATTTTAACCAATGAAAATGTATTCTTAGTTGATAAAGAGAGAAGTTCTGATATGGTGGCAAAATTAATTGAATTTTTGGGTGTTGATGGAGTATTAGTTACAGAAGAAGGTTATGGAAATCCAGATACTGACCTAATGATGAATTGTAGAAAATGTAGCGAAGTTGGAGCAAGTGTGGTTTTGATAACAGATGAATTCCCTGGAAAAGATGGAAAGAGCCAATCTATAGCAGATGCTACTAAAGAAGCAGATGCAGTTGTTTCTTGTGGTCAAGGGAACTTAGTGGTTCATTTTCCAGCAATGGATAAGGTTATAGGTACTTTGGACTATGTTGAAATGATGATTGGTGGGTATAAAGGATGCCTAAATGATGATGGAAGTATGGATGCAGAACTACAAATAATAATAGCTTCAACTATAGCAAATGGTTATAATCATTTGACAGCAAGATATTATTAAATAAATATTTGAATATAGAGTTTTATTAGTGTAATCATTAGTCTAATTAATGCAATAACTATAAAGTGTTTTGGAGGGTTAAGATATGAGTAAAATCAAAGTGGTTCATTATATAAATAATTTCTTTGCTGGTATAGGAGGAGAAGAAAAAGCAGATATTTCACCAGAGAAAAGAGAGGGAGCAGTAGGACCTGGAATGGCATTTCAAAGTCAATTTAATGATGAAGCAGAAATAATTTCAACTGTAATTTGTGGAGATACGTATTTCGGAGAGAACATTGAAAGTGCAACCCAAGAACTTTTAAAAATGATAAAAGATGAAAATCCTGATTTATTTATTGCAGGGCCTGCGTTTAATGCAGGTAGATATGGAGTAGCTTGTGGAGCTATTTGTAAAGCAGTTGAAGATGAGCTAAGTATTCCTGTAATTACAGGAATGTATAAAGAAAACCCTGGTGTAGACATGTTTAAGCTAGATTTACACATAATATCTACTGGAAATTCAGCAGCTAGTCTTAGAAAAGTGGTTCCAATAATGACAAAGCTAGGTCTTAAACTGGTTAGAGGAGAAGAAATAGGACCTCCTGAAGAAGAAGGATATATAATGAGGGGAATAAGAAAAAATTTCTTCCATGAGCGTAGAGGGTCTGAAAGAGCGATTGATATGTTGGTTAAAAAGATGCAAGGAGAAAGTTTTGAAACGGAGTATCCAATGCCTGAGTTTGATAGAGTTACACCTATGAAACCTATTAAGGATTTATCTAAAATAAAACTTGCACTAGTAACTTCTGGAGGGATAGTTCCGATTGATAATCCAGATAAAATTGAGTCTTCAAGTGCTACTAAGTATGGAATTTATGATTTAACAGATATGGATTCTATGTCAAATAAAAATTTTACAACTATACATGGAGGTTATGATAGAGCATATGTGCTTGAAAATCCAAATTTAGTTGTACCATTAGATGTAGTTAGAGAACTTGAAAAAGAAGGTATAATTGGAGAATTGGCAAATTATTTTGTCACTACTACAGGAACTGGAACAAGTGTTGGAAATTCTAAAAGATTTGGGGAAGATTTTTCAAAGAAACTTTTAGAAGATAATGTGGATGCTGTAATTTTAACATCTACATGAGGTACTTGTACTCGTTGTGGAGCAACGATGGTAAAAGAGATAGAAAGAGCTGGCATAGTAGTTGTTCATATTTGTACTGTAGTACCAATATCACTTACAATAGGAGCTAATAGAATTGTTCCTGCAGTTGGAATACCATACCCACTTGGAAATCCTAACTTAGGAGAAGAAGAAAGTAAAAAGATTAGAAAGAAGATAGTTTTAAAAGCTTTAAATGCCCTAAAAGAGGATATAGAAGTTCAAACAGTATTTGAATAATAAAAATAACATAACACTGTAATAAAAACTGATATCATAAAATAGTTTTTGAAAATTATTTTATGATATCTTTTTTTATTATGCAAATATAAAATAGTAAGAAGTATTTGTATATGCCTAAATTAAACTTATAAGGTGATAAATTAATTTGACATAATCTTGATACATAAATTTAAATTAGATATACTATGAAAGGTGAGATTATTACATTTTGGAACAAATATTCAACATATTAGAACAGTTTAATTGAATAGAAAAAACTAACTTTATATAATAATTAGAATGATAATAAGGAAGAAGGTGTATATATTGATTTCAATTGCAATTTGTGATGATGAATCATACATGCTAAATCATATAAAAGAAAATATACAATTATATATGGAGCAGAATAATCTATCATATAATATAGAGCTTTTTGATAAAGCAGAAGATTTATTATGTAACCATGAAAAGTTTAGCATTATATTTTTAGACATACAAATGGAAGATATTAATGGAATGCAGACAGCTAGAAAATTAAGGGCTTATGGTAATGATTGCTTTATAGTTTTTGTTACAGTTTTAAATGAATTCGTATATGATGCTTTTGAAGTAGATGCTATAAATTATTTGATAAAACCACTATCTAATGAGAAACTATATAAAACTTTGGACAGAATAGTTTCAAAACTTGAGAATGATGAAAATAATTATATAACAATACAAAAAGGTTATTCATATTGGCGATTAAAAATTGCAGATATTTTATATTGTGAAGTCATAAAAAGGAAGATTTATGTTCACTTAAAAAAAGAGACTATTGATTATTATGAAACTATTGACAATTTAGAGAGAAGTCTACCAACAAATTTTTTTAGATGTCACCGAAGCTATATAATTAATTTGCAATCTGTATATGGGTATGAAAATGGTAATGCAGTTATAGAAAATGGAGAGAGGATACCAGTTTCTAGACTACGTCAACAAATATTTTCAGAAGTTATGCTTGAGTTTATGAAGAATAGGAGGAAATAAGATGATTAGTTTATTTTCTTTTATCATATATAGACTTTTGATGATAATATTACAATACTATTTTCTAGTTAGTTTCACAAATGCTAATTTAAAATCTAGGAGTTTTATTTTGTATTTGCTAGTTTCATTTCTCTTAATCATCACAAGTACATATTTTAATTTAAATAATTTATTTTCTTCACAGCTTCCGTTTTTTTTCATGACTTTTTTATTTGTAAAGTATATCATAAAACAATCTACAGTGTTATCTATAGTCTCATCTCTATTAGTATATTTAATTGAACAGTTAGTATATGGATTTGTAGCTCCATTTAATTACCTAATATTTGTAAGTAATACAAATAAAGATATTTATAACTTTTATATAAATATAGGCATATCATGTTTAATTACTATTATAATAGCTGGATTTATATATTGGTATGGTGCTAAAAAATTTAATATTAAGATTGTAAAAATTGATAGATATTTAGCAATTTTAATAACTCCATTTCTATTTATAATTTTATTTATGAAATCATTTGAGAGTAGTTCATATATAAATATAGATACAAAACTTCAAACTGCAAAATTGTTGTCAAATGTGTCTATTACTGAAGAAATTCAAGCTTTTCTTTTTTCAATAATCGGAACGATGTGTGTATCTTTTTCTATATTTACCTTCAAGAAACTTATGCAATCTCTAGAAGATGATAAGGAGAAGGCAATTATGAATCAACAAATTTATGCTCAAAAAAACTACATTGAAGAAGCAAAGTCACGATTATCACAAACCATATCATTTAGACATGATTTTAATAATCATTTAGCTATTGTCAATGGATTGTTGAAAAAAGGTCAAATTTCAAAGGCACAAGATTATTTAAATAAACTTGAAAAAGTAACAAGTGACCTATCTTTTTCTTGTAATACACGAAATGTTGTTATTGATGCACTTTTTAATAATAAATTGAGTATAGCTAAACAATTAGGAATACAGGTGGATTGTGAAGTAATCATACCAAAGGATACTAATATAAAGGATTTTGACCTATGTATAGTATTTTCCAATGCCATTGATAATGCAATTAAGGCCTGTAGATTTGTAGATAAACAAAGTAGGTATTTAAAACTTTCTACCAAGTTAGAAGGGGGATTTTTTATGATAGAAATAAAGAATAGTTATAACTCAATGAATAATTATACAGGTGGCTCAGGAATAGGAATTTCAAATATAAAAGAAATCGCTAAGAAATATCAAGGAGCTATAAGTATAGATAAGGCATCAGATTATTTTCAAATAAATATAATGCTAGTTATTTCGTTACAACGTATTGGTATTTGAGAACAATACAGTTGAAAATAACCTTTGTAAGCAATACTATGTATTTAAACAAAAAAGTTTAACATATAGAAAATAGGAGGTTGTTAAAATGAAAATTGGAAATATAAGTGGTCAAACACCTATTACAAATAGTTTAGATAATAGTCAGAGTGAGATACAAAGTCTAGAACAAAAGAAAAAATCATTACAAGATGAAATAGAGAAAGTAAAAAGTAATAAGAGTATTGATAGTGAAACAGCCAAATTAAAAATAGAAAGCTTAAAAAAAGAAATAGAAGAGATTGAAAATAAAATTCAAGAGCTAAAAGAAAATAAAGCACAAGAGGCAAATGGAGAAGAAAATAAGGTTTCAGAAGTAAATAATGACCTACTAGAGAAAGGAAAAGAACCTTCTAATAATGAAAATATAAAAACATTGTATGATGTTTTTGAGAGAAGTGATGAAGATGAGCAATGGGATAATACTTACAGTCTTGTTCAGGATGATAAAAATTCAAAAGTGAAATTTAATAGACCAATATAATTTATTTATAAAAATAGTTTCTATTTTGTACTATTAAGATATCCATAGATATATTTATTTGCAATTAACATATCTATGGATATTTATTATGTTGTTTTACAAGAGTATTATTTATAAGTCGATATTAATAATTTTTATACTGATGTAGTATCAATTTAAGATTATCTATGCAAATAAAAAAAGAGATTTTAAAATCTCTTTTTTATTCTTATATATTAATTATTTTTTAAATTTATATTCTTTGCATCGGATTTTCTAATAGCCAAATCAAAACCTCTAAATCTAATCACTATAGGGTCATTAAGAGGAGCTATCTTTTTAACTTCAACCTCAGTGCCATCTATTAATCCTAGAGCTAGAAGTCTCTTCATAAGTTTTTCATTTCCAGCTATATTGTCTATAATTCCCTTTTGTCCAAGTTTCAAATTGTAAACAGTCATTATTAACACCTCCTAATGAAAATCATTATCAAATTCTATATTTATAATATATAACAAAAATAGCGAATTGTCAATATATAACAAAAAAATAAACATACTAAGTTAGTATGTTTATGAAAAGTAATATACAAGGGATACTGATAGCATCTAGTAAAAATCCACTTACAAGTGGAACTACTAAAAATGCTTTTGGAGAATCACCATATTTTTGTGTCAAAGAGCTCATATTTGCTAAAGCATTTGGAGTAGCTCCTATTCCATGTCCAATCAAACCACTTATTATAATAGCAGAATCAAAGTCTTTTCCAAGAATTCTAAAGCAAATAAATACTGAGAATAGAATTATAAAAATTACTTGGAAAGTTACTATTAGGAGAATAGGAGGTAATAATGTGGATAATTCAAATAAATCTATATTCATAAGTGATAAAGTCAAAAAAATTCCTAATGAAAGTTCTTTTAGAAAATTAATAAGTTTAAAATTTAATTCCAGCATATTTATCTTATCATTTAAATTTCTAAAAATAACGGCTGAGAACATACAAGTCACAACGGAAGGTAGAAGAATATTAAACATTATATAAAAGATTCTACTTATAATTTCTCCTGTATTTATGCAAATAAATATAATAAGCACCTGTTCTAAAAATATAGTAGGTGTTATTGTTTGAGAAAAGTCATTATTTTTTATTCTATTTTTACTTCTAAAAAGCTTATTTCCTAGTCCATTTAGCTTTCTATTGTACTTATAATTTAACAAATCTATATCTGCTGAAGGTTTTAGTTTATATTTATTTATTAAAAATCTAGCTACAGGACATCCTAATATACCACCTATAATAAGTCCTATTGTTGCAGCAGACAGACCAACTCCAACTGCTCCATTTACACCAAGATTTTCTATTGTAAGTCCAAATGCGGCAGAATAACCATGCCCACCTTCCATAGATACATTTCCACACATAAGTCCCAAAAGTGGTTCAAGATTTATAATCTTTGATATTGTAATAGCTAGAATATTTTGACAGAAAGCTAAGACTCCACACAAAATCCAATATCTAAATAATATACTACCACCTTTTTTTATGAGACTTATACTTATTTCAAGCCCTATTGTTGTAAAAAAGAAGGTTATAAAATTTGGCATTAAATTTCCACTTACAGATATATCTGCTATATTAAAATATTTAAGAAACAAATTTAAAAAACAAAATAACAGACCTCCTATTACTGGAGCAGGTATACAGAAATTATTTAAAAAGTTAATTCTGTTCTTTAATAAATTACCAATTAAAAAAAATAATATAGATAGTGTCAAGGTTTGTACCATATCAAAAGTTAAGGTAAGCAAAATAAATCCTCCTTTGTAATTTAAAATATTAATTGTATAACTGAAACTCTCATGTATTAGAATTTTATTATCAAATATATATTAATAAATGTATATTAAAAATAATCAGTAGATATAATTAGATAATCATAAATTAAATTAAAATATTTTAAAGAGATATAACTTTTTTAGCATGAAAAACATTAGTATATTGATATAATAGAAATAAGACTTAAAAATATGCTTAGAATGCTATTAGTAGGAGGATAAAATGTTTGAAAATTTACCTAAGATAGATTTACATTGCCATTTAGATGGAAGTGTTAGAGTAGAAACTATGTTTGATATAGCGATTAAGGAGAAAATAGACTTACCTTCAAATAATATTGATGAAATAAAAAAATTAGCAAAAGTTTCTTTTAATTGTACTTCACTTGATGAATATCTAGAAAAGTTTGATTTGCCTTTAAAAGTAATGCAATCTAGGGAAAATTTAAAAAGAATTGCTTTTGAACTTTTAGAAGATGCAAATAAAGAAAATGTAAAATATATTGAAATTAGATTTGCTCCGTTACTTCATACCCAAAAAGGTATGAGTATTAAAAGTATAATTGAAAGTATACTTGAAGGTATTAGAGAAGCTGAAAGTATTTATAATATAAAAGGAAATTTAATATTAGGTTGTATGAGAACTATGACTTCAAAAGAGGCTTTATTAGTAATTGAAGAAGGAAAATCATTTGTAAATAAAGGTGTTGTTGCGGTAGATTTATGTGGACCAGAGATAGAAGGTTTTTGCAAGGAATATGAGGATGTTTTTGAATTAGCAAGAGAATATGGATATAAAGTTACAGTACATGCAGGTGAAGCAGCAAGTGGAGAAAATGTTTTAGATGCTATAAATATTTTAAAGGCTGATAGAATTGGCCATGGTGTAAAAATTAATGAGCATAAAAAGGCATATAATTTAGTCAAAGAAAAAAAAATACTACTTGAATTATGTCCAACTAGTAATTTACAAACTAAGACAGTAGATTCTTATGAGGCACATCCATTTTATAATTTTTATAAAGATAATTTGCATGTAAGTATAAATACTGATAATAGAACTGTATCTGATATAAGTTTAAATTCAGAACTAAATATTATATTTAATACATTTAAATTAGACTTAGAAGATTATAAAATAATGTACAGAAATACAGTAGAAGCTAGTTTTGCAGATGAAGAAACTAAAAAGTATCTAAATAGCTTAATTTAATAGATTAAGCTATTTGAAATTTAAATCTACTTAATTAATCAACAAAACTATATTAGAGTAGGAGAAAAAAATGAAAAGTTATGAAGATGTCTCTTATATTAAATTAGCTAAAAAAGAACTTGAAGAATGGAAGAAAAATATATTAAAGAAACCTTCCATATTTGATAAGGCATCAAAAGGTATACAAAATAAAGTTAATGGAGTATTGCCAGATAAATACAATGAAGTAATAACTTCTTCAATAAAGGGAATGACAAAGACTGTATTATTTGGGTACAAATACGCTACAAAACCGCCAATAAGAAATATGTCATTAGAAGAAAGAGAAAAATTAGTTTCAGAAAAGGCTAAAAATTACAAAACAACAGCAATGATTGAAGGAGCTGGGACAGGAGCTGGAGGAATTCTCCTAGGTCTTTCTGATTTTCCATTACTTCTAGGAATTAAAATAAAGTTTTTGTATGATGTTGCCTCACTATATGGATATGATGTTAAGGATTATAGAGAAAGAATTTATATATTAAGCATATTACAATTGGCTTTCTCTAGTCAACAGCATATAAATGAAACTTTTAAATTGATGAATAATTGGGATGAGTATGTGAAGAGTTTACCAGAAGATATTAATGACTTTGATTGGAGGACATTTCAACAAGAATACAGAGATTATTTGGATTTAGCTAAATTTCTACAACTAATGCCTGGAATAGGAGCATTTGTAGGGTTTTATGTAAATGGAAAATTAATTGATAAACTTCATGAAACTGCTGTATATGCGTATAGATTGAGGATTAGAGAGCTTAATTTATAAATACAACAAAAGATAAAAAAGAGACAAAATTGATTATACAATATATCTATATATACTTAGATTTGCATTGATAAAAACGATTATGGATAAAAGGTAAAGCATGATAAAATTTAATGTAGATGCTTGTATTTTAATGGAAAAATTTAGTTTTTACTGTTAAAAATATAAGCTAAACTATGAAGAAAAGTAATTGGGAGGAATATTTTCATGACAAATTTGCCAAAACAATTTGATAGCTTTAATGAAGCTAGACAAAAAGGATTTATAAATGCAAAAGAACTTAAAGAAAGTGGGAAAAAGATGGTTGGAGTTTTCTGTACATTCACTCCAGTTGAAATTCCAATGGCAGCTGGTGCAACTGTAGTAGGTGTATGTGGAGTTAGTGAAGAGCCAATACCAGATGCAGAAAGGATGCTTCCAAGAAATCTTTGTCCTTTGATAAAATCAAGCTATGGTCATGCAATAACAGATACCTGTCCATACTTCTATTTTTCTGATTTATTAATAGGAGAAACTACTTGTGATGGGAAGAAAAAGATGTATGAAGAGCTTGCAAAAGTCAAACCAACTTATGTAATGCACCTGCCTAATACCTCAAAAGGTGAATTTGCTTATAAGCTTTGGAAAGATGAAATGATAAGACTAAAAGATGAGGTTGAGAAATCTTTAGGTGTGACTATAACAGAAGATGATATAAGAGCTGCTATAAAAGATAAAAATGAAGAAAGAGAACTTTTAAAAGAATTTTATGCACTTGGTAAGCTACAACCATCTGCACTTACAGGACTTGAGCTACATAATGTTTTATATCAAGCAGGATTCAAATTTGACCGTACAGAACTTAAGCAGTCTTTAAGAAAAGTCATAGATGATATGAAAGAAAGATATGAAAAAGGAGAATGTCCAGTTAAAAAAGATAAGCCAAGAATATTAATAACAGGCTCTCCTATTGGTGGAATAAGCGAAAAAATAGTTAAGACTTTAGAAGATGCAGGAGCTTCAGTTGTGGCATATGAACTTTGTGGCGCTATTAGATCAAATGATTTGTTGGTTGATGAAGAAATAGAAGATGTTTATGATGCTTTAACACAAAAGTATATAAATATAGGATGTTCTTGTATGATGAATAATGATAATCGTATTGAATTATTAGATAGAATAATAGATGAATATAATGTGGATGCTGTAATAGATGTAGTTTTACAAGCCTGTCATACATTTAATATAGAAAGTTATAGAATAAGAGAGTTCGTTACAAAAGAAAAAAACAAGCCATTTATGTCTCTTGAGACTGATTATTCCAAATCAGATACTGAACAATTGAGAACTAGATTTGAGGCGTTTGTAGAGATGTTATAGGAATACATAAAAATAGGAGGAGCTATGTTTAGTATAGGAGTGGACTCAGGGTCAGTAGCAACAAAAGGTGTATTATTCGATGGTGAAAAAATTATTAAAAAAATAATTATACCAACTGGATGGAGCCCTAAAAGTACATCTAAACAGGTCTATGAGTTATTAAGTAGTGAAATTGATAAAAAAGATATAAAAAAAGTAGTAGGTACAGGTTATGGAAGAGGAGTAATGGATTTTGCTGATAAGAAGGTGACAGAAATAACTTGTCATACTAGAGGTGTTTATTTTTTAAATAGGAATATAAGGACTATTTTAGATGTAGGTGGTCAAGACAGTAAAGTTATAAACTTAGATAGAGATGGAAATGTATTTAATTTTATAATGAATGATAAGTGTGCTGCAGGAACTGGTAGATTCTTAGAAATTACTTCTAATCTTTTGGGGAGTGATATAGAAAGTATTGATACATTAGCTCAAGGGCATAATCCAGTTAATATATCTAGTATGTGTACAGTTTTCGCTGAATCTGAAATTGTAAGTCTTTTAGCTCAAAATATTTCTACTGGAGAGGTAGCAGCAGGTATACTTAAATCTATTGCAAACAAATCTACTTCGATGTTAGCAAGAGGTGAGGTAGTAGATGAAGTTGCATTTACTGGAGGGCTTGCAAAGAGCAAAGAATTAGTAAAAATGATAGAGGAAATACTGGACAAAAAAATTTTTATTGCAGAAGATACTCAGATAATGGGAGCATTAGGAGCTGCTGTAATAGGGTTTAGATAAAATATTATTAAAAATAAAATAAAAAACTGGATTTATGCCAAATAAATCCAGTTTTTTTATTTTATTTTGTTTATTTACAAAGGGAAACTTTGGTATAATTGATTTAAATGATTATATATTTGTAAATAATTTATGTTTAGTCGTATATAACATTAAAGTTTTTAAAATTAGCTCGAAGTGAGGGGGAGAACGCGTGAAGAAATTTGCTTCAAAAAAAGCAGCAAGATTTGTTGTACTATTTTTAATATCTATTTTAGTAATGTCAACAATTCCTGTATCAGCTGATAGTAGTACATTGAATCAGATAAAAAAAGCAGAATACAGTGAAACGTATAAACAATATCTAAAAGATGCTAAAAATGGGCGTACAGAAAAATATAATGGGATTATACCAAATCCATATCAACTGGAAGGTACTAAAATCCAAAGTAAAGGAAGAACAGCTCCAGCATCTTATGACCCTAGAAAATTAGGTCTTATGACATCAGTAAAAAATCAAGAAAATCTAGGAATATGCTGGGATTTCGCTGCAATGGCAACTTTAGAGAGTTTCTTGAAGTTAAATAACTATGGAGACTATGATTTATCAGAAGAACACTTAAGATGGTGGGCTTCAGAGGGTGAATATGGATGGACTGTAAATGATATGGATGGTGCTTTAAATTATGAAGCCATGGGATATTTAACATCTTGGTCAGGTCCTAAATTGGAAAAAGATATTCCATACAATGGTAAAGTATCTAAAGCACAAGGAGCTACAAAACCAACTAACATGAATACAGCACCAACTGTTTTTAATGTAACAGATGCTGTGTGCGTAAGTAATGATATTAATTCTACAAAAAATGCCATATTACAGTACGGAGCAGTAACATCTGGTTATTATGAAGATATTAAATATCAAAGTGAAAATCAAAATGCATATTATTGTCCAACAAAAAGCTTTAATACTAATCATGCCATTTCAATTGTAGGCTGGGATGATAACTATTCTAAAGACAATTTTAATGCAAACATTAAACCATCAAAAAATGGTGCTTGGTTAATAAAAAACAGCTGGGGAGATTATAATTCTGAGAATGGATATTTTTGGATATCTTATGAAGACAAAACACTTATGTCTGATATAGATAACTTTTCAATCAAAGGTGGGCAAAAGCCAAGTGATGATGAGAAAATGTATCAACATGACTATGCAAGTATTGTTCCTTTAGTTTCAAACAAAATAACAGCTGCAAATGTATTTGATTTTAATAGAGGAGATGAGACTCTAAAATCTGTAATGTTCTTAACTGAGAGTATAGGGGCTAAATATGAAGTATATTATGCTCCAGTAGTAAATGGTATACCTCAAGAGAATAATATGAAAAAGTTAAAAGAAGGTACTGCACAATATTCAGGATACATAACAGTCCCAATTGATTCTTTTGATATCCCAGCAGGAAAGGGAGCAATTGTAGTCAGTATAGAGGCAAAAAATGGAGAATCAACTATAGGTTCTGAATCAAATGTACCAGGATATGATACATTTAAAGCAAAAGCTAATTTAGGTGAAAGTTACGTTATAGATAGTACTGGAAAATTCTTTGATATAAATAGAGATAGCAACTTCTATCCATGTAATTTCACTATAAAAGCTGTTACAGAAAAGTCTTCTGGAGAGAGTATACCAAATGAGTCTTTAATTGGTAGTGATAGATATGAAACTGCTATCAAAGTCAGTCAAAATGGTTTTAATTCTTCGGAAAATGTAGTTTTAGTAAATGGAGGTTCAATAGTGGATGCATTAGCAGCAACTCCTTTTACATCCGCTATCAATTCACCAATACTATTAACACAAAAAGAAACTTTGAATTCAAAGACTAAGGCTGAGATACAAAGATTAGGTGCTAAGAAAGTATACTTAATAGGTGGAGAAAATTCTATAAGTAAAGAAATTGAACAACAATTAAAAAACTTAAACATATCAACAGAGAGAATATCAGGAAGTGACAGATATAAGACAAGTTTACTATTAGCTCAAAAACTAAATAGTATAAAAAGTGTTTCTCAAATAGCAGTTGTTAATGGAGTAAAGGGATTAGCTGATGCCATTAGTGTAGGAGCAGCTGCAGCAGAAAATAATATACCAATTATACTTGCAAATGAAAAAAGCGAATTGCAAGGAGCAGATGACTTTTTAAATTCATTAAATATAGATAAATCTTATATTATTGGAGGAACAGTATCTTTATCAAGTAATTTAGAGAGTAAATTGAAAAATCCAATTAGATTATCTGGTAGTAGTAGAGATGAAACTAATTCCAAGATAATAGATAATTTTTATAAAAAAGATACTTTAAAAAATGCATTTGTAGTTAAAAATGGAATTAAGAGCCAAAATGATTTGATAGATGGCTTAGCAGTTGGTCCTCTAGGGTCTAAAACTGGTTCACCAGTAATTTTAGTTGGTGACAAATTAGCTGACAGTCAAAAAGAAGTTCTTAAAAACAAGACTTTAGAAAAAGTAACTCAAGTTGGTGGTGGAGCAAATCAAAATGCATTTAAAGAGTTAGTAAAATTAAAGAGTGCTAAATAAGATACTTAAATATTAATATGTATTAGTAATTTTTATTAATAATAGCTGAAAATAATTATTTTAAATTATTGATAAATAAAATAATCAATAATTATAAAATTTTATTTTCAGCTTTTAATTTGCACATTATGCGTTCAAAAACACAAATAAAAAGGGTTATTTTATACAGAAAATCTTGCATTTTATATATAAATAACCCATATATAATTAACTTTTTATAGTGTTCTAATAGATATTATTGAGCTTAATGGTAAATATAATGTGTAAGTTTCGTTTAAAGTTGGATTAGATTCATCTATATATCTTGAGCAAAGTGTAATTGATAAGCTGTCTGCTTCTATAATTTCACCATATAGAGGACAACTGCTAAAATAAGAATGCACTTCAACATATTTATTTAAGTTTTCTTGTACATAATCTTGAAAACGGTTTTTTGTAGTAGTAGTCATGAAATCAACTCCTTTATTTTTTATTAAAAATGAAATTTTTAAAAAGATGAATATGATTACTTCTATCAGAAACTAAGTTAAAAAATAAGCAAATAGATATGAAAATTAGAATAATATATTATTTATACTTATATTATAACACTATAGAATACAAAATGCTATAAAAAATTCAGAATCTTCGAAGATTTTTAAGTATATTAATAAAGCTATTGACAGTTAATAAAAAAAGTAATATATTGACTGTATAAAGTATTTTAGTCAAAATGGAGGAGAAAAAATGCCTAAATCATATTCTGATAAAGAAAGAGAGTATATAATAAAAAGACTTAAGGAAGAAGCAAACTTATGTATGGAACAATATGGTATCAGGAAGACTACTGTAGATGAACTAGTAAGACGAGTAAAAATTCCAAAAGGAACTTTTTATTTATTTTTTAAATCAAAAGAGTTGCTCTTTTTTGAGGTGTTTAGAGACATACATGATTCTATACAAAAACAAATTGTGTACGAGGTAGAGAGAATAGATGAAAGTATTACATGTGAGCAATTGACTGATATATTTATGAAATTTTATAAAATGGTTGATAGTACTTCAATTTTAAATATTATGGTAAATGGAGAACTTGAAATCTTAATGCGAAAGTTACCAGAGTCTGTAATAGAAGAACATTTCAAACACGATAAGTTCGAGATAGGAGAGATTATATCTTATATACCAAATGCAAAAAATAAAGATATAGAAGGCTTTAGTGGAGCTTTTAGAGCAGCTTTTCTCACTATGTTATATAAACGAGAGGTTGGAAGTGATTGTTTTGAAGATGCTTTAAGGTTGATGATACGCGGGTTAGTTATGCAACTTATTGAATAGAGCTTAATTTTTGTTTGCTAATTATTTTATAGGGAATAGCTGACAAACAAAAAATTATCTTTTTTTTGACTATATAGTTAAAATAGTCAAAAAGCAGAAGGGATGGTATAAAATGATTAAAGTTGATAGTTTATCATTTAGCTACACAGATAGAGAGTTTTTACAAAATATTAATTTCAAAGTAGGAAAAGGAGAAATACTAGGATTTTTGGGTCCATCTGGAGCAGGAAAATCAACATTACAAAAAATTCTAATTGGAATGATAACTAATTACAAAGGAAGTGTACTTATTAATGGGATAGAAAGTAAAAAATGTTCAAATAAATTCTATGAAAATATAGGTGTTGATTTTGAATTTCCAAGCTTGTATGAAAAGTTAACTGCAATAGAAAATCTAAAATATTTTGGCTCTTTATATTCAAAAAAATTATTATCTATTGATGGACTATTAAAATCAGTAGGTTTAGAGAATGAAGCAAATAAAAAGATATCTGAGTATTCAAAAGGTATGAAATCTAGACTAAATTTTATAAAAGCTTTATTACACAATCCAGATATTTTATTTTTAGATGAACCAACAAGTGGTCTTGACCCATCAAATAGTAAAGTTATGAAAGATATAATTTTATCGGAAAAATCTAAGGGAAAAACTATTATCTTAACAACGCATAACATGTTAGATGCAACGGAGCTTTGTGATAGGGTAGCTTTCATTGTAAATGGAAAAATATCTGCATTAGATACACCACATAACCTTATTATGTCAAAAGGAGCCATAAAAATCAAATATACTTATTTTGATAATGGAGAAAAAACTTCTGAGTGTCTTCTGAATAATACTAGCAATGACAAAAACTTGAATATGCTTATTGCAAAAAATAAACTTTTATCAATACATAGTAGTGAACCAACATTAAATGATATTTTTATTGAGATAACAGGGAGGGATTTACAATGAGACTAAAAAACCTTATCTTAGGAGATATAAAGTTTCAATTTAAATATGGTTTTTATTTTCTGTATATTATTTTAAGTATTATATATATTTGTGCTATCAATGTATTTCCAACTTTTATTAGAGAAAAAATAGCCATAATTATGATTTATTCTGACCCAGCAGCGATGGGATTATTTTTTATGGGAGCTATTGTACTTCTTGAGAAAAGTCAACGAGTTTTAAATTCTTTAGCTGTATCTCCAGTAAAAGTATCAGAATATATATTGTCAAAGGTGATTTCATTAGGAATAATATCTAGTATTGTGGCTATGTTTATTTCTCTTACAGTAAATTTAGATAATATTATAATAACAATTATAGGAACCTTTTTTTCTTCTGTCATATTTTCTTTAATTGGATTGATGGTTGCAAGTAAAGTATCTAGCTTAAATAAGTTTATTGTTTTAACTATTCCTATTGAGATAATATGCTTTATTCCACCAATACTCAATGTACTTGTTGATACAAAATCATCTATAGATTTTTATCCTTTTAATATATGCATTTCTCTTATTAGTGGGGATAAAAGTTTTATAATAATTAATTTTTTAATTTTAATATTAATGACAATAATAACTTATTTTATAACATATTATTTTGTTTGTAGTAGTTGGAAAAAAGTGGGTGGAGTAAAATTATGATAAAAATTATTAATGCTTTCAAACAAGAGTTTGAGCAAATTAAAAGAGATTCTATGCTTTTTGTAGTATGTATTTCACCAATAATATGTGGAGTATTTATAAAATTTGGAATACCATTAATACAAGATATATTGTTTGATAAATTTTATTATCAATTAAATTTAAAGTCATATTTCTTGATGTTTGATTTACTTATGGCTTTTATTACACCTTTTATGTTCTTTTTTGCTTCTACAATGGTTATATTGGGAGAGATTGATGACAATATCTCAAGGTATCTAATAGTAACTCCACTTGGTAAAACTGGTTATCTTATTTCACGACTTGGAATACCAGCTATTTTAGCATTTATTATTACAGTAGTTATGCTAATGATTTTTTCTTTAACTAAAATCTTTTTCTTGTCAAATTTATCAATTTCTTTAATAGCTTTATTACAAGGAATTATAACATCGATGTTAGTGATTTCTTTATCATCAAACAAATTGGAAGGAATGGCTATTACTAAATTATCAGGTGTTTTTATAATGGGTATTTTAGCACCATTTTTTATCTTAAATAAAGTTCAATATATTCTATTTTTCTTACCAACATTTTGGTTGTCAAAGGCGTTTAATGAAAATAATTATATATATGTGCTTATTTCATTTTTTATATCATTAGTATGGATTTTTCTACTATTTAAAAAATTTAGTGAAAAAATAATTAAATAAGACAAATTATTGAAAAAAATGTAAGGTTAATTTGACACTTGAGTAGAAAAATGTTAAATTTAAAATGTAAGGTTAACATTACATGAATGGAGTATGTATGAAAAATAAAATAAAGATATTAAGAGAAAAATTAGGTTTAACACAAGAGCAACTAGGGGTACTGGTTGGAACATCTAGACAGGCGATAAATGCCATAGAAACTGGTAAAAATGAACCTTCAATATGGTTAGCATATGATATTTCAAGCGTTTTTAATGAGCCAATTGAGAGTGTATTTTTATTTGAAGAAAGTGAAAGAAAGTCAAGAGCACAGATAAGTAGGGGGGAATATTATGGCTCTAAGAGAGATTAGAACTTTTGATGATGAAATTTTAAGAAAAAAGAGTAAGTATGTAGAAAATGTAGATAATAAGATAAGAGAGATATTAAATGACATGGCAGAGACTATGTATAATACACCAAATGGTGGAGGATTAGCTGGATGCCAAGTAGGAGTATTAAAACGATTAGTTGTTATAGATTTAGGAGAAGGTCTTATTAAGCTTGTTAATCCTGAAATTGTTAAAGAAGAAGGAGAACAAATTGTTGTTGAAGGTTGTTTAAGTTTTCCTGAAACATGGGGAAAATTAAAAAGACCAAAAAAAGTTACAGTACAAGCTTTAAACGAGTATGGTGAAAAAATAGAAATTACGGGTTCAGGTTTTATGGCAAAATGCCTTTGTCATGAGATAGACCACTTAAATGGTATAGTTTTCACAGATAAAATTATTGAACATGTAAAGTTATAAGATATATTTAGGATTAAATTTAGAAAATATTTTATAGTAAGGAGTGAAATTATGAGATTATGGCATAAGGATTTAATTGATGTATTACCTAAAAATCAATTAGTAAGTCAATGGAGAGAACTACTTGCTATAAAAGGTTCTATAGATAAGAAAGGTACACCAAATCATCTATTAGTTAATAAGGTCTTGAATTATAGTATAGATGAATTTAAGTTTTACACAAGAATTATACATGATGAAATGATAAAGAGAAATTATAAGCCTAATGAGCTAAAATACATAAGTATATTAAAGTGGGAAAATAACAATTTCTCAAATGACATATCTAAGGAGCATAGTTTAAATTTAGAAAATTTATATAATTCTTGGCATAATGAAATATATTTAAAACAGTGTCTATATAATTTAGAAGAAAAAGCAACTTGTGGAGGAATACCCATGAATGAATGGAATATATTACTTTATAAATATGGTGAAGATTATAAATTATGGTCTGGAAATTACCTACTATGATTAATTATTATGATTTAATATTGTGATATTATTATGTATAAAGAGGTGATTATTTGTATAATAAGATGAAATATATTCCAATAAATTGTGAAATAGCCTGTAATAAATTAAAAAGAAGTATGCCTTATAAATGGGATTTAAATATTTATCGTGGATGTGAGCATGGATGTAAATATTGTTATGCTATTTATTCTCACAAGTATATTAATTCTAATAATTATTTTGAAGAGATTTATGTAAAAACGAATATAGTAGAAAAACTTGAGAAACAACTTAGAAGTAATAAGTGGAAGAGAGAAGTAATTAATATAGGTGGTGTTACAGATAGTTATCAACCAATAGAAGAGGATTATAAAATTATGCCAGAAATATTGAATCTATTAATAAAGTATAAAACACCAGCTATTATTTCCACAAAATCGGATTTAATCTTGAGGGATTATGATTTGATTGATAAGTTGTCTAGGATTACGTACATAAATATAGCATCTACAATCACAACAGTAAATAAAGATATACAAAAACTTATTGAACCAAATGGTGTAGATTCAATGAGAAGATTTAAGATGTTAAAAGAGTTTAGAAAAACTAACGCATCTGTTGGATTGCATATTATGCCAATTATACCATATATTACAGATGATTTTGATAATATAAATTCCTTATTTACACATGCAAAAGAATGTAATGTACATTACGTTTTGCCTGGGACCTTGTATTTAAAGGGGTTAACTAGAAGTGTCTTTTTTGACTTTGTTAAAAAAGAGTTTCCTGAATTATTTAATAAATTATCAATACTATATAGTACAGGCTCAGCTAATAGAGAGTATAAAAATCAATTGTATAAAATGGTCAATGAACTTAGAAACAAGTACTCCTTATCAAGTAGTTATTCTAAGGTGATGAATGAAAAATTAAAAAACTCACGAGATGTACAGTTATCTTTTTTTGATTAATTTTGGATATAAAAAATATTTTTGATGAAATGCTTGTAAACTATCTAAATTAAATTTTATTGACAAATATAAATGCTAAATATATAATTGATTCATAAAATAAAAATATGAAAGGATGATGTTGTTCGGCAATACTTGATATCATAAAATCGTTGATATAAGTATTTCTGGAAAAGAGTGAATAAAATCAAATTTAATAAGCAAACAAAGTTAAACTATAGTTTTATTGTTGTGCTTAAAAACATTTGGTTCTATTTTACTCTTATTTAAACTCATCTTTTTGAAGTTAAACCACAGAGTAAACTCTGTGGTTTTTTTATTTTAAAAATAAAAATTTTAAGGAGTGGTATGTTTTGTTAAACAAATTATGTATGTATTTAGAAAGACCAGAGCTTTACAAAAGAAGTGAAATTAATTTTTGGAATGACGAGTATATTTCAAAGCAATTATTAAAAGCTCATTTAGATGTTGACTTTGAAGGAGCAAGTAGAAATTTTAACTTTATTGAGGATTCTGTAAATTGGATAGTTACAGTTGCAAATCCAGAAGAGTATACTAAATTAATTGATTTAGGATGTGGACCAGGACTATATGCAGAGAGATTTGCACAAAAAGGTTATAAGGTAACTGGAATTGATTTCTCAAAACGTTCTATTAAATATGCACAAAAAAGAAATAAAGAAATGAATTTAAATATAAACTATTTATTTCAAAGTTATTTAAGTATGAGTTACAATGAAGAATTTGATTTGGCTACTTTAATTTATTGTGATTATGGAGCTTTATCAACTGAAGACAGAAGATTGTTAATGGAGAATATTTATAAAAGTTTAAAACCTGGAGGAAAATTGATATTAGATGTATTTACAATAAATAAATACAATGATTTTGAAGAGATTAAGAACTGGGAAATAAATGAAGATGGAGGCTTTTGGAGTAGTGAAAGATATATGTGTATACAAGATAATTGTAAATATAGTGATTATAATACACTTGAGCAAACTCTTGTGATAACAGAAAAATATGAAAATGTGTTTTATATTTGGAATCACTATTTTTCAAAAGAAAGTTTCTTATTAGAAATTCAAGATATTGGATTTAAATATGTTGAATTTTTTAGTAATGTCAAAGGTGAAGCATATTCTGATGATAGTATGACTATGGGATTGGTTTTACAAAAATAATAGATATTTCTAAATGAATAAATAAAAACTTGAAACCGATAATAATAAAATACCATAAGGAAAGCTCACATATTGAAAAATAGGAATTTTTATGTTACTTTTAATACATTATAAATTTACTTATACAGAGTAAAAGTTAATATTTAGATTGTTATTTTTATATAAAATTTATTTAGGTATATTTTAAAATAATTAATGCTATTAAAAGTAACATATAGCTCAAAATAGCTAAAAAGGATGTGATATTGATGTTAGAGGTTCAAGGAAAGTGTAATAAAGCAAAAATATTTACAGATAATGTAGATAGTACAACTATAAGTCAGATAATAGAATTATGTAATCAGGAGTTTACAGTTAAGTCTAAGATAAGAATAATGCCAGATTGCCATGCTGGTGCTGGTTGTGTAATAGGTACTGTCATGACAATACAAGAGAAAGTTGTTCCAAATCTTGTTGGAGTTGACATAGGTTGTGGTGTTTTGTGTGCAAATCTAGGCAAAATTGATTTGGATTTGAAAAAAATAGATGATTTTATAAGAGAGAAAATCCCTCATGGATTTAATATAAATAAATATAGTAAGGCAAATTACAAAAAAGAAATAGAATCATTATACTGTTTAAATGATATAGGAAAAGGAACTGAGGAATATAACAGAGCAATTGGAAGCCTTGGAGGAGGGAATCATTTCATTGAATTAGATGAAGATAATGAAAAAAATAAGTATTTAACAATACATTCAGGTAGCAGAAATCTTGGAAATAGAGTAGCAAAATGTTATCAAAAAAAAGCTTGTGATTATTATATTAAAGCAAACAATGAATTTGAAGAAGATAGTAAAAAACTTATAGAGAAGTATAAAAAGGAAAATAGAGAAGATGAGATTCAAGATGCATTAATTATGCTTAAAAAAGAGCATAACTTTACTCCTAAAATACCAAAAGATTTATGTTATTTAGAAGGAAAATTAATGGAAGATTACCTTCATGATATGGATATCATACAAAAATATGCTGAATTAAATAGAGATACAATGGCTAAAAGAATAATTGAAGAATGCATAGGTCTTAAATTTAATAATTTAGAACATTTTCAAACTATACATAATTATATAGAAATTGAAAATAAGATATTAAGAAAAGGAGCTATAGCAGCATATGAAGGTAGAAAATTACTGATTCCTATAAACATGAGAGATGGTGTTATATTGGGAGTAGGCAAAGGAAATGTAGACTGGGTTAATTCTGCACCCCATGGTGCAGGGCGAATACTTTCAAGAGGAGAGGCTAAAAGAAATATAAATATGAAAGATTATGAAGAATCTATGAAAAATATATTTACAACAAGTGTAAATATTAAAACTATTGACGAAGCACCTCAAGCATATAAACCAATTGATGAGATTGTAGAAAATATAAGAGATACAGTTGACATAATTAATATATTGAAACCTATTTATAATTTTAAATCAAATTAATGATTATAGGAGTGAATCGATGCTAGGAATATATTTTAGTGGAACAGGTAATTCAAGATACTGTGTAGAAAAATTTTTACAAGAATACGATACAACAGCAAATTCTTATTCTATTGAAAATAGTGAACTTTTAAAATACATCCACAATCATGAGGACATTGTTTTGGGTTATCCTGTACAATATAGTAATGTACCTAAAATATTAAAAGATTTTATAATTAATAATTCAGACTTGTGGAATGGTAAGCGTATTTTTATTATTGCCACTATGGCTCTGTTTAGTGGAGATGGTTCTGGTGTTTTATCTAGAATACTTAAAAAATATGGAGCTACTACTGTTGGTGGGCTACACATAAAGATGCCAGATAGTATAGGCGATGAAAAGGTATTAAAACATTCTTTGGATTACAATAGAAATTTAGTAATAAAAGCAGAAAATAAAATAAAGAAAGCTAGTAAAGATTTGAAGTATGGGATACCACCAAAAGATGGGTTGGGTTTTTTGTGTCATATTGTAGGACTATTTGGACAAAGACTATATTTTATTAATAAAATGAATCGATATACAGACAAACTAAAAATAAATGATGATAAATGTATCATATGTGGTAAATGTATTGATTTATGCCCAATGAATAATTTAGTAATTAAAAATGAGATGGTTGTTTCTAATAGTCAGTGTACAATGTGTTATCGGTGTGTAAATAATTGTCCTAAGCAAGCGATCACATTATTAGGTAAAATGGTTGTTGAACAGAGTAATCTTGAGAAATACATATAAGAAAATTTAAATCAGGAAGTGAGGATGGTGAATGGAGTACTATATAGTTGATGCATTTACAAGTAACTTATTTAAAGGAAATCCTGCTGGAGTTTGTGTTCTTGATAAGAGATTGCCTTTGGAATTAATGCAGAAAATAGCAGAAGAAAACAATCTGCCAGAAACAGCATTTATAGTTAAAAATAAAGGAAATTATGAATTACGATGGTTTACTCCTAAAGCAGAAATTGATTTATGTGGTCATGCGACTTTAGCAGCTGCTTATATAATATCAAATTTTATTGATAGTAATGTTCAAAACATAGAGTTCGTTACTCAAAGTGGAAATCTTAAAGTTATGCGAAATGGGAATCTATATGAGATGATATTTCCAAAACTAATGCCTACTGAAATGAAATTATCACAACAACAAATTGATTTGATAGGTTGCATACCAAGTGCTATTTATTCTTCAAGAGATTTAATTTTGTTACTAAACAGTGAACAAGAAATTATAAATTATACACCTAATTATGCAAATTTGCGTAAATTGACAGATTGGCTAGGTATAATAATTACAGCAAAAGGGAATAACACAGATTTTGTTTCGAGGTATTTTTGTCCAGAATTAGATTCAGAAGACCCTGTAACTGGCTCATCTCATTGTAATCTAATTCCATATTGGGCTAAAAAATTGGGGAAAAGTAAAATGGTAGCAACACAACTATCTAATCGAGGTGGTATAATTCAGTGTGAGTTATTAGAGGATGATACTGTAAAAATTTCTGGTGAAGCAGTTTTGTTTATGCAAGGAACAATAAAAATTGATATTTAGAAATTAATTTATATCAACATTGACAAGTATTATTAAAAAAGATAAGATTTAATTTATAAAGATAAAAACACAGTCTGGTTGGTAGTCCAGACGCAGCAATCGCTGTCAGTAACCTGCCTCCTTGGTTGTCCATTCTTTAGAAAGTAATTAAATAGGAGGAACTAGCAATGGACAAAGTTAGTGGAAAATTGACAGTCTTATTTGAAGAACCATTTTGGATAGGTGTATTTGAAAGACAAGATGGTAAAAAATATGAAGCATGTAGAGTAGTTTTTGGAGCAGAACCTAAAGAGGTAGAAGTATATGAATTTATACTTGAAAGATTTTTCTCGTTAGATTTTGGTAGTATTAAGTTAGAAAAGAATGTAACCAAAGATAAAATTGGATACAAAAGAATGCAGAGAAAAGTAAAAAAGGAACAGGAAAAAGAAACTATAGGAACCAAGGCTCAAAATGCCCTTAAGCTTCAGTATGAAGAAAGAAAGCAGGATAAAAAAATTCTAGCTAAAGATAGGAAAGAAGAAGAAAAAGAAAGACTTTTTAATTTGAAACAAGAAAAGAGAAAAGCCAAACATAAAGGTCATTAATTTTAATTAGATGTGTTTTTATGAATTGCTAGAAAAAGGTGTATGAAATCAAAAGTTTCATGCACCTTAATTTATTGAGAAAATACAGTTTTATATTCCAATTACTTTAAAATGTAAAAATATATTAATAATAATTGTAGGAATATTATAAATGGTATACCAAGTGTAAATTTAATATGTTTAGTTTTATGTCTAAAAGAATACATCCCAGTTATAGAACCTATACTGCCTCCAACTACTGCCATAGAAATAAGAGTGGCTTCTTTTATTCTCCATTCATTTTTAATTGCCCTTTTTTTATCTATATACATTGAAAAAAAAGCAATAAAATTAATCACTATAAGATATATTAAAATAAAATTTTTCATAATCTTACCTCCATAAAAATATATTATACATTATAAAGTAAGAAACCTGTTTTTAAAAGCTAAATTTGTAATTAGTATATATAAAATATTTGGGAAGAGCAAATATAACAGTAATTGGAAAATTTAAAAAACTTAAACAATTGCTAAATAGGGGGTATATTTATAAGACATAAAGTGATAAAATTTACTTAGAAAATAATGTAAATAACAGGAGGATGAGACAAAATGAAATTTATAGTAGAAAAAGAAGTCTTTGATAAATTAGAAAATGTATGTTTTGGGGTAGTGGTAGCAAAAGGAATAGACAATACTAAAGAAATCGAAAGAATAGGCAATCTTTTAGATATAAGTATAGATAGAGTAGAAGATTACTTTAAAGATAAAAAAGTGAAAGAATCAGAAGAAATTATACCATATAGAGAAGCCTTTAGAAGCCTAGGAATGAACCCAAATAAATTTATGAGTTCAATAGAAGCAATGACAACAAGAGTTGCTAAGAATAAGAAACTTCCTCATATAAATCCTATTGTGGATTTAGGAAATTCTATTTCTTTAAAATATTTACTTCCAATGGGTGCACATGATATGGATTTTAGAAATGATGATGTATATGTTAGGTTTTCAAAAGAAGGGGATAAATTTGTTCCATTTGGAGAAACTGATGTTGAGTTGATGGAAGAGGGAGAATTAATTTATTCTGTTGGAGATATGGTAAAGACTAGAAGATGGATATGGAGACAAGGAGAGGAAGGAAAAATAACTAATAGTTCAAAAAATATATTTTTCCCTATAGATGGTTTTACTGATGCTAATTTGGATAAAGTAATGAGTGCAAGAGAAGAGTTAGCGAAGTTATTAAAAGAAATTTTTGATTGTGAGATTAAAGTAGGTTTTGTAGATAAAGATAATCCAGAAATGGAAATATAATAAGATAAATATTTATTAAGGTGTGATATTTATATTTGCTTAATGGTATTAAAAAAAGAAAGGTCGTAGTAAATTTGAAAAAAACTATAATAAAGAATGTAAATACATTGATTGAAAATAAGTTTATAGGACTTTTTGAAATTGAGTACAAGAATAAATTGAATGAAGATAAGATTTGGATGGTAGCGTCAAGAAAAAGCAATGAAGAACTAAAATGTATTTATTTGAAGAATGAAGAGGACAATGTAGATGCAGTTGTAATAGCAGGACTTCATAAAAGTAGTGGAAAACTAATTTTAATAAAACAATTTAGAGTACCTATTAATGACTATATATATGAATTACCAGCAGGACTTGTTGATGAAGGTGAATCTATAGAGACTTCTGTTGAAAGAGAACTTAGAGAAGAAACAGGACTTACTCTTTTAGAAATTAAAAAAAATATGAGTAAAGATAAAGTATACTTATCTCCTGGAATGAGTGATGAATCTGTTGCATTTGTTTATTGTATATGTGATGGTGACATAACAGATGAATTTTTAGAACCAGATGAAGACATTGAAGCTTTTTTAATTTCACAAGAAGAAGCCAAAGAGATTCTAAGAAGTAATCATAAAATAGATACAAAAGCTTTTTTAATTTTACAGATGTTTGTAAGTTTAGGAACGAAATTATTTGAATAATATATAGAAAAGAGATTATAAAGATGATTAAAATTTATTTTAGTTATAGAAATTATAATCTCTTTTTTGTGCATTAAATTTTAAAAGTTTATATATTTTTTGGACTAAATAATAATTTATTTAATTTTTATTATTTTAAATTAAAAAAGAGTATCTAATATAGTACATTTTAGGAATAAGTATAGTTTAAAAATTCAAAAAAAAGATGGCGAAATATGTCCCAAGGGACATTGAGCAAAATAAATGACTTCAGCCTCTGTATACTAAAAAGTATATACTAAATATGGGTCAAAATAGATAAAAATGATATACTAATTCTCTTTTGATAATAAAAAAACATAGAATTTAATTATTTAATCAAGAAAAAGTATTGAACAAATGATTTGTTTAGTGTACAATAATCATGTAAAAACATAGTAATGGAGGGAGACATTTCATAATGAAAATTAAGGTAGGAATGAACGGATTTGGAAGAATAGGAAGAGCTGTATTAAGAATAGCTCAAGAAGAATTAGGAGATAATATAGAAATTGTAGCCATAAATGCAAGAGCAACAACAGAGTCTTTGGCACATTTATTTACATATGATTCATGCTATGGAACTTTTAGAGGTGAAGTAGAAGCAAAAGATGAAGATACTCTAGTAGTAAATTCTAAAGAAATAAAAATATTAAGATATAATGACCCTGAAGAATTACCATGGAAAGAACTAGGAGTTGATATAGTAATAGAATCAACAGGGCTATTTACACAAAGAGAAAAGGCAGAAAAACATATTAAAGCAGGAGCAAAAAAAGTAATTATAACAGCTCCAGGAAAAAATGAAGATATAACTATAGTTATCGGAGTTAATGAAGAACAATATGATAATGAAAAGCACAATATAATTTCAAATGCATCTTGTACTACAAATTGTCTAGCACCATTTGCTAAAGTATTGGACGAAAAATTTGGTATAGTAAAAGGTTTAATGACTACAGTACATTCATATACTAACGATCAAAGAATATTAGATAAGAGCCATAAAGACTTAAGAAGAGCAAGAGCTGCGGCCGAATCTATAATACCTACCACTACAGGAGCAGCAAAAGCTGTGTCAAGAGTATTACCACAATTAGAAGGAAAATTAAATGGTTTTTCACTTAGAGTGCCAACACCAACAGTTTCACTTGTTGATTTAGTGTGCGAACTTAAAGAAAACGTTACAGTCGAAGAAGTAAACTCTGCATTAAAAGATGCTGCTGAAGGAGAATTAAAAGGAGTTTTAGGATATTGTGACAAACCACTTGTTTCTATAGATTTTAGAGGAGATTCTAGATCGTCTATTATAGATGCTCTATCCACAATGGCTATAGAAGACAATATGGTTAAAGTAGTTTCATGGTATGATAATGAATGGGGATATTCATCAAGAACAGTTGATTTAGTAAAATATATAGCTGAAAAATTACAATAATACATAACTTAAAAAAAAAAAATAAAAAAAATTCTATAAAACTAATAAAAAAGATTACGAAAAATATTGAAGGAAAATTTTTTTCATAATCTTTTTTGTTTCCTATAAAAGATACAAGTTACAACTTGTATGTGAATATTAGGTCGTTAGAGTAACTTGTGTATAACTAGTAAGGAATCGTACTTTTTCTAAAGTGAAGGATAAGATGTCGAAAACTTGCATAAATCTGAAAAATTTTTATTATTAAAATACTGATTTTCATTTTAATTATGATAAAAAAATGACAAATAAAGTTGCAAACAGTAATATTTATAAGTATAATTAAAAAAGAGAAAAGGTTTTGTTAAACTTTATTTACAACAAAAGAAAAAGAAGGGATGATTCAAAATGGAGAAGTTAACAGACAGGAGACAGGTTAAGGCAGTAAGCATGGAAACTTTTGTTTTCTTAATATTACTAGTAGTTGGTTTTGGATATGTTGGTAGTATTATGGGAGCAGGAATGATGTTCAAAGTAATAATGAGTACAGCACATGCTTTACTATTAGAGACAGTTTTCTTAATTATGGCTATGGCAGTTCTTGCAGGCGCATTAAGTGCACTACTTTCAGAGTTTGGAGTAATAGCATTAATTAATAAAATTTTCGCTATATTTATGAAGCCTTTATATGGATTGCCTGGTGCTAGTATAGCAGGAGCTATAACAACTTATTTATCAGATAATCCAGCTATTATACCTTTTGCTAAAGATAAAACATTCACACAATACTTTAAAAAATATCAAGTTCCAGCATTATGTAATTTAGGAACAGCTTTTGGTATGGGACTTATCTTAACAACATTTATGATTTCTCAAGGTACAGAGTATGTACTTCCGGCATTAATTGGTAATTTAGGTGCTGTTATAGGTAGTATAGTAAGTGTTAGAATAATGTTGACATTTACTAAGAAATTTTATAAATACAATCCAGAAGAAGATAAAGCAACTGGTTCACTAGAAAAAAAAGCTGAGTTTAGAGAAGTTAGAGAAGGAAATGTATTCCAAAGAGCTTTAGATGCAATTCTTGAAGGTGGTAAAATGGGAGTAGATATGGGAATGGCTATAATCCCAGGTGTCCTAGTAGTATGTACATTAGTCATGCTATTAACTTTTGGACCATCTACAGATCCTGTTACAGGTCAAGAAGTTTATACTGGAGCTGCATACGAAGGAATAAAATTACTTCCAGTTATTGGAGATAAACTTGGATTTATATTAGAACCATTATTTGGATTTACATCACCAGAAGCAATAGCTTTCCCTATAACTTCATTGGGAGCTGTTGGAGCAGCAATGTCTTTAGTTCCAGAATTTATAAAATCAGGAGCTATAACTCCTAATGATATAGCAGTGTTTACAGCTATGGGTATGTGTTGGAGTGGATATTTAAGTACACATATTGGTATGATGGATGCATTAAATGCTAGACAATTGGCAGGTAAAGCTATCCTTTCTCATACAATAGGTGGTTTATGTGCAGGAGCAGCAGCTCACTTCATATTTATGCTCGTAGGATAAGTATAATTAATAAATAAAAGATAGTATATAAGAAATGGTTGTTAGTGTGCAATAAGAATTTGTACACTGACAACCATTTTTTTATGAATGAAGATAATTTATAATATATAAATATTAAGTAGATATTAGAGTTAAGTTATATTTATGTAAAAAGTAACAAAAATCTGTAGAAATTTATGACAAAATTTAGTACACTAACTATATGTTCTTATTTAAAATTTAAGGTTAGGATTGGGAATTACCTAGTAGAGTAAGCTTGATTAATAAAATAATCATAAAATAAAAATATTAGTCATAAAGATTATAGAATAACTTACTTAAAATAAAGCCATAGAACTTACAAAAATTAAAAAAAGCATATAAGTATGGAGGGATACAATGGATGAATTATTTCATATAGGAATTGATGTAGGTTCTACAACGGTGAAGGTTGTGGTACTTAATAATAGTAATAGTATAGTTCATAAAGAATATAGAAGGCATTATTCTGATGTGAAGAAATCAGTTAAAGAAGTACTAAAAGGTATATATGAAAAATTGGGAAACATAAATACTAAAATTGTAATAACTGGTTCAGGTGGGATTGGAATATCTAAAAAGCTAGGAGTAAAATTTGTTCAGGAAGTTATATCTAGTACAAAAGCAATAGAATATTTCCATCCTGAAACTGATGTTGTCATAGAACTTGGAGGAGAAGATGCAAAAATAACATATCTGAGTGGCGGAATAGACCAAAGAATGAATGGGATATGTGCAGGTGGCACAGGAGCATTTATAGACCAAATGGCATCACTTTTAAAAACAGATGCAAGTGGATTAAATGAACTAGCTAAAGAGTATAATGTTATATATCCAATAGCTTCAAGATGTGGTGTTTTTGCTAAAACAGATATTCAACCTCTTATAAATGATGGAGCTAAGCAGACAGATATAGCCATGAGTATTTTTAATGCAGTTGTTGTACAAACTGTAAGTGTTCTTTCTTGTGGAAGAAAAATAGAAGGCAATGTTGCATTTCTAGGTGGTCCATTGTACTTTTTATCTGAGCTTAGAGAAGCATTTAAAAGAGTATTAGATTTAAAAGATGAAAATATAATTTTTCCAGAAGATGCACAACTCTATATTGCTATTGGAGCAGGATTATTGTCAGTAGATGAAGATAGTATAAACTTAGAATCTCTAATAGAAAAGCTGGATAGTATAGAGAATATCGAAGATGGAGAAGTAAATTTATTAGAACCATTATTTAGAGATAAAAACGAATATGAAGAGTTTTCAAGAAGACATGAAAAAGAAAAAATAAATTATGTAGATATAAATTCAATCAAAGGTAATTGTTATTTAGGAATTGATGCAGGTTCCACTACTACTAAAGCAGCTCTTATTGATGAAGAAGGAAGACTAGTATATTCTTATTATAATAGTAATGAAGGAAATCCATTAAAAACGACTATTAAGGTTATAAATGAAATATATGACGTATTGCCAAAAAATATTAAAATACTGAGCTCAACTGTAACTGGATATGGAGAAGGCCTTATTAAAAAAGCATTAAAAATTGATAATGGAGAAATAGAAACTATAGCACATTATAAAGCCGCTAAATTTTTTAATAAAGACGTAGATTTTATACTTGATATTGGTGGTCAAGATATGAAGTGCCTAAAAATAAAAGATGGAGTAATTGACAATATAATATTAAATGAAGCTTGTTCTTCAGGTTGTGGATCATTTTTAGAGACATTTGCGACTTCTTTATCTATGACAATAGAAGAATTTGCACAGGAAGGGATTTATTCTCAAAGTCCTGTAGATTTAGGTTCAAGATGTACTGTGTTTATGAATTCTCGAGTAAAACAGTCTCAAAAAGAAGGTGCAAGCATTGGAGATATATCAGCAGGATTATCTTATTCTGTAATAAAAAATGCTTTATTTAAAGTAATAAAAATTAGAGATTTAAATGAAATTGGTAGCAATATTGTTGTACAAGGTGGAACATTTTATAATGATTTAGTGCTTAGAAGCTTTGAAAAATTAATTGAAAAAAATGTAATCAGACCTAATATTTCAGGAATTATGGGTGCTTTTGGTTCAGCACTTATAGCAAAAGAAAAATATGAAAGTGGCTATCAAACATCTTTATTATCTAAAGAAGAATTGAATAATATAAAACTAGAATCAAGTGTAACTAGATGTAAAGGATGCTCAAATCATTGTCTTCTTACTATAAATAAATTTTCTGACAATGAACTTTTTATTTCAGGAAATAGATGTGAGAAGGGTGAAGCTATCTATGGTGATAAAAAAATAGGACTAGAAAAGAAAAAACCAATAAATTTATTTAAGTACAAATATGATAGGATTTTTAGATATAAACCACTAGAAAAAGAAGAAGCAAAGAATGGAGAGATTGGTATACCAAGAGTATTAAATATGTATGAAGATTATCCATTTTGGTTTACTTTTTTCAATAATATAGGATTTAGGGTTGTGCTTTCAGATAGGTCATCAAAACGATTATATGAAACTGGTATAACTAGTATTGCTTCTGAAACAGTTTGCTATCCAGGAAAATTAGTTCATGGACATATAGAAAACTTAATTGCAAAGGGAATAAAAAATATATTTTATCCAAGCGTAACAAATGAAAACAAAGAAGATTCAAGCGCTGATAATTATTACAATTGTCCTGTGGTAATATCATATTCTGAAGTAATAAAAAACAATGTAGAAAATATAAGAAATAAGAACATAAACTACATAAATCCATTTATAAGTCTAAATGATAAGGAAAAATTGAAAAAGAGACTTTATGAAGAATTATCAAAAAGTTTTTCAGATATAAAAATAACTAAAGACGAAATTAATAATGCAGTTGATAAAGCTACTGATGAACAAAATTCATTTAAAATGGAGATGCAGGCTGCAGGTGAAAGAGCACTTAAAGAAATAAAAGAAAGAAATATTAAGGGGATTGTGTTATGTGGAAGACCATATCATATAGACCCAGAAATAAATCATGGTATGCCAGAACTTATAAACTCATTAGATATGGCGGTACTTACTGAAGATTCTATATGTCACTTAGCAAATATACAAAGACCTCTTAGAGTTGTAGACCAATGGGTATATCATTCAAGATTGTACAAAGCAGCAAGCTTTGTGAGAGATAAAAATTATTTGGAATTAGTACAACTTAACTCATTTGGATGTGGATTGGACGCAGTAACTACAGACCAAGTTCAAGAGATACTTAATGAAAAATCAAAGATATATACTATCATAAAGATTGATGAAGGCAACAATCTAGGTGCTGCTAAAATAAGAATGAGGTCTTTAAAAGCAGCCATGTTTGAGAGAGAAAGCAAAAATATAGATGTTAAAAATATAAAGGTAAATAGGATACAGTATGCTAAAAACAATCGAATAACGAACAAACATACTATATTAGCTCCACAAATGTCTCCAATACATTTTCAATTTCTTGAGAAAGCTGTAAACTTAAGTGGTTATAATATAGAAGTTCTAAAAGATACAGATAGTAATGTAATTGAAGAGGGATTAAGATATGTAAATAATGATGCATGTTATCCAGCTATAATAGTCGTGGGTCAACTAATAACAGCATTAAAATCTGGTAAATATGATTTAAATAACACCTCTGTTACTATAACTCAGACTGGTGGAGGTTGTAGAGCTACAAATTATATCGGATTCTTGAGAAAAGCTATGTATGATGCTGGATTTAAAGATGTACCTGTAATCGCACTTAGTGTAAATGGAATAGAAGACAGTGGAATAATGGATAATATATCACTAAAATTAATCAATAGACTTTTTATGGCAGTCGTATATGGTGACTTATTGATGAAGGTACTTTATAGAGTAAGACCATATGAAAAGGTCACTGGAAGTGCAAATGCTCTATATGAAAAATGGGTTGATATATGTAAAACTTCGCTTGTCAAAGCAAAAATTTCTATATTTACTAAAAATATAAAAGATATAGTAAAGGAATTTGATAATTTAGAGATACTAGATGTAAAAAAACCAAAAGTAGGTTTAGTAGGAGAGATTTTAGTAAAGTTCCATCCAATTGCAAATAATAATCTAGTAGATATATTGGAGCGAGAAGGTGCTGAAGCTGTTGTTCCAGACCTTACAAACTTCTTCTTAAGTTGTGCTTTTAATACTATTTATAAACATACTCATTTAGAGGGAAGTAGAAAGAGTCGAATTATAGGAGAAGCATTTATATACATA
This sequence comes from Clostridioides difficile, assembly GCA_012955965.1. Classification (GTDB taxonomy): domain Bacteria; phylum Bacillota; class Clostridia; order Peptostreptococcales; family Peptostreptococcaceae; genus Clostridioides; species Clostridioides difficile_G. The sequence continues at coordinate 56,691 of JABBZI010000025.1, forward strand.
ACTGGAATATACCAAAAAGTATATAAGAAGACACTTGATAAGAGTAAAAGATTTTATGCACCAGGTAACATAAAGACTGTTGCAAAAAACACAGAACCAGTAGTGTCATTAGGAAATCAAACTGGAGAAGGTTGGCTTTTAACAGGTGAGATGGTTGAGCTATTAAACGAAGGTGTAGAAAATATTATTTGTATGCAACCTTTTGGATGTTTACCTAATCATATAATTGGTAAAGGTTCTATAAAAGAATTAAAAAGATTATATAAAAATGCAAATATAATACCTATTGATTATGACCCTTCTGCAAGTGAGGTAAATCAGCTTAACAGGATAAAACTTATGCTTTCTAAAGCTTTTAAAAATATATAAAATCGATATTTTTATATATTAAAGAGCCAATAAGCTTAAAAAAAATATTATATATTAAATAATTATAAAAGAAGAGTTATCCTATTTTTTAGGGTAACTCTTTATTAGTTAAAAAATTATATGTATACTAGTGTAAAGGGGGGAAGTTATATGAATCTAGTATATGATGTTTATCAATCAAAAATAGGAAATTTATACATATTAAGTGAAGATGGTTTTATAGTCAGTGTAGATATAGGAGACGAAAAATTTAATAAATTAAAAGATGAATATATCAAAAAAGGAATTGACATAAAAAGAAGCCAAGAAGATTTAAAAGAAGCTATAAATCAAATAGATGACTACTTTAAAGGAAAAAGAAAAGTATTTGATTTGGATATTCGAATTGAAGGAACTGAGTTTCAAAAATCAGTTTATAGGGAAATGCTAAAAATACCATATGGAGAAACATTATATTATTCAGATATAGCACAAAATATAAATAATCCGAAATCAGTAAGAGCAATAGGACAGGCAAGTAAGAGCAATAAAATTCCAATAATAATACCTTGTCATAGAGTAGTTGGCAAAAATAATATTGGCGGATATATGGGAAATCATTCTGATTTGAAAGAAATACTATTAAATTTAGAAAAAAGTGTATAATCTAGAAAAAAATGTTTTTATTGTTAAAATTTGATATAATAATTGTAAAAACAAATATTTTTTTACAAAAATAGAAGAAAAATATTTTAACTTATAAAGATAAGGGGGAATTTTAATGTGTAATAAAGTTATAGCATCAAAATATCATGAAAAAGGATTTAATTGTGCTGAATCAGTTATAAAAGCATATAATGAGGAATTTAATACAGATATACCAGTTTGTTTAGGTAGTGGATTAGGTTCAGGTTGTGGAGTTGCTAGCTTATGTGGAGCAGTAAATGCCTCAAATATAATAATTGGATATGTAAAGGGTAGAAATCATGAAGATGAAAGTACTAAAGCTAAAGTGTATGCTAAAGATTTGACTACAACAGTAAGAAAAGAGTATGGTTCAGAACTGTGTATAGACTTAAAAAAGGACTTAGTTGCATGTAGAGAAATAATGGATTTTGCATATGATAATCTAAAGGAAACTTTAAAAAAAGAATTATAAGAAAGATAAGCTATCAAGTATAAATTATTTGATAGCTTATTTTTATGACATATAATCAATAAGTGTATAACATTTATGATTATTGTTTGGAAATAAATATTAAGTGATTTTAGAATAATTTTAGATTTGTATTTAGTATAGAGGTTTATTTACATATATTTTGGGATATATTATACTTTGTTTAAGTACATGTTTGTCATGAGGGAGATGGAAAGATTGGAAGACATAAATTTACTTATTAATAAGTTATATTCAAAAAATCATAATGAAGCATATAGAATTTTTTTGTTTTTAGAAAATGAAAGTATGAAATCAAATATTACATATTGTTTTTTTGATTCATTTTTAGATATGCTAAATAATGAAAGTTCATATATTAGGGGAAGAGGATTGTTATTAATAGCTGCAAATGCTCAATGGGATACTGAGAATAAAATTGAAATAAATATAGATTGTATTTTAAGTCATATTGTAGATAAAAAACCGTCTGTATCAAGAATGTTTATTAAATCATTACCTAATATTACAAAGTATAAAAAAAATCTCATCCATCTTATACAAATGGAATTAAGTAATGCAGACACAAGTATTTATAATAATAATATGAAACCATTAGTGGAAAAGGATATAAGTGAAGTCTTATCTAAACTTGAAAATTGATAGAAGCAAAAATCTTTTAATATAATGGTGAAGTTATATACATCAAAATAGAATATTTGCAGTTTGATGGCAGTTTTGAAATAATAAATTAAAGCTGCCTTTTTTATTCAAAAAACTGTTTAGAAAAAGGTAAAGGTATTAGCTTTTTTAGTAAATATATAATATGAAATTATAAAACTATGCTATAATTACAAGGAAGGATGTAATAAGCTGTAGAAATTACAAGTAAGTAATATAAGCTTTTAAATAATTAAGTTTAAATAAAATACATAAAGTATTAAATAAACGATGATACTAGAATGATGATATTTTTGTAGAAAATTATTAAAGTACATAAGTAATAAAATAATATGCTAAATTATATAATAGATTGAGTTTTACTAAATAAAAAAGAACTACAATCCCTATGTTATTATACAAAAGCAAAGGTGGGAATAAAAATGAAAGAAATTGATGATGCTATAACATCAGAGTATTTAAGCTATGGTATCAATGAAGATATTAGTATCTATGAAGGTCGGTTTTGCATATATTTAGATAAAAAATATAGATGTAATGGAAAAATTTATTATAAAATGACACCTCCAATATCTATAAGCTTTAAGGCGGATATAGGTTGCATTGAAGAAATAGATAATGAAGATGATAATTTAGCTTTAGATTATGATAATGCTATTCTTGAAGTTCATGGTTATAAAATTATTTCTATAACAATAAACACTCTAAGTGAAGTTAATGTGGAAGGATATATCAATGATGACTGTATAAAATCTAAAAATTCTTATGTTGAGCATGTAGATTTTAATATAATAAACTTAGATAAAATACCTGGAAAACTCATTAAATATAATGATAAAGTATATGCAGGTAGAATTGAATTTGATATAAATGATTATATTGTGACTATAGATAAAAGATACGATTATAGAAAAGAACTTAAGTCAGATTTAAGGTCTAAGTCTGGAGCCATAATAACTCATATAGGTAGAGTTAGAAGAAAAGATGGTAGAATTTTTAGAACAAATAATACAATAAATCTTTTAGATAGAATATCAACAGCTTTGAGTTTTATGTGTGGAAGATATGTTGGATTTTGTTTGGCTAAAGGATATAGAAGTGGAAATGAAGTCTATAGAATATGGAATGAAAATCAGATATCTCCATTTAGATATGTACCAACATGGTCAGATACACTTTCAAATTATCATAATATGGAGAAATATATAAGTCTTATGTGTAAAAAATTAGAAGATTTTTATTATGGTTCTGCCATAAAAAGTGTTATTGACTGGTATATAGAATCTCTTGGAAGTGTTACTATGGAAAATAATATAATATCTGTACAAATTGCACTTGAAACTCTGTCATATGTAATTTTAGTAGAGCAAAATAAAATACTTACAGATGAAGCTTTTGATTGTAACTTAGCATCCAAAAATATAAGATTATTACTTGATATTTGTAAGATACCATATGGAAAACATGAATTAGATATATTTGATAATACAATAAAAAATAAGTTTGATGATGGTGTAGATTTAGTAATTTATTTAAGGAATAGTATAGTTCATCCAAGCAGAAGAACTCATAGAGCTGTGTTAGAAGTTGAAGATATTTGGAACATAATCTCAATAGGAACAAGATATATTGAGCTTGTTTTACTTTTCATTTTGGGATATAGAGGGGAGTATTCCAATAGATTGGTAGAAAGATGTTATGGTGAAGTAGAAGTTGTTCCTTGGAATTAGATTTTTATATATATTTTAAAATATATATTGACAGATATTGCCTTATGCTATAAAATCAATATCATAATAACAATTCAAAACAACATTAAATGCTAAGAAAAGAAATAGTAGAAGTAGTTAATCTTAAACAGAGAGTTTCCGATTGGTGAGAGGAGCAATAGATTTTACTTTGAACACATCTTTGAGCAGAACTCTGAAAGAGTAAAGATACTTTATTAGGAGCTTTCCGGAATCCTTGCACCCGTTATAGTGCTAGAGTATAATTGTTTTATTGTACTTAAAGAGGTTAGTGTCGTGAGGCATTAATGAACAGAGGTGGAACCACGAGAGTCAACTCCCGTCCTCTAGCATAAGCTAGAGACGGGAGTTTTTTTAATATAATTTTTTAAGCGCGCAGAGAATTATATTGCAACAGATATACTTTTTAAAAAATAATCAAAATATTTAAAAATTTAAAAGATGAGGGAGAATATTATGAAAAATATATTAAAAAAATTAGGAATATTTACAATTATGTTAGGTTTAGTAAGTGGAATGGCAGGTTGTTCAAAATCAAATGATGAAAAGGGAAAAGATGCTTCAAAAGAAGCAAAAAAAGAAGTAATCGTAGGGTTTGATAATACATTTGTTCCAATGGGATTTTTAGATGAAAAAGGAGATACTGTAGGATTTGATGTAGAGTTAGCTAAAGAAACATTTAAGAGACTTGGAATGGAAGTTAAGTTCCAACCAATAGATTGGTCAATGAAAGAAACTGAGTTAAATGACTCAAAAACTGTAGATGTATTATGGAATGGGTACTCTATAACAGATGAAAGGAAGAAAATAGTATCATATACAGACCCATATTTACAAAATAAACAGATAATAGTTACTTTAAGTGATTCAAAAGTAAATTCAAAAGCAGATTTAAAAGATAAAGAAGTTGGAACACAACAAGGTTCAACAGCACTTGATGCAGTGGAAAAGGATAAAGATTTTATGAATAGCTTAAAAGGTGGAGCACCAGTTCTTTATGATACTTATGATAAAGCACTTAGAGATTTAGAGATAGGTAGAACTAGTGCAGTTGTTGGTGACGAAGTTTTAATTAGATACTATATGGGTCAAAAAGGTGAAGATAAATACAAAGTGTTAAAAGAAGATTTTGGATTAGAAGATTATGTTGTAGCAACTTCTAAAGAAAATCCAGAACTTTGTAAGAAAATAAATGAAACATTAAAAGAAATGAAAAAAGATGGAGCTTTTGACAAAATTTATGATAAGTGGTTTAAGTAAAAGATAGATTAGCTGTTAAGAAGGGGGCACTAGAGGCATGTTACAAGGTTTAGAGATAGTTATAGCAATGTTTTGTATAACATTGATAGTATCAATTCCATTGGGGATTGCAGTTGCATTTTTAAGATTATCAAAAAATAAATTAATAAGTGGTATTACACAATGTTATATATTAATAATGAGAGGGACACCTTTACTTTTACAGATGATAGTCATATTTTATGGCTTACCTCTTTTAGGAATTGTATTTGACAGATTTACAGCTGGAATAGTAGCTTTCTTCTTAAATTATGCAGCATATTTTGCAGAAATATTTAGAGGTGGAATACAGTCAATCGATAGAGGACAATATGAAGCTTCAAAAGTACTAGGATTTGATAAATTTACAATGTATAAGAGAATAATCTTTCCACAGGTTTTTAAAAGAATACTAGCACCTATTTCAAATGAAGTAATCACATTAGTAAAAGATACATCTTTAGTATATATATTAGGATTAAATGATATTTTAAGAATATCTCAAATAGCAATGAACAGAGAAGCAAGCTTATTACCACTATTTGAGGCAGGGGCAATATATCTTATATTTGTAGCTATACTTACTAAGGTATTTGAATTACTTGAAAAAAAATATTCTTATTATATATAAAGTTACAATATTCTAGGAGGAGGTTTTTTACATGCTGAAAATTAAAAACTTAAATAAATCATTTAAAAAAAATAAGGTACTTAAAGATATTTCTTTTGAGTTAGAAGAAGGTCAAATTGGAGTTTTACTTGGAAAATCTGGTGCAGGAAAGACTACAATATTGAGATGTATAAATGGTCTTGAAGAATTTGATAGCGGAGAGATTATGATAGATAATGAGATAATAAAAAGTAAGAAAGATATGTCAAAAATACGAGGAAAAATAGGTATGGTTTTCCAAAATTTTAATTTATTTCCTCATATGACAGTTCTTGAGAACATAATTGAGTCTCCAGTTAATGTTTTTAAAGTTCCTAGAAAAGAGGCTGAAGAGAGGGCTAGAGAACTTTTAAGATTAGTTGATTTAGAGGATAAATTAAATTCCTATCCATTTGAATTGTCAGGAGGACAGCAACAGAGAGTTGCAATAGCTAGGTCATGTGCACTAATGCCAAAGGTTCTTTGTTTCGATGAACCTACTTCTGCACTTGATATTGATACTATTCAAAGAGTAGTCAATATAATGAACAGACTTAAAGATAAAGGCATGACTATACTGATAATTACACATGATGTTGCTTTCTCAAATAATGTAGCAGATAAGATTATAAGTATAAAAGATGGTATAGTGGAAAATGTTCAAATCAAAGAAAAAATTGTTTAATACTTTATAAATGGAAATTAGAGGAACATTTATAATATAAATAAGGGCTAAGTAAAATAAATATACTATGCTCTTTTTTTATTTAAAAATTAAATCTAATGTTAAGTGATTAATTAGATTTAATATATTATAAAATAATAATTTAAATATCTAATATGAATTAATAGTCATTTTAAAATAGAATAATTTTTTATATTGAAAGCTTAGAATGATTGTGATATAAATTGGTTATAATATACAAATTATGGGTATAAAAATAAAAAATTAGAAAGGACTTTTAATATGATGATTAAGTTATATGGATATGCAAAGTGTTCTACTGTTAGAAAAGCAAAAAATTGGCTAAAAGAAAATGATTTAGAATTTGAAGATATAGACATGGTTCAGAATCCTCCAAGTAAAGATGAATTAGAAGCAATTTATAAGACTAGTGGATATGATATAAAGAAATTTTTTAATACAAGTGGTATGAAATATAGAGAATTAGGTCTTAAGGATATTGTAAAAAGTGAATCTGATGATAAACTTTTAGAAATATTAGTGAGTGATGGAATGCTTATTAAAAGACCATTGCTTTTTGATAGTGAAAATGTACTATTAGGTTTCAAAGAAGATGTTTGGAAAAGCACTTTATTAAAAGAAGATTAGAAGTATGTAGGTGTATTGATTAAAATTTTTAATTAATACACCTATAAATTTATACATCTACTTTGATTTTTATAGATGAAATATACCTATTTAGTTATTAGATTTTATTGAATAGAATAACTGCGTGGGATTCTATGTAACCATATTATTAAGTCTAAGTTTTGATTTTAATTTATTGATTCCTGCAATTTGATATAGGATTTTAAAAGATTATATGTAGGGTTTAAATACTACAACAAGATTTTTTCTTTTGAGTCTATTTATTAATATTAAAATATTATTCTTAATAAATTTAAACCAAAAAAACTTCACATCAATAAACATATTATTTCTTATACAAAGAATATCATTTATCTTACTTAAAATAGTATAATATACAACGAATTATTACAAAATCACTTATTATTAACCATGAACATGTGTTTTATGCTATTATATCT